>NZ_JBSSNH010000002.1:0-731027 GCF_053839645.1 Oceanobacillus sp. M60 | reverse complement strand
AAGCAACAGGTAGACCTGAGCAGGAAGCGGTTTTCTTACCGTGCGGCTGAACGTTGCCCGCGGAAAGCGACTTCCCGGAGCGGACATCTCTTTGGCAAGAACACCGATGTTTTAAAGACCAAGCGGTATTCTTGGTTTTTCTTATTTATTTCAAAAGGAAAAAGAGGTGTAATGACGATGAATGGTATCTTACCGCTGTGGAAGCCAAAAGGAATGACTTCTTTTGATTGTGTAGCTAAATGCCGCCGCTACTTCCATACGAAAAAGGTTGGTCATACAGGGACATTGGATCCGGAAGTGGAAGGCGTGCTGCCTATTTGTATTGGCAATGCGACCAAGATTGTTCCCTTTCTCACAGATACAAAAAAAGTTTATGTTGGGACAGTTGCATTAGGATCCACTACAGAAACAGAGGACGCCACAGGGAATATTGTAGAAGAAAAAGAAGTTACGCACATGCCGGGAAAAATAGAGATTGAAGCAGTGTTAGAAAAGTTTCAAGGAACGATTACACAAATACCGCCCATGTATTCTGCTGTAAAGGTCAATGGAAAAAAGCTGTATGAATATGCCAGAGCAAATGAAAAAGTAGAAAGACCAAGCAGGGAAGTCTTTATTCATGATATACAGCTTGGGTCTATAGATGAGGAAAAAAACGCTTTTGACATCTATGTAGAATGCTCCAAGGGGACCTATATCAGAACATTATGTGTGGATATCGGGAAGGAATTAGGATATCCGGCACATATGCTGCAGTTAGAAAGAATCCAAACCGGTAGTTTTTCCAAGAAAAATACGGTCACTTTTGCTATGATAGAAGAGGCGGCTGCCAGAGGTGAACAAGAGCAGTTATTAAGCCCGATTTCAGAGGGGGTAAGTCATCTAGTACATCAGGAAGTAGATGATGCATTAATGTTTCGGATTAAAAATGGTCAAAAATTAGCTGTTACCGATGCTCCTCTGACAAATAATCCGTTTGTGTTTACAAACAACGAAGAAGTACTAGCCATTTACGAAAAGCATCCGGAAAAACCGGATCAAATTAAACCATTAAGGGTATTTTAACGAGAGAAAGTGCAGGTGTAGCAGGATGAAAACAATGGAATTATCCTATCCGCATATGTTACATAAGGAGGATTTACCAGAAACAGTAAGTGCTATCGGTTTCTTTGACGGTATTCATAAAGGACATCAAAAGGTCATTCAGCAGGCCGTGGATAAAGCAAAAGAAAATAATATGGAGAGTGCAGTTATTACTTTTTTTCCGCATCCATCGGTTGTGCTGAGAAAAGATGTCCATCAGGTGAAGTACATAACCGTATCTTCTGAAAAACAGGCCATACTGGAAAAGCTTCAAGTAGACCGTCTGTATATCATCCGGTTTAATCAAGAATTATCGAAGCTCAGTCCGCAGGCTTTTATTGACCACTTTATTATTGGCTTACATATCAAACACCTTGTAGCAGGCTTTGATTACTCATTCGGCCATAAAGGGCAGGGCAAGATGGCAGATATGCAGGCCTATGCTAGAGATTTATTTACATGGGAAACCATCGGTAAAATCACATTAGATGAAGAGAAGGTCAGCTCTACCCGAATAAGAGCGGAATTAGCATCAGGAAATATGGAGCAGGCAGCACAATTATTAGGAAGATCCTTTGAAACAACCGGATTGGTCGTAAAAGGAGCACAGCGCGGGCGTGAGCTTGGTTATCCAACTGCTAATTTGTCTATATCCAAAGATGCCTTGCTGCCCAAGCAGGGGGTATATGCAACGCTCGTCCGTCATCAGGATAAAATATATGGCGGAATGGCGAATATCGGAACGAATCCGACATTTACAGAAACGATGGAGAATATGTCTGTCGAAGTATACCTGTTTGACTTTGACGGTGATTTATACGGGGAAGAATTAACGATAGAATGGTTATCTTATACAAGAGAAGAAATAAAATTTGACTCAAAGGAAGCGTTGATTGAAAGAATGCAGCAGGATGAGGAAGAAATTAGGGCTTATTTAGCAAATAGAAAAACTAATACTTGATTTTTCTCTTCAAAAACGCTATTCTTATATTTGTACAACCATCGCTTGGCATCACGTAACTCCGACGTATGCTAGGGGATTGGGGATAACAAATTTTATTTTGGAGGTGCCATCATGGCAATTACACAAGAACGCAAGAACGAAATTATTAATGAGTACAAGGTTCACGATACAGATACTGGATCTCCAGAGGTTCAAATCGCTGTTTTAACTGCAGAAATCACTGCATTAAACGAACATTTACGTACACACAAAAAAGACCATCATTCACGCCGCGGTCTTTTGAAAATGGTAGGTAAACGCCGTAACTTGCTAACTTACCTACGTAATAAAGACGTTACTCGTTACCGTGAATTAATCAAAAAACTTGGTTTACGTCGTTAATAAACGCAAAAAGCAGGAGAAATCCTGCTTTTTCTTTTATGTAAAAAATCCTATAAGAGGATGTTCAAAAAGTCCAATAAAAATGACACATCGAATTTCTGCGTTGACGAGCTTTTTCCGATACTTACGTATTTAAAGACATAGAGGAACTTCTGTTAAGAGCGCCCACGTCCTGTGGGCAACACAGAAGTCACCACATCCTGTGAAAGTCCGTTCGTAAAAAGCTCGTCGTCTTGAACTTCTTGGTCCTATTTATCGGACTTTTTGAACACACACTATAAAACGATAGGATTGTTCAATCAGGATGTATTTTGAACACCATATAAAAGGTAGTGATTGATTCCTGACAGGCTATCGTTTATTCTATAAAAAGGGATTCTTTTGTGAATAATAGAAAATAGAAGAAAAATGTAATATATGACGAGCTACATATATATTTAAATTACTGTAGCCTTGAAAGGAGCAACAAAACCAATGGCAGATGAAAAAAAGCTATTCTCTACGGAGATTTCAGGAAAGAAATTTACGGTTGAAGTAGGGGAGCTGGCTAAACAAGCAAACGGTGCCTGCATGATTCATTATGGAGACACGTCGGTATTATCTGTAGCAACAGCTTCCAAAGAACCAAAAGATTTACCATTCTTTCCGTTAACCGTGAATTATGAAGAAAGATTATATGCGGTAGGCAAGATACCAGGAGGATTTATTAAACGTGAAGGACGTCCGAGCGAAAAAGCAATCCTGTCTTCCAGACTGATTGACCGTCCAATCCGCCCGTTATTCCCTGACGGATTTCGTAATGAGGTGCAAGTAATCAGCACGGTAATGAGTGTCGATCAGGACTGTTCTTCCGAAATTGCTGCAATGATTGGGTCATCTATTGCGTTAAGCATTTCAGATATTCCTTTTGAACAGCCGATTGCAGGTGTCCATGTTGGACGTGTCGATGGAGAACTGATTATTAACCCTACGATAGAACAAGAAGCAAAAAGTGATATCGAATTGACTGTTGCAGGAACAAAGGATGCCATTAATATGGTTGAAGCTGGTGCCGACGAAGTGCCGGAAGATGTCATGCTGGAAGCAATCATGTTTGGTCATGAAGAAATCAAACGCCTCGTTGCATTCCAGGAGGAAATTGTACAAGCATTCGGTAAAGAAAAATTCGAAGTAGAAATCGCAGAAACTGACGAAGAACTTGTACAAAAAGTGGAAGCAGAAGCAAAAGCAAAACTGCTTGAAGCAATTCAAGTTGTTGAAAAACATGCCCGCGAAGATGCAATTGCTGCAGTGAAGCAGGAAATTGTTGAAAAGTATGAAGCAGAAGAAGCGGAAGAAGAAACGATTAAGCAAGTAAAATCTGTATTAAACAGTCTTGTGAAAGAAGAAGTACGCCGCTTAATTACTAAAGAAAAAGTACGCCCTGACGGCCGAAAAGTAGATGAAATCCGTTCATTATCTTCTCGTATCCATGTCCTTCCGCGTACACATGGTTCTGGTTTATTTACACGTGGACAGACACAGGCCTTAAGCATATGTACATTGGGAGCATTAGGTGATGTACAGATTTTAGATGGACTGGATTTAGAAGAAACAAAACGGTTTATGCATCATTATAATTTCCCGCAATACAGTGTTGGCGAAACTGGACCAATCCGTGGACCTGGACGCCGTGAAATTGGGCATGGTGCACTGGGAGAACGTGCGCTGGAAAAAGTAGTTCCAAATGAAAAAGATTTTCCTTATACAATCCGTCTTGTATCTGAAGTACTTGAGTCTAACGGTTCTACTTCTCAGGCAAGTATCTGTGCAAGTACATTAGCAATGATGGATGCAGGCGTTCCGATTAAAGCGCCAGTAGCTGGTATTGCTATGGGACTGGTGAAATCAGGAGAGGACTATACGATTCTTTCTGATATCCAGGGGATGGAAGATGCGCTTGGAGATATGGACTTTAAAGTAGCCGGTACAGAAAAAGGTGTTACTGCGCTGCAAATGGATATTAAAATCGACGGTTTATCCAGAGCGATTTTAGAGGAAGCATTGACACAGGCGAAGAAAGGCCGTATGCATATCCTGGATTCCATGCTTCAAACCATTCAGGAGCCAAAAGATGAGCTATCTGAATACGCACCAAAAATCTTGACCATGTCGATTAACCCAGATAAAATTCGAGACGTCATTGGGCCGAGCGGAAAACAAATCAACCAAATCATTGATGAAACCGGCGTAAAAATCGATATTGAACAAGATGGTAATGTCTTTATCTCATCTACAGACAGCGAGATGAACCAAAAAGCGAAGAAAATTATTGAAGATCTTGTCCGCGAAGTCGAAGTCGGTCAGCTGTACCTTGGTACCGTGAAACGTATTGAAAAATTTGGTGCTTTTGTTGAGCTCTTCAAAGGAAAAGATGGACTTGTCCATATTTCCGAGCTGGCGGAAGAACGTACAAATAAAGTGGAAGATGCTGTTTCTATCGGCGATCAAATCATGGTAAAAGTAAAAGAAATTGACCGTCAAGGAAGAGTTAACCTTTCCAGAAAAGCAGTACTGCAAGATGAAAAGAAAGAAAATGCTAAATCATAGTAAGAAAAATAATTAATTAAAGAAGAAAATATATTTCTGTGATAAAAAAGAAGCTGGTGTTAAATTCAGTTTCTTTTTTTATGGAGACAGAATAAAAAATGCATCGCTTAAAATACATTCATACTTGTCCCTCTAAAAGCATAAAAATACGAAGAGGGAGGGATTAAAGATGAAGCGGTATTTTAAGTATGTCCATGTTCTTGTTTTTCTGATTCTAATTTTCACGGTATTTGATATACGATATAATCCTTTTCAAACAGAGACGGTCATGATAGAACCATCAGAAATAGAAGTGAGTGCAACAAATGATGCCCTTTATATGGAGATTGAAGAAAAGAAAGGGGCTTACCAGGAAGAACCAGAAAATGCTTATATTGATGAGGTTTGGAAGAAGACACCAGGAAGAAATGGATTAGAGGTGAATGTGGAAGAATCGTATCAGAAAATGAAAGAAGCAGATAAATGGGATGAAAGCTTACTTGTTTTTAATGAAACCTCTCCTGATATCTTACTGGAGAACCTGGAACCAGCTCCAATTTATCGAGGTCATCCCAAAAAAGAAATGGTCTCTTTCTTAATCAATGTTTCCTGGGGGGAAGCATATATCCCGGAAATGCTGCAAATTTTAAAAGACCATCAAGTGAAAGCCACTTTTTTTATTGAAGGGAAATGGGCGCAAAATAATTCTGACCTTGTTAAAATGATTGAAGAGGAAGGACATTTAATTGGTAATCATGCCTATAATCATCCGGATATGGCTGCACTTGATAAAAGCAATGCCTATACGCAGATAGAGGAAACAAATCAAATTTTAAAAACCATCACAGGAGAACAGCCTAAATGGTTCGCGCCCCCAAGCGGAAGCTTTAAAGATGAAACAGTAGAAACTGCTGCAGAGCTGGAGATGGAAACAATTTTATGGACAGTTGATACAATTGATTGGAAGAATCCATCGGTATCTGTTATGGTTAATCGGATAGAAAAAAATGTTCACCCTGGAGCGATGATTCTTATGCATCCAACGCAGGCAACAACGAATGCGTTAGAGCAAATGATTACCATTATCAAGGAAAAAGATTATAAAATAGGAACCGTAGAATCGTTGTTAAGTGAATCACGTTAAGCTGAGATATTTAGGAGGATATGTATTGGTAGAAAAATATACAAGCAGTAATGGAGTACGGATTGTGTTAGAATCAATGCCGGCGGTACGTTCCGTCACGATTGGTATTTGGGTTAAAATTGGATCTAGAAATGAAAATCTCCATAATAATGGCATTTCTCATTTTTTAGAGCATATGTTTTTTAAAGAAACGAAAACAAGAAGCGCACAGGATATTGCAGAAGCATTCGACTCTATCGGCGGGCAAATCAATGCTTTTACATCGAAGGAATATACATGTTTTTATGCAAAGGTTTTAGATACACATAAAGAATTTGCTTTGGAAGTATTAGCAGATATGTTTTTTGAATCTACATTTGATGAAGAAGAAATGGAAAGAGAAAAAAAGGTTGTCTACGAAGAAATAAAAATGTGCGAGGATACACCGGATGATATCGTTCATGATTTGCTGGCCGAAGCCGCCTATGGTGAACACCCATTGGGATATCCAATTCTCGGAACAGAAAAACAGCTGGCATCTTTTGATCAAAAGCAATTACAGGAGTATGTAGAAGCTAATTATACACCTGATAATGTAGTTGTTTCGGTTGCCGGCAATGTATCCCATTCATTTATCAATGAGATCGATGCTTATTTTGGTTCTTTTACAAGAAAGGCATCTGAAGAAACAATCATCAAGCCCGCCTTCTTGCAGGAAGCAATTTACCGGAGCAAGGATACAGAGCAGGCACATCTTTGCCTTGGCTATAATGGATATGAAGCGGGAGACAAGCATCTATATCCATTATCTATCATGAATAACGTGCTTGGGGGCAGCATGAGCTCACGTTTATTCCAAGAAATACGTGAGAAAAAAGGACTGGCCTATTCTGTTTTTTCTTATCATGCAGCATTTATAGATGATGGCTTGCTGACCATTTATGCCGGCACAGGAAAAGATCAGCTGGGTCAATTAGAAGAAGTGATGAATTCTACACTTCATCATTTTATAGAGCATGGATTAACAGAAAAAGAATTACGAAACAGCAAAGAACAGATTAAAGGAAATCTGATGCTGGGATTAGAGAGCACCAACAGCAGAATGTCACGGAATGGACGGAATGAATTATTATTGCAAAGACATCGTACCTTAGATGATTTGATTTTAGAGATTGATGGGATTACCAATGAACAAGTTACGGATGTTATTAAAAATGTGTTTAAGCAAAAGCCGTCACGGGCATTGATAGCACCGGAAGATACGCCCAAGTAAAAGCATGTTTTCTTATTTTGGACATATAGTATATAAACGAAACTTCATTATTCTAAGGCTGTGACTGACTGCCTTCAGAACAGAGAAAAGGAGTTTTTCTATGGTACGCTTTCGAGATATGGGAGATAAGGAAATCATCAACGTGAACGAAGGGAAAAGGCTTGGGATGCTTGGGCAGACCGATTTAGAAATCAATCCGAAAACCGGGCAAATCGAAGCGTTTATTGTGCCAAGCTATAAATGGTTCGGCCTTGTAAAAGAGGGAGAAGAAACAAAAATCCATTGGAAGTCTATCAAAAAAATAGGGACAGATATGATCATGATTGATACAGAACTCCCTGAAGAAGGCTAAACAATGTAAAGCTTGTTTATTTTGCAGGAAAAGGTAATCAGACACACCTTTTCCTGCCGGATAAACAGGCTTTTTTTCTATGTTTTTTTCCCATCGGGACTGCGATTACTCGCCCCATCGAAAACCGTCGCAGCGGACATCTACTCGGCAAGAACCCGATGTTTTAAAGAACAAGCGGTATTCTTGGTTTTTCTTATTTTTCGAAAATAGGTTTTCACCCTTCTTGCCAGGAAGTCGGTATTTTAATGGCTAAATTGTTCACCACTGAATTAAAAATTCATAAACTATATCGAATCATGAATACGTGAAAAGTTGTCTGGAGGTTATACGTAAAATGAGTCGACGGATTGCAGTAATTGGTGGAGATGCAAGGTATTTAGAGTTAATAAAAATATTGAAAAGCAATCATGCTAATGAAGTAATTCTTTGTGGTTTTGATAAATTAGAGCAGGGATTTACAGGATTAAACGAATCAGCACTGGATGAATTGGACCAGAGCAAGCTGGATGTCGTTGTTTTACCGATAACAGGTACTGATTCAAAAGGGAACGTAGAAACTGTTTTTACAGATAAAAAAATTCATTTAGATGAAGCCTGGTTTCAAAAATTACATTCGGAATGTATGATTTTTACCGGGATGACGAATGCGTACTTAACAAGTATGGCGGAAAAAGCGGGCGTTACCTTAGTGCCGCTGCTTGATCGTGATGATGTTGCCATCTATAACTCCATTCCAACAGCGGAAGGAGCCATTATGATGGCTTTTGAGCATACCGATCAGACCGTCCACTCTTCCCGGGTGATGGTTGTAGGATTTGGAAGGGTAGGGAATACGGTAGCGAATAAATTTTCTGCGCTGGGAGCCAAGGTTTCTGTTTGTGCCAGGAGTATAAGGGATTTAGCGCGTATTACGGAAATGGGTTTACAGGCTGTGCCTTTACACGAATTAAGCAATCATACAGAGAACTGTGATATTTTAATCAATACTATTCCGAGCTTAGTAGTAACCAAAGAAGCGATTCAAAATCTGCCGACAAATGCAGTTATTATTGATCTGGCATCCAAACCCGGTGGAACAGATTTTGATTTTGCGAAAAAGCGTGGTATTCAAGCTATACTGGCGCGCAGTCTGCCGGGAATCGTAGCACCAAGAACAGCGGGGAAAATCCTTGCTAATGTGATGGAACAAATTCTGGAGGAGGAGCGTGCGTCAGAATGACATTCAAGAATAAGCGAATCGGCTTTGGCTTAACAGGATCGCATCATACCCTTCCTCATATTTTTCCAATTATCGAGGAATTGATTAAACAGGGAGCAGAAGTCATTCCATTTATAACAGAAATGGTTCAATACACCGATACGAAGCATGGAAAGGCTGCGGATAACGTGAAGAGGCTTGAAAAAGCAGCCAATCATCCTATTATTACCACTATTCCTGATGCAGAGCCCTATGGACCGGATAAACCACTTGATGTGATGGTGATTGCCCCGCTGACAGGGAATTCGATGAGCAAGCTGGCGAATGCCCATACAGATAATCCGGTTTTAATGGCTGCAAAATCAACGCTCCGAAATGAACATCCTTTATTATTAGCTTTAACAACCAATGATGCGCTTGGGTTAAATGCCAAGAATCTAGCTGTATTGCTTAATGCAAAGCACATCTATTTTGTGCCGTTCGGGCAGGATAATCCGCATCAGAAGCCCTCCTCGCTCTCAGCAAATCTGGATCAATTAATCCCTGCTGCAGAGGCAGCGTTAAAAGGAAAACAAATTCAGCCGATTATTGTACCTTATTCCACGAAAAATGTGTTAAAATGAAGTTTAGTTGACATTTAATAAGTGGAGGGAGTTATTGGAATGGCAGAGCAACAAACATATAATGTAGCCATTGTAGGTGCTACAGGGGCAGTAGGTCAGAAAATCAAACAAATACTCGAAGATAAAAAGTTTCCGGTAAACCAGCTTAAATTACTATCTTCTGCCCGTTCGGCAGGAAAAGAAGAAACTTTTAACGGGGAAACGATTATTGTTGAAGAAGCTGCGCCAGAATCATTTGAAGGAGTAGATATTGCACTATTTTCTGCGGGCGGTTCCATTTCTAAACAACTGGCACCTGAAGCTGTTAAAAGAGGGGCAGTTGTGGTAGATAATACAAGTGCTTTTCGTATGAATGAAGATGTACCGCTTGTTGTACCAGAAGTAAATCCGGAAGATATTGCAAAACATCAAGGGATTATCGCCAATCCAAACTGTTCTACCATTCAAATGGTTGCAGCTTTAAAACCGATAAAGGATGCATTTGGTATAGGGAAAATCATCGTTTCTACTTACCAGGCAGTATCTGGTGCCGGAAATGCAGCGGTAGAAGAGTTATATGAGCAGTCAAAAGAATATTTAGACGGTAACGAAGTAAAAGCAGAGATTTTGCCGGTTAAAGGAGATAAGAAGCATTTCCCGATTGCGTTTAACGCATTGCCGCAAATTGATGTTTTTGAAGATAATGGTTTTACATTTGAAGAGATGAAAATGATTAATGAAACGAAGAAAATCATGCATGATGAGGCATTAAATGTTGCGGCAACCTGTGTGCGCCTTCCATTTGCTACCTCCCATGCCGAGAGTGTTTATATTGAAGTAGATCAGGAAGGCCTGAATGTAAAAGATATTTGGAAGACACTGAAATCTGCAGATGGAATCGTCCTTCAGGATAATCCGCAGGAGCAGGAATATCCGACACCGCAATCTGCTGAAGGCAAAGAGGAAGTTTTCGTAGGGCGCGTAAGGAAAGATTTAGATAATCCAAAAGGATTCCATTTATGGGTAGTATCTGATAATTTATTAAAAGGCGCAGCATGGAATACCGTGCAAATCGCACAAACGTTAGTAAAAAGTGACGGCTTTAAAAAGTAATTAGATATCTTAGTATGTGTTTAAGAAGGCTGATAAAAGAAAAGATGCTTTTCTGGAATAATATTTTCATCTCCCTTCTTGAACCTTCTTGTAAATAATGATGTAATCAATCTATTAGACATCCAGAGTGTAACTTCTTGGATAGTGTTGAGGTGTTAATATTGCAAGTATTAGTACAAAAATTCGGAGGAACTTCCGTACAATCAGAAACGAACCGGGAACATGTTATCCGTCATATTAAAGATGCACTTGTTCAAGAATATAAGTTAGTCGTTGTTGTTTCTGCATTGGGAAGAAAACCGGATCCTTATGCAACAGACAGTTTATTAGGCTTAATTGATTTTCCGGCGAATAAAAACTCAAATCGGGAGCTTGATTTGCTGATGTCATGCGGTGAAATTATTTCATCCGTTGTGCTTTCTAATGAGCTGCAAAAAAACCATGTTTCTGCAACAGCTTTGACTGGTGCACAGGCTGGTTTTGTAACGAGTGAAGATTTTAATCGTGCAAAGATAAAAGAAGTCAATCCGGCCCGTATTTTACAGGAATTAGAAACGCATGATGTCGTTGTGGTTGCTGGTTTTCAGGGCCAGAGCGAGTCCGGAGAAATAACAACGATTGGCCGGGGCGGCAGTGATACTTCTGCAGCTGCCTTAGGTGTTGCGTTGGACGCAGAGCGTATTGAGATTTTTACAGATGTGGAAGGAATCATGACCGCAGATCCGCGTGTCGTAAAAAGTGCGCGTCCGCTTGATGTAGTAACCTATACAGAGATTTGTAATCTTGCTTATCAAGGGGCAAAGGTCATTCACCCTCGTGCTGTAGAAATAGCCATGCAGGGGAAAATTCCGATGCGTATCCGCTCCACCTACTCGGAACGGCTGGGAACACTTGTCACATCTTCCCGGATTGAAGAAGCTGGCGCAGATATTTCCGAACGAATGATAACGGGTATTGCGCATATTGCAAATGTGACACAGATTAAGGTGCAGACGAAAGAATCAGCGTACCGGGTACAGTCGGAAGTATTTAAGGCAATGGCTGAAGCAGGTATCTCTGTGGATTTCATTAATATTTCGCCGACAGGTGTTGCTTATACTGTGCCGGCTGAGCTTACGGCAAAAGCAATTGAAATTTTAGAGGTGCTGGGTTTCCAGCCGGAAATTACCGAGAGCTGTGCAAAAGTATCAGCTGTAGGAGCCGGCATGACAGGAGTACCCGGCGTTGCATCTAAAATCGTGCAGGCATTAACCGATTCTGGAGTGCAGATATTGCAGTCAGCAGACAGTCATACAACTATCTGGGTCTTGGTACATGACCACGAGCTAGTTACAGCAGTTAATGCATTACATGATGTGTTTGGTTTAAGCACAGAGGAAGTATCGCTTTAGAATCATGTAAAAAAACATGAAGCAGGATTTTGGCTGCTTCATGTTTTTTTATGGACTCTAAAATATAAGTTTGGACCGGAAATTTCACTTTATTTCTGCATCTCTTCTTCCGTATGATTTTTAACCGATTGTTTATACTAATCGTATATAAATAGCTGGAAGGAGTTTTTGTATGCGAATGGATACGGATGATAACAACGAAAATCAAGGAGAAGAGGAAAATCAGCCGAATGCATCCTCTCTTGTCGAAAAAATTCAGCAGCTGGGACAGGCGAATGTTCCGCAGGCGCCCGATTCAAATATCCATGTTTTATCCATTATCGGACAGGTAGAGGGACATCTTCAGCTGCCGCCGCAAAATAAAACAACAAAATATGAACACTTGCTGCCGCAGCTGATCGCCGTAGAGCAAAATCCTAAAATCGAAGGATTAATTATTCTTTTAAATACAGTCGGCGGGGATGTAGAGGCTGGACTGGCTCTGGCAGAAATGATTGCGTCGATGTCGAAGCCGACTACTTCGATTGTATTAGGAGGCGGTCACTCCATTGGTGCGCCAATTGCCGTTGCTACCGATTATTCCTTTATTGTGCCGACAGCAACCATGACAATCCATCCGGTCCGGTTAACAGGAATGGTTATCGGTGTTCCGCAAACCTTTGAATATCTGGACAAGATGCAGGAGCGGGTCATTCAGTTTATTGTGGAGCATTCCAATATCGACTCGGAAAAGCTGAAAGAGCTGATGTTTGCAAAAGGCAACCTGACTCGTGATATCGGTACAAATGTAGTTGGCAAGGAAGCAGTGGATTATGGATTAATTGATGAAGTTGGCGGGGTTAAGGAAGCAATACAAAAGTTAAACCATATGATTCAAGGGGTACATCCCGAAAAAGAAGAAGGAGATGCTTCATGATCCTCTATACACCATTATCTTATCAGGATATTTTTCCGGAATCGCAAGGAACTGGAAATGAAATACAAGCAGTAGAGTGGCAGGGAAGAACGGTTTTTGTATCAAAAAATAACGATGGCCATTACCAAATTAATCAGCTAATTTCGAGTAATCCGAATGATTATCTGAATCCGGATTTTTTACCAGGAAGAATTATCAGCTGATGGTAATCTATGCTATAATATAGAAATGGTAAAGAGATAAAATGAAGAAACAATACTGGGTGATATTATAACTGGAACAGCAGCCTCTTTAAAGAGCAGACCTGGAAAAGAAGCATGAATACTTTATTTTCCTGATAAAGTCTCTCTGTCAGCATAAAGAGAACTGATTCCAGTTTCCTTGTTTGTTACCCGGGAGAAGAATATTTTTCTTATTTTAAATCTAGCATTATAGTAATCTTTATTTGTTTTACATACGGGGGTGAGAAAATGGCTGCCAAAAAGAGAAAGAAAAGAAAAAAACGGACAACGAAACAGACGAAAGGCCTGCAAATGGAATTGACCGGGTTATTATTGATTTTTATTGCTATATTCGGAAGCGGGGCAGCTATGTTAAGCGGCGGTGCCATCCCTGATTGGCTAGGAAATATCTTTCAGTTTTTTATGGGGATATGGCATTTCCTTATTCCTGTTGCATTATTTTTGATTGGTTTTTATCTTATCTTCAAAAGAAAGGCGCCAGATTTTTTAACAAGAAGGCTGATAGGTTTTTATATTTTGCTGGCCGGTGTTTTATTGCTGACCCATGTACAAGTCATGGAAAGGCTGCTCGCTAATACAGCAGATGTATCTATACTTCGGCTGACCTGGCAGCTTTACTTTCAATATTTAGATGGGACAGGCACCTTGGTGCAGACTGGCGGGGGGATGATTGGCGCGCTGTTATTTACCGTCTCCTTCTTTTTATTTTCAATTGCAGGGTCCCGGATAGTTGTATTTTTCTGCTTATTGATCGGGATTATTTTTATGACAAATCTATCTATCGGCGATTTTGTTAAAAAGGTAGCAGCAGGGTTTAAAGCCACTTTTGCTTATTTTGGGGAACGTATCCAAAGATCCAGAGCAAATCGGGCGGAGCGGAGAGAAGAAGAACAGAAGCAGAAAGAGATTGCCGACACGGTCGTGCCAAATCAGGAAGAGGCTGGCAATGCGGTTCCGGAAGAACAAGAGTACAGTGCTGAAGAGCTTCTGATTAATAATTTTACCGACGTTGCCTATCAAGACCAGCCGGAACCTGAGAAGAACAAAGGGAAAACAGCCCCTTCCAAGGAAAAAACAGCCAATATCGATACAGAAGAAGAAACGCATGAAACCATGCCAATGACAGCAACAGAAAATCATGATTATCAATTGCCTTCTATGGAATTATTAGCTAGCCCGGCTCATAATTCACAGCAGCAGGAGAAATCGCATATTCAGGCAACCGTCCGCAAGCTGGATCGTACGTTTCAAAGCTTCGGCGTCAAAGCGAAAATAGCCAAAGTGCATGTCGGTCCGGCGGTAACGAAATATGAAGTATATCCAGAGTCTGGTGTGAAGGTGAGTAAAATCGTCGGTCTTCATGATGATATTGCGCTGGCTCTTGCTGCGAAGGATATTCGAATCGAAGCACCAATACCTGGCAAATCAGCAGTCGGAATTGAAGTGCCTAACAAGGAAATATCGATGGTTTCGCTCCGGGAGGTTTTAGATAAACAATCGTCTAAAGCAAATAAATTGGCATTTGCTTTAGGCCGGGATATTTCTGGAGAAGCGATAGCCGGCGAATTGAATAAAATGCCCCACCTGCTGATTGCCGGGGCGACAGGAAGCGGGAAAAGTGTCTGTGTAAATGGCATCGTTACGAGTATTTTAATGCGTGCCAAACCGCATGAAGTGAAAATGATGATGATTGACCCGAAAAAAGTAGAGTTGAATGTGTATAACGGCATTCCGCATTTATTAACACCTGTTGTGACAGATCCGAAAAAAGCATCCAGAGCGCTGAAAAAAATTGTTGCGGAGATGGAGCGGAGGTACGATCTGTTCTCCGATAGCGGTACACGAAATATGGAAGGCTATAATGCATATATCCGCAAACAAAATGCAAATGCAGGCGAGGAGGAACAGCAGCCTTACCTGCCGTATATTGTGGTTCTTGTGGACGAGCTGGCCGATTTAATGATGGTGGCTTCGAGTGATGTAGAAGATGCAATTACCCGGCTTGCACAGATGGCGCGTGCTGCAGGAATCCATTTGATCATTGCAACTCAGCGTCCATCCGTAGATGTAATAACGGGTGTAATCAAAGCCAATATTCCATCCAGAATTGCTTTTAGTGTTTCATCTACAACGGATTCACGTACTATCCTTGATTCGGGCGGAGCTGAGAAGTTACTGGGCCGGGGCGATATGCTTTATGTTCCTGCCGGAAGCTCCAAGCCTACCCGTGTACAGGGAGCATTTCTGTCAGACGAAGAGGTCGAGCGTATTGTAGACCACTGTATTGAACAGCAGCAGGCAAGCTATCAGGAAGAAATGATACCGGAAGAAACGAATGAAGTAACAGAAGAAGTGGACGATGAGCTTTATGAAGATGCTGTCCAGATGATACTTGAAATGCAAAGTGCAAGTGTCTCCATGCTTCAGCGCCGTTTCCGGATTGGATATACCAGGGCAGCCCGGCTGATTGACGCCATGGAAGCACGTGGCATTGTCGGGCCATATGAAGGAAGCAAGCCTCGTTCGGTTCTGGTATCGAATCAGGAAGAAGAGCATTCCACGACATCATAGAGAAACGCGGTTTATCTGCTAAGGATAAGCCGCGTTTTTAAAATACGGAATTATTAAAGTTCAAAATTTACAGAAGAAGTGGTAGGATAAAGTTAGACTGCCAACAGTGTGCGGAATGTACATCCGCCGCTCAGTGTAAAAGACGAACACATCATTTTTACTGAAAGAGGTGAAGAAATGACTTTACGTGAAGATGCCAGACATTTATATTTGCAGGTAATGGATAAAATAAAAGCAGGTATTGAAGCTGGAACGTATAAAGAGGAAGAAAAATTGCCGTCAGAGTATGAGCTTTCCAAACATTTAGGGATTTCCCGGGCAACGTTGAGAGAGGCGTTAAGAATGCTGGAAGAGGATAATATTGTTACGCGCAGACATGGCGTCGGCACGTTTGTAAATTCAAAGCCGCTGTTTCAAGCAGGCATTGAGGAGCTTAACAGTGTGACACGAATGATCAAACAATCGGGAAAGAAGCCGGGAACACAATATATCAGTACAGAGGTATTAGATGCTGCTGAACAAGAGCAGCGTGATTTCAATTTACCTGATCTAGAATTTGTAACGACCATTGAAAGAATCCGCACTGCTGATGACGCTCCGGTTGTCTTTTGTATAGATACGGCACCGTCGTCCTATCTGTCTTTAGAAAAACTATGGGAGAAGGCATCTATATTCAGTACGATTGAAGAAGCTTCCAATAAGCAAATCGCTTATGCAGTAGCGGATATTGAGCCAATTACATATCATGAACGCATCTATAGTATTTTGCAGTGTACACCGGATGAATCACTTCTTTTATTAAAACAGATGCATTATACAAATGAAGATGAAGCTGTTTTATATTCGATGAATTATTTTCGCGCAGATATGTTTCGTTTTCAGGTTGTCCGGAGAAGGGTATGATATATAAAGCAAATATTTCAGGCTTTCTTTCGATATAATGGTTTATAAAGGAGAGAAAAGCGTAAAATAGAAATAGATCGTAAAGAATGGAGGATAACTATGAGCGTGAAGGAAATCAAACAGGTGGAAAATGATATAAACTTTCATATGCTTCCCAATAAAAAGCATAAAACAATTACTTTTGCAGTTAAGTTCCGTGCCCCATTGGAAAGGAAAACTATCACGAAACGGGCACTGCTTCCCTATATCTTGAAACAAGGTACGGCCTCTTTTCCAACGCGTAAAGAATTGCAGGAAGAGCTAGCTGAATTGTACGGCGCAGTATTATCTATTGGCGGTGCTAAAAAAGGAGAAAACCACATTATAACGTTCTATTTGGAAGTGCCGAATGAAAAATTCCTTCCAGACAGCAGTTCTCTGATTGAACGGGCGATTCAATTGCTGCATGAAATTGTTTATAAACCGAATCAGGAAGGACAGGGATTCTCTCCGCAGGTATTTGACAGGGAAAAAGGGATTCTTCGTCAAAATATACATTCCATCAAAGACGATAAGGCAAGTTATGCGAACATTCGCTTAGTAGATGAAATGTGTGACGGAGAGCCGTATAGTATTCATGCGCAAGGTTATGAAAAGGATCTTTCTTCCCTTTCTAATCAAGAACTGTTTACGTATTATGAAACTATCCGCGACGAAGAAGTGATGGATATTTATGTGAGCGGTGACTTTGAAGCGGATCAAATGCTGCAGCTCTTAACCGGTCAATTTAAACGAACGCTCAAGAAAAAGGAAAGCACGCCTTTTAACCAGGAAGCTTCAAAGCGGTCAACTGATGAGAAAGAGCTCATTGAAGAAGATCAGATTCAGCAGGCAAAATTAAATATCGGTTATCGGACGAATATTCTTTACCGGGATGAAAAATATCCGGCGTTGCAGGTTTTTAACGGTATGTTTGGCGGTTTTCCAAGCTCTAAATTATTTATCAATGTAAGAGAGAAAAACAGCCTGGCTTATTATGCTGTCTCTCGCGTAGAGAGTCATAAAGGGTTATTATTTGTGATGAGCGGGATAGCGCCGGAGGACTATGAGAAAGCACTTGCGATTATCCGTGAACAGAAGGAAGCAATGCAGAATGGTGATTTTACAGAAGAAGAATTAGAAGAAACGAAATTGCTTATTATTAATCAATTAAAAGAAACCTTAGACCATGCGCAGGGCATGGTTGAATTTATGTATCAGCAAGAGGTGGGACATAAAGAAATGCCGGTGGATGAGCTTTTTGAGGGCATTCGGCAGGTAACCAAAGAGCAGGTTATTGAAGTAGCGAATCAAGTGCAGGAAGCTATGGTTTACTTATTAACAAGCGAAGGAGGGGCGGGTCATGAATAAGCGGTATTTTGAAACAGTTGACGAAACCCTATATGAAAAAAAACTGGATAACGGACTGCAGGTTTGTCTGTTGCCAAAGCCGGAGCTGACAAAGACATATGGTGTTTTTATGACAAATTACGGCTCGATCGACCAAAGCTTTGTTCCTATAGGTCAGACGGAAGCAATCACTGTACCGGATGGAATCGCTCATTTCTTAGAGCATAAATTGTTTGAAAAAGAAGATCGCGACGTTTTTACAGACTTTACCAAGCAGGCGGCTTCTCCAAATGCATTTACCTCTTTTACCGAGACAGCTTATTTATTTTCTGCAACGAGCAATATTGAGAAAAATGTTTTAACATTGATTGATTTTGTACAGGATCCGTATTTCTCAGAGCAATCGGTAGAAAAGGAAAAGGGGATTATCGCCCAGGAAATCAATATGTACGATGACCAGCCTGATTGGCGCCTGTTTATGGGAACGAATAAAGCATTATTCCATAACCATCCTGTCAATATTGATATTGCCGGGACGGTAGATTCTATTTACACGATTACAAAGGATGATTTGTATACCTGTTATCATACATTTTATCATCCAGAAAATATGATTTTATTTGTCACGGGGAATTTTGATCCAGAGCAGATGATGCAATTGATTTTAGAGAATCAGGAGAAAAAATCATTTGACAAGTTAGAGGAGATTCAGCGGGAATTTCCGGAAGAGCCTGATTACGTGAAAGAAAAGAATTTACAAATTAATATGCCGGTGTCTATCCCGAAATGCGCTGTCGGTATCAAAGAGCCTAACCAGCAGCTGCAGGGAGAGGATTATTTAAAACGTGATTTATTAACAGATATGGTGCTCGATTATTTCTTTTCAACCGGCGGGGAATTTTATCAAAAACTATATGAGGAAGATATCATTGATAACAGCTTCTTTTTTGAAAGTAATCTGCAAACCTCCTTTGGTTATGTTTCCATCGGATCCAATACGAACCGGCCTGACGTATTCTCTGCACGGGTCCAAGAAATGCTATTATCAACCAGAGAGATGGAAATTAGTGAAGCTGCTTTTGAACGTATGAAAAAGAAAAAAATGGGGCAGCTGCTCCGTGCGATGAATTCGTTGGAGTTTATTGCTAATCAATTTGCTACATTATCGTTTAAAGACGTGAATTTACTTGATATCGTGCCATTCATCCAAAAACTGACTGTCCAGGATATCAATGACTTTTTAAATACATGGATTGAAGAAGACCGTCTGGCAACCTGTACGATTCAAAAGCAGACGGTGGAAAAATGAAGGGGAATATCCTCTTAATCGGAGCAAGCGGAGATATCGGTTCTGCTGCTGCCAAAAAACTGATGAGTGATGGATATCACCTTATCCTGCATTATCATTCCAATCAGGCCTCAGTAGAAGCATTGATGGAAGTCGATAAACAACATGCTGTTTTAGCTGCTTATCAGGCAAATTTAGCAAATGAAGCAGAGGTGAATGCGTTTATCGAAGAAATATCCTTTGCGGTGGATGGGATTGTTTTCGCCGGCGGTCATGCTCATTATGGGCTGTTTCAGGATATGAAGCCGAAAGAAATGGATGATTTACTACAGGTTCATGTGAAATCACCGTGGCTGATTACCCACCATTTTTTACCGGATATGATTCGCCAGAAACGGGGCGCTATTTTATTTGTGACAAGTATGTGGGGAGACCATGGGGCAAGCAACGAAGTGGTTTACTCCAGCGTAAAAGGCGCTCAAAATATATTTGTAAAAGCTTTGGCGAAAGAAGTGGCGTTATCAAATGTTCGTGTAAACGCAGTAAGTCCCGGTTTTATTGATACGAAAATGAACCATAACCTATCTGCGGAAGAGACACATGCTTTTATTGACGAGATCCCTGCTAATCGTGCCGGACGACCGGAAGAGGTTGCTAATGCAATCAGTTATTTACTCAGTGAGGAATCCAGTTATATCCAGGGAGAAATTATCCGCATTAATGGCGGATTATAAGAACAAATGGACATGTATAAATTCCTCATTTCCTCAAATACTAAAGATGCTTAAGGCGAGTTACAGAGCATGCTGTTTAAAAGCCCGTATCAGGCGGGGTTATAGTAATGCTTTAGGCTGAAAGGCTTTATCTTTGGCAGCAGAGTAACCAGCAGGCAGATGGAGGAATCCTTCATTTGCACAAGAATACGTTTGAGGAGGCATGGCCAAATGTCAGTATTAGATAACTTTGATTCATGGAAAGGCTTTTTAAAAGGACGTTTGCAGCAAGCTGAGGAAAATGGTATCAACCATGATACGTTAACAAATTTAGCAGCTGAAGTCGGTGATTACCTCGCAGAAAGTGTAGATGCAAAAACACCGGAAGAAGAGGTATTGAAGGAGCTGTGGAGCACAGCTTCTGAAGAAGAGCAGCAAGCTCTTGCCAGCGCGATGATTAAACTTGTCCAAAAGCATGATTAAAATGATGAATAATAAGAAGAGGAGCTGTATAGGATTATCTATATAGCTTCTTTTTGTGTATCCTTTGAGAAATGGATTTCATTTGTGCCAAAAAGTATTTCGATGCAGTAAAAAAACATCATTCATTTTTTTATTTTGAAAAAACGTTAAAGAAAACGGAGTAAGCCAAACCTGTAAAGGCGTAGGATTTTCTACGTCAGGGATGGGACTACGATTACCAATGTTGTCAGGTTAGTGAATTTTATTAATTTTGATACAGATAGTTATAAAACCATGATGCTTATACTTTTTTCCTTGAATTCATTATATTTTCTCAAAGTGCAAAAAATGAATGGAGAAAAAGGGATTAGTAGTTTAGGAAATATAGAAAAAATGGTATATTATAATAGAAGGTTCATCTATTTTTCGATATGATAGTACATAGTATGACATAATAAGTTGCCTGACCAGAAAAAACTACTTCTAAAAGGAGCTTACAATGGATAGAACACAGTGGTATCTAGAATATGAAAATTTAAAAAATCGTCCGGGATTATTAGGTGAAATCTCCTCTCTGCTTGGAATGCTTTCGATAAATATTATTATGATCAATGGGGTTGAAAATTCCCGGAGAGCCATGCTTATCCTGTCTAAATATGATGAAAATATAACAAGACTTAAATATATTTTAGAAACAATGGATGCAATAAAAGTACATAAGCTTCGTAAGCCTAAACTGCGGGATAAAATTACCGTCCGGCACGGAAAATTTATTCATCACGATAATGAAGACCGTAAAACAATCCGTTTTGTGCGAAATGAGCTTGGACTTTTAGTTGATTTTATGGCTGAATTATTTAAAGTGGAAGGGCATAAGCTTATTGGGATAAGAGGGATGCCCAGAGTAGGAAAAACGGAGTCCGTCGTTGCAGCAAGCGTCAGTGCAAACAAAAGGTGGTTGTTTGTATCCAGCACCATGATTAAACAAACAGTACGCAAAAATTTAATTGAAGGAGAATATGATTCGGACAATATCTACATTATTGACGGCATTGTCTCTAAAAGAAAAATGAACGAAGAAGAGCATTGGCAGCTTATCAGAGAGATTATGCAGCTGCCGACGGTTAAAGTAATTGAGCATCCAGATATATTCGTTCAATCTACAGAATACAGCATGCAAGATTTTGATTACATTATTGAGCTGAGAACACATGAAGATCAAGAAATCACTTATGAGACAGTAGAAAATGAGGATTTGCGACAAGACGGATTCTCGATGTTTTAAAAAGAAAAGCGTAGAGCGCCCGTTTAAAAACGTAGAGATTGGAGCGGCACAACTGAGATAAAGGAATCACGGTGAGGTGACGAACCGATGATGACTTTCACCCGCGGGGCATAAGTGCGACTATCGCTCTGTCTGCGCCTGCCGGCTTGCCAATCACTAAGTCTTCTTTGTCGTAGGGCGTGACGTGAAATCTCTAAAGTTTGGCGCTCGGAGCTAGACAGTTATATCTCTAGCTTGAGATTAAATTTACGGAATAAGTTATACTCTCTTAGTTTAATTAAAAAGGTGGAAGGTGTTTTAAATGGATGTTGGTGAAAAGCTGAAAGAGGCACGGCTGGCGAAGGATATTTCTTTGGACAGCCTGCAGGAAAAAACAAAAATTCAAAAAAGATACTTGGTTGCCATTGAAGAAGGCAACTTTGATATTCTTCCGGGAAAGTTCTACACACGTGCATTTATTAAAGAATATGCGACAGCAGTAGGAATTAATCCGGATGAAATCATGACCGATCATAAAGAGGAGCTTCCTGCTACAGAAGAAGAGAATGTACAATACAGCAGGATACAGCGAACGAGAAAAGAAAGCAGATCAGATAAAGAATCACGTTCCTCGTCTATTATTCCAACGGTAACTGTGGTTTTATTGATTATCGCTATTATCGCGGTAGCTATCTTTTTCATCCGTCAGAGCTCTTCTCCGAGTGACGGGGAACCAGTTGAGGAAGAAAACAGCAACGATGGCGGCATGATTATTGATGATTCCGGTGAGGGAGACGGTAATGGCGCTGCGGATGATAATGCAGATGACAGTGAAGGTGGAACGGAAGATGAATCGGCAGAAGAGGAGGAGACAGAAGAAAATGAAGAAGTCTCCGTAGAGGTCGTTGAAGAAGGAACAGGTAATTCTCCAACTTCTGAACTTGAAGTCACTGGTGCTGGTGAAGAAGCTACATTAATTTTGGAATCTGCAGATGATGAACAGAACAGCTGGCTGGAAATAACCGGAACAGATGATGAATCTTTATTTAGCGGGAATTTTGATGCAGAAGCATCTCCTGTAGAAATTGATTTAGCTGATGAAGAATCGATTTCGTTGAACATAGGTAATTCATCAGCAGTGACGATTTCTATCGATGGAACAGATATCGAGTATCCGACTTCTGCTATCCATCAGCGCATCAATTTACAGATGAACAATGAATGATTGGAGTAAAAGTAAACCCTCCTTTTATATAGGAGGGTTTACTTCTTGCCCATTGGGAAATTATAAAATAAATGCATCCTTCGATAGGGCTAATAATTCTGGTATTGGTCTTTAAGAAGGATGTCAACGCAGCTAACATGTTAAACAACAAAGTATAGGAAAGCTGCGCAGCAAGTTTTTGATGGAGGGTGTAAAATGAATTTACCAAATAAGTTAACTTTTTCTCGTATTTTAATGATACCTCTTTTTATTATATTGATGAGTGTTCCGTTTCCATGGGGAAGCTGGGATATTGGAAATGCAGAATTGCCTGTTGCCCACTTTGCGGCGGCCTTGATTTTTATCATTGCAGCCTGCACAGATTGGGTGGATGGCTACTATGCAAGGAAGTATAACTTAGTTACTAATTTAGGGAAGTTTATGGATCCTTTAGCGGATAAACTTCTTGTTTCGGCGGCTCTCATTTTGTTAATAGAAATTGAACTGGCTCCGGCTTGGGTAGTTATTATTATTATCAGCAGAGAGTTTGCTGTTACGGGATTAAGACTCGTTGCAGCAGGCGAGGGAACCGTAATGGCTGCCGGCAGCATGGGCAAATTAAAAACAGCAACACAAATGATTGCAATTGCTGCTTTGTTATTGCATAACTTTCCATTTTCTTATATGAATTTTCCATTTGGTACAATTATGTTATATCTATCCTTAGTATTCACCATCATTTCAGGGGTGGACTACTTTGTTAAAAACTGGAGTATAATGAGGGATTCGAAATGACAAAAAATTATCAAGCAGAAATCGTTGCAGTAGGGACAGAGTTATTGCTTGGACAAATAGCGAATACAAATGCACAGTGGCTGTCGGAGCAGCTGGCTACGTATGGAATAAATGTTTATAACCATACTGTGGTGGGAGATAATTTAGATCGTGTTGAACAGGCATTTCGTCTGGCGCAGTCACGTTCAGATATTGTAATTGTTACTGGCGGGCTGGGACCGACGGAAGATGACCTGACACGGGAAGGCTTTGAACAATTAACAGGCCTTGAAATTATAGAAGATAAAACAACAATGGAAAAGATAGAAAGCTATTATAAAGAGCGAAACCGCACGATGACACCGAATAATCGGAAGCAGGCCCGTGTTTTCAAAGGTGCCACTGTATTAAAAAATAATGCAGGGATGGCTCCGGGAATGTATATCGACTATCAGGATACGCATTGGTTCTTTCTGCCGGGCGTTCCTCGGGAAATGAAGCAAATTTCTTCAGAAGAGCTATTTCCATTTCTGGAAAACTTAACGGGTAAACAGCAGGTTATTCAATCTACTGTGTTGAAATTTATCGGCATCGGCGAATCCAATCTGGAGCATGAATTAACAGATATGATTCATGAACAGACAAATCCGACGATTGCTCCGCTGGCACAAGACCAAGGAGTGGTTATCCGGGTTACTGCGAGTGCTGCATCGAAGGCTGAGGCACAAAAACTGGTTGCAGATAAAAAACAAGAAATTTTAGCGCGTATTGGAGCATACTGCTTTGGTGAGGATGAGCAGACGATTGAGAATAAAGTAATGGAGCTGTTGGCAGAAAAAGGAAAAACATTAGCTGCCGCAGAAAGTTTAACAGGCGGATTATTCTCTAGCAATCTTGTATCGGCGGCTGGAGCATCGAATGTCTTTGCCGGCAGTCTGGTAACGTATCAGACAGCAGCAAAAGAAGCTTTATTGGGCTTGACGCCGGAATGGATTTCGGAATATGGGGTCGTAAGCAAGGAATGTGCCGAAGCAATGGCAGAGCAGGCTGCCACGAAATTAAATACACCTACCGCTATTTCCTTCACCGGAGTCGCTGGTCCGGAAACGCAGGAAGAAAAGCCGGTCGGACAAGTTTATATTGCCATTTACGATGAGGGGAAAATAGTGGAATCAAGTTCTATTCTTTTATCAGGCAACCGTAATAATATTCGTGAAAGAGCTGCTTTAAAAGGGTTTGAATTATTATATCAATATTTGAAATAAAAGTTTAAAAAAGGAAGTTTTAATAATTAACCCTTACCTGACTTAGAGATTTCCTTTTTTAATACGTTTTTACAAGTGATTTTAAATTTTAAGGCAAATTCTGTCTTGAAAATATAAGAACATTTATTCGTCTTTTTGCTTGTTAAATTGATGAAATCATTGTATGATGGATACAGATAGATAAAGGAGGAATTTTCGGTGAGTGATAAACAACAAGCTTTAGATATGGCTTTAAGACAAATAGAGAAGCAATTTGGTAAAGGTTCCATTATGAAAATGGGAGAGAATGAAATACCGAAGATTGCTACGATTCCAAGCGGATCGCTGGCTTTGGATGTATCCCTTGGAATTGGTGGATATCCAAAAGGAAGAGTAGTAGAAATATATGGTCCGGAATCTTCCGGTAAAACAACAGTAGCGCTCCATGCTATTGCAGAGGCGCAAAAACAGGGCGGGCAGGCTGCTTTTATTGATGCAGAGCATGCACTTGATCCTGTTTATGCAAGAGCGCTTGGTGTGAATATTGATGAGCTTTTATTATCACAGCCAGATACAGGGGAACAGGCTTTAGAAATTGCTGAAGCACTTGTACGAAGCGGCGCAGTAGATATTGTTGTCGTCGATTCTGTAGCAGCACTTGTACCGAAGGCAGAGATTGAAGGGGAAATGGGAGATTCTCATGTCGGCTTGCAGGCCCGGTTAATGTCACAGGCACTCCGTAAGCTTTCAGGAGCAATCAATAAATCGAAAACAACAGCTATCTTCATCAATCAGATTCGTGAAAAAGTAGGCGTGATGTTCGGGAATCCGGAAACAACTCCCGGCGGCCGTGCGTTAAAATTCTATTCCTCTGTGAGACTGGAAGTGCGCCGTGCTGAAACCCTTAAAATCGGCAATGACGCTGTAGGGAATAAAGCCCGTATTAAGGTTGTAAAAAACAAAGTAGCGCCTCCATTTAAGCAGGCAGAAGTAGATATTATGTATGGCAAGGGCATTTCAAAAGAAGGGGAAGTTCTGGATATTGGTTCAGACCTTGATATAGTACAAAAAAGCGGTGCCTGGTATTCTTATAATGGAGAACGGTTAGGTCAGGGCAGAGAAAATGCAAAACAATACCTGAAAGAAAATGAAGAAGTATTTGAAGAAATCAGCAAGACCATCCGTGATCACTATGAACTGGACAAAGAGCCGGAACAAAGTGAAGAAAAATCAAAAGAAGAGCAAGAAAGTCTGGACCTTTAATATAAACTAAAAAACCATAGTCAGTGCTATGGTTTTTTAGTATCTTCTAAAATACATATTCAGTATGTACGCAGATGATTTATCAAGATTTCCAATATATTATAATTTATATCGGGAGTTCCTTGACATTCAAGCTTGTGAGAATTAATATTAATAGTGTATAATTTTATAATTTGTATTATGAAATTACCTTTATTTTATGCATTTGAAAATGTGATATGCCGACAAATACGCAATTTACA
Source organism: Oceanobacillus sp. M60 (assembly GCF_053839645.1). NCBI lineage: Bacteria > Bacillati > Bacillota > Bacilli > Caryophanales > Bacillaceae > Oceanobacillus > Oceanobacillus sp. M60. The sequence goes on along the minus strand of NZ_JBSSNH010000002.1, from coordinate 704,525 downwards.
ATTTTATAGGCAATAGGAGGTGAAGTTATGAACACTGTGATTATTATCATCTCCATTTTGCTTGCTCTAGTCGTCGTATTTGTTGTTGGTTATCTGGTACGTAAATCTATTGCAGAAGCTAAAATTTCTAGTGCGGAAACCTTAGCGAAACAAATTATGGAAGAAGCACGCAGAAATGCAGATACTGCTAAGAAAGAGGCGCTTCTAGAAGCAAAAGATGAGAATCATCAGCTTCGGAGCCAAGCCGAAGATGAGATTCGTGAGCGTCGTATGGAAGCTCAGAAGCAAGAAAATCGTCTGATGCAAAAAGAAGAAAATCTGGACAGAAAAGGTGAAACATTAGACAAACGTGAGGTTCTGCTCGAACAGAAAGAACAAACTCTTGTGGAACAACAACAACAAATGGAAGAAATGAAAAGCAAAGTGGAAGCTATGAAAGACGAGCAGCAAGCTGAGCTTGAGCGCATTTCAGGATATACAACCGAGCAGGCGAGACAAGTTATTTTAGAGCGCATCGAAAAAGAAGTACAGCATGAATCAGCAGTCATGATTAAAGAAGCTGAAAATCGTGCGAATGAGGAAGCTGATAAGAAAGCAAAAAATATCTTATCGCTTGCACTGCAAAGATGCGCAGCTGACCACGTTGCTGAAACTACGGTTTCTGTTGTGAATTTGCCGAATGATGAGATGAAAGGCCGTATTATTGGACGGGAAGGCCGAAATATCCGTACCTTAGAAACATTGACAGGAATTGATTTAATTATTGATGATACACCTGAAGCGGTTATTCTATCCGGTTTTGACCCAATACGGCGTGAAATCGCACGAATGGCGTTAGAAAGACTTGTACAAGATGGCAGAATCCACCCTGCGCGTATTGAGGAAATGGTTGAAAAATCGAGACGTGATGTTGACGAATATATACGTGAAGTGGGCGAGGAGACAACATTTGAAGTTGGTATCCACGGATTACATCCGGATCTTGTGAAGATTCTAGGTCGTTTAAAATATCGTACAAGCTACGGTCAAAATGTCTTGAAGCACTCAATGGAAGTTGCTTACTTGTCAGGACTGCTGGCAGCGGAATTAGGAGAAGATATAAATCTTGCTAAAAGAGCTGGTCTGCTGCATGATATCGGAAAAGCGATTGATCATGAAGTAGAAGGCAGTCATGTTGAAATTGGTAAAGAATTAGCAATGAAATACAAAGAACCAGAAGTGGTTATTAATTCAATTGCTTCCCACCATGGAGATGAGGAGGCAACCTCTGTTATAGCTGTATTAGTTGCAGCTGCAGATGCACTTTCTGCCGCCAGACCGGGAGCTCGAAGCGAAACCCTTGAGAATTATATCAAGCGTTTAGAAAAATTAGAAGAGATATCTGAGTCGTTTGAAGGCGTAGAGAAGTCATTTGCCATCCAAGCCGGTCGTGAAATTCGTATCATGGTTCGTCCTGATGATATTGATGACATGGAATCAGCGAGAATTGCACGTGATATCAGAAAACGTATTGAAGGGGAGCTCGACTACCCTGGACATATTAAGATTACGGTTATTCGGGAAACAAGAGCAGTTGAATACGCAAAATAAAGCAAGGGCGGCAGATGTCGCCTTTGTTTTTTTATTGACTTAGAATAGCAAAAAAAGCGTTATGTCACAAAACAAATCAGGGAAAGATACAAACGAGTACAGTGAATGCTTGGCCTGTTGTCTTTCATAGCGGCTGAGATAACATAATGATATCGTTTATATGGAAAGAAGAGAGGTAGAAAAAATGAAAATTTTATTTATTGGTGATGTGGTAGGTTCTCCAGGAAGAGATATGGTCGCAGAGTATTTGCCTAAATTAAAAGAAAAATATAAGCCAAGTGTAACTATTATTAATGGAGAAAATGCTGCTGCAGGAAAGGGTATTACGGAAAAGATTTACAAGCAATTTTTACAAGCTGGAGCACAAGTAATTACAATGGGAAATCATACGTGGGATAAAAAAGAAATTTTTGAGTTTATCGATCAGGCTCCTGCGCTGATTCGTCCAGCGAATTTTCCAGAGAATAATCCGGGGAAAGGAATTGCCTATACAAACATTAACGGAAAAGAAGTTGCTGTGATTAATTTACAGGGAAGAACCTTCCTTCCGCCAATTGATGATCCCTTTGATAAAGCAGATCAATTAGTAGAGGAAGCGAAGAAAAGAACCAATACGATTTTTGTAGACTTTCATGGTGAAGCAACAAGTGAGAAACAAGCAATCGGCTGGTATCTGGACGGAAGAGTAACGGCCGTTGTCGGGACGCATACGCATACGCAAACTGCAGACGAAAGAATATTGCCCAGAGGTACTGCATATATATCTGATGTGGGGATGACAGGACCGTATGATGCGATATTAGGTGTGGAGAAAGAATCTGTTATTAAAAGATTCCAAACTTCCCTTCCAGTACGTTTTGAAATTGAAAAAAAGGGAAGAACACAACTAAATGGAGTATTCATTAGTACGGACGATTCGACGGGGAAAGCAGCAAAGATTGAACGGATCCTTATTAATGATGATCATCCTTTCTTTGCATAGTATTTGCCCGTGATGCAGTCGAACAAGGTATACATCTCCAGAAGAAATAGTAGCAATAAAAGTATAAATAGCACATGAGGAGGTACTAGTGATGGAAGTTTTAAAAGTTTCAGCAAAATCAAATCCAAACTCAGTGGCAGGGGCTTTGGCAAATGTACTTAGGGAACGAGGTACGGCTGAAATTCAGGCAATCGGTGCGGGAGCGCTGAACCAATCCGTCAAAGCAGTTGCTATAGCTCGCGGTTTTGTAGCACCAAGCGGAGTCGATTTAATCTGTATACCGGCATTTACAGATATACTAATTGATAATGAGGAACGGACAGCGATTAAGTTAATTATTGAGCCGAGGTAATGAATATTTCAAAGGGTTGTCGTTCCAAAAGAAAAACAGGCAGCCCGGATTGGATAGGGGCATGCCCTTCTCAAATTAACGGGTGATTTAGGACTTATTCCTTTATGAAGCAGAAAAATCTCTTTTTTCCTACGTGAAAAAAGAGATTTTTTATATGTTTCAGGCGTTGAGTATTGTACAATTATTATGTAGGCTTTATACTGTAAGTTAGTGCATCAATACATATGAATCGATGAAAGAAAGGGGATCAACCTGATGAACGAAGAACAGCGAAAACAACAGGCCCAGATTCGTAACGAAGAAGCTAATATAGAACGAATTAAAAATACATCCAGCGAAGAGTTCATTGCTAAATATTTTCAAATGGAGTATGAGCCGCAATCTCCAGATATAAAGAAAGCAAGAAAGCGTCGCAAGGAGGATATTCAATTTCATTATGATTTCTCCATCCCGGAGGATATGCAGCGAATTGGCGAGGGCAAAAAATTTCTGATCCGCACCTATGGCTGCCAAATGAATGAGCATGATACAGAGGTGATGGCCGGTATTTTGTCTGAAATGGGCTATGAATCCACCAATGTAACAGAAGAGGCCGATATTATATTGCTTAACACGTGTGCCATTCGTGAAAATGCGGAAAATAAAGTATTCGGTGAAATTGGCCATTTAAAACCATTAAAATTAGAAAACCCGGATCTTATTATCGGTGTCTGCGGCTGTATGTCACAAGAAGAATCCGTAGTTAACCGGATTTTGAAAAAACACCAGCATATCGATCTAATATTTGGGACCCATAATATCCACCGTCTGCCGCACCTTGTTAAAGAAGCGTTATTCGGAAAAGAAATGATTGTTGAAGTGTGGTCTAAAGAAGGCGATATAATTGAGAATCTGCCGAAAGTACGTAAAGGAAAGACCAAAGCATGGGTAAATATCATGTATGGCTGTGACAAGTTCTGTACGTACTGTATTGTCCCTATGACCCGCGGGAAAGAGCGCAGCCGCCGTCCAAAGGATATTATTCAGGAAGTCCGCCACCTCGTCGCACAGGGCTATAAGGAAGTCACTCTTCTTGGACAAAATGTGAATGCATATGGAAAGGACTTTGAAGATATCGAATACGGTTTGGGCGATTTAATGGATGATATTCATAAGATTGATATTCCGCGTGTCCGCTTTACAACTTCCCATCCGCGTGACTTTGATGACCGTCTGATTGAAGTGCTGGCTCAGGGCGGGAATCTTCTGGATCATATTCATTTGCCGGTTCAATCCGGAAGCAGTGAAATACTGAAGAAAATGAATCGGAAATATACACGGGAAGATTATTTAGAGTTAGTTAGAAAAATCCGTGAAGCCATGCCACATGCCACATTGACTACAGACATCATTGTAGGCTTCCCGAACGAAACAGAAGAGCAGTTTGAAGAAACAATGACATTAGTGGAAGAAGTAGGCTTTGAAGCAGCTTATACATTTATTTATTCACCTCGTGAAGGGACACCGGCTGCAAGGAAAAAGGATGATGTACCTGAAGAAGTAAAAAAACAGCGCTTATATCGTTTAAATGAACTTGTTAATAAACAATCAGCAGCTTCCATGAAATCTTATCAGGGTGAAGTTGTCAAGGTGCTTGTCGAAGGGGAAAGCAAGAAAGATCCAGATGTTCTTGCCGGCTATACAGAAAGAAATAAATTAGTAAACTTTAAAGGACCAAAATCCGCGATTGGCCAAATTGTAGAAGTAGAAATTACAGAAACGAAAACCTGGTCATTGAATGGTATTATGGTAGAAAATAGAGTTGAGGTGGAATAAGATGGCGATGTATGAACGTAAAGAAGTACTTGATGAAGCCAGAAAGTTAGCGGCAATGCTATCGAACACAGAAGAAATCGAGCGTTTTAAGCAAGTAGAAGCTAAATTAAATGAAAATAAAAAAGTCCAAAGCTTGATTAAGAAAATTAAGACGCTGCAAAAACAGGCAGTTAATTTTCAAGCATATGATAAGAAGGAAGCTTTACAGCGTATCGAGCAGGAAATTGACAGATTGCAAAATGAAATTGATGAAATTCCGGTAGTTCAGGAATTTAAAGAGACACAAATCGTGGTCAATGATGTTTTACAGCTGGTTTCCAAAACAATCTCCCGTACGGTTACAAATGATATTATTGAATCAACAGGCGGCGATGTGCTTAAAGGCGAAACCGGCTCCCAAACACAGAATAGTTCCAGCTGTGCGCACTAAACTGAGGATTGTTTAATAAAATAAATAAACAGACGAAGCCGGGCAGTGAGCTGTCCGGCTTTTTGTTACCTCGCAGCGTGTTTCAAGTTGTCAATAAGCAATTTTTGGGCATCCGATGATAGCCCATTTTTTCAAAATAAAAACCTTTCAAGCTCTCCTTCGCGCCTGCTTTTCTTTTTTCTTGGCAATAGTTATGCACTTTAGGTATTTGCCGTGCATAAAATGACTATGAAAAAAGAGGAGGTAAAATATATCATGACTTTTCTTGATAAAGAATATAGAGAAATCATTACGAAAGCAGTATGTGGTAAAGGCAGAAAATTCACAAAAGATACCCATACAATAACTCCAAGCCATCGTCCGACAAGTATTCTTGGGTGCTGGGTGATCAATCATTTATACCACGCGAAGAAGAAGTCTGAGGATACTGTCATTATCAGTGGCAGTTATGATATTAATGTATGGTATTCTTACAATGATAATACGAAAACAGAGGTTATCACAGAAAGGGTGGAATACACAGATGTAGTTCCGTTATCTGTTAAGGACGATAATTGTATCAATGATGAATACGATATTATCGCAAAGGTACTTCAGCAGCCTAATTGTTTAGAGTGCATGATTTCAGATAAGGGCGGCAGTATTACCGTCGATATTGAACGTGAATTTGTCGTTCAAATTATTGGCGAAACCAAAATCTGTGTAAAAGTAAAACCTAACTGGAAGAGCGATGACGAAGAAGATGATTTTATGTGGGACTATGAAATGACTGATGATGAGGCAGAGGATATCAGACCGGACTTTATCCATCACAAACACAAAGATTAACATGAAACGAGGGTAGCCATACTCTCGTTTTCTTTTACACCCTAAGGAAATGATAAAAACGAAGCATTCCTTTCTTTTTTAGTGAATGTTTCGTTTTTCTAAGAACAGGATAGGACAAGAATCGGGGAGATTATGCTATAATGGAGTTCGATTCCATTTAAAGATACGTGAAAAAAATAGATAATTTAGCAAGCTGGAGGAACTATTTCATGACAAAATTAACACCAATGATGCAGCAATACATAGACATTAAGTCGCAATATAAGGATGCTTTTTTATTTTATCGGCTTGGAGATTTTTATGAGTTATTTTATGAGGATGCTACAAAGGCTGCGCAGGAATTAGAAATTACCTTAACGAAGCGGGCCGGGGGCAATGATCCGATTCCGATGTGCGGTGTTCCTTATCATTCTGCAGAAAATTATATCAAGGTATTAATCGATAAAGGGTACAAGGTAGCCATCTGTGAGCAAGTTGAGGATCCGAAGACAGCGAAGGGCGTGGTCAAACGGGAGGTTGTCCAAATGATCACCCCGGGTACGGTGATGGAAAGTAATATGCTTGTGGAAGGTGAAAACAATTATATCGGCAGCCTGTCTCATTTTGGAGATGGTTCCTTTGTCATTGCGTATAATGACTTATCAACTGGAGAGAGCCGCCTGGCTTTAATGCAGGATGGCTGGGACAGTGTGATTCATGAATTTTATCATCAGCCGGTAAAGGAAATCGTGATTTCCTCTTCTTTGCCGGAAGAATTGCAAGCGCAGCTCAAGGAGCGGCTGCAGGTTACATTATCCTATCAGGATGAAGTGAATTTTAATGCGGAATTTCGTGAGCTGAGTGAGAATTTAAATGATGAACGTCTGATGGAGGCCTTCAGCAGATTATTGAATTATATCCAGAACACACAGAAGCGTTCCTTAGATCATCTGCAGCCGGCAGAAGTGATTGAGCTCAAGCAATATATGAGCCTGGATATGTATTCCAAACGCAATTTAGAGCTGACAGAGTCGATTATGAAAAAATCAAAGCACGGCAGCTTATTATGGGTTTTGGACAAAACGGTAACCGCAATGGGCGCAAGAATGCTGAAAAAATGGCTGGAGCGGCCGCTGTTAAATCAAGTTAAAATAAATCAGCGGTTAGAAGTCGTCGAGACCTTTCTGAATGCTTTTATGGAACGGGAAAACCTGCGGGAAAGCTTAAAGTCGGTATATGACTTAGAGCGCTTATCCGGAAGAATTGCATTTGGGAATGTCAATGCAAGAGACTTAATCCAATTAAAGCAATCCCTGCAAAATATTCCGGCGATAAAAGAGACGCTCAATGCGCTTCATGTTCCTGAAGTGAGCGAGCTGGCAGATGCCCTGATTTATCCTGATACTATTGTTGAAGTGCTGGAAAACAGCTTAGTCGAAGAACCGCCGCTTTCTATTAAAGAAGGGGCTTTGATAAAAGAAGGCTATCATGAAGAATTAGATAAATACCGCGATGCGTCTAAAAACGGAAAACAATGGATTGCATCCCTGGAGAAAAAAGAGCGGGAAGTAACTGGAATCAAGTCGCTGAAAATAGGATATAACCGTGTGTTTGGCTATTATATTGAAGTGACGAGACCTAACCTGCCTTTATTACAAGATGACCGCTATGAACGGAAGCAGACGCTTACCAATGCAGAACGCTTTATCACACCGGAGCTGAAAGAAAAAGAAACACTTATCTTAGAAGCAGATGAAAAAAGCGTAGAGCTGGAGTATGATTTATTTATTAAAATCAGAGAGCAGATAAAGCAGGATATTCCGTTAATTCAGCAGCTTGCGCAAATTATCAGTGAAATAGATGTATTGCAGGGCTTTGCGACAATCAGTGAAGAAAATAATTATAAACGTCCGGCTTTCCAGGAAGGTGTCTTCTCTGTAGAGGGAGGACGGCACCCCGTTGTCGAGCAGGTGATGAAGACCGGAACCTTTGTACCAAATGATGTACAGCTGGATGCTGACAACCAGATGCTGCTTATTACCGGCCCGAATATGTCTGGTAAAAGTACCTATATGCGTCAAGTAGCATTAATCGCTATCATGGGACAGACTGGCTGCTTTATACCGGCTGAATCAGGAATCTTGCCTGTTTTTGATCAAATTTTTACACGGATCGGTGCAGCGGATGATTTAGTTTCTGGACAGAGTACCTTTATGGTAGAGATGCTGGAAGCCAGGCATGCGATCCAAAATGCTACCGCCAACAGTCTGATTTTATTAGATGAAATAGGACGTGGAACAAGTACGTACGATGGCATGGCCTTGGCTCAGGCGATTGTAGAGTATATTCATAACCATATTCACGCCAAAACCCTTTTCTCCACGCATTATCATGAGCTGACAGCACTGGAGGATTCCTTAGAGCATTTAAAAAACATTCATGTCCGTGCGGAAGAGCATGAAGAAAATGTTGTTTTTCTTCATCAAATCAAAGAAGGAGCAGCAGACCAGAGCTATGGTATCCATGTTGCTAAATTGGCCGATTTGCCGGATGAGTTAATCAATCGTGCTTCTGTTATTCTGGAAAGCTTTGAAAATAATGATTCCAAAGAAGCGCAGAAAGAGGAAGCTCCTTCTCTTGAACCAGAAGAGGCCGAATCAGCTCAATTATCCTTTTTTGCAGAGGAAAACAGTAAAGAACATAAGCCAGCGAAGTTAACTAATAAAGACAATGCAGCCTTAGAGGAGCTCAAAAGCTTAAATATATTAGAGATGAACCCTTTAGAAGCTATGAATGAATTATATCGCCTGCAGAAGAAATTAAAGTAACACGCATTTAGAGGAAGGTGATAATATGCCAATTCAACAAATGCCGGATAGTCTGGCAAATAAAATCGCAGCAGGAGAGGTGGTAGAACGTCCTGCTTCGGTAGTTAAGGAAATCATTGAAAATAGTATCGATGCAGGTGCCACCTGGATACGCATCGATGTACACGAAGCCGGATTATCGGAAATACGCATTGTCGATAATGGGGCTGGTATTGCTGCAGAGGATGTGGAGAAGGCTTTTTTGCCGCATGCGACCAGTAAAATAAGCACAGAAACCGATTTGTTCCATGTGACCACACTTGGATTCCGTGGAGAGGCACTGGCAAGTATAGCTTCTGTCAGCAGACTGTCTATCCAGACCTCCCAAGGAGACGTTGCCGGAGTATCGCTTGAATTAGAAGGCGGAGAAGTTGTCAAAAGAGGCAAGAGCGATGCCCGCCAAGGTACGGAGATTGTTGTCAGTGATTTATTCTATAATACACCGGCACGGTTGAAATATATGAAAAGCCTTCATACTGAGCTGGGACATATATCAGATGTTTTGAACCGGATGGCATTAGCGCATCCGGAAATTCGGTTTGAAGCAACGCATAATGGCAAAGGGCTCCTAAAAACTTCAGGCAATGATGACATGCTGCAGGTCATTTCGCAAGTGTATGGAATGAGTGTGGCCAAGCAAATGTCCCCAGTTGAACATAAGACGCTGGATTTTACGATTACCGGCTATATTGCGAAGCCGGAGGTGACAAGAGCATCCAGAAACTATATGTCAACGATTATTAATGGCCGATTTGTCCGCAACATTGCCCTGAATAAAGCAATTATTGAAGGATATCATACGCTGCTGCCGATCGGCCGTTCTCCAATTGTTGTTCTTTCTATTGAAATGAATTCGATTCTGGTCGATGTGAATGTCCACCCTGCCAAGCTGGAAGTCCGGTTCAGTAAAGAAAAAGAGCTGTATGCAGCAGTCAAAGATATGATCCAGGCTCATTTTCGGAAAATGACACTTATCCCGGAAGTAACGAAAAAGCCGGAGCCGAAGCAAAAATCAGAACAGCATACGTTTCAATTTGAAACAGAGCCTGCTTCTCCATTTCAGGAGAAAGAGAAAAAAATAGAAGCGGAAAAACCATCTGATGCTGTTATCAGAGAAGACAATCGGTATCAGGAGGAAGACCCCGCCTTTCTTCGTGAAGAGAACACCCATATTGAAGTTCAAAGGCGCGAACAGGAATCAGCACCTGCCCCAGAAGGAAACGTCTCTGAGGAGCTTATAATGGACGCTCCCGTTCCTCCGATAGAAAAAGCATCCGAGCAGGTTCAGCCTCGGGTCCCAATGATGTATCCAATCGGGCAGCTGCAGGGAACCTATATTATGGCACAAAATGAAAATGGCCTGTATATGGTGGATCAGCATGCTGCACAGGAGCGGGTAAAATATGAATTTTTTAAGCAAAAGCTCGGCAAACCAATCAATGAGTCACAGGAGCTTTTAATACCGCTGACCTTTGATTTTTCTAAAAAAGAGGCTATCTTTATTGAAGAAGCAAAGGATACGCTAGAAAAAGCCGGATTATTTTTTGAACCGTTTGGTCACCAGACCTATGTTATACGTTCTCATCCAACCTGGTTTCCGGCTGGCCTGGAGGAAGAAATTATCCGGGAAATGGTGGAGCAGTTTATTCAGGAATCAACAGTGAATGTAGAAAAAATACGGGAAGAAGCAGCGATATTAATGTCTTGTAAACGGTCGATCAAAGCAAATCATTATTTAACCAGCGAGGAAATGTTCCAGCTGCTCGAAGACTTACGAAGTACCACCGATCCTTTTACATGCCCGCATGGAAGGCCGATTATTGTTCATTTCTCTACCTATGAATTAGAAAAGATGTTTAAGCGTATTATGTAGAATGGAAGCAAAAAAATAATGAAGTTGAGGAATAAATAAATGAAGAAAAAAGTAGTTTCTATCGTAGGACCAACAGCAGTCGGAAAGACAGCATTAGGAATTGCTGCTGCAAAAAAGTTCCGGGGGGAAATTATCAGCGGAGATTCCACACAGGTATATAAGGGGATGGATATCGGTACAGCTAAGGTAACACCGGAGGAAACGGAAGGCATCCCTCATCATATGATTGATATTATTAAGCCGGATCAGCCATTTTCTGTTGCCGATTTTCAGGAGCACGTGAAATATTATATTGAAGCAATCCACGAACGGGGCAACCTTCCAATCATTGTTGGCGGGAGCGGCCTGTATATTCAATCTGTACTGTTTGATTACCATTTTTCCGACCAGCGCCGCGACGAGAAGTTAACGAAAAAGCTATTTCAGCAGATCGAAGCAGAAGGTCCGGATAGCCTGTATGAGCGTCTGAAGCAGGTTGACCCGGAGCAGGCCAAAAAAGTTCATCCGAATAATCACAGGCGTCTTGTCCGCGCCTTAGAGGTCTATGAGCTGACCGGACTGACAATGTCGGAGTATCAGAAAGAGCAGCAGCCAGAATCCCCTTATGATCCATATATTATCGGATTAGATATGGACCGGGCTGTATTATATGAACGGATTAACCGCCGCGTGGATAATATGATAGAAGCTGGATTAATGAAGGAAGTCAAGTTTCTTATTGCAAATGGCTATAAAGACTGCCAGTCGATGCACGCGATCGGCTATAAGGAGATAGCAGCTTATCTAGACAACCGCTTATCACAAGCAGAAGCTGTCAACGCGATTAAACAAAACTCACGCAAATATGCGAAAAGACAGCTCACATGGTTCCGGAATAAGCTGGATGTAAATTGGTATCAGCTGACAGAGAAGGAAGCTGCACAACAAATGAAATTAATTTTAAATGATTTAGCAGGATTTTTAGAATCATAAATCGAATAAAGATGTATAGATAGAAAAGAGGAGGAACTTATTTTATGGCTCAATCCGTTAATATTCAAGATCAATATTTAAATCAATTGCGAAAAAATCATGTTTTTGTCACTGTTTTTTTAACCAACGGCTTTCAATTAAGAGGGACGGTCAAAGCGTTTGATAACTTTACGGTGCTGTTGGAAACAGACGGCAAGCAGCAGCTTATTTTTAAACACGCTATTTCTACATTCTCTCCATCGAAGAATGTGGAAATTGAAAAAGAATAGAGACTATGGGAGAGAGGAGCTGAATGGAGCTTCTCTCTTTTTGATATATTTAATGCAACTTCTCACAAAAACAGTTCTTTATATGGGGGACAGGTTAGGATTATACGTGATACACGAATAAGCCTCTCTTTGAACTTAATCAACAAGAGAGGCTTAAGGCTTCACTTCATTTTGTTTACTTACCAGCCAACATATTTCATTAAATATAAATTGGATTCTTTTTAATCATACAATCACAAGGAAGGATGCTCATTCCGGTAATACTCATGAAATACCTTCATCAACGCTCTTTTTTCAATCCGGGAAACATAGCTTCTGGAGATGTTTAACTTCTTTGCAATTTCACGTTGAGTCATTTCATCCTGATCATTTAATCCGTAACGATACACAATTACTTCCCGTTCGCGGCTGTCTAAAATAGAAAAATACTGTTCAATCTTTGAAATTTCCATATTTAATTGGATATACTCAATTACATTTTCATTTTCAGCTTCTAATATATCAATTAAGCTGATTTCATTTCCTTCTTTATCTTGCCCAATCGGATCATGCAGGGAGACGTCTTTTTTGACTTTCTTAAGTGCTCTTAAATGCATCAGTATTTCATTTTCCACACAGCGGGCGGCATAGGTGGCCAGTTTGGTACCTTTTCCTGTAGAAAAGCTTTCGACTCCTTTGATTAAGCCGATGGTGCCGATAGAAATTAAATCTTCCATATCCTCTCCGGTATTTTCAAATTTCTTAACCAGATGGGCTACGAGACGGAGATTATGTTCAATCAGTTTGTTTCTGGCTTCTTCATCTCCTTCCTGCATCAATTGGATGTATTTTGCTTCTTCCTTAGGGGATAGTGGCTGGGGGAAAGACTGGTTCTTGACATACGAGACGAAAAATAAAGCTTCTTTAATAAACAGTCCAAGTGCAGATAATATCATGGACAAATCCCATCACCTCCAAGAGTAAGCATCTTTCAACCTTCTAGGTAATTGCCTATAGCCTATTCTTATGTGTGGAAGAAGAAAAACGTGTCTGTCCATACAGAATGGAAAAGCTAAAAAGGAGAAAATAATTTTATTTTCCTGGCCAATTCGGGATTTTTATAAGGGAACGATTTATATAAAAAGCTCCAATTTCTCTTTAACAGGAGAAATCGGAGCTTTTATTTCATTTAATTTGATTGGTTTTGATCTGTATCGTACATTTCTTTTAAATCATCGGTTATTGTATTTTTATCGAGTTTTACTCCATTCCGGTAAGCTGATCTTGTAACCATCAGACTGGCTACCGGAGCTGTCAGGAATAAGAACAGAATAGCTAATAATATTTTTGCGTTCATTTCGCCCTGGGTTAAAAAGTGGATAAATACAGCCAGCATAATAAAAATAACACCTAACGTCGCACTTTTACCGGAAGCATGTGCACGACTGTAGACATCCTTTAGCCGGAGTATACCGATGGCGCTCACTACGGCAAAAAATACACCAATGACAACAAAGACAGTTACAATTGTTTCAATCATCGCGGTCAATGACAACACCTCTTTCCAGGAATTTTGAAAGGGTCAAGGTCCCGACAAAACCCAAAATAGTAAGTACTAGAACAATGTCAGAGAACACGGATGTGTCTTGTAAAATCATCAGTATCCCGATAAAACCGACAAGCAGAACACCAATAGCATCCAACGCCAAAATTCTATCCTGTGTAGACGGACCAATCATAACACGGATAAACAATAAAACGAGGGCGACGGAAAGTGCACTCAATGCAACAATCAAAATTGTATCAAACATTATTTCGTCACCTCCATGATTGCTTTTTCAAAAGAGTCCTGGATATCCTTGATCATAACTTCTTTATCTGGCACATCGATTGAATGTACATAAATGGTTTTGCTGTCATCTGAGAAATCCATGGAAATCGTTCCAGGAGTCAAGGTGATCAATGCTGCCAGGATAGAGATTTCAAAGTCTGATTCTAAACGTGTTCTGACAGCAACAATTCCAGGCTGATGATCTTGCTTCGGATTAAGCACTACTTTTACAACATCAATATTTGCTTTGATTAATTCAATCATAAACAAATAAATTAATTTCATAATCGCCCAGACTTTTTTTAAATAAAAATCAAACTTTAAGAAACGTCGTATAACAATTAAAATTAAAATCCCAATGAAATAACCGGAAAGAAAACTTACGAATGTATACTCATTTTGTAAAAACATCCAGAGTATCGCGAGCAAAACGTTTATTAATATTTGAAATGGCATAGCAACTACTCCTTCAGCACAGATTCAATATAATTTGTAGGATTCATAATATCTTCTGCAACTTCCATCGAATAGGTGAAAATTGGTTCCGCTGCAAATCCTAAAATAATGGTAAGTGCAACAAGCGGTAAGATCGGCAGTAACAGTTTTCCTACGGGAATCTTTGCTTGTGCCGCTGTATGCTTCTGCTTGCCCCAAAAAGCGTAACTGAAAATTTTCATCATAGAAAATAAGGTCAGAAGCCCAACCAGGAGCGCTACCGCAGAAATGACATACTGTTGTTCCTCAAAGCCCGCTAATATTATCGGGAACTTACTGAAGAACCCGCTTAACGGCGGAATACCTGCTAAGGAAATGGCAGTGATAAAGAACAGCCAGGCAAGCCAAGGATGGGTTCCAATCAATCCACCCATTTTCTTTAAATCGGTTGTTCCCGTAATTTTCTGTGTTGCTCCAGCAAATAAGAAAAGTGCTGTTTTTACAATCATGTGATGCGCAATATAGTAAATGGCGCCGGCAACAGCCAAAGGAGTAAAGATACCAAGCCCCATCACCATATAGCCGACCTGGCTGATAATATGATAGGAGAGAATCCGCTTGAAATCAAATTGCGATACAGCTCCAAGAACTCCGAATAACATGGTAAAACCGGCAACCGTAACAATTAATCCTTTGTGCGTAAAGCCTGTATCATGATTAAAAATAACAGTAAATGTACGGATAATCGCATAAATACCTACTTTGGTCAACAGACCCCCGAATAAGGCTGCTATAGCAGCAGGAGGACCGTAATAGGATTTCGGAAGCCAAAAATAAAGTGGGAATAAGGCTCCTTTAGAAGCAAAAACAATAAACAGCATAATAGCTACTATATTGAGTGCGCCAGTCTGATCTAATTCCGAAACACGCTGGGCGATATGCGCCATATTCATTGTTCCGGTAATAGAATAAATCCACGCTATCCCTACAATAAAGAGGGCGGATGCAAAAATGTTGATGATTACATACTTAAAGGACTCTCTTAACTGATAGCCTGTCCCTCCATGAACAATCAATCCATAAGAGGCAATCAACATTACTTCAAAGAATACAAATAGATTAAATAGATCGCCTGTTAAAAAAGAACCGTTGACCCCAATCATTAAGAAAAGATAAAGTGGGTAGAAAAACTGCTTTTCACGGTCTCTTGCGATTGTCTGGAAAGCAAAGAACAAACAGACGGTACCTACTAAAGTAGATAGAAGCAGCATCAGTGTTGAAAGTAAATCTGCAACAATAACAATTCCAAAAGGTGCCTCCCAGTCGCCGACTTCCAATACGAGCGTTCCATGCTGGTACACATAAATGGCTAAGTAAACGGAAAGTGCCAGTAAAGCAAGCATTGTAATTCCGCTTATCACACGCTGTATCGTGTGTCGTTTGTATAAAAGTATAAGTATAGCGCCGATTATAAAAGGTATAATAACCGGCAGAATAATTACATTACTCATCAGCAGAACCCCTTAATTCTTCTAAATCGTCTGTTTTATGCACTTTATAGGTTCGATAAGACATAACTAACAATAAAGCAGTAACAGCAAAAGCAATAACGATGGCTGTCAGTACCAGCGCCTGAGGCAGCGGATCTGTATATGCTTCTGCTTCAAAACTTAAAACAGGAGCAGCACCGCGCTGCAGCCCGGACATCGTTAATAATAAAAGATGCACGGCGTGAGAAAGTAATAATGTAGCTGCAACAACGCGGAGCAGGTCTTTAGACATAAACAGATAAATTGTTACGCTAAAAACAATTCCTATGACAATTGACATTAATAGTTCCATTATTTATCATCCTCCGCAATCGTCAGAATAATTGCAAGTGCACTGGCCAGTACAACAAAGTAAACACCTAAATCAAAAGGCAGTGCGGTGGTCAATTCAACTTCTCCCAGGATTGGCAGTCTAAAATAGTCAAAGAATTGTTTTAGATAAGGAAAACCAAAAACCATAGAGACCACACCTGTTACACTGGCAAAAAGTAACCCGATGCCGATTATTTTTATATAATCAAATCGAATGACCTTCTTAATGGAATTTAAGCCAAATGAGAGGTACAAAATAAGAATGGCACTTGCAGTCATTAGACCTCCAATAAATCCTCCGCCAGGGCTGTTATGACCTGCGAGCAGTAAATAGATAGAGAAGGAGAGGACAATCAAAATAATGAGCCTGGTCAATGTCTGCAGCATCATATTATTTGGTTTTTTCATCATACGTCCTCACTTCCTTTAAAACGTAATCGTATTAAACTGACAACAGTTAATACCGCTAAAGCGACAACAAGCACTTCCAGCATGGTATCAAGACCACGGAAATCCACCAGGATAACATTTACGATGTTATATCCTCCAGCTTCTTCCTTGGCATTTTCAGTATAGTACTCGGAAATCGAAGAATAATTTGCCTCTTGTCCCAATGAAAATGCAGATAGGGAACCAAGTGTAATCATCAGCCCAAATCCAATGGAAATGATTAATTTAACAGCCTTCAATTTTGGAGGTGTTTTTACCTTCTTCAATTTCGGCAAGTGATAAAAGACAAGCATAAACAAAATAACGGATACGGTTTCGATAAGCAGCTGCGTCAACGCTAAATCCGGAGCTCGGAACAGAACAAATAATAGAGCTACGATAAAGCCGCTGACACTTGTTGCGATAATTAATGCTACCCGATTATTAATAAACGGAATAACAATAACAGACCCGATAAATACTGCAATGACAAACCATACGTAAATTGGCACCGGTGATAAATCAAGCGATTGGATCGCCGGTAAATTATAACGGTACATCGTATAGGCCATTATCAATATGATAAATGTACACATATAGATGAAGTAATCTCTTAACCTGCCTGTCATCTGGATACGTGTTAGCCATTGAGACCCTTTTACTAAGCCGTCATATCCATAATCATAGGCGTAGTTGAACAAATCACGTTCCCCGCGGTAGAATGCGGTATTTTCCCATTTTTTAAAGGTCATAAATAAGATGACACCCAATACCACCACACCGATTGTCATCCATAACTCTGGTGCTAAAAAGCCATGCCAGTGAGTGATGTGTACATCAAAAAACTCTCCTGGAGAAAGAATGCCGGGTGCGATAGCTGCCATAGCAGGCTCGATAATGGAGTACGCTAACAGATTAGGGAAAAGCCCGAATACAACAACAAGAACAGCGAGTATGATAGGGCTGATCAGCATACCGATCGGAGCCTCATGCACATGTTGTACTTTTAGCTTACTGCTATCGAATTTACCCATGAATGTCTTCGAAAACATCAGGATACAATATAAGAAGGTAAATACGCTGGCAATCCAAGCAATAATCGGAATGATAAATCCAAATGTTTCTAAATGGAAAATACCGTATTCCGTCACATTCAGCATCCCTGTCAAAAACATCTCTTTACTTAAAAAACCATTAAATGGAGGCAATCCTGCCATCGAAGCCAGTCCAATAAGAGAAATGGTTGCTGTAATAGGCATAATAGTCATTAAACCGCCCAGTTTACGGATATCTCTTGTACCTGTCTCATGGTCAACGATTCCGGCTGCCATAAACAGACTTCCTTTAAAGGTTGCATGGTTAACCAGATGAAATACCGCTGCTAAGATGGCGGTCATGTATAACGCATTGTCCCCATCCTGAAAATAGAACGCAGCTGAGCCTGTCCCAAGTAAACTCATGATTAAACCGAGCTGACTTATGGTGGAAAAGGCCAGAATTCCTTTTAGATCCTTTTGCCGTACTGCTGAAATAGAACCCCATGTTAAGGTAACTAATCCGGCAATGGTAATAATCCAGAACCATTCTGGTGCACCTCCGAATACCCCGGTTAATCTGGCAACAAGATAAATTCCTGCTTTTACCATAGTTGCAGAGTGAAGATAAGCACTGACGGGTGTCGGCGCTTCCATTGCATCTGGAAGCCAGATGTGGAATGGAAATTGAGCCGACTTGGTAAATGCGCCTAGTAAAACCAGAATCATTGCCGGGATAAATAATCCGCTCGCCATAACAATGTCCGCATTTGCTATCAGCTCCCTGATACTGAATGTTCCGGCAATAACGTAAAGTAAAGAAAAACCAGCGAGCATGGATAATCCGCCGAAAACGGTGATATACATTGATTTTTGAGCACCATAAATAGATTTTTCTCTCGTATACCAGTAACTGATTAATAATGAAGAAGCGATACTTGTTACTTCCCAGAAAACATAAATAACAATTAAGTTATCGGAAAGAACGACTCCTAACATAGCACCCATAAACATTAAAAGATAGACATAGAAATTGTTTAACTTTTCTTTTCGTTTCGACAAATAGTAAATAGAGTAGAGAACAACGAGTGCTCCGATTCCTGTAATCAATAATGCGAAGAGCAGACTTAGACCGTCAACATATACGTTGAAGTTTATTCCGAGGGAAGGAACCCAGTCCAAATTATTTAAAATTGCTTCGCCAGATGATGTTCTAGGTATAAAAGATAGAAAATAAATGAATAGTACCAGAGGCAGAATCAAAACAAACCAGCCAGTATGTATTCTATTTAAATACTTATACAAGAATGGAATAAGTATGGCTGCGATAAACGGTGATAAAACAGCCCAGTGTAGTAACGTCAAAAGTAATTCCTCCTTTTACAAAAATAGCGAATTCCTTTTAACTGTAGAGCAAAATAAAATACTTTAAATATTCCTTCAGTTAAAAGTGTTCAAGTTCATTTCTAATGTTGAAAACAAAAAGCCTGCCTATTATGAATAAGAAATAGGGGTGGAAGCTTTCTTTTTACAGAGCACATAAAGGTTATTCGGTGTGATAATGAAGGGGGAATACCATGCTTTCTATTTGTTCTCCATCTCTTTACGGTTTTTTTGCACAAAGTTAGAGTGCTACATTTGATTATAACCTATTCAGAAGATGGATGCATACAAAAAGAATGTGATGATCAGGATGGAAAGCTTGTATTTTAAATAGGAAGAAACAAGGGAAAAAAGCGAAAAAAAAACTTCAATTTTTAAATTGAAGTTTGGGAAACAAGACAAAATTATACAGATTCTTTAATTTTATGAGATAGAGATCTTTTATGGATTTCTTCCTCAAACAAAGAAAGAAAATCAGGACTTAAGTTTAATGATATTGCTGTATAATATGATTCAAGTAATAGTTCGTCCGATAATGTTTCCACAATACAACCTCCTCAAGTGTCAGCATTTCTATTAAGTTAATAATAATTTAACACGTGTATCTTGTGTTAACAAGCTATAACTTATCTACATATAGTTGTATATAAGTTGTGTATAAGAAGGTGGGTAACCCTGCTTACTGTTGTTATTAAAACATTTTTATGTTGATAAAGTTATCCACAAAATCGAAAAATATCAGAATTTGTCGAACGATTTTCTAGAGATAGATGTATTTTTAGGGATCAGGCTGCATAGTTTCCGATCAACAAAAGAAAAAATTGGAAATCGCTGTCGATTAGGCGAACATTCCTAATGGAGGCAATAATTCTTTGAAACGCTAGTCAGTTGTAGTAGGATTAGGTATAATGTGATGTAGCATGAATACTCCCGCCACTTAATTTCATCTGAAATTTGAAGTGGGGGTTTCTGGGGTATCGACTTTACAAATGACGATTAAGCCCCAGTGGAGTTGACACATTGATGTGCTGAAAACATCCAACCCCGCTATCCCATTGGTCCTGCCTTTGGGATTACATTTCAGCCTGCTTGAGGTTCACAAGTTTGCCGCAGTGTAACTGGCTGGGACTGCGATTCGTCCCATCGAAGGGCTTTTGTAAGATTCCTACTTCAAGAATGGTGAGAACTCAAAATTCTAAGTAGGAGATCCAACAGCCAGTAACGACCCGATTCGTTCAACTAATATTCAGGGGGGGAAAGAACCCCTTGAATAAAGTTTCACTTTATGTGCCTTGGCTGATATGTTTGGCTTGAACATTTTATGTGACAAAGCAACGATTCTCGCCACAACCTTTTATTGGTTTAGTTTTCAAAGAACATCTTTCAAAAATATTATACCATGCAAACTTATGTTCGTAAATGTGGAAAAAGACGATTCAGTTCCTACCTACTTGGCTTCACTTTGTACATTCCGACGTACAAATGTTTTCGATGGGGTGAGTAATCGCAACCCCAGGACGTTGCGGCGTTAGCCTGCCTTGAGGTTGGGATTCCTTTCGCCTAATTATGATGGAGTTTCTTTATCTTGTATATGCGGCGGATTAAGTTAAATAACAATGTTTGTATAAGTAAAGTACTATAGTATGCAAGGAACAAATGTGTTAATTTATTGAAAATCTTGAGGTGTGTATATGTTTTCTAAATTTTTGCCTGATGAGCAAATTGATCAAATTTTTGACTTGAAACCAGAGAAATTAAGAGAAAAGGGAATCAAGGGGATTATCACGGATTTGGATAATACGCTTGTTGCATGGGATGTGAAAGATGCAACCCCTGATGTGATTACATGGTTTAAAACAATGGAAGAAAATGATATAAAAGTAACCATCATATCAAATAATAATCAAGAACGTGTCACCGTTTTTTCGGAGCCGCTTGGAACTCCCTTTGTATTTAGTGCCAGAAAGCCTTTGAGCAGAGCTTTTAAGACTGTTGCAAAGCAAATGGATTTGAAAAAAGAAGAAATTTTAGTCGTCGGTGACCAGGTGATGACGGATGTCCTCGGAGGCAATATGGCCGGATTCTATACTGTACTGGTCATACCTGTAGTGCAGACAGACGGAAAAATAACAAAGATTAACCGTTTTATGGAAAGAATAATTTTAAAAAGAATTAAGAACAAGGATAAGCATTATAAGGAGGAATAAGGTTTGGAGCAACATATTTGTCAAGGGTGCGGAAGTATTATTCAGACAGAGCATCCGAATGAAGCAGGATATGCGCCAGTCAGTGCATTAGAGAAGGACGTTATTTTATGTAAAAGATGTTTTCGTTTGAAGCATTATAATGAAATTCAGGATGTGTCGATAACGGATGCAGACTTTTTGAAAATGGTCAGTTCCATACGTGATAGAAATGGATTGATAGTGCATATCATCGATGTATTTGATGTGGATGGTACGCTATTAAGTAATTTGCCAAGAATCACGGGGGACAACCCGATTATTTTAGTTGGCAATAAGCTGGATTTATTGCCAAAATCAACAAATGAAAATAAGTTAAAACAGTGGCTGCGTCATGAAGCGAGCCAGCTGGGAATCAAAATAAAGGATGTTATATTGATTTCTTCTGTAAAAGGAAAAGGAATAGATGAGCTGAAGGAAAAAATAGAAGCGCATCGGTCTGGCAAGGATGTATTTATTGTTGGTGTTACGAATGTCGGGAAATCAACATTTATCAACCGTTTGATTAAGGAGTCAACAGGAGAAGAGGAGGCCATTACGACGTCTTACTTCCCGGGAACAACATTAGGATTTATCGAAATACCATTAGATGAAGATTCGTTTTTAGTAGATACACCGGGAATAGTTAATAAACAGCAGATGGCACATTATGTTTCTGAAAAAGAATTAAAAATGATAACACCCAAAAAAGAAATTAAGGCCAGGGTTTATCAATTGCAGGAACAGCAGACCCTATACATTGGCGGCTTAGTAAGGATGGATTTTATTAAAGGAGAGAAACAATCGTTTGTATGTTACTTCTCGAATGACTTAACGATTCACCGTACAAAACTGGAGAATGCGGATGAATTATACGAGAAGCATGCCGGGGAGCTGTTGTCTCCACCGTATAAAGAACAGTTGGAGAACTTCCCGCCGCTTACGGCACACAGCTTTAAAATGGAAAAAGGAAAAGTAGATATTGTTTTTCCGGGATTAGGCTGGATCAGTGTGCAGGGCGAGGGGGCTACGGTAGCAGCCCACAGTCCCAAAGGGGTTTCCGTAACCACTAGAAAATCCCTTTTATCCGGCCAGCAGTAAGCAGGTAAACTTCTGAGAGAACACAAAAATAATATCGGATCCAACTATTTATCATAGAGAGAAGAGAGACAGGAGGCGTACCGTTGAGTTTAAAATTGAAATTAATCGGTTATCCCATCAAGCATTCCTTATCACCTTGGATTCAGACTTCCTTTTTAGAGCGTTCCGGTCTGGAAGGTTCTTATAGATTGCATGAAATAGCAAGTAAGGAAATTTTTGGTGAGGAAATGAAGAAGTTGAGAGAAGAAGAAGTGAATGGATTTAATATTACGGTTCCTTATAAGCAAACAATTATTCCTTATCTGGATAGAATTGATATTACTGCGGAACGCGTGGGGGCAGTCAATACCGTTTCTTTGGAAGGAAATGAATGGGTCGGGTATAATACGGACGGAATTGGCTATGTGCAGGCATTGCGCGATAAGTTTCCTGATATGGACAGGAATATAGATGTTCCTATTTTAATACTCGGTGCCGGCGGAGCTGCACGAGGTATTTTCCATGGACTGATTCAGGCAGGCTATACGAATTTGACGCTTGCCAACCGGACGAAGTCAAAATGTGAAGATATTATGAAAGGAACCAGTGCTTCTGTTATCACGCTGGCAGAGGCTGAGAAAAACATTGCAGCATATGATGTTATTATTCAAACCAGCTCTGTTGGGATGGAGGAAGCAAAGCAAATCGTAGACCTGTCTAATTTAAAAGCAGGCACGATTGTCAGTGATATTGTATATCAGCCGCTTGTGACACAGTTTTTAAAGCAGGCAGCGGAAAAAGGCGGCCGGATTCATTATGGACATACGATGCTGCTTTATCAAGCACAGAAGGCATTTGAAATCTGGACCAACAAAAATGTCGACGTCACTGGAATGGATGAAGAGATGATAACCAAGATAAAAGGGGATAAAGCAGATGTTAACCAATAAACAAAAGCAATTTTTACGAAGTGAATCGCACCATATTAAGCCTATTTTCCAGGTTGGGAAAGATGGGGTAAATGAAAATATGGTCACACAAATCAGCGAAGCATTAGAGAAGAGAGAATTGATAAAGGTCAGTATTCTTCAAAATTGTGTAGAGGATAAACATGTTGTTGCTGAACAGATTTCTGCCGGCACGGAAGCAGAAGTGGTACAAATCATCGGCAATACGATTATTTTGTATAAAGAGTCAACGGACCATAAAGAAATTAAATTACCATAAACAGAGGCTGTTCATAAAACCGCCAGCGGTCATAATGGGACGAGTAATCCAAATGACGCTTCATGTTTGAAAGCATATTAATAATTTCAGAAGGTGAGTCTTTGAAAAAGATTGGAATTTTAGGCGGAACATTTAATCCGCCGCATATAGGACATTTATGGATTGCTGAAGAAGTAAGAATCCGAAAGCAATTGGATGAGATATGGTTCATTCCGACGCGGACACCACCTCATAAAGATACCGTCGTTTTGGATGCATCCCATCGCTTGCGGATGCTTCATTTGGCAATCAAGGATAATCCTTATTTTCAAGTAAACGCGCTAGAGCTTGAAAGAGAAGGGAAATCATACACTTATGACACGATAAAGGAACTGACGGCGGACTTTCCTGAGGCTGATTTCAGCTTTATTATCGGCGGGGATATGGTAGACTATCTGCCAAAATGGAATCGGGTAGAGGAACTAGTTCATATGGTTCGTTTTATAGGTGTATCGAGACCGGGATATATATTAGATACGCCTTATCCTGTGGAACGCTTGGAGATACATCCTTTGGATATTTCCTCTACCTTTATCAGAAATCGATTAGAAAAAGGGGAGAGAGTTCGTTATTTGCTTCCTGATGGTGTGATGAATTATATTAAGGAGAATCAGATTTATGAATATAGATAACCTGAAGGCAGATTTGAAGGAAAGACTGACGAAAGGAAGATATGAGCATACGTTGAGAGTAACTGATACAGCAGCAGAGCTTGCTGTAAACTTTCATGAATCCGTAGAAAATGCTACTATCGCTGCCTTATTTCATGATTACTGTAAATGTGATTCCTTAGAGGAAATGAAGCAAACCATTAAAACGAGCAGCGAACTTCCGGATTTGCTTCTTTCATTTCATCATGAATTATGGCATGGACCAGTTGCATCGGTCCGGATAGAAGAAAATTATGCGATTACGGATCAAGAGATAAAAGATGCTATTTACTTCCATACAACGGGAAGAGCGGATATGACAAAGCTGGATAAAATTATCTTTATCGCTGACTATATTGAGCCGTTCAGAAATTTCCCCGGGGTAGAGGAAGTGAGAGAGACAGCTAAGACAGATTTAACAAAAGCATGTTACCAGGCAGCAAAGAATACGGTTCGTTTCTTGATGGAAAGGGACAACACTGTATATCCTGACAGCTTTCATGCTTATAACGACTTAAATCAACACATTTTTGGAGGAATAAAAAAATGAATAATAAAGAATTAATACAAGTAGTTGCAGAAGCCTGCGATGATAAAAGAGCAGAAAATATTGTTGCCTTAGATATGAACGAAGTATCTTTAGTCGCTGATTATTTCGTGATTTGCCACGGAAGCAATGAACGGCAGGTACAAGCAATTGCCCGGGCAATCAAAGAAACTGCAGAAGAAAATGGAAAAGACATTAAAAGAATGGAAGGCTTTGAAGAAGCGCGATGGGTTCTTGTTGATGTCGGTGATATCGTTTGTCATGTTTTCCATAAGGATGAAAGATATTATTATAATTTAGAAAAATTATGGGGCGATGCGGACCGTATTGCGCTGAATATTACGCAGGAAGGGTAAGGAAAATGGTGTATCGAAAAATGGCTGCGGTCTATAATCGGCTGATGGATAATGTCCCATATGATGATTGGGTGGTTATGATTCAGCAAATGATAGCTCAGACAGAAAGACCAGTGCAGTCAATTATTGATTTAGGCTGTGGTACCGGAGTCATTACCCGGAAATTAGCTGCCGGAGGATATACAATGACGGGGGTAGACCAGTCCGGGGACATGCTGCATGAAGCGCAAAAGGATCTAGAACCTGCAGATGGTATCAGCTGGTTAGAAGCAGATATGACAAAGCTGGATGGTGTGGAGCAGCGTTATGACATGGCAATCAGCTGCTGTGATGTAATAAATTATGTAACAGACCTTCAAGCTGTAGAGCAAGCTTTTAAGAATGTTTATCAGTTGTTAGAACCAGACGGGATATTTTTCTTTGATGTCCATTCCATGCACACTGTAGAGGATATCTATATCGGCCAGACATTTTCCGATGTAATGGAGGAGGCGGCTTATATCTGGGAGTGTATCCCGGGAGAGGAAAAAGGAGAAATGTACCACCATGTTACCTTTTTCCATCAAGAAGAAGAAGACCGCTTTATTCGTTTTCAAGAAGAACATCATCAACGGACATTTCCGATAGAAGTATATAAAAATATTTTAAAAAATATCGGTTTTAAGAAAATCCATATCTATGCTGATTTTTCATTAGAAGCAGATAATTGGGATGAACAATCAGAAAGGATTTTCTTTTTGGCTGAAAAATAAGCTGCAAAAGTGTATTTTAATCTATTTTCTGAGGAAAAGGAGATTATCTTTCTTTGTCGAAATACTAAGTAAGAGGGTACTATTTTGACAAAGAAGGAGGTAATACCTTTTGTATTGGTTAAAGAAAAATAGTTATATTTTTATTGTGATTGCTGCTGTTATTATTTTTTTTATATTTATCAGCAAAGAAGAACCGTCCAGCCCGTTATCCGCCTCATTAATATCTTCAGATTTGGAAGAACCAACAGAAGCCCCGCTTACTGAGGAAACTCCGGCAGAACAACAAGCACGAACAGCAGTGGTCGATGTAAAAGGAGAAGTGATGCAGCCGGGAGTATATGAAATGGAACAAGGTGACCGGATCAGGGATATTATTGACCGAGCTGACGGGTTTACCGAAAATGCAGATATTCTACAAGTGAATTTAGCACAGGTTGTTCAGGATGAGATGGTTGTCTTGATACCTGCTGTCGGCCAAGAAGAACCTGCAGTGAATGCTCCTGCGGGGGAGCAGACAAATAACAATAAGATAAAAATAAATACGGCTTCCAGTGAGGAGCTGACCCAGCTTCCTGGTATCGGACCTGCTAAAGCGGAAGCGATTATTGCCCATCGTGATAATCATGGATTGTTTCAAACACCAGAGGATTTATTAGAGATTTCTGGTATTGGAGAAAAAACACTGGAGACGCTGATCGAGCATATCCAAGTGCCGTAGAAAATAAGGGAAAGAGGGGATCATCATGGAGAGAATTGCTTGGGATCAATATTTTATGGCGCAGAGTCATCTACTAGCTTTAAGAAGTACGTGTACCCGCTTAATGGTAGGCGCTACGATTGTCCGGGATAAACGTATTATTGCCGGAGGTTATAATGGAAGCGTTTCTGGGGATGTACATTGTATCGATGAGGGCTGCTACGTCATTGATGGACATTGTGTACGGACGGTTCACGCGGAAGCAAACGCACTGCTGCAATGTGCGAAATTCGGAGTGCCGACAGACGGCGCTGATGTATATGTTACCCATTTTCCCTGTCTGCAATGCACAAAACAGCTGATTCAAAGCGGTATTAAAAATTTATTTTATGCAGAAGATTACAAGAATCACCCTTATGCAGTCCAGTTATTTGAAGAGGCTGGCGTGCAGACACAAAAAGTACCGTTGGTTGATGCTGTAGTGGATACAAAGTTTGAAGAAAAGACTGCTTTTATACATGCGCTGATGGAAAAATTGGATGCATCCAATTTGACGCCGGATGAAACAGAGACAATAAAAGCCGATGCAGAGCGGCTGTTTTTTAATGAAGAGAGAAAGCAGTGAGGGGATATTGGCATTTTCCTGCAATTGCCGCCGTGTCAGCCATTTTATATCATTTATTGGATATGAAATGGCTGCTCCTTCTTTTTATACTCTGGCTCATTTGGCTCAAGCTTCTGAAAAAAATGAATGTCACCGTTTGGCTGGTTACAGTGTTCAGCTTTATCACCTTTCTATCTATTATTCCGATTATTCCCCAGACCGTCTATGAAGAAAGCTCGATAGATGCAGAAATTACCGGGAAAATCGAAGGAGAAGTAAAGCTTAGCTCCAAACAAATTCAATTCACCCTCCAACCTCTACAAAACTCCTCTAAACTTTTAGTTACGTATTTT
The DNA here is from genome assembly GCF_053839645.1 of Oceanobacillus sp. M60. Lineage (NCBI taxonomy): Bacteria > Bacillati > Bacillota > Bacilli > Caryophanales > Bacillaceae > Oceanobacillus > Oceanobacillus sp. M60. The sequence continues at coordinate 677,088 of NZ_JBSSNH010000002.1, read as the reverse complement.
CCTGAAAAGGATGAAGATTTTCGTGAAATTCCTCTTGAGCATGCTTTATTTCACGGCTCCACCTGCACCATTCAGCAAACAGTTGAAATTCCCCCTTCCAGTACAAATCCCGCACAATTTGATTTCCGTCAATTTTTACTGCAAAAACAAATTACCCATCAGGCTGTTTTAGAGGATTTTAATCAAATTAACTGTGCCGCTGAAAAAGGCATCCTTCCATTACTTTATAAGGTGAGGACAGAGCTGCTGAATGAAATGGAGGGTACTTGGAGTGATTATACTGCCCCGTGGATTAATGCTATCGTTTTTGGAGACACCTCAGCAATGGGAGAGCCTGTTACAGAGTTATTTCAGCGGTTTGGTCTCTCGCATATTATTGCTATCTCAGGCACCCATGTCACCTTGGTCATTGCTATTTTATATTTGATTTTAGTGAAAGGAAACCTGCTGACGAAAGAGAAAACACAGCTGTTTTTAATCCTGTTTCTTCCGTTTTACGCCATATTGGCTGGAGCGAATCCCCCTGTTCTCCGTGCTGCTTCAATGATGATTGGACTCCTTCTATTTCAAAAGTTTCGATGGAAACTGCCGTATTCCGATTTGCTGTGTATTATCTTTATGGTGTTTATTCTTTGGGATCCTTATATCATTTACCATATCGGATTTCAGTTTTCCTTCGCAGTAACCTTTTCCATACTTCTGTCTCAGGAATGGATCAGCAAGTCAAAATCACCTGTTTGGAAGATCTTTCAAGTGAGTTTTATTGCTCAAATGGCAATTCTTCCGCTCCAGATTTATTATTTCAATATCTTTCATCCGTTGTCTATTCTGATGAATCTGACAGTTATTCCTTATTTTACCTTCTTCGTCATCCCGCTTATGTACGTTTTTGCAGTTGTTCATTTTTTACCAGATAGTATGCTCGTCATATTGGATAAGCCTTTTACATTTATTCATGAAAGGGTTCTGGGAGCTATTGAATGGGTCGATAATACATTCGTTCCGCCTATGTATCTAGATCAGTTATCCATCTTCAGCGTCATGTTTTATTTTGCTTGTTTTTTCTTGTTTATGAAGTTTTTAGAGCGAAGACAGGAAAAAGCAGCTTGGATTGCAGGGGTTCTTTTAATCCTTCCAGTTTTAATGACGGCAGCCAAGCCGTATTTTCAGGAGGAAGGTATTGTGACCATGTTTGATATGGGGCAGGGGGATGCTATTTTAGTGGAAGCAGCAAGAAGAGAAGCAGTTGTTATGATCGATGCTGGCTCTGCTTTTCATTTTGAAGATATGGAACCGACCAGAGGAGTGTATAAAAATATTATTCGTGCTTATTTTCATCAGCGGGGGATTAAAGAACTGGATGCGATTATTGTTACACATGACGATGTCGATCACTTTGGGAGTGTCCGTTTTATTTTAGAAGAGGTAAGCGTAAAGGAATTAATGGTAAGCGCCTATTTTGATCCAGTGCTATTAGAAGAGTTCCAAGCAATTCAGCCATCATTAAATATAACGCAGATTGGATCAGGGGATGTACTGAACTTTCATGATGCTATTTCCTTTCAGGTATTGGCGCCGGATATAGATACGGGAAATTCAAATAACAATTCGATTGTTCTATATACAAATTTTGGCTTGAAATGGCTGTTTACTGGAGACATCAGCAAGAAGATTGAAGAAAAAATAATACATGATTATCCTGCACTGCAAATCGATATTTTAAAGGTGGCACACCATGGCAGTAAAACATCTACAGGAGAAGCATTTATAGAAGCGGTTCAGCCGCGTTTCGCTTTAATTTCAGCCGGGAGAAATAACCGTTATAATCATCCAAATGAAGAAGTATTGGACATATTAGAAAATAATGGAATTCAAGCGTACCGCACGGATGAGGATGGGGCGATTCAATTTTATTACACGGCGGAAGGAGGAACCTTTTCAACCTTTTTACCATAAAATAAAAATAAAAGAATAAACCTTACCGGACAACAAAAAAAGAAGAGATAGCATCCCTTCTTTTTGACCCTCTATCTCTTTTATTATTGACCAATTACGCTGATGGTAACGCCCACCGCAAAAATGATAAAGAAAAAGAGAAATGAAAAGGTAAATCCTTTAATGGAGTCTACAACATCGCTGCCTTTGTACTGCGGATCTTTTTCGAATTCGTTCAAGATATACCCCTCCTCTGCTCACTATTATAGTATAAATCATCCACATAAAAAAATCTACATTCTTTACATGATTCCTTCTTCTATATGGTAACAGCCAATTTTAGCAACAGTTGACATCTATAGTTTTTGCACAGAAGCGCAAATTATATATAAGCAAATATCGTTCTTAAAATTTGTTTCTAGAGCTTATTTTAAGGCGTTTAATATAGATGCTTCATAAAGGAAGGATGCAAAAGTCTTGCGGTTCTTCCTTTATTTTTTTGTTGCGTTTATGTCTGCTTCCTTATAGGATAAAAAGAGACGAGTTTATGCATGGAACATTCACATGCTCAGTATCGAAATAATGTCTAGATGGGAAGCGTAATATGCATGATGGACCAACTAAAAAAAATAAAAACTAATCAGATTCATCCGGTTTACTTTGCTTTTGGAACAGAATCCTTTTTTCTGGAACAATTAAAAGACCGGTTAGTAAAAACAGTTTTAGACGGAGATAAGACTAATTTATCCCTTTATGATTTAGAAGAAACCTCCATACAGGAAGTATTAGCAGATGCAGAAACATTTCCATTTTTCGGTGAACGCAAATTAATATTTGCCGCCAATGCTTCTTTTGTGAAAACAAAACCCGATAAAACACCGTTTGAACATGATTTAACGTATTTACAGGAGTATCTGCAAAATCCGCCTGAGTATTCGGTGTTATTGGTTATAGCGCCTTATGAAAAATTAGATGAGCGTAAAAAAGTAACAAAACAATTAAAGAAACTGGCGTCCCCCGTGGATTGTCAACAAGTAAAAGAAAAAGATGCAAGAAATTGGATTCAAAGTCTGATGAAGTCATATGAGATAGAAATTGAACAAGAGGCGATGGAAATATTGGAAGCAGAGGTCTCTAATAATATCCAGCTCCTGCAAAGCGAGATGGAAAAGCTGGCTCTTTATGTTGGAGAAAATGGGGTTGTTACAAAAGATATTGCACAGCAGTTAGTGTCACATACCCCGACCACTACGTCTATCGCACTTGTCGATGCAGTTATGAAAGGAAGTATTCAGGAAGCAATTCAAATTTATCAGGATTTAGAGAAAATGAACGAGGATCCAATTGCGATGATTGGACTGCTTGCTTACCAATTTCGTATGATTTTAAGAGTGAAGCAGCTGAAAAAGAAGGGGTATTCTCAATTTCAAATTCAGAAGCATATTGGCGCACATCCATATGTTATTAAAGTAGCAATGGCCAGAGAAGCTAAACTGCCCGAAGAGCGTCTGTCTTACATCCTTTGCCAGCTTGCAGAAACGGATGCCAAAATGAAGCAGGGACTGATGGAAAAAGGGCTGGCATTTGAATTACTGTTGATGGATTTAGTATAGTGAGCTGCGTTTCAAAAACATAATAAAAGGTGAAGTATTTACGGCAATTGTCCGTACTTACTTCACCTTTTATTTATTATGATGCGTTAACTTTTTTTGCTAAACGAGATTTTTGACGGCTAGCAGCGTTTTTGTGGATAATTCCTTTTTGAGCCGCTTTATCAATTTGCTTGTTCGCAGATTGGAATGCTGCTTTTGCATTTTCCACATCGTTTGCTTCTACAAATTTTTCTACACGTTTAATCTCCGTACGCATTTCAGAAAGCTGGGAAACGTTATTAGCGCGTTTCTTTTGGTTAACTTCTACACGTTTGATTGCAGATTTAATATTTGCCATGTTTATTCACCTCCTAAAAAGTATACGATTTTAAAAAACATGTTTTAGAGGTTGTTCAAGCTGAATTGCTTCTGAACATGCCCTTTTGTATGCTTTCATCAATTGTCTATATTCACAGTACGACAAGAGTATTTTACCAAAGCTACCTAATCTTTTCAATAGAATTGTTGCTTAATCAATAAATTGGTATGAATTTATTCCAGGCGTGCATGCTAAGAATGTTTGAAAACAGTAGTTTATCCGGTGAAATTTCCATCTAAAAATAAAGTGTAGAAGGAAAGCTTTATTTTTAGATAATGGAATTTTATTTTATCAGAATAAAGCATATTGAACAAAGGGGTGCGGTGTAATGAAAAATAGAGAGGATCATTTTCAAGTAAGAACAGACTTAGCTGTAGAAGCAAAGGATATGTATACGGAAAAGCAAGACAATAAACAGAAGGAAGTTGCGGGTGTCACATTTAAAGAAAGCACGATAAAGGATATAAATATTTCCTATGTGACGATTGATGAGGCAGGCGCTGAACAAATTGGGAAGAAGCCGGGGAACTATGTCACCATTCATACTGACGGTGTCAAAAAGCAAGATACAGAGAAACAGCATCAAGCAGCGAAGATTTTAGCAAAAGAGCTGGAGGAATTAATGAGAAAGCAAGACTTGCCTGATCAGGCCTCTTGTCTGATTGTGGGGTTAGGTAATTGGAATGTAACACCGGATGCTTTGGGTCCGATGACGGTAGAGAAAGTGCTGGTAACCAGTCATTTATTTCGTCTTCAGCCGGAATCTGTGGCAGAAGGATATAGCGAAGTAGCTGCGATTACACCGGGTGTGATGGGAGTGACAGGTATAGAAACCAGCGATGTGATTTTTGGGATTATCGAAAAATACCAGCCTGATTTCGTTATTGCCATTGACGCGCTAGCATCGAGATCTATCAGCAGAGTGAATGAAACCATTCAATTATCGGATACAGGTATACATCCAGGTTCAGGGGTTGGCAATAAACGAAAAGAAATAAGCCGTCAGACACTCGGTATACCTGTGATTGCTATTGGCGTGCCAACGGTGGTGGATGCAGTTACTATTACAAGCGATACCATTGATTACTTATTGAAACACTTCGGTAGAGAATGGAATGAAAGAGATGATCCATCTAAATCCTTAACTCCTGCTGGTATGAATTTCGGCTCGAAGCAGTTAACAGATGAGGACTTGCCTGATAAAGCACAGCGGGAAAAGCTGTTCGGCATTGTTGGCGGCCTGTCGGAAGAAGAAAAAAGACAGCTGATAATGGAAGTATTAACGCCGATTGGTCATAATTTAATGGTTACGCCTAAAGAGGTAGACGGCTTTATGATTGATATGGCTGAAGTGATAGCAAATGGGCTGAACGCTGCATTACATGAGACAGTAACGATTGATAATTTTTCAAGCTATTCCAGGTAGCCGTATGAAGCTTTAACATCCTCTATCAAGTCTATTTTTTCTTTTTACACGGTTCTACTTTCTCTAGTTTACTCATAGGTTGGACTATAGAGTTATTAGAGAAAGGTGGCATCGTGTATTTTTATGAAAAAAAATAACTGGAGCAAAATGGTACAAACCTTTTCTCGACGAAGCGGGCTTTATATTATATTTTTTGTCAGTATATTTCTTTTAATAAGTATATTAACGGCAGTCCAGCCTGCCTATCGATTTTCATCAGATACGTTATCGAATTGGACGAAGGAAATGGACAGTGCGATTTTTTATCATTTGATTACAATGGAAAATCGTGCTTATAAGCAGAGTTTTCCGGAAGGGGAAGCAGAAATACCTCAATTATCTGGTGTGTTTCTTGAGCTTACGTCTAATGTGAAACCAACAGATCCCAGGAGCTTTTTTGGTAATGAAATTCCAGGTTTTTCGATATTTGACAATCAATTATTAATGGCAAGTGAAAATGATTTTACTCATTTTCCGATTGAGTCCAATCCGCCTTTAGAGGAAGTATTAAGGGAAAGGGAAGCGGTGCTGACAGGTGAAGATGAGGAGGAGACAGGAGATGCAGAAGAAACGGAGGAAGAAACAGAGGAAACGGAAAGCGAGCAAACAACTGGAGACAGAGATGTTGTGTTTATTTATAATACCCACAACAGAGAGTCGTTTTTACCGCATTTGCCAGATGAAACAGACCCCAATAGCGCCATGCATGGGGAGATTAATATCACAAATGTCAGTGATCGTTTAGCAGAAGGTCTTAAAAGGAAAGGAATTGGCACACAAGTAGATAATACAGATTTCGGGGAGCTCCTGAATGAAAGAGGCATGGGATATCATCAATCCTACGAAGTCTCTCGGGATATTGTTGCGGAAGCAGTGGCCGGCAATCAGGAGATTCAATACATGTTTGACCTTCATAGAGACGCCCTTCGCAGAGACAAGACGACACAAACGATTGAAGGCGAAGATTATGCAAAGATTTTATTTGTTATCGGCACCGGGCATCCGGATTATGAAAGGAATCTGAAAGTAGCAACAGAGCTGCATGGATTGATGGAAGAAGAATATCCGGGTTTAAGCCGGGGAGTGTTCCAAAAGGACGGATCAAGCGGGAATGGCGTTTACAATCAGGATATGGCAGAAAATGCATTGTTGATTGAATTTGGCGGTGTAGATAACACGATGGATGAGCTGTATCGTTCTGCTGATGCCTTAGCGGAAGTATTCAGCGACTATTATTGGGATGCCGAAGCCGTTCAGTCTGATGAATAAGTATGTGAATATTCTTATGTAAGGAGCGATTTGATGCGAAATATTATTATATTATTATTGCTCGTCATCTTTTTTCTGAGCGGACTCGTATTTGGAATGCAGAAGAATGAGCCGGCTGAACAAACGGTATCCTCCGACACTCCTGCAGTTGAAGTAATAGAGGATGAAGCGCAAGATAGAGAGGAACAGGAAGAGATTATTGTTGCAGAAACAGATGTACTTGAAGGTGGAAATTATTCGTTGACCAACCGTACAGCAGCTACTATGGGAGGCATCGTCAAACAATTATTTGAAGTAATTGTATCCATCATGTATGGAATAGGAGAGTTGTTTTTTTAATCAACACCTAAGTTAATCATTGAATCTCAAGGCGTCAATTGCTATAATCAATGCTAGTAATTGACGCCTTTTGTTATGGGAAGAAAAATAGGGGCTACAGGAAAAACTTAGGAGTGTGCGTGAAATGACGAATAAAAAAAGAAAGGTCAGAAACTTTTCGATTATTGCCCATATCGATCATGGGAAGTCTACATTAGCTGATCGTATTCTTGAAAATACAGAAACCGTGACAAAACGTGAAATGAAAGACCAGCTGCTGGACGGAATGGATTTAGAGCGTGAACGCGGAATAACCATTAAACTGAATGCAGTACAATTAAAATATACAAACCAGGCTGGCGAAGAATTTATTTTTCATTTAATCGATACGCCAGGCCATGTTGATTTTACTTATGAGGTATCCAGAAGCTTGGCAGCCTGTGAAGGAGCGATTCTTGTCGTAGACGCAGCACAGGGGATTGAAGCGCAGACCTTGGCAAACGTTTATTTAGCGATGGAAAATGATTTAGAAATCATTCCGGTAATTAATAAAATTGATTTGCCGAGTGCTGATACGGAAAAAGTGAAAAAAGAGCTGGAAGATGTGTTAGGGATCGACGGCGATGAAGCAATTCTAGCTTCTGCCAAAGCAAATATAGGGATTGAGGAAATTCTGGAGCGTGTAGCAGAGGTTGTTCCAGAGCCCCCTGGAGAGGCTGAGGACCCGTTAAAAGCGTTAATCTTTGACTCGCTTTATGATACTTACCGCGGGGTTATCGCTTATGTTTGTGTGAAGGAAGGCTCTGTGAAAGTCGGAGACAAAATTAAGATGATGGCTACCGGAAAAGAATTTGAAGTGAATGAAGTCGGGGTATTTACACCGAAGCAGCTTGCCAAAAAAGAGTTGACGGTCGGGGATGTTGGTTATTTAACTGCATCGATTAAAAATGTCGGTGATTCAAGGGTCGGAGATACGATTACGTTGGCTGATCGACCAGCGGATACAGCGCTGCCTGGTTACCGCCGTCTGAATCCAATGGTATTCTGCGGACTATATCCGGTAGATTCTAATGATTACAATGATTTAAGAGAAGCGTTAGAACGTTTAGAACTGAATGATTCTTCCCTGCAATACGAAGCAGAGACTTCCCAGGCGCTTGGTTTCGGCTACCGCTGCGGATTCCTGGGACTGCTCCACATGGAAATTGTCCAAGAGCGTATTGAAAGAGAATTTGGTATCAGTTTAATTACGACTGCTCCAAGTGTTATTTTTGAAGTTGAGCTGACGAATGGTGATGTGTTTTCGGTTGATAACCCTTCTGAAATGCCAGATCCACAAGTAATTGAGGAAGTACGTGAGCCATACGTAGAAGCTACAATTATGGTTCCGAACGATTACGTCGGAGCAGTGATGGAAATTGCCCAAAAGAAACGCGGGAATTTTGTAGATATGCAATATTTAGATGATATTCGTGTAAATGTAGTCTATCATATTCCGCTTTCGGAGATTGTATATGACTTCTTTGACCAGTTAAAATCACAGACAAAGGGATATGCTTCATTTGATTATGAGCTGATCGGCTACCAGCCTTCCCGCCTTGTGAAAATGGATATATTGCTTAATGGCGATTCAATTGATGCGTTATCGCTTGTTGTCCACCGTGACTTTGCGTATGAACGCGGAAAGCAGATTGTTGAAAAGCTGAAGACACTAATTCCAAGACAGCAATTTGAAGTGCCGATTCAAGCAGCAATCGGTAACAAAATTGTAGCCCGTTCTAATATCAAAGCGGTACGTAAGGATGTAACAGCAAAGCTTTACGGCGGAGATATTTCCCGAAAAAGAAAGCTTCTTGAAAAGCAAAAAGAAGGTAAAAAGCGTATGAAGATGGTAGGTTCTGTAGAAGTTCCTCAGGAAGCGTTTATGGCAGTCCTGAAGATGGATGAGGATTAACTGCTGAAATAATCTATTGTCGCTATTAATTAATCCCGTTACCGTGTTTTCTGCCGGTTGCGGGATTTTTTAAAGAATAAGAATGCTTATAAAAATAGCTGTAAATAGCCGCTGCGGAAAAATACTACGCTTTCCATGGGCCCCGATCCGAGCTCATCTCCTTTAAAGAAGACTTGCTGATTGGCAAGAATATCGTGTTTTAATGACTAAGCGATGTTCTTGCCTTTGAATTAGGAGGTCACAGGCCGATTTTTCGTTTACATTGCGAGAGGACATAAAGTATTATAAAATAACTTCAGAAATAACAACTGGTGTTTCTGAAGAGGAAAACAAGAAAGAGTTATCTTATCTGTTTTTTTAACAAAGGAAGGAAGTTCAATCGATGCAAGTTCAGTCAGTATATATTCATATTCCTTTTTGCAAGCAGATCTGCCATTACTGTAATTTTGTAAAATACTTTTACATGGAGACGAAGGCAGATGCCTTTATAGATGCTTTAATAAAAGAAATAGACACAGCTATCCCAGGAAGGAAAAATGTCTTTCGGACGATTTATATGGGCGGAGGAACACCAACTGCTTTGTCGATGGAGCAATTGCAGAAGCTTTTTCAGTTTTTAAATGAAAAGTTTGACCTCTCCTCCTGCGAAGAATTTACAATCGAAATCAATCCGGGGGATATTGATACGGATAAAGCAAAATTACTTCACGGTTATGGTGTAAATCGAATTTCTTTTGGAGTTCAGGTAATGGATGATGAGATGCTTGAAAAAATCGGGCGCATGCATCGAGTGAAGGATGTTTATACAACAGTTGATATTCTTACACAGTCAAATTTCTCTAATATTAGCCTGGATTTAATTTATGCTCTCCCGGATCAAACCGTTGCCCACTTTGAAAAAACTTTAAAGGAAGCACTGCAATTCGGTCTGCCGCATTATTCAACCTATGCGCTGCAAATTGAACCGAAGACCGTGTTTTATCATAAACGGAGAAAAGGAGCCCTGCACCAGCCTCCAGAGGATGATGAAGTAGAAATGTATCAGCTGCTTCAGGAAAATATGAAAAAGCAGGGCGTCTATCAATATGAAATAAGTAATTTTGCCAAGCCGGGGTTTGAGAGTAAGCATAATTTAACCTATTGGAATAATGATTATTATTTTGGTTTCGGAGCAGGGGCTCATGGTTATTTACCGGGAAAGCGGACGGCAAATTATAAACCGCTGGGGACTTATATGAAGGAAATTAGCCGCAGCGGATCAGCAGTCGAACATTTTGAGGAAATAACCCTGCAGGATCAGATTGAAGAAGAATTATTTCTGCAGCTCCGAAAAGCAGAAGGGATTAATACAGAAGCATTCAGGGAAAGATATGGACTATCGCTGGATAAATTATATCAGGAAGAGTTACTTCAGTTAACAAACGATAAATTAGTAACTTACCATGATGGAAGCTATGTATTGACAAATAGAGGAATGCTTCTCGGGGACAGGGTTTTTCAGCAATTTTTATTATTGGAGAACTTTGAACAAAAAATAAAGGAAGTAAAAAGCCAAACGGTTTGACAAAAGAAATTGAATTTGATAATTTTATTATAGATTTAGCACTCAAAAGATGAGAGTGCTAACAGAGGTGATCATCATGTTAACAGATAGGCAACTTATGATATTGCAGGTGATTATTGATGATTTTATAGAATCTGCTAAACCGGTCGGCTCCAGGGCATTATCTAAAAAAGATACCCTGCCGTACAGTGCCGCAACCATTCGAAACGAGATGGCGGATTTAGAAGAATCGGGGTTTTTAGAAAAGACGCATACATCTTCTGGACGCGTGCCTTCAGAAAAAGGATATCGTTATTATGTTGATCATTTAATTGGTCCTGAAATCCATCAGCATGGACTGGGTATCATTGAAAGATTAACAAATAACGGGATATATGAGTTTGAACAGATTGTGCAGACGGCAGCAGAAGCCCTTTCTAAACTGACCAATTATACGTCTATCATTCTTGGACCGGAAATGTTTGAAGCAACCGTAAAGCAGATTCAGGTATTAGCACTATCCGATCAATCAGCAGTAGCGATTTTGGTAACAAACACAGGGCATGTAGAGCACCGTTCCTTTACATTGCCAAAAGGAGTTTCATCATCTGATATCGAAAAGCTCGTCAATATTTTAAATGACCGTCTTCAGGGCGTTCCGCTTTATCGAATTCCCAAGGTGATTCAAAATGAAGTAGCTTCCTTGATGATGAAATATATGAATGGAGTTGATTCTTCTATCAATTGGATTCGCACGCTCTTCACGCAAGAGCAGGCAGTTAAGCTTTATTTTGGCGGGAAAGCCAATATTTTAATGCAGCCGGAATTTAATGATGTGGATCGAATTCGTTCGTTTTACTCCCTGATGGAGCGTGAGGATGAAATTGTAAATCTCTTGAAAAACTCCAATCAAGGTATTAAAGTTTCTATTGGCCATGAAAATGAAGTGGAAGAGATTAAAGACTTGAGTTTAATTACTGCTTCTTATCACATTGGCGGCGGCCAGATGGGTACCATTGCACTGCTTGGTCCTACGAGAATGGAATATAAAAAAGTATTATCCTTAATGGAAAGCATTTCAAAGGAAATGACTGGTGCAATGGGGAAATGGTATAGTGATAAATCATAAGGAAAACAAGGATTTTAGTTTTCTAACTATATCTTCTATGGTATAGTTTTTAATTGGAAATTAGAAAAGAGGTGCCTGAGTAGATGTCAGAGAATGAAAAAAAAGAAGAAGCAATGCAAGAAGAACAGGAAATTGTAGAAGAGACAGCTGAAGAAGCAGGTACAGATGCAGAAACTGCAGAAGAAAATGATGCGTCAGAAGCTCAAATAGAAGCACTGAAAAATGAAAAAGAAGAACTGGAAGGCCGCATGCTTCGTTTGCAGGCAGAGTTTGATAATTATAAACGACGTACATTAAAAGAGCGCGAAGCAGATCGTAAATACAAAGCACAGGATATGGTTCAGGAATTGCTTCCTGTGATGGATAATTTCGAACGCGCGCTGCAAGTAGAAGTATCTGAAGAAAATAAGAGCATCCTGGAAGGAATTGATATGGTGTATCGTCAATTAAAGGATGTATTTACGTCACAGGGTGTTTCAGTTATTGAAACAGAAGGTGCTGACTTTGACCCGAATGTGCATCATGCAGTAATGCAGATTGAAGATGATTCTGTAGAAGCAAATAAAGTAGTGGAAGAGCTGCAAAAAGGCTATCTCTTAAAAGATCGGGTTATCCGCCCTGCAATGGTAAAAGTAAATAAATAATTAAAAAAAGTGTCGCAGAAGTATTGAAGGAGGAAATAAAGAATGAGTAAAATTATCGGAATCGACTTAGGAACAACAAACTCATGCGTATCAGTGATGGAGGGTGGCGAAGCAGTCGTTATCCCTAACCCGGAAGGAAACCGTACAACACCATCTGTTGTATCCTTTAAAAATGGAGAAAGACAAGTTGGGGAGGTTGCAAAACGTCAAGCAATTACCAACCCGGATACAGTTCAATCTATCAAACGTCATATCGGTACTGACTATAAAGTAACGATTGGCGATAAAGACTATACACCGCAAGAAATTTCAGCGATTATTCTGCAGCATATTAAATCCTATGCAGAAGATTATATTGGCGAAAGTGTAGATAAAGCAGTAATTACGGTTCCTGCTTACTTTAATGACGCAGAACGTCAAGCAACAAAAGATGCTGGTAAAATTGCTGGTCTTGAAGTAGAACGTATTATCAACGAACCAACAGCTGCAGCGCTTGCCTATGGTATTGATAAAGATGATCAAGATCAAACGATTCTTGTATATGACCTTGGCGGCGGTACCTTTGATGTATCTATCCTTGACATTGGCGATGGCACATTCGAAGTTGTTGCAACAGCCGGAGACAATCGTCTTGGCGGAGATGACTTTGATGAAGTCATTATCAAGCATATGGTAGAAGAATTCAGAAAAGAAAATGGCATTGATCTTTCTAAAGATAAAATGGCTGTACAGCGCTTGAAAGATGCTGCAGAGAAAGCGAAGAAGGATTTATCTGGTGTTGCACAGACACAAATTTCTCTGCCATTTATTACAGCAGGTGAAGCTGGTCCATTACACTTAGAAATGACATTATCACGTGCGAAATTCGATGAGTTATCATCTGATTTAGTAGAACGTACAATGAAACCGACTCGCCGTGCGCTTTCTGATGCAGGCTTGTCGAACAAGGATATTCATAAAGTTATCTTAGTCGGCGGTTCTACACGTATTCCAGCTGTACAGGAAGCAATCAAGAAAGAATTAGGTCAAGATCCTTCTAAAGGCGTAAACCCGGATGAAGTTGTAGCACTTGGTGCAGCAATCCAAGGCGGTGTCCTTCAAGGAGACGTGAAAGACGTATTATTACTTGACGTAACACCACTTTCTTTAGGTATTGAAACAATGGGCGCTGTGTTTACAAAACTGATTGAACGTAATACAACTATTCCGACAAGTGCATCTCAAACATTCTCTACAGCAGCAGATAACCAAACTGCAGTAGATATCCATGTACTTCAAGGTGAGCGTGAAATGGCGGCAGATAACAAAACGCTTGGCCGTTTCCAATTAACAGATATCCCGCCTGCACCGCGCGGAATGCCTCAAATCGAAGTATCCTTTGATATTGATGCGAATGGTATTGTTAATGTTAGAGCGAAAGATTTAGGTACAAATAAAGAACAATCAATTACGATCAAGTCTTCTTCCGGTTTATCTGATGATGAAGTAGATCGCATGGTCAAAGAAGCAGAAGAAAACGCGGATGCGGATAAAGCACGCCGTGAAGAAGTAGAGCTTCGCAACCAGGCAGATCAGCTTGTATTCACAACAGATAAAACATTAAAAGATTTAGGCGATAAGGTTTCTGATGAAGATAAACAACAGGCAGAAGCTGCAAGAGATGAATTGAAAGAAGCTTTAGAGTCTAATGACCAAGAACAAATTAAAGCGAAAAAAGAAGCTTTGGAAGAAAAAGTACAGCAGCTTTCTGCTAAGCTTTATGAGCAGGTACAACAAGAAGCTCAAGAAGCACAAGGAGCAGAAAATGCAGAAGGTCAGCAAGGTGACGATGTTGTTGATGCAGATTATACAGAAGTCGATGATGACGATAAAGAAAATAAATAATGAATAACTGCTGAATAAAAGTCAAAGTCAGGATTCTCTTGGCTTTGGCTTTTTTACAGACAGGATAGAAGCAAGATAGTGCTTACAGGTAAATTAGTTTGAAGCTGATATTCATTGTTGCCATAGACAAATGAATGATGATATGATTAAACTTATGCAATCAGAGTATCGGGAGTGAATAATTTGGCAAAACGAGATTATTATGATGTCTTAGGTGTGGATAAGGGCGCCTCAAAAGATGAGATAAAGAAGAGCTACCGGAAACTGGCTCGTAAATATCATCCGGATGTAAATAAAGAAGAGGGCGCAGCAGAAAAATTTAAAGAAGCAAAAGAAGCTTACGAAGTATTAAGTGACGATCAGAAAAAAGCACAATATGATCAATTTGGGCATGCAGGCGCACAGGGTCAAGGCTTCGGAGGCTTTGGCGGCGGTGGCGGAGCTCAAGACTTCGGTGGTTTCAGTGATATTTTTGATATGTTTTTCGGTGGCGGCGGACGTTCACGTGATCCGAATGCGCCACAGCAGGGCGACGATTTACAATATACGCTGATTCTTGATTTTGAAGAAGCGATTTTTGGAAAAGAAACCGATATTGAAGTTCCAAAAGAAGAAGAATGTGATACGTGTCATGGTTCAGGAGCCAAACCGGGAACAAAAGTAGACACATGCTCCCATTGTCACGGCTCGGGTCAATTAAATCAAGAACAAAATACGCCATTTGGCCGTGTTGTCAATCGCCGCGTGTGTCATTACTGTAATGGTACAGGGAAAATCATTCCTGAAAAATGTGAGACCTGTGGCGGTGCTGGAACAGTTAATAGAAAGAAAAAAATCCATATTGACATTCCAGCCGGTATCGATGAAGGGCAGCAAATCCGTGTAGCCGGCAAAGGAGACCCTGGGAAAAATGGGGGTCCAGCAGGGGATTTATTTGTTGTTATTCGTGTTCGTAAACATGATTTCTTTGTCCGCGAAGGTGACCATATTTTCTGTGAACTGCCACTTACCTTTGCACAAGCGGCTTTAGGCGATGAAATTGAAGTGCCTACGGTCCATGGGAAGGTTAAATTACGAATTCCTGCCGGCACTCAAGCAGGGAAAACCTTCCGCTTAAAAGGAAAAGGGGCGCCAAATGTTCATGGCAGAGGCCAGGGCGACCAGCACATTAAAGTAAAAGTAATGACGCCGACTAATCTGTCAGATAAACAAAAAGATTTACTGCGTCAATTTAATGAATTAGGCGGAAATGAATCCACCGATGAACAAGAGGATAATATTTTCCAGCGTTTTCGTAAAGCGTTCAAAGGAGACTAATCAGAGTGGTCCTCCAGCTTGTAGTTTTGATGATATTTTTTCAGATAAGCAGGCTGGAGGCATCTCTGTTTACATAGATATTTCAAAAGAACGGCGGTGTACAACATGAAATGGTCAGAGATTACGATTCTTACGACAAATGAAGCAGTGGAGCCTATTTCAAATATTTTGCATGAAACAGGTGCGAGCGGGTTAGTTATTGAAGATCCGTTAGATTTAAAGCATTTTGAAGGGGAAGGCTTTGGAGAAATTGTGGAGCTTAATCCGGAAGATTATCCGGATGAGGGTGTCCGTATCAAGGCGTATCTGCCGATGAACAGCTTTTTAGGTGAAACAGTGGAAGAAATTAAACAGGCAATCAACCAATTACTGCTTTACGATATTGATTTAGGGAAAAACGAAGTAAGCTTGAGTGAGGTTCATGAAGAAGAGTGGGCGAGTGCCTGGAAGAAATACTATAAACCGGTTAAAATATCCAATCGGATTACAATCACTCCAACTTGGGAGGACTATCAGCCGGTCTCTACGGATGAATTAATTATTGAACTGGATCCGGGGATGGCTTTTGGAACAGGGACCCATCCTACAACCATATTAAGTATTCAAGGTTTAGAAGCGTATGTGCAGCCTGATGATAAGATTATTGATGTGGGCTGTGGTTCAGGCGTCTTAAGCATTGCTTCGATTAAATTAGGCGCTGAATCTGTACAGGCTTTTGATTTGGACGATATAGCTGTTAAAAGCACCAATTTGAATGTGAAACTAAATCATCTTCAAAATCAAGTGACGGCGAAACAAAATAATTTACTTGATGGGGTAGACGGTCAGGCTGATGTCATTGTCTCCAACATCCTTGCTGAAATTATCGTCCGATTTGTAGAAGATGCTTATAAAAACCTTCGACCTGGTGGTCATTTTATCACTTCAGGAATTATTCAGAAGAAGAAACAATTGGTCCGTGATCGTCTGACAGAAGCTGGTTTTGAGATTATCTCTGTCAGTGAATTGGAAGATTGGGTTTCCATTGTTGCCAAGAAACCAGAATAAAAGTAGGTGATGGCTGATGCAGCGCTATTTTATTTCGAAAGAACAAGTAGAAGATCAGACAATCAAAATTACTGGAGAAGACGTGCACCATATCGCCAGGGTGATGAGAAATAAGCCCGGCGATGAGATTATTTGCAATACGGATGACGGAAAATCAGCGCTTTGTAAGATTGAAGAAATACATGAAACAGAAGTGCAGGCAGTCATCGAAAGCTGGTTGGATGAATCTGTTGAATTGCCAGTGGAAGTAAGTATTGCACAAGGAATTCCTAAGGGTGATAAATTTGAATGGATACTCCAAAAAGGAACAGAGCTCGGTGCAGCGAAATTTATTCCCTTTGCAGCGGATCGTTCTGTTGCTAAATGGGATGAACAAAAGTTTCATAAAAAAGCAAAACGTTTCGGTAAAATCATAAAGGAAGCCAGCGAGCAGAGTCATCGCAACCAGATTCCTGAGCTGTTACAGGTGATGCAGTTAAAAACATTGATAAAAGAAAGTGAAACCTATCATGTAAAGCTGTTTGCATATGAAGAAGAGGCGAAGGGAGCGGCAGGAAATACTTCTGCTTTTGCATCTGTATTGGATAACCTGTCTGATCATGACCGCATTCTGCTGGTAATAGGTCCAGAGGGTGGTATCTCTGCAGAAGAAGCTGCTAGTTTGAAAGGTGCCGGCTTCCAGCCAATCCGGCTTGGAAAGCGGATATTACGTACCGAAACGGCGGCGTTATATGCGCTTGCCAGTATTTCTTATCATATGGAAGAATTAAGGAATAAGAATTAAAAGGTAAACCAGCCTCTTTTCGGTTGTTTTACCTTTTTTCTTATATATCCATAATTTTAAGCCCGGCGATATGTCAATTCAGATAAGTTTCTATTATTTGCAGGACGCCGGATTCATCATTGGAAGGAGCTCTATGTTTAGCGGTCTTTTGCACTTCCGGGCTGCAGGTTTCCATTGCATAACTGTGTTCTGTTAAAGCCAGCATCTCTAAGTCATTATTGGCATCTCCAAAGGCGAGCAATTCATGCGGGGAGATATTCCATCTGTCTAATAATATGTTTAATCCGTTTCCTTTGTTTACTCCGGGAATAATCATATCGATACTGCCATGGCCGCTGGAAACCGCCTGCATCTCTCCTTGAAAGGCTTGATTTAATTGATAAACGATGTGACTGGTTTGATTGACTTCTACATTTAAAGCAAATTTAACAAACGTATCATTCGGCAAAGAATCAAAATGTTCCACTTCTTTTAATTGGTGATAATAATGCTTGGCAAATTTTTTAAAATCGTTGTCAGCGCTTTTTAAAATATATGCACTGTGTAATCCACATAAAATAAACGCTGCTTTATCTATGCTGTGTATTAAATAGTCAACCGCTTTTTGAACAAATTCATTAGGAAAGCTGTCGATTGTTTCCAGTTTAGGAGAGTCATAGATAATCGCTCCATTTTCCGCTACAAAATAAATGTTATCTTCTTTTCCTTTGAAAAAAGATGTTAATTGGGCGTATTGATTTCCGCTTGCAACAATAAATTTTATCTCATTTTCTTGAAGCTGCTGAAAAATACCGTCAAATCTTTTCCGGTCATAATTACTGCTGGAGTCTAAAAAAGTTCCGTCCATATCCACTGCAATTGCCTTTATCATTGGTAAACCCCCATTGTTTTTGATAGACTTGCATATACTGTTAGTTTATCATCTAATCATGACATACTCACTTGATATACTTTGCAACCATGCGTTCATTTAATAAATCAACTATTGTGTTTGAAAGATTTGACAGGCGCACCAGGAAAATATAAAATTTTACTGTTTAAAGTCATTTGCCATGACGCTGTTAGGAGTGAGAATGATTGAATTTTGAAAGAGAAAAATCGATAGAGCATAATCCTACGGGAGCAGCCCGATTAGGATTAGCATTGCTTCTTGGTCTGCTTGCTTTTTTAGGGCCGCTTAATATCGATATGTATTTACCTAGTTTTCCTGAGATTGCACGAGATTTAGACACAAGCGCTACACTCGTACAGGCGAGTTTAACAGCATGTCTATTGGGCCTGGCGATCGGGCAATTATTTGCCGGCCCGATCAGTGACGCTCAGGGCAGAAGGAAGCCATTGTTGATTGCTACGAGCCTGTTTGCGGTAGCATCCATACTATGTGCTTTTGCTCAAAATATTACCCTATTAATCGCCATGCGTTTTTTACAAGGATTGACTGCCTCTGCAGGGGTCGTTCTTTCCCGCGCAGTTGTACGCGATGTGTTCAGTGGACAGGCACTTACGAAGTTTTTTTCGTTATTGATGGTTATTAATGCGATTGCTCCCATGATTGCTCCGATGATAGGCGGTTTTATTCTGTCATTTGATTCGACCAGCTGGAAAAGTATCTTTTTCTTTTTAAGCGTGGTCGGACTGCTTACGGTTACCATTGTAGCTATAAAGCTTAAAGAGACGCTGCCGCCGCATAAGCGTATTCCAAGCTCAGCAGGAGCTTCGTTAAAAACAATGGGCAGTCTGCTGAAGGACCGTTCTTTTATCGGCTATGCCTTGGTGGTTGGTTTTATCCACGGGGGCAGCTTTGCTTATGTATCTGGAACGCCATTTGTTTATCAGGATATCTATGGGGTGTCCCCGCAGGTGTTTAGTGTATTATTCGGCATCAATGGGCTGGCAATTATCACAGGCAGCTTTCTCATCGGACGCTTCAGCGGGATTATACCAGAAAAAACGATGCTTCAGGCAGCGGTTGTCATTGCACTCACGGTAACATCCTTATTGCTTATCATGACCATTATTGAAGGACCTTTAGCATTGATTGTTTTATTCATATTTATTTATATGATTACAATGGGAATGATATTGACAAGCACCTTTACATTAGGAATGTCCAAGCAGGATCATCGTGCAGGAAGTGCCAGCGCCGTTTTAGGAATGCTGCCATTACTGCTTGGTTCTATTTTTTCCCCGCTTGCAGGTATTAATGAGTCTTCAGCAGTTCCGATGGGGGCAATCATATTTACCACCACGCTCATGGGCTCTATTGTTTTCTTTACCCTTGTTAAAAAAGATGAGGTAAAGGCATGATGGAAGAGCTGGATCTGGATAACATTTAAGTGAAGATGGAATAAGCTGTATCAGGAGAAGATTAAAACAGAGATAAGGCTGGTTTAAACGAGCAGATTTATCTCTGTTTTTATATGGTTAAATTGTATAAATTCTACTCAGTAAAGGAAAGGAAGCAGAGCTTGCAGTATACAGTTATTTCGCAAATATGGAAGAGAAGCCCTCTAGATATTTCTATGAGTAAATCAGATTAGGGTAAATAAAAAATATTGCTGATGAATATTTTTTATTTAGTTGTCTCTTCTTACTTGTATAAGCAGGTATACTAATATAACATACAAAATAAATAGTTATAATAAAAAATAATCTTTTTTTAGGCTGTCTTGGCATATGTCAGATGGCGAAAAATGAGAAAGTTAGAAAAATAGAAAAGCAGGTGTAATAAATGAGAAAAGTATGGAAGGTTGGCAAAGGATTTGGAAAAAAGCGTCTTGAAGATGCCATTATGAATTCTTCTAAAGGAGATACGATTCTTATTGAACCAGGCACTTATGATTTTCCGAACGGCTACAATATCTTTGAATTAGAGATCAAAGGGACGGGAAATCGGCCCGATGATGTTGTCTGTAATGGATTTTTTTCATTACAGAATAATGCAAAGCTTAATCTATCAAATCTTATGTTATTAGCGCCTCCAAAGATGAATGCGTTCCATATGACGGGAAATTCAAGTTTATTTTTGAAAGACGTTATCGCGCATGGTGAAGAAACTGGGCAATATCCAACCATTTGGTGCGTGAATTCCTATGTAAAGATTGTTTCATCAGAAATTTATTATAATCAAGATTCTCCGTATGGTATGTATATTCAGGAAGGTTCGAAGCTGGAAATGAATGCTGCGGTGGCAGATTCCATGTATGTCAGTCAATCACAGGTATATTTGAATAATGCAGTAATCCGGGTAATCCTGTATTTAGAAAACGAATCATTTGCGGAGGCTGCAGGGATGTTGGAATTACCGCGTATGAATCCAAATAAATATGCGCTTACGGTTTATTCTGGTTCTCGGGCTGACTTTGCGCTGGTTCAGAGCCCGGAAAATCATATGGAAGCAAATGTAGATGAAGGCTTATTGATTATTGATAAAATAGAATTAGGCGAGAATAATATATTTGATATTTATCATAATGACCAGTCTACAATAGAAGTAAATGGAGAGCGTGTCTTGATACATAATAGGGATGAAGATGTGAATCAGCAGGAAATAAATGCAAAAGGACAGCAGACGGAAGAAACCAATTCGAGTGATGAAGAAAGATATAAGCCAGAAGCAGACAGAGAGGAACAGAGCCTTGAGAGTGTGTCTGTCCAGCAGGAGGAGAAATCTGCGTTAGAGCAGCTTAATGACATGTATGGTTTAAAGGAATTGAAAAAGCAGATTAAGCAATTTATCAATACAATGAAGTTTAACCAATCCCGAAAAATGAAAGGGCTGAAGGCAGCCTCGCTTAATCTGCATTCGATATTTCTCGGCAACCCCGGGACAGGTAAAACAACAGTTGCTCGATTATTGGGAAATGTATTATATCAGGAAGGGGTTATTCCAAATGACAATTTTGTAGAGGCTACGCGAAAAGATCTTGTCGGGGTCCATATTGGGGAGACAGCTCCCAAAACACAAGCAGTATTAGACCGTGCTCGTGGAGGGATTTTATTTATTGATGAAGCATATACCCTGCATAGCTCTTCCGATAATGATTTTGGAGCAGAAGCTGTAGAGACCATTTTAAAATTTATGGAAGATAATCGTGGTGAAATAATGATTATTTTTGCTGGATATTTTGATGATATGCAAAATTTCCTCTCGATGAACAGCGGATTAGCTTCCCGTATTCCGAATGAGTTTGTGTTTGATGACTATTCCAGTTTGGAAATAGCTGAAATTGGTTATTTAGATATACTTGATCAGGATTATATCGTTGACGAAAAAAAGTATAAAGAAATAGTCATGAATCAATATAATCGGACAGTTGATGAAAGTAATGCAAGATGGGTTCGTAATTTCAATCAAAAATTAATGATTACAATGGCAAATAGGGTTATTGAAACAGAATCTGAAGATACACAGACCATTTTAAATGAAGACATAGATGCTTTAGTGGGAAATAGCAGCGAGGATAAAGAAGAAAAGGTGGAGGAATTATTAACCCAGCTGGACCATTTAATTGGGTTAGAAGAAATAAAAGAATACGTACATCGTTTAGTTAAACAAGTAAAAATTGATAAAATGCTCGCTGATGAAGGTGAATTATCTTTTAATCCAACCTATCATATGATTTTTGAAGGAAACCCTGGTACGGGAAAAACAACTGTAGCAAATATACTTGCTTCTTTATTCTATTGTTTGGATATTTTGCCGAGTAAAAATGTAAAAGTGGTGGATCGTGCCGATTTAGTAGGCTCCTATATCGGCCATACAGAAAAAAATACAAAGCGCATTATTAATCAGGCGATGGGCGGTGTTCTATTCATTGATGAAGCCTATCAGCTAACGAATAGTAGTGAGAATGATTTTGGAAAGCAGGCTGTGGAAACCTTACTCACTTATTTAGAAAATTACAGGGATAAATTTGTGGTGATTTTAGCTGGCTATACGAAGGAGATGGAAAAATTCTTAGATAGTAATCCAGGACTCCGCTCACGTATTCCAGAAAAAATTATTTTCCCTGATTATCATCCGGATGATATTGCTGCAATCGTTGAAAAAAATATTTCGAAGCAATGGCAGGTCGATTCCAATCACCTGCATAGCGTGGTCAGTGAAGTGTACCGTAACCTTCCGGAAGCAGAGAAGGCCAATGCAAGATGGGCCCGTAATTTCAGTGAAAAACTGATTCAAAATCATAAAATCTGGATTAGCGATCATCAGCTTTCTGGACAGGAGATAAAAAAGATCAGCCCGGAATTATTAGATCAGATGCTTGCAGCTTATTCTAAGTAATATAAAATAAAAAGATTTAGGAGAAAAGGTTACCGAGGTAGAAATGAAGCTGGTTAAAATTGTGCAGCAGCATTGTAATGAGAAAAGAAAAAAGCCCTTTTACCATACTTATATGGATGAAAGGGTCTTTTATATCGTATTTTTAAATATTTGTGATATCATTAAATACGGATAAACTAAAATTAACTGTGAATGAAATGAAAGGATGATATATAAATGGCTGAAAAATTGCCAAAAACAGTGAGCTTTCACACGCTTGGCTGTAAAGTAAATCACTACGAGACCGAGGGCATCTGGAGAATGTTTAAAGAGCAGGGCTATGAGCGGGTAGACTTTGATCATGATGCAGATGTGTATGTTATTAATACATGCACAGTTACCAATACAGGGGATAAAAAAAGCAGGCAGACCATCCGTCGTGCCATCCGAAAGAACCCTGACGCAGTCGTTTGCGTAACAGGCTGCTATGCACAGACTTCTCCTGGTGAAATCATGGAGATTCCCGGGGTAGACGTGGTTGTCGGCACACAGGAGCGTAAAAACATCTTCGCATATATTGAAGAGCATGAAAAAACAAAGGGACCTGTTAACGGCGTGTCGAACATTATGAAAAATCGTGTGTTTGAGGAAATGGATGTTCCAGTATTCACAGACCGTACACGGGCATCACTCAAAATCCAAGAAGGATGTAATAACTTCTGTACGTTTTGTATTATTCCATGGTCAAGAGGGCTGCTTCGTTCCCGAGAGCCTGAAAATGTTATTGCGCAGGCAAATAAATTAGTAGAAGCAGGATATAAAGAGCTTGTACTTACCGGAATACATACAGCAGGATACGGAGAAGATTTAAAAGACTATAATTTTGCGATGCTGCTGGAAGAACTGGAGCAGGTAGAAGGATTAGAACGTATCCGTATCAGTTCGATTGAAGCGAGTCAAATTACAGACGAGGTTATACGTGTGCTGGACAGAAGTAAAAAAATCGTCCGTCACCTGCATATTCCGCTGCAATCTGGTTCTGACCCGGTATTGGCCAGAATGCGCCGTAAGTATTCCACGGACTTTTACCGTCAGAAAGTAAAAAAGATACAAAAAGCATTGCCTGGACTTGCTATTACATCGGATGTTATTGTCGGATTCCCTGGAGAAACAGAGGAAGAATTCCAGGAGACCTGTGATTTCATTAAAGAAATCGGTTATTCGGAGCTACATGTATTCCCATTCTCCAGAAGAACCGGCACGCCGGCAGCAAGAATGGACAACCAGGTGGAAGATGAAGTAAAAGAAAGACGTGTGCATGCATTGATTACATTATCGGATCAGCTTGCAAAAGAATATGCTTCCAAATATCAAGACGAAGTGCTGGAAGTCATTCCGGAAGAGCATGCAAGTGAACAGGAAGAGAATCAGCTTATCGGTTATACAGATAACTATATGAAAGTGCAATTTGAAGGCTCAGCTGATTTGATTGGTAAAATTGTTAAAGTGAAGATAATAGAGTCTGGCTATCCTGTGAATAAAGGTGTTTTCGTACGTGTGATGGATCACGCGACACATGTTGCAGAAAAAAACGCATAAAAGGAGATAACAATCATGAATTTAGCATCTTATATTGACCACACATTATTAAAACCTGACTCGACAAAAAGTCAAATTGCAAAAATTGTCGAAGAGGCAAAAGAAAATAAGTTTGCATCCGTTTGTGTTAATCCGCATTGGGTTGTTTATTGCGTGAGTGAACTAAAGGATTCCCCAGTGAAGGTATGTACAGTCATTGGCTTTCCTTTAGGAGCTACGACGACACAGACAAAGGTTTATGAAACGAGAGAGGCTATCGAAAATGGAGCAACAGAAGTAGATATGGTTATTAATGTCGGAGAACTGAAGGCTGGCAACGAAGCATTGGTGAAAGCAGATATAAAAGCAGTTGTAGATACCGCAAAAAACAAAGCTTTAACGAAGGTCATTATAGAGACAGCTCTATTAACAGACGAGGAAAAAGTATTAGCCTGTCAATTAGCAAAAGAAGCTGGAGCAGATTTTGTAAAGACCTCGACAGGATTCTCTGGCGGCGGTGCAACCGTGGAAGATATCAGATTAATGCGGGAAACTGTCGGACCGGAGATGGGAGTAAAAGCATCTGGGGGAATCCGAGATCTGGAAACAACGGAAGCGATGATTGAAGCTGGAGCAACACGCATCGGTGCAAGCGCCGGAGTAGAGATTGTCTCTGGTAAAGAAGGAACTTCAGATTATTAATAAATAACCATTGACCGCTTAGCGGGATTATATTATAATTTAAAAAGGCATGAAAGTATGTTCATGCTCGCATTAAAAATGGTTTTGTGCTTCGGAGGGAGGGAAATTAGCATGTCAAATACAACTCGCGTTCGTAAAAACGAGTCTCTTGAGGATGCTCTTCGTCGCTTTAAGCGTAGTGTATCAAAAAGTGGTACATTACAAGAATATCGTAAACGTGAACACTATGAAAAACCTAGTGTACGCCGTAAGAAGAAATCAGAGGCTGCTAGAAAACGTAAATTCTAAAGAAGGTGTGACGTATGACGCTACTTGATCGATTAAATCAAGATATGAAGCAGGCGATGAAGAACAAAGATAAAGAAACCCTGAGCGTTATTCGCATGGTAAAAGCTTCTATTCAGAATGAATCGATTAAGCTTGGAAAAGATACTCTATCTGAGGACGAAGAATTAACTATTCTTTCGAGAGAAGTTAAACAGAGAAAAGATTCCCTCCAAGAATTTAAAAATGCTGGAAGAGAAGATTTGGTTGAAAAGACCGAAAAAGAATTGGAAATACTGGAGCAGTATTTACCAAAACAGCTTTCAGATGAAGAATTAACATCGATCATTCAGGAAACAATAAAAGAAGTTGATGCTGGCTCCATGAAAGATATGGGGAAAGTAATGGGCTCCGTGATGCCTAAGGTTAAAGGACAGGCAGACGGTACCAAAATTAAACAAATAGTAGAGCAGCAATTGCGATAAAGAAAACCAACCCTAAATCGGGGTTGGTTTTTTAATTTGTCCAGAAAATCAATGGCCGCAGTGAAACGAAGGGAAAATGAAAGAATCATTCAACTTGTCAAACTTAGATGAAGCTTTCTCTAACCTGAGGAGATATGGTACTATCAAAGTATACCCATCCACGAAAAATGAAACCTTTTAGGGATTACTTTCGTAAATATAGATAAGGTGCAGGAGGAGGGGGTGACTCAAGTTGAAAAGACATCGTAAGCGGTTAGCTGTATACATATTGTTTGTAACAGTTTTAACCATCGTATCCATATTTACTGGAACGCAGACAGAGGCTGAGCAGGGTGAAGGTGAAACAGTTTATATTGTTCCAATTGAACGGGAAGTGGAAAGAGGCCTGGAAGCATTTATTGACCGGGCTACCACAGAGGCGATGGAAAGCGGGGCAGATCATATTATTTTTGAAATCGATACGCCTGGCGGCCGTGTTGACTCTGCCGGACAAATTGGTTCGCATATCCAAAGTATAACTGTCCCGACAACGGCTTATATTGTCAATGAAGCATTATCTGCCGGATCTTATATTGCGTTGTTCTCTGATAATATTTATTTTAATCCGCATGCAACCATGGGAGCGAGCGGGATTATTAATCAAGACGGAACAGCAGCAGATGAGAAAGCACAATCTGCCTGGCTTGCGCAAATGAGAAGTGCTGCAGAATCAAATGACAGAGATCCTATTTATGCTGCGGCAATGGCTGATAACAGTATTGATTTACCGGAGTATGGAGCTCCTGAAGGACAGTTCCTGACACTCGGCCCGAGAGAAGCAGTTGAAGTTGGATATGCAGAAGGAATTGTTTCTAACCGTGCTGAACTTCTGGAAGAGCTTAATCTGTCTGAAGCAACGGTTGTAGAAACAGAAACTTCGATGGCAGAAGAACTGGCGAGGTTTTTAACGCATCCGGTTGTTATTCCTATTTTATTATCTGTTGCCAGTATCGGTTTGATTGTAGAGCTGTACTCTCCAGGTTTTGGCGTACCGGGAATATTAGGACTGGTATCCTTAGTATTATTCTTTTACGGGCATGTTGTTGCCGGATTAGCAGGCATGGAGGCGCTGCTGCTGCTTATTATCGGTATCGGTCTGATTGTAGCAGAATTCTTTGTAACCGGCGGGATACTGGGAGTGCTGGGAATAGCCGCGGTGATTGGTTCCTTATTCATGTCAGGGTATGATATGGTACACATGTCAATGAGCATAGGGATTGCCTTTTTAATTGCTGTGATTCTTGCTGTCATCTTATTTAGAAGAATAGGTATGGATAAAGGGGTTTTTCGCCATATTGTATTAAGGGACAGTACAGCAACAGAAGATGGTTATGTATCCTCCGTAAACCGTTTAGAACTTGTCGGACTTGAAGGGAACTCATTAACAGCGCTGCGCCCCTCTGGACTGGTAGAATTAAATGATGAAACAATCGATGTCGTGTCAGACGGCACTTTTGTTGACAAGGGTAAGAAAGTGAAAGTAATTCGTGTAGAAGGTGTTCGTGTCGTTGTTAGGGAAGTGAAATAATTATTATTGAAATCAGGAGGAATCAGCATGGACGAAAATATTTTAATGCCGCTTATTATTATTGCGGTCATCGTTATTGCTTTAGCTATTTTATTTACTTTTGTACCAGTTGCACTATGGATTAGTGCCTTGGCAGCCGGAGTAAAAATCAGTATCTTTACGCTCATCGGTATGCGCTTGCGCCGGGTAGTGCCAAACCGTGTTATCAACCCGCTTATCAAAGCGCATAAAGCCGGGATGAATGTGAAAACCAACCAGCTGGAAAGCCACTATTTGGCAGGCGGTAATGTAGACAGAGTAGTAAACGCACTTATTGCAGCACAGCGGGCAAATATTGATTTATTATTTGAACGGGCAGCTGCGATTGACTTAGCAGGCCGTGATGTATTAGAAGCGGTACAAATGAGTGTAAACCCGAAAGTAATTGAAACACCATTTATTGCCGGTATTGCAATGGATGGTATCGAAGTAAAGGCATTAGCCAGAATTACCGTGCGTGCCAATATTGACCGCTTAGTCGGTGGTGCAGGTGAAGAAACAATCATCGCCCGTGTCGGCGAAGGGGTTGTAAGTACCATTGGTAGTTCTAATGCACATACAGAAGTTTTAGAAAATCCAGATATGATTTCTCAAACCGTATTAAGTAAAGGTCTTGATTCTGGGACAGCTTTTGAAATTTTATCCATTGATATTGCTGATGTGGACATCGGTAAGAACATTGGTGCAATCCTGCAAACTGATCAGGCCGAAGCAGATAAGAATATTGCTCAGGCGAAGGCGGAAGAACGCCGTGCAATGGCGGTAGCACAAGAACAAGAAATGCTTGCCCGCGTACAGGAAATGCGCGCGAAAGTAGTAGAAGCCGAAGCAGATGTTCCGCTTGCATTAGCAGAAGCATTGCGTTCAGGCAAAATGGGTGTCATGGATTATATGAACTATCAAAACATTGATGCTGATACAGATATGCGTGATTCCATTGGTAAGCTTTCTACAGATAATAAGGATGACGACCAAAATAAGTAATTAAAATGAAAATAAAGGAGGGGGCATATGGACTGGATATTTGAAAATCTGTTTCTTATTATTATCATTATTTCTGGAATAGTTGCATTTCTGGGGGATTCTAAAAAGAAACAGGAAGAACAGAAAAAAGAGCAGTCTAGACCTCCAAATAAACAGGCGCCGTCAAGACAAAGACAGCAGCGTTCCCCGCAAGAAATGAGAACGAGACAGCAGACACAAAGACAGACACAAAGAAAAAGAGAGCAGCCTCGTGCCGAGCGTCAAGTCTACAGAGAGGGAGCACGTCCGGATATTTCTGCTGGAGGTATTGAAGAACAGCAGAGAAAACAGATGGAGCGGATGACAAATCGCTATCAAACCTCCTCTCAAGAAGATGTGGAAGACGCAAAGCAAAATTTCAAAGACTTGATTGTGGATCGCAAGGATGAAGCAGATAGCCCAGGAAAGAACGAAATGAAGAAGCGTGTTTCTGGAAATCTTGATGGAAAAGGATTAGTCAACGGTATTATTATGGCAGAGGTCTTAGGACCGCCGCGTGCGAAACAGCCGTATAGAAGTATCGTGCAAAGAAGAAAATAAAAGGAAATACAAACACCTTAATCGGCATTGTTATGCTGGTTAAGGTGTTTCTTTGTTTTTCCTCGTATCTAGTTCTGTTCAAAGCATTATTTACATATGTATCAATGAGGGGGGATCATCATTGAAAAAATGGCAACAAAGAATCCGTTCGCTTTTAATGGAGCAATTCTCTCTTCCATCCGATGTTGTTATGGAAATGCCGCGCATAACTATCATTGGACATTTGCATTTTTATATTGAAAATCATCAAGGCTTAGCACTGTATACAAATGAAGAGCTTAAACTAAAGGTAACAAATGGGTTTGTAAGCATTAAAGGACATTCCTTTGTGCTTAAAATGATGCTTCCAAAAGAAATTATGCTGGAGGGAACGATTTCTGAGGTAATTTTTTTAAATCATGAAGGTGAAAAAGAAGATTGATGCTTCCATATTTACAAAACTGATGGAAACTTCCTTTTTAGAAAACGTCTTTTGATAAGCGCAGCATGATTTTATGTAAAGTTCAGGATAGCAGATAAGCAATGGGAGGTTGAAATGAAAAAACAAAATCCGCCGTCGATACGTGCTTACGTTACTGTTCGTGTGAAAGGTGTCAAACCGGAATTATTTCTGCAAAAATGTGCCAGCAAGGGCATCCCTATTTGGGATGTAAAAAAAATAGATGCTGCGTGCTGTGAGGCTACAATTATGTTTAAAGATTTGGGAGCCTTAAGAAAGTTAAGGAGAAACTCTTTGTATAAAGTTTCCTTTGCCGGTCAAAAAGGCTTTCCTTTTTTTCTTTCGAGGCTCAGCCGAAAAAAATTCTTACTTGCTGGTATTTTTACTGGTTTTTTATTTTTTTTCATTTTGTCTAATTTATTATGGTCTGTTCATATCACTGGCGTGCCAAAAGAAATTGAAGAAAAAATAGAAACAGAGCTGGAGGCGTTTGGAGTGTATCCCGGTGTCTGGTTATTCTCTCTTGCTACTCCAAAAGATATCCAACGCCAGCTCTTAAATGAAGTTCCGGAGCTGCTCTGGACAGGCGTTCAGCTTCAAGGGACCTCATTGCATCTGGAGGCTGTTGAAAAAACGATTGTGGAGGAAATCCCCCCTGGAGAACCAAGAAATTTAGTGGCAACGAAAAAAGGCGTTATCACTAATATGTATGTTTCTAGAGGACGAGCTGAAGTAAGTGTGAATGATTACGTGGTTCCGGGGAAAATATTAGTGTCTGGTAAATTAAATACGGAGGAAGGAGAAGATAATACAGAAACGGAAGAAGACCCGGACAAACCAATTGCTGCAGAAGCAGAGGTGTTGGCAAATACGTGGTATGAAGTTCATGTCACTGTGCCACTTCAATACCAGACAGAAGAGATAACAGGAAATCAGAAAACGAAGCATTATTTGCGTTTTGGTGATGTACAGCTTCCATTTTGGGGATTTAAAAACCCTGATTATTCCCATTCACAAGAGGAGCGGAAAGAACAGCCCATTCATTTTTTAAAATGGGAGCTTCCTTTCTCTTATGTTTCCAGTGAAATTAGTGAGACAGAAAAAACAGATGAAGAGCGATCCAATGAGGAAGCAATTAAGGCAGGGGTGGAGCAGGCTAAAATACAATTATTAAATGAACTGGGGCCAGAAGCGACGGTATTATCAGAAAAAATTTTACATGAACATATAGAGCATGGTAAAGTTGAATTAGTCTTATATCTTTCGGTAGAAGAAAATATTGTAAAAGAAGAACTTATTATTCAAGGAGACTGATTATGCCCGAAAACTTAGTGGATATTGATTTACAATTAGAAGGTGCCAATGAAGCACTTGCTTTATTTGGTACAAATGATAAACATTTAAAACAGCTGGAAGCTTTACTTGATGTAGACATTATATCCAGAGGCGAATCCATCCGCGTTTCTGGAGAGAATCAAGCAGTGCAGTTAGTACAAGAGATTCTGCTGACTATTTTAAGCGTTATCCGGAAAGGACAGACAGTTTCGGAACGGGATGTTGTCTATGCTGTAGACTTGGCAAAAAAAGGTAAGATAAAACAGTTTGAAACGTTATTTGAAGATGAAATTACAAAGAACTATAAAGGAAAGTCCATTCGTGTAAAAACACTTGGACAGAAACAATATGTCCAGGCAATCAAATCAAAGGATCTTGTCTTTGGCATAGGCCCGGCAGGAACAGGAAAAACGTACCTGGCTGTGGTTATGGCCGTTCATGCGATGAAGAACGGACTGGTGAAAAAAATTATCTTAACTAGGCCGGCAGTCGAAGCCGGTGAAAGCCTAGGGTTTTTGCCAGGTGATTTAAAGGAAAAGGTAGATCCTTATTTAAGGCCATTGTACGATGCTTTGCATGATGTATTAGGCACAGAGCATACAGCTCGTTTAATTGAAAGGGAAACGATTGAAATTGCGCCGTTGGCCTATATGCGGGGCAGAACCTTAGACGATGCTTTTGTTATTTTAGATGAAGCCCAGAATACAACACCGGCTCAAATGAAAATGTTTCTGACGCGCTTAGGGTTTGGCTCGAAAATGATTATTACGGGAGATATGACACAAGTAGACCTCCCGAAAGGTATCGTATCCGGATTAAGGGTTGCTGAGCGGATGCTTAGCCCAATCGAAGGCTTAGCCTTTGTTCATTTGCAGGCTGCTGACGTAGTGCGCCACCCACTCGTTCAAAAAATAATAAATGCTTACGAAACAGAAAGTGAGAACGAAGGGTGAGACAAAAGAATGTCTCATCCTTGTTGTTCATCATAAAATTAATCTCTGATTAACGTTTAGATATCCATGCTGCATATGGACAAAGTTTTTCAAAGGCTTTTTAGAGCTAATGATGGAAAATTAAGTAAAAATATCAGGTGAACAGTATGTGACTTTGTTGTTTTGCTATGATCAAGGAATTCACTTAATTTTAGATAATTTCATCCCAATCCGTTGGATGGAAGTGGTAAAATAAAAAGAGGAGGTGAAGGTGTTGAAAAAAAGATGGAAGAAAATACTTCCTTTTTTTAAAAATAATCGAAAATACTTTATTGCGATTGTCCCGGCTCTTATTATAGGAGTACTTGTTTTTCTGACGTTATTAGATAATGTACGTACAGATACATATGATATTCAGCGTTTTGCTGTTTCTGAAGAGACAATACGTTCCCCGATAACGATTGAAAATAAGCAAGAAACGGATCAGCGAATCAGGGAAGCAGTCAATGCCGTTCCTGATCGGTACAGCATTTCCGAAGAGGTGACAGAGGAGCGATTAAATTATGTAAACGAAATTTTTGACGCTGTATTAACCATCATCGCGGAACATGATGAAGGAGCTTTAGAAGAGGTATATGAAGAAGAAGCAGTTGAATTAAGAGCGTTACTATCGGAAGAAATTCGTTCAGAAATTTCGGAAGATGTGCTCATTTCCTTGCTGCAGCAGCCGGAAGAGGACTTGGAAGAAGCGGGGGCAGTATTTTCCGAGAGTTTGGAAAGCGTATTAGAGCAAGGTATCAGAGCAGAGAATATTCAATCTGGAATTACCAATATAGAGCGTGATTTAGCTTATTCGGAAATGAATGAAGGTTTACAGGAAGATTTAATGGAGTTAGCAGAATTTGCGGTCGTAGAAAATGCTTTCTTTGACTATGAGGCAACGGCTCAAGAGAAGAAGGACGCCGCAACACTTGTGGATCCTGTTGTTATTCGTGCCGGTGAAACCATTGTTCGCGAAGGCCAGACCATTACAAATGAAATCTACGAGCAGCTGGAGCTGGTAGGCGTATTATCACAGGAGGGCAATATTTACCCAATTCTGGCGTTGGGATTTTTGGCAGCGATAATTGCATACTTTTTCGGGATGGAATGTCTGCAAATTGCAAAAGATAAGAAATGGAACCTTCTGCCGATTGTAGCTGTTTCCCTGTTAAGTGCACTGGCTATTTTTGTTATGAAAATCCAAAGTTATTTCTTTGACCAGTCAAATGCACTCTATTTGGTAACACCTATTGCAGCTATTGCTATTTTATTAAAAGTATTAATCGGCGATCGTTCAGCAGTACGTCTCAGTATCTTATATGCAATTTTAGCAGCATTTATGTTTAACAGTTATATTGCCGGAATGCTGCACGTCGAAGCGGCTATCTATTTCCTTTTTTCTCAGCTCGCCGCAATTGTGTTAATGAAGAAATTAAGTGAACGCCTTGTTATTTTAAAAACAGCGATTGGACTGATTTTAATTCATTCTGCTGTCATTATCTTATTTCTATTCCTGTCCTTTGAAAAATATACGTGGTTCGATGTCTTTTTATACCTTGGTTTAGGGATAGTTGCAGCTTGCCTTTCAGCTATTTTGGCAATTGGATTATTGCCGTTGTTCGAAAGCTTTTTAGGTATATTGACAGATATGAAACTCCTGCAATTATCTAATCCTAATCAGCCGCTGTTAAAACGGCTGCTGGTGGAAGCGCCGGGAACGTATCATCATTCGGTAATGGTAGCCAACATTAGTGAGACTGCCTGTGAAGCGGTGGGAGCAAATGGTTTGCTGGCACGTGTGGGCGCTTACTATCATGATATTGGCAAAACTGTGCGGCCGGCCTTTTTCATTGAAAATCAGATGCCAAATAAAAATCCACATGATAAATTGCCGCCTAAGGAAAGCGCAGATATTATTATTCGCCATACAACTGATGGAGCAAATTTGTTAAAGGCGCATAAAATGCCTAAGGAAATCATTGATATTGCGAAGCAGCATCATTCGAATTCTTTAGTGCAATTCTTCTATATGAAAGCAAAGGAGCTGAATTCGGAAACAGAGGAAGCAGATTTCAGATATCCCGGGCCGAAGCCGGAAACAAAGGAAACGGCGATTGTCTGTATTTGTGATTCTGTCGAGCCGGCAGTCCGTTCCTTGCAGGAACCGACACCGGAGACGATTGATTCCATTGTGTCATCGATTATCAATGGCAAAATTTCAGATGGACAATTAGATAACAGTCCTTTAACATTAAAAGAGTTAAAAATCATTCAACATACGGTTTGTGATTCTTTGAAAGGAATTTTCCATTCTAGAATTCAGTATCCGAAGAAGGAAGGGGATAAATAATGCTTATTGATTTTCAGGATGAAACCAATGCTGTGTCTGATGAACATAGAGCGCTTGTCGAAAAGCTGCTGACCTTTGCCGGAAAAGAAGAAAAAACAGCTGCTGAAGCGGAAATTTCAATCAGCTTTGTGGATAATGAACAAATTCAAGTAATCAACAGAGATTATCGGGATAAAGATAAACCGACGGATGTTATTTCATTTGCAATGCAGGAAATGGAAGACGAAGAACTTGAAATTGTTGGCGAAGGGCTGCCGGTTGTACTGGGAGATATTATTATTTCGATAGATAAAGCCAAAGAGCAAGCGGAAGAATACAATCACAGCTTTGAGAGAGAGCTGGCCTTTTTAGCGTTACATGGATTCTTACACCTGCTTGGGTACGATCATATGAATGCAGAAGATGAGAAGGAAATGTTTCAGAGACAAGACGAAATTTTAGGTGCATTTGGCATTGAAAGATAAGAAAAGAGTTGTTGGATTCCGTTATGCTTGGGCAGGGCTGAAAACGGTGGTGAAAAAGGAGTCGAATTTCCAGCTGCATCTTGCCGCTATGACGATTGTAGTTGCAGCAGGCTTCTTTTTCCATCTTTCTCTCATCGAATGGGCGGTTATTTTATTAACCATTGGTTTAGTGCTTATCACTGAAATGATAAACAGTGTCATTGAGCGGGTCATGGATTTTATTCAGCCGGGTTATGATGAAAGAATAAAGGAAATAAAGGATATTGCAGCTGGTGTTGTCCTCGTGACGGCGCTGATATCCGTTGTAGTCGGAATACTTATTTTTGGTCCTAAAATAATGCAATTTATATAATAGTATGATAAAAATAATGTTTATTGAACGATTATCCAGCTTTATAACGTTATTAGCAGATGTGGTTGTCATCAGGCCTTTTGCCGGCAACCGTGTTGCGTTAATGCAGTTAAGAAAGTCTGAAATTAACTGTCAAAAGGGAGGAGCTTGACCAAGCTCCTCCCTTTTTGTAATTCATTGTATGATTGTTAAAGGTTTTGTCGATATAGTGAAACTAATTAAAAAATGTAGTATGATAGGAAGTAAGCAAACAATGAATACTCCCGCCACTTCATTTCTAAAGAAATTGGAAGTGTGGGTTTCTGGGATGTCGACTTTCAAGATGACGATTAACCGCCAGTGGAGTTGACACATCGGTGTGCTAAAAACACCCAACCCCGCTATCCCATTGGTCCTGCCTTTGGGGCTACTTTTCAGCTTACCTGAGGTTCACACATTTGTGTGCCTTGGCTGACATATTTGGCTTGAACATTTTACGTGGCAAAGCAACGATTCTCGCCACAACCTGCAATGTTCAGTTTTCAAAGAGCGTCTTTCAAGAACATTATAACATACGAACTTAAGTTCGTGAATGCAAAAAGGCGATTCATCTCTCATTTACTCATTGGATTTTACCCTGCACATTCCTTGAGGTTGGGAGTCCTCTCGCCTAATCAAGAATAGAAATTCGGAGGAAAACAGCATGACAAATAATTTCAAATCAGGCTTTATTGCTATTATAGGCAGACCAAATGTTGGAAAATCAACATTCATGAACCGGGTGATTGGTCAAAAGATCGCTATTATGAGTGATAAGGCACAAACAACACGAAATAAAATACAAGGTGTTTTGACAACAAAGGAATATCAAATGATTTTCATTGATACACCGGGAATTCATAAACCGAAGCACCGATTAGGAGATTTTATGGTACAGGTGGCAGAGAATACCTTGAATGAAGTAGATCATATTTTATTTATGATTAATGCGGATGAAGGTTACGGCCGCGGGGACCAATATATTATTGATTTGCTTCAAAAAATAAAACAGCCGGTATATCTGATCATTAATAAAATCGATAAGATTCAACCGGAAAAGCTTATGCAGCTGATTAATCAATATAAGGATTTTTATGAATTTGAGGAAATTATTCCTATTTCTGCATTGGAAGGGAATAATGTAGATCATTTACTAGAGGTGCTCGCTAAGCAATTGCCGGAAGGTCCGCAATATTATCCGGAAGATCAAATCACGGATCATCCGGAAAGGTTTGTTATTTCTGAGCTTATCCGCGAAAAAGTATTGCATCATACGAAGGAAGAGATTCCGCATTCGATTGCCGTTGTCATTGAAAATATAGAGAAGAACGAAAATGATAAATTATTGGTACAAGCAACGATTGTTACGGAAAGAAGCTCTCAAAAAGGTATTTTGATTGGCAAGCAGGGCGGTATGCTGAAAAAAATCGGCCAGCAATCACGCTGCGATATCGAAGCATTGCTTGGGTCTAAGGTATATTTAGAACTTTGGGTGAAAGTGAAGAAGGATTGGAGAAATAAACAGAATCAATTACATGAATATGGCTTCCGGCTTGATGAATATTAAAAGATATGGCAGACCGGATACGCTGTTTTGATTCGTTTTTTGAATATCCTCTTAAAGATGGTAATATTTTATACTAATGAAAACGTCAAATCGAACCAACCTATAAAAGAAGCGGGGCATTCATGTCAGGCTGTCCTCTTTCGTCAGAAAAACGTCTTATTCGTTAAAGGAAGTCTTAAAACCGGATTTCGTATTCTTAGAATCCCTTCTGCAGTAAAGTCAAAGCTTTAGAAAATGCTTGGTTGCACTTGAGAAGTAAATAGAAAAGTTTTTTCTTTTCTATTTGTGATGAGTCAGTTACAGCAAAAAAATAATTAGAAAGGTGGGGTTTCTTGTGTTAGATGCAACATGGAATTTGTTTTATCAAACAGGAAACATTGAAACCTATTTATTATTAAAAGAACTAGAGCAGCAAGGACAATTAAGTCAGGAAAAAAGACAAAATGAAAATACCCAATCTTCTATGGGTGACGGTATAGATTTGCCATCTTTGTAACCATGTCGCTTGAAGCATGATAATTCCTGCGATAAAGTGAAGCTTATTCAGCCGGGGATTTTTCATCTCCCTGAAGGAATTTAGTGAAACTGTGATAACAAATGAGGGCGGGTGATTTTACGTGCTGGAACAGATAGATGGTATGGTATTAAAAACAAAAGATTATGGTGAAACACATAAATTAGTGACTATCTACAGCGGAAAGTTTGGTAAATTCCAAGCTCTGGCAAAAGGTGCAAAAAAACCAAAAAGTCGAATGGCTGCAGTTACTCAGCCATTCGTTTTTGCCCGTTTTTTTGTTTATCTTGGAAGCGGATTGAGTACGATTCAACAGGGAGAATTATTAAACTCCCATCGTAAGATACGCGAGGATTTTGTGAAGACGGCTTATTGCTCCTATATTGCAGAGCTTACAGATAAGCTGCTGGAAAACCAAAATATAGATCCGTACCTATTCGATCAATTTCAACAGACTATAGCTTGGATTGAAGAGAATGATCAGGCTGAAATCCCGATAATGATGTATGAATTAAAACTTTATAAAAAAGCTGGATTCGCTCCAGTGTTAAATCAATGTATCAATTGCGGGTCGACGCAGCAGCCTTTTGTGTTTTCTGTAGTGGAGGGCGGTTTCCTGTGTCCGAAATGCCGTCATCTGGATCTGGAAGCAATCGAGCTTGCGCCGAAACTGGCAAAGCTTCTCTATCTCTTTTCTGAAGCAGGATTAGAGCGTATCGGAACAATTCAAATGAAACCGGACAATGTGAAAATGTTTCAGGCTATTTTAAAAGCTTATTATGAACGCTATGGCGGATATTATATTAAATCCCGCAAGTTTCTGGATCAGCTCGATTTGTTTAAGAATTAATTGACAAGCTGCAGGGTAATGGAGTATGATTTGTACATAAATTAACGTATTTTAATTTTATACAAGTTGATAATTACATGATAACTGCAATGATGAAGAGAAGTACGGAAGCATATTCTGTAATAAGCGAGTCCGGGATTGGTGCGAGCCGGATGTATAGAGGCTTTTGGAAGGAACTTCGGAGCAGTATGAAAAAGAGGCTCTTGTTATGGAGAGCAAGTAGGGTGGAACCGCGGTTTAAGCCGTCCCTATGTCTGTCGTTCAAGCAGACATAGGGACGGCTTTTTAGGTTTTCAGCTGATAGCGTGGCTATAATGAGGTTTTTTATCATCACCAAAGGAAATACTTACAGTAAATTTCGATCCATTAAAGGAGTGGAGTAAATGAATATTCAAGAAATGATTTTAACATTGCAAAATCATTGGTCAGATCAAAATTGTATTTTAATGCAGGCATATGACACTGAAAAAGGTGCAGGAACGATGTCTCCTATGACATTGCTGCGAAGCTTGGGACCAGAGCCGTGGAATGTTGCCTATGTAGAGCCTTCCAGACGACCGGCGGATGGCAGATATGGGAAAAATCCGAATCGTCTGTATCAGCATCATCAATTTCAGGTAATCATGAAGCCATCTCCTGAGAATATTCAGGAACTGTATTTAGAGTCCTTGGAAAAATTAGGGATTGATCCGCTTAAGCATGATATCCGCTTCGTAGAGGATAACTGGGAAAACCCGACGCTTGGCGCAGCCGGTCTGGGCTGGGAAGTATGGCTGGACGGGATGGAAATCACACAGTTTACCTATTTCCAGCAAATCGGCGGTTTGGAAGCAAATCCGGTAACGGTCGAATTAACATACGGGATTGAGCGGTTGGCTTCATATATCCAAGATAAAGAAAATGTATTTGATTTAGAGTGGAATAATGGAGTGACTCTTCGTGATATTTTCTATCAGCCGGAATATGAGCATTCTGTCTATACATTTGAAGCATCCAATACGGATATGTTATTTGATTTATTTACGAAATATGAACAAGAGGCCAAAGCAGCCATGGAGAAAGGGCTTGTCTTCCCGGCATATGATTATGTTTTAAAATGTTCACATACCTTCAACCTGCTGGATGCAAAAGGGGTTATTTCTGTAACAGAAAGAACAGGCTATATCAGCCGAATTCGTAATCTCGCCCGCAGTATTTCAAAAATTTATGTACAAGAACGTGAAAAATTAGGTTTTCCGATGTTGAAAAAGGAGGCAAACTAGAGTGGCACAGGATGTATTGATTGAAATTGGATTAGAGGAGCTGCCTGCTCGATTTATAGATGATGCAGAAGCACAAGTATTGGATAAAACAATCAAATGGCTGGATGAACAGCGCATTTCCTATTCGTCTGCTGTCTCCTTCTCAACGCCGCGAAGATTGGCTGTCCTTATAGAAGAAGTGGCAGAAAATCAGGTATCCATAGAAGAGGAAGCAAAAGGACCTGCTTTAAAGATTGCCAAAGATGATGAGGGAAATTGGACAAAGGCCGCGCAAGGATTTACCAGAGGTCAGGGAAAAACAACCGATGATATTTATATCAAAGAGGTCAAGGGAACTTCCTATATCTATGTAAAAAAATTCATCGAAGGAAAAACAGTGCAATCGTTACTCCCGGAATTTAAGGATATTATTGAGTCCATCACATTTGGGAAAAATATGCGCTGGGCAAATGAAACATTGCGCTACGCCAGACCGATCCGCTGGCTGGTAGCACTTTATGGAAATAAAGTGATTCCTTTTGAGATTGCGCATGTGAAAACAAGTAATTTCACCTACGGACATCGTTTTCTCAGCGACAAGCTGACCATAGGGGAACCCAAGCAATACGAACAGCTGTTAAATGAGAATTATGTCATTGCAAATGCTGAAAAACGTAAAGAGAAAATTGTAGAGCAGCTGGATACACTGCAAACCAAAAATGGATTTCAGATTCCGGTGGATACAGAGCTTTTAAATGAAGTGAAAAACCTTGTAGAATATCCGACTGCTTTCGTAGGCAGTTTCGCAGATTCTTTCCTTGCTCTGCCCAAAGAAGTACTTATTACGTCTATGGCCGAGCACCAGCGTTATTTCCCGGTAGAACGAGACGGAGAGCTGCTGCCTAAATTTGTAGGAGTAAGAAACGGTGATGATTACGAATTGGAAACCGTCATCCGGGGAAATGAGAAGGTACTTCGCGCGCGTCTTGCGGACGCAGAGTTTTTCTTTGAAGAGGACAAAAAACTTTCAATTGATTTCTTCCAGGAGAAGCTGACCAGAGTTGTATTTCAGGAAAAGCTGGGTACGTATACAGACAAAGTAAACCGGGTTAAAAAAATTGCGAGTCATTTAGCTGAAGAACTTGCTTTAAAAGAAGGAAAAGAGATTGCCCGAGCTGCAGAAATCAGCAAATTCGATTTAATGACCAATATGGTAAATGAATTTACGGAATTACAGGGCGTAATGGGCGAGAAATATGCTGCATATTTTGGAGAAACAAAGGAAGTTTCTCAAGCCATACGTGAACATTATTTACCAAAACAGTCTCACGGTGAACTCCCTGCAACAACAGTCGGCGCCGTACTGAGTATTGCAGATAAGATGGATACCATTGCCGGCTGTATCAGTGTCGGACTTATCCCGAGCGGTTCACAGGATCCATATGGTTTACGAAGACAGGCAACGGGAATTTTACGTATTTTGCAGGATCAGCATTGGGATGTGACAGTAGAATCACTCATTAACTATACTTTATCTGTATTAGCGGATGCCGGTTTAACTGTAAATGCCTCTGCGAATGATGATTTGCGCACATTTTTTGGCTCCCGTGCTGCCTATTTGCTCCGTGAAGAGAACGTAGAATCAGATATTATTCATGCAATTACAGACAATCAGCTTGGCGTATTTCATTTTGCAGTAGATAAAGCACATGTTTTATCTGTGAAAAAAGCAGATGAAGCTTTTAAAAACTCACAGGAGGCGCTGGTGCGTGTTCTGAATCTGGAAAATAAGGTAGAGGATAAAAACCATGAAGCAGACGCTGCGCTTATCCAAACAGAATCAGAACAAGCATTATACGATGCTGTGAAATCTGTGAAATCAAATTATGCTGCACATTTAGAGGCACAAAACAGTGAAGCGGCATTACAGCTTCTTGCGGATCTTGCTGATAATATCCACGCATTCTTTGATCATAATATGATTATGGACGATAATGAAGAAGTAAGAAAAAATCGTCTATCTATGATTCATGAGCTTTCTATGCTTATTTTGCAATATGCGGATTTACGAAAAATAGCGTGGAAGCAGCATGCATAGAAATATAGGAAGACTTCTGCGATGACGACAATTAATCTAAACAATTTTACACTTTCTTCATTTTAGAGGATGTTTAAAAAGGTTTTCTCTCTTAAAAAAAGGTTTTTTAGTGAATAGAGTCGAATAGTAATGAAGGTACCATGCTTTAAATATGAAAAGCATGGTACATTATCCTTCAATATGCCAAATTTGATGCAGCTGATATCTGGAAAGCATCCTATTTATTATTTATTTGCAAATAATGCGGCAGTTTAGGTGGTGAAAAAGTGGACTTATCGAAAAGACAGCAGCGGATTATAGAAATAGTAAAAGCAGACGGTCCCATCACGGGGGAGCAAATAGCGGACCAGCTGGCGCTGACCCGGGCCACATTGAGACCGGACCTGGCTATTCTGACGATGGCTGGTTTTTTAGACGCACGTCCTCGTGTTGGCTACTTTTATACAGGTAAAACAGGTTCAGAATTGCTGACAGAAAAGATAAAGCGGTATAAGGTTCATGAATTTCAGCAGGTCCCAGTAGCTGTAAATGAGAAGGTATCAGTATACGATGCAATATCAACGATGTTCTTAGAAGATGTCGGCACACTTTTTGTTGTCGATGAAAATTCATGCTTGGTGGGAGTTCTTTCCCGAAAGGATTTGCTGCGTTCAAGTATGGGCAGGCAGGACCTGAACTCTATCCCTGTACCGATTATTATGACAAGAATGCCTAATATAACTGTTTGCCGAAAAAATGACCTGCTGGTCGATGTAGCTCATCAGCTTATATCCAAGCAGATCGATGGTGTCCCTGTAGTAAAAGATACCGAAAATGGTCTAGAGGTTATCGGCCGTATTACAAAAACAACGATGACGAAACTGTTGGTTGAATTAACAATGGAAGATACAATATAATTTTTTAGGTGCTAAGGGGAGGATGTCGAGATGAAGGAGCAGCAAGTTATTTATGTGTTATCTGATTCTGTTGGAGAAACGGCCGAGCTGGTAATTAAAGCAGGCTTAAGCCAATTCAAAAGCGGGGATTATAAAATTCAGCGTATTCCTTATGTAGAAGATAAAGGAACGATTGATGAATTCTTACAACAGGCAAAATTGAATTCAAGTCTTATCGGTTTTACACTGGTTAATCCAGAATTGCGAGCGCATTTAAACAAGCGTGCAGCTGAACTGGATATTGAAGCAATTGATATCATGGGTCCGACTATGGACGCCATGGAGCGTGTTTTTAGTGATCAGCCCCGTTTAGAGGCAGGACTTGTTCATAAACTGGACGAAGATTATTTCAAAAAGATTGAAGCGATTGAGTTTGCTGTTAAATACGATGACGGGAGAGATACGCGGGGCATCACCCGTGCCGATATCGTATTGATAGGTGTTTCCAGAACCTCCAAAACGCCACTGTCTCAATTCTTGGCACACAAACGCTTTAAAGTAGCAAATGTTCCGATTGTTCCAGAGGTAGACCCGCCGGAAGAGCTGATGATGGTCGACCCTAAAAAATGTATTGGTTTACGTATCTCTTCAGAAAAATTGAATGGCATTCGGAAGGAACGTTTAAAAGCGCTGGGACTGGGAGATCAGGCAACGTATGCAAATGTAAGCAGAATTGAACAGGAGCTCGAATTTTTTAATGATGTCGTTGAAAAAATTGGCTGTCCTGTTATTGACGTGTCTCATAAAGCAGTGGAAGAAACAGCAAACCAGATTATTAGAATGTGGCAAAGCAGACAATAATAATCATTTTAAAGCTTTGCAAGAGATATAATAACAGTATATTTTCAGGATAAAAATGGTAGGAAAAGCATTCTGTACGCAACTCTCACGGAATGTTTTTCTTTGTTCCATAGATTTATATACAAATTAATAGAAATCTATTAAAAAATATATTATAATGGTAAATCGTATGAGCAGATTTAAATAAAATGCAATTTTAATCATAATTTGCTCTGAAAAAGAAGGAATCTATGTATCCTTTGTAGAATCTATGTTAAGGCTATTTTTTTTGAGAATAAGAAAAAAATATGTCGAATCATGAAAAATGGAGCAACTAAGTTTAAAAAGGAGGATTTTGCATAATCTCTCTAAAATGTGTTTTAGCATCCTATAAAATCAAATAGAATAGTTGGTGGTAAACATGGCTAATCAAATACCTGAACCAATTATTGAGGAAGTGAAAAAAACCAATGATATTGTCGATGTCATTGGAGAGTACATTCAATTAAAAAAACAAGGTAAAAACTATTTTGGTCTATGTCCCTTTCATGGCGAAAATACACCCTCATTTTCAGTTACCCAGGATAAACAGATTTTTCATTGCTTTGGCTGCGGAAAAGGCGGAAATGTATTCTCGTTTCTAATGGAAATGGAAAATTTCACATTTTATGAGGCGCTGAAATATTTAGCTGACCGAAGCGGTGTAGAGCTGCCGACAGCATCCATTCCCAAAGAAACTTCTTTATCAGAGGAAACAGAGCAGATGCTCTCTGCGTATGAATGGTTGACAAAATTATATCATCATCTCATAAAGTATCAAAAAGATGGGAAGGATGGATTAGAGTATCTAAAAAGCCGCGGGCTTACGAAGGAGACGTTAGAAGAATTCCAAATTGGATATGCTCCGGATAAGCGCGATTTCACAGCGAAGTTTCTTACACAAAAAGGATATTCTAAACCATTGCTTTTGAAAAGCGGTATTTTAGCAGGAAACGATAATAATGAAGTCATCGACCGTTTTCGCGGCAGAATTATTTTCCCTATACGGAATGCATTGGGGCGCACTGTCGGTTTTGGCGGCAGAGCAATGCATGATGACAGCGGTCCGAAATATTTAAATAGCTCGGAAGGCGAACTTTTTCAAAAAAGTAAGCTTTTATATAATTTTGACTTGGCAAAGCGCCATATCCGAAAAGAAAATGAAGCTGTTTTAATGGAAGGCTATATGGATGTTATTTCTGTTTATCAGGCTGGCGTGAAAAATGTAGTGGCTACGATGGGGACCGCTTTGACAGAAACGCAGGCAAAGCTTTTAAACCGCTATGTCGATACGGTTATTATTTGTTTTGATGGGGATAGTGCAGGGATAGAAGCCCGTTATAAGTCGGCACTTCTATTGCGGTCGGTCGGCTGTGATGTCCGTATTGCCAATTTGGATGCAGAGGAAGACCCGGACAGCTACGTCCGGGAGCATGGAGGCGAAGCTTTTAAAGAAAGGGTTCTGCGCACAAGTGACAGTTATATGAGTTTCTTCATGCGATATCAGCGCAGACACTTCAATCTGCAGCTGGAAAGTGAGCGTATTGAGTATATCGAGCGCGTTTTAAAAGAACTTTCTATGATTGAGAGTGCGCTGGAACGGGAATATTATATTCAGGAATTGCATAAGGAATTTGATTTGTCTGTAGATACCTTGATGAGCCAGCTGGCTCAGTATCAGAAAAGCCAGCCTTCCGCGAAGGATAATCAGCGTGATAAGAGTTATACTAAGCCATATGTACCTGCAAATAAGAAAAAGTTATTTCCGGCATAT
The DNA here is from genome assembly GCF_053839645.1 of Oceanobacillus sp. M60. Taxonomy (NCBI): domain Bacteria; kingdom Bacillati; phylum Bacillota; class Bacilli; order Caryophanales; family Bacillaceae; genus Oceanobacillus; species Oceanobacillus sp. M60. The sequence continues at coordinate 632,634 of NZ_JBSSNH010000002.1, read as the reverse complement.
GTTAATGCTGAAAAAAGAATTTTATCCTATATGCTTCAGGATGCCTATATAGCTGAAAAAGTACAATATGAGCTTGGAGCGGGATTTAATGTAAATGACCATAAAATTGTTGCAACACATTTATATGCTTTTTATGAAGAAGGTAATTCACCAGATATTAGTTTATTTATGGAGAGACTGTCTGATGAACATTTAAAGAATCAAGTCATTGAATTGGCGATGTCCAGCGATGTCCAGCATAGTACAGAGGAAGAAATCGATGACTATCTGCGAATGATTCATCGGGAGGCGGATCAAAGTCCGGCGAAAAAAAGCTTAAAAGAGCAGCAAAGGAAAGCGGAGCAGAAAAATGATCCATTGGAGGCTGCCCGCTTGGCAATGGAGTTAATCCGGCTGCAGAAGCAAAATAACGAAAAATAATTCAACAATTTGGAAGGAGGGGGACTCATGGCCGAACAAAAACCTTCGCATATGAAAGAACCCGAACTGACATTAGAGCAAGCAAAAGAAAAATTGGTTGACATGGGTAAGAAACGCGGTACACTTGCGTATGAAGAAGTGGCTGACGGTTTATCTAATTTTGACATGGAACCCGAACAAATGGATGAGTTTTATGAGTATCTGGAAGAACAGGGTGTCGATGTGTTAGGTGAGTCTGAGGATGACCCCGAGATGCAGAAAATCGCAAAAGAAGAAGAAATCAACCTGAATGATCTCAGTGTTCCTTTAGGGATAAAGATCAATGACCCGGTCCGTATGTATTTAAAAGAAATCGGCAGAGTAGACCTGCTTTCTGCAGCAGAAGAAATTGAACTCGCTTCCCGAATTGAAGAGGGAGATATCGAAGCAAAGAGAAGGTTAGCGGAAGCCAATCTTCGTCTCGTTGTCAGCATCGCAAAACGCTATGTTGGACGGGGGATGCTTTTCCTCGATTTGATTCAAGAAGGAAATATGGGTCTGATCAAAGCTGTTGAGAAATTTGACTACCGCAAAGGGTTTAAATTCAGTACCTACGCAACCTGGTGGATTAGACAGGCAATTACCCGTGCAATCGCGGACCAGGCCCGTACCATTCGTATCCCGGTTCATATGGTGGAAACCATTAATAAATTAATCCGTGTACAGCGCTCTCTGCTGCAGGATCTGGGACGTGAACCGACACCGGAGGAAATCGGCGAAGAAATGGAATTAAGCCCGGATAAGGTGCGCGACATTCTAAAAATCGCTCAAGAACCTGTATCTTTAGAAACACCAATCGGAGAAGAAGACGATTCACATCTAGGTGATTTCATTGAGGATCAGGAAGCAATCTCTCCATCCGATCATGCAGCTTACGAATTACTGAAAGAACAGCTGGAAGATGTATTAGACACATTGACAGACAGAGAAGAAAATGTGCTTCGTCTGCGGTTTGGATTAGATGATGGAAGAACGAGAACACTTGAAGAAGTAGGGAAAGTATTTGGGGTAACCAGAGAACGTATCCGCCAAATCGAAGCGAAAGCATTACGTAAATTAAGACACCCAAGCCGAAGCAAGCGATTGAAAGACTTCCTTGATTAAGGTGTTATACTGAAATAAGTTCATTCTGAATACTGGAATATGCAAGTTCCCGTTTAACGGCTTGCGTATTCCAATTATTGTTTTATATGAATTCATAAAGAATATTCAAAAGTCCATAAAATAAGATTTTGCTTTTTTTAACATTTAAATGGTGACGCTTCCGGGGTGGGTTTATGAATAATCATGAAAAAAACCAATTGATTATCCAGGAAATTTTAAAGTGGAAAGAGAATCGTTTATTGCCGGAAGAACAATGTGATTTTTTATTAGCATTATATACTAAAGGCGGAGAAATAGAAATAACCAATAAAAATAAAAATTGGCTATCTACATGGAAAAAGCTTCATTTTACCATGATGTTGATGATATTGGTAAGCGTTATCTTTTTAGATTATTATTATCAATTAGCCGGCTCTGTCGGGGCAGGTATTTTAAGTTTTGTTTTCTTTATAAATATTCTAATCTGGTCAGGAACTGGAAAGAATGCATCACGACGTTATCGTTATTTATTTATATCTATTCAATTGTTATATGTGTTGCAGCTTTCTATTTGTATAATGGATACTTTTGGATTAGGAGCTTATAATAATTTTATGATTACTGCCAATGGCATTGGATGGATTGTTTTTGGATATTTGAAAAAGCTGCCTGTTATTCGTTATTTGGGAGCAGCTTTGACTATAGGAATCATCACTTTTGTCGTTTTTTTTAAATATCTTGGATAATCCTTTAAAAATTTTTAGATTTCGAGTAAACTAATAGTAGTATTAATTTATAATATTTGGATTACATAAGGAGGAAGCGTAATGAAAAAGAATCCGGTTATACCATATGCAATTATTGCCGGGCTGGGGCTGATAGCTGTCATTATTATTTCTGTAATTGGTATTGATCAAAGACAGGCTATTCAAGATGCTGAAGAAAATGGTGGAGAACAGACAGAAGAGGCAGAAGGAGGAGAAGAAGGCGGCGAGTCTACCAGTGCTGATGCTGGAGAAGAGGTTTTCCAATCCAATTGTGCCAGCTGTCATGGTCAAGATTTAGCAAGTGGTTCTGCTCCTGATTTAACACAAGTTGGAAGCACTTATTCTCAAGAAGAAATTGCTGATATCATTGAAAATGGAACTGACGGAGGCATGCCGGCTTTCCCTCAACTTGCAGGTGAAGAATTAGATGCACTCAGCGAGTGGTTAAGCGAGCATGAATAATATATAATAAAAGAAATGAAAGCTTTCTGATTCGTACAGAAAGCTTTTCTTATTGGAGAAATACAGAAAAGAACTGTCTTTAAAAGGAGAACAAATAATGAACCAGAATGTCACCCTATCGAATCGTTTGAAAATAGTTGCTGAATATCTGCCTCAGGGAGCGCATTTCGCAGATATTGGTTCAGATCATGCATATCTGCCTGCCTATGTCTGCCAAAGAGATAAAACAGCAAGCGCTATTGCCGGAGAAGTGAATCAAGGGCCTTTAGACAGCGCCAAAAAAACAATTCGATTTCATCAATTAGAGGAACGAATCGATGCCCGTTTAGGAGATGGTTTATCTGTCATAAATGAAGGTGAGGTCAAACAAATCGTCATTGCAGGGATGGGCGGAGGATTGATTACTTCCATCTTAGAAAACCATGCTGCTATTGCTAAATCTGCTGAACGAATTATTGCACAGCCTAATGTAGACGCAAGAGCAGTCAGACGATGGTTTGATCAAAATGATTTTATACTGAGAGCAGAAGAGATTGTGGATGAGCAGGGACATATCTATGAAGTGCTTGTTGCGGATCGTTATACAGAAGCCTCTTCACCATACAGCGATAATGAACTGAAGAAGGGCAGGCAGCTTTTATTAGGTCCCTATTTAATGAAAGAGAAGAATGCTGCTTTTATTAAAAAGTGGTCACAGGAAATAATGAATATCGAACAAATCATTTTGCAAATGCAGCAGGCAAAGCAAATAAATCATGAGAAAATAGCTGATTTCCAAACAGAATTATACTGGATGAAGGAGGAACTTGATCATGAAGGAACAAACGACGAAACACGCTGATTTTTTTCGGATTATGGACAGCTGGGCACCGAAAAGTTTTGCCTATCATTGGGATAATATCGGTTTACAGACTGGACGGTTTCATGATACGACATCTCAAATTCTGATTACACTGGATGTGACGGAGGAAGTAGTTGATGAAGCAATTGAAAAAGGGGCGAATTTGATTATTGCCCATCACCCTTTGCTGTTTCAGCCTTTAAAACAGATTAATGTCGATCATCCGAAGGGGAGAGTGGTACAAAAGCTTTTAAAAAACGATATAACGGTCTTTGCTGCACATACCAATCTGGATATCGCCGAGGGTGGTGTAAATGATTTATTAAGTGACGCCCTTGAATTGAAAAATAAAGAACCCTTAGAAGTGTTAGAACAAGAGTCGCTGCTTAAAATTGTTGTTTTTGTTCCAGAGTCGCATGTACAGGAATTACGGGATGCTCTGCATCAGGGCGGAGCTGGCCAAATCGGCGATTACAGTCATTGCACCTTTCAAAGCGCCGGACAAGGGACTTTTCTTCCGTCAGAGCAGGCTGTCCCGTATATTGGCGAGCAGAATGAAATGACTTTTGTCGATGAGAAGAAGCTGGAAGCCGTTGTTCCTAAGAAAAATCTAGCCAGGGTGATAGATGCTGTTATTTCAGCCCATCCTTATGAAGAACCGGCTTATGATATGTATCCATTGGAAAATAAAGGACAGTCGATTGGAATCGGACGCTTTGGTGTCCTGGAATCCCCGGTTTCAATGAAGGCATTCATTGAAACGGTGAAAAAGAATTTAGACATGCCTCGCGTGCGTGTTTCTGGTAATATAGAAAAGAATGTAAAAAAAGTTGCTGTCCTGGGAGGAAGCGGGGAGAAATATGTCAGTCATGCGCTCCGAAAAAAAGCGGATGTATATATTACAGGAGATATGACATTTCACGCTGCTCAAGATGCAGAGCAGATGGGACTGACAGTCATTGATGCCGGTCATTATATCGAGAAGATAATGAAAACAGCAACCAAGGAAAAACTTATACAGGAAATACCTGCATTCAGGTCAAAGGTTTATGTATCAGAAGTAAATACAGACCCGTTCGTATTTATGTGAAATAGATAGTTAAATGATTTATTTGAGTGATAAGCATTTTAACCAGCATAGTATTTTTGAGGTCTCCCTCTATAACACGTGGTAGAAAATATCATAGGCTGGATATTTATCACGGAGAACTGTCCGTAAAACTCCCGCCTTAAAATAAAACGTAAAAATAAATGTATTTAGGCGGGAGATAACGGATGCTAGCTCCCTGAATCACTCAACTAACTCTCAGTGGGTGAAGAATATAAACCAATGTTGTCAGGTTAATGAATTTTATGTTTGTTATAAATAGGTAGTAAAAATCTAACTAGCGTAGTATTTTTCCGTAGCGGCTGGCTATTAACCTGAGAGCGTTGGAAGAACAAAAACTTCCGCTGAGTGAAGTTTCATTTTATTTCAACTTATTATAGAAAAGATTTCAAAGGAGGGAAACAGATGGAAAAAACATTTGCAGAACTATCCCTGGATATGGATATCCAGGATATTATTCAAGAATTGGATTTTAGAAATCCGACTGCAATCCAAGAAAAAGTGATACCTGCTATCTTGGATGGAAAAAGTGTTATTGGTCAATCCCGGACCGGTTCCGGCAAATCGCATGCATTTTTATTGCCGATGTTTCAACAGCTGGATGAGAATCAAAAAAAAGTGCAGTTTGTAATTACTGCGCCAACAAGGGAACTGGCAACACAGCTTTACAATGAAGTAAGGAAAATCATTACAATTGCGGATAAGACAGAAAAATGGACAGCCAAGCTGCTTGTCGGCGGTACCGATAAACAAAAGGCAATTGAGAAATTAAAAACACCGCCAATGATTGTGGTGGGGACACCAGGGAGAATTTTAGATTTGGTAAAGGATGGAGCATTATCCATCTATAGTGCGGAATCGTTTGTGATTGACGAGGCGGACTTGATGCTTGATTTAGGCTTTATTGAAGAAGTGGATCAATTATTAGTACGCGCGAAGCAGGATATTCAGCTGCTGGTCTTCTCGGCAACTATTCCACAGCGCTTACAGCATTTCTTTAAAAAATATTTAAGAAATCCGGAATATATTAAAATGGAAGAGCATTTTTCTCCGGAAACGATGGAGCATCGGCTTATTCTGAAAAAGCATCGGGATGAAGCGAAGATTATTTGGGATATTTCCAAGACAATCCATCCCTATTTAGCGCTGGTATTTACAAATGGGAAACAACAGGCTAATGAGCTGGCAGAAGCGCTTGGAGGCTATGGCTTGGATGTTGGTGTCATTCATGGCGGTCTGACGCCCCGGGAGAGAAAGCGTGTATTGAAAGAGATACAGCAGCTGCGCTATCAATACGTAGTCGCAACAGATTTAGCTTCAAGGGGAATTGATATCAAAGGTGTCAGCCATGTAATTAATGCCCAGCTTCCAAAAGAAGAGCATTTTTATATTCATCGTGTCGGCAGGACAGCACGAGCCGGACTAGAGGGCACAGCAGTCAGTATTTACAGCGAAGAGGACGCCCGTTTAATCGAAAGATTGGAGCAAAAGGGACTCACGTTCTCGTTCGTAGAGGTTAAGCAGGGTGAATGGACCGAGGATAAATCCTGGAATGAAAGAACACGCCGGAAAACTGAAGACACAAGTAATGACCGGGAAGCGTGGAAGCGCGTAAGAAAAGCAAAGAAAGTAAAGCCGGGCTATAAGAAAAAACAAAAGCAGCAGCAACAGCAAATTAAAAGACAGCTGACAAAAGAGCAAAACAGAAAGAAGCGTTAGGAGGAATAAATATGGTGAAAATCGGTTCTCATGTTTCAATGAATGGTAAGAAAATGTTATTAGGATCCAGCGAAGAAGCTGCTTCCTACGGGGCAAATACCTTTATGATTTATACAGGCGCACCGCAGAACACAAGAAGAAAGCCGATTGAAGAATTAAATATTGAAGCTGGATTAGAACATATGGCATCTCATGGAATAGCTGACATTGTTGTGCATGCGCCGTATATTATTAATATCGGCAACACGGTAAAACCGGAGACATTTGAATTGGGCGTTAATTTTCTGCGGAGTGAAATCGAACGTACCGAGGCTCTGGGGGCAAAACAAATCGTACTTCATCCGGGAGCGCATGTGGGGGAAGGCCCGGACAAGGGTATTCCGAAAATTATCGAAGGATTAAATGAAGTGCTTGAACAAAAAAATGATGTTCAAATTGCATTAGAAACAATGGCTGGAAAAGGCTCCGAAATGGGCCGTACATTTGAAGAACTGGCTGAAATTATTTCTGGTGTTACGCACAATGAACATCTCTCTGTTTGTTTGGATACATGTCATATTCATGATGCAGGCTATGACGTCGTCAATGATTTTGATGGGGTATTGAATTCATTTGATAAAATCGTCGGATTAGACCGTCTGAAAGTAGTCCATGTCAATGACAGTAAAAATGACCGCGGAGCTCATAAAGACCGTCATGAAAACATCGGTTTTGGCTACATTGGCTTTGATGCCCTCCACAAGGTTGTTCATCATCCGCAGCTTAGCGAGCTTCCTAAAATCCTTGAAACACCTTATGTAGGCACAGATAAGAAAAATAAAAAAGCACCGTACAAGTATGAAATAGCAATGCTGCGCGAAGGTGATTTTCAAGAGAATTTAAAGGAAATCATTATGGAAGGCTAGTCCCGTATAAAATCAAACTTTATTCAGCGGGGGTTTATGGTCAATTAACCATGATAAATTAAGAAAGATGAGCACCCTATATATGGGAATGCTCATCTTTTTTAATTTCAGCCGGTTTTAGTTTTCAAATAAATGCTCCATCCCATATGATTTAATGACCTCATCCATTAACTGCTGTGCTGCTGCTGCTGTTTTCTGATCCGTGATTTTTGCAAGCTCCATCATAAAGCGGTCACGATCTGCCTGGTCAAATGGATTAGGTGCAGAAGTTCTTAAATAATGTACAATCTGGTCTGCTTGTGTACGTGTGATAGCAAAGCCGTATTCGGCACTATAATGTAAAATTTCATCTGGGGTTAATTTACGCAGTTTATTTTTAATCATTTCTTTGATAAAGAAAGACATATCATCCCTCCTTTTGAATATCCTCTTATTTTCTTCCATCATGTAAATATATGCTGACAACAAAAAGATTATACCATTCTTTGCTAAAAATTCCGCATGATACCTGTATGAAAACCTGTAGATTCCGTATGCTAATCATATAATTCTAAAGTATAAGGAGTTTATCTCATGAATGATAATGATAAAGACAAACGTATACAGGATATGCCGAACCATGGACAAAGACCACAGCATGAACATACAAATGAACAGTTAGACAGCAAAAGAATGGAAGAATTTTCAACAGAATTAACCGATGCCAACCTGTTGGAATTTGAAGATGAGAAAAGCTTTAACCCGGGGACAATATATGGATGGGGAAGTATCATCTTAGCAATTATTTCATTTTTTACCTGGCCGGTTATTTTAGGAGCCGCCAGCATTGTATTCGGGTTTGTAGCACGAAGCAGAGGGACAAATATTCTTGGTATTATCGGAATTATAGCAGGAGCTCTTTCTTTGATTTCCGCTTTTTTCATTATCCCTTTCTTTTCCTAGGCGGCATTTCTGAGCATTAAAATTATTTAGCAAAAAGCTGCATTTCATAATAAAAAGCAAGCATTCACTTTGAAAAATAAAGCGGATGTTTGCTTTTTCTAATGCTCCTCTTGAAATTGTGGGAAATAGTAAACTTCATGTACATGGATGTCATTGGAGGAGATGTTCGGGTTCAATGATTCAAAAGCCTTTAAAATAATCTCAACAGAGACAGTGTTGACCGTTATGGTTTGGATTTCTTCTGTAATACTGAGAACCGTATCTCCAGGATTTACTTTTACCGGAACAGCTTCAAAAGGAGGCAGTTCCAAATTTTCATTATTTGAAACGGAGGTTGTCCCGTCTGAATGAGCTAAGTCTTGAAAAATACTGACTGCAACTAATATAATAAACGTAATCAGGGAAATTCTACGCAAAAATTCCATAAAAAATCTCCTTTAATGAAACTATTTTCTTTCCTCATACGTACATATAATATAGAAGAGGATGTCAAAAAAGTCCTTCTTATCGTTTTTATATATGCATGATAAGCAGGGCAACGAGAGGGTGTGAATGGTATGGACGTGGTTGAATTACAATGGGTTGGATTTCTTGCCTTATTTTTTGGAACTTTATTTATATTAGGTGAAATGTTTGTAAATATGCGTGGTATATTTGGTGTATTAGGGCTGGGATTTATAACTGTTTATTTTACGGTATACACAGAAACCAATTCGGTCTTACTCATGTTTATTATATACTTCCTGGGAATATTACTGATTATTATTGATGGCAAAGTGTTGAACGATGGAACCTTGGCTACAATTGGACTGGTTTTGATGATCGTTGCCGTTGCATTGCCGCAGCCGGATTTTGCAAACGGTCTTTATGCGGTAATCAGTATCGTCATTGGAGCATTTTCATCTCTGGCGTTTTTAAAAGTATTTAAACGGAGACAGATGTGGACGAAAATCGCTTTAATGGACCAGCTTACAAATGAACAGGGCTACAGCTCGCTCAGTAAAGAGTATGAAGCTTTGCTGGGAGAAGAAGGCGTTGCGCTGACCGATTTTAGACCTTCCGGTACGATTGAAGTGAATAAAAAACATTACAGTGCTGTATCTGGCGGACGCTGGATTAAAAAAGGAACGCCGATTAAAGTAGTGGCAGTGGATGGAACCAGTGTCCGGATAGAGGAGCTTAAAGAAGATTAATTAATAGTTCGTAATTAAATAGAATAACCCTGAAACAGGATTCATTTCATAAAGCTGGAGATGAATCCTGTATTTGTATGCGATTGGTCCTAATATTATACATATTTTCATGAAAAAAGCAGATACTAAGCATCCCTTTCTATTCGAATGTAAACAAATATTAAATCTATGTAAATTTTTCATCAAACATGTTTACATTCTCTTTAGAATCATCAATAATGAATGAGGCGCAAAATTCTACAAAAGTTTACATAAGAGGTAGAAGGGATGAAGTTTTCGTGGATATCGATGTTCAAAGTTTAATTATTGAATTTCTCGGAGGAATCGGCATATTCCTGATGGGGATAAAAATGATGGGGGACGGACTCCAAAAATCAGCAGGAGATCGTCTGCGGGATATTCTGGACCGGTTTACAACCAATCCTTTCCTGGGTGTGCTTGCTGGGATTATTGTAACTGTGCTTATTCAGAGCAGTTCAGGAACTACTGTTTTAACTGTAGGGCTTGTTAATGCCGGTTTTATGACATTAAGACAGGCAATTGGTGTGATCATGGGGGCGAATATCGGTACAACCGTAACAGCTTTTATTATTGGAATAGATGTTGGGGAGTATTCGTTATTATTTTTAGCCTTAGGTGCGTTTACAATCTTTTTCTTTAAGAAGCAAAAAATTGTAGCGGTAGGACAGGCGATATTCGGTTTTGGAGCTCTGTTTTATGGGCTTGAATTAATGAGCAGCGGGATGACACCTCTCCGCTCTTTACAGGCATTTCAAGATTTGACAGTTTCTATGAGCGATACACCAATTCTTGGAGTAGTTATTGGTACCGTATTTACTGTAATTGTACAAAGTTCATCAGCAACCATCGGTATTCTGCAAGGATTATTCGCACAGGGTGCAGTTGACTTAAAGGCAGCTATTCCTGTATTATTTGGCGATAATATCGGTACTACCATTACAGCTGTTCTTGCAAGTATAGGTACATCTGTCGCTGCCAAACGAGCTGCCTATACACATGTAACGTTTAATTTACTAGGTGCGATTATTTTTATTATCTTGCTTTATCCGTTTACTCAATTTATTTACTATTTACAATCCAGCTTAAGTTTAAACCCGGAGATGACAATTGCCTTTGCGCATGGAAGCTATAATATCGCAAATACGATTATTCAATTTCCATTTATCGGTGCTTTGGCATGGCTCATTACGAAGCTGGTGCCTGGAGATGATGTCATTATTGAGTATAAACCAAAGCATCTGGATTCTATTTTCCTTCAGCAGTCTTCCTCGCTGGCACTGGGCCAGGCTAAGATGGAAGTCGTCCGTATGGGGAAATATGCGTATCAAGGTTTAGAGGAAACCCACAGTTATGTCACTACGCAGAATCCGAAAAATTCCGAGATGGCTCTGCAAATTGAAGGAGCGCTGAATAATCTGGATCGTAAAATAACGGAGTATTTAGTGGATATCGCTTCTACCAACTTAACAGAACCGGAAAGTATAGAACATACCAGCTTAATGAGTACAATTCGTGATATTGAACGAATTGGCGACCATTTTGAGAATGTGGTTGAACTGGTGGACTATAAAATGTCCAACAAAGTTTCGCTGACAGATCAGGCAATTGAAGATCTCAACAAAATGTTTGATTTAACGTATATGACAGTTAAACAGGCTGTTGAGGCTTTAGAGGCAAACGATAGGGAAGCGGCTTTAGAAGTTATTCAAAAAGAAGACCAAATCGATAAAATGGAGCGGAAATTCCGTAAAAACCATATTATCCGTATGAATGAAGGCACTTGTAATGGATCAGCAGGAATCGTTTTTGTCGATATCATAAGTAATTTAGAACGAATTGGCGATCATGCTGTAAACATTGCTCAGAACGTCTTAGGAGACCATTAAGGATGATCTGATATAAAAGGGCTCTATCTGTTGTAATGAAGCGGATAGAGCCCTTATTTCATCTATTTCGGGATAAAAGGGGAAGAGAACGCTTTTAACGTGATAACTGCTGGTCATTGTTATGCAGCGCGGAGGTGCATAATTTATCAACAGCATTTATGGAACATCTGATTATTTTGAAGCATGCATATTAAAAAGAGGGGATAACAGATGCGATAGAAATACAGCTTTTTCTATATATTACCGGAAATGAAAAAAGTTTTTATAAGTTTTTGTTGAAATATGTTATATTACATGCTATTATAATTCTTGCAGTCAACTTCTGATAAAAACTTTTGCAACACCGCAAAAAAAGTTGTTGACATAATCAACAGAACATGATAAATTATATTTTGTTGCTAATTAAAACAAACATTATTCCACAGTAGCTCAGTGGTAGAGCAATCGGCTGTTAACCGATCGGTCGTAGGTTCGAATCCTACCTGTGGAGCCATGGCGGTGTAGCTCAGCTGGCGAGAGCGTACGGTTCATACCCGTGAGGTCGGGGGTTCGATCCCCTCCGCCGCTACCAAAAAATATATACATACATTTGCTATTTCATGGCGGCCGTGGCGAAGTGGTTAACGCACCGGATTGTGGCTCCGGCACGCGTGGGTTCGATCCCCACCGGTCGCCCCATTCAATAATAGTAAAAGGACCCTTAGCTCAGTTGGTTAGAGCTATCGGCTCATAACCGATCGGTCGCAGGTTCGAGTCCTGCAGGGTCCACCATTTATTCTGTCTGGAGGTATACCCAAGTCTGGCTGAAGGGGTCGGTCTTGAAAACCGAGAGGCGGGTCAAACCGCGCGGGGGTTCGAATCCCTCTACCTCCTCCATACATATTTCACAACAGAATGATGGAGAGCTTTTATATCAAAGCTCCATGTACGGCTTGGTAGCTCAGTCGGTAGAGCAGAGGACTGAAAATCCTTGTGTCGGCGGTTCGATTCCGTCCCGAGCCATCTAAAAAACAAGCGCAAAGCTTGTTTTTTTGTGTGCTTTTTTCAGATTTTGCAAGCGGAATCTGATTCTTTTTATAAATATTTTGTTGTTTCTTTAAGGGAAAAAAGTTTCCCTAAATCAAAATGAGATAGTCAATAATATGTAAACGGTTATTTAATAAGGAATGTTTGATACATATCAGTGCAAAATATTTGCAAGAAATTCTTACCTTTGATAACGTATAAGTTGTAGAAATAAAATCATCATTTATTTTAAGGAGGAGTTACACATGGCAAAATTTGAATTACCGGAATTACCTTATGCATACGATGCATTGGAACCATCTATCGATAAAGAAACAATGAACATTCACCATACGAAGCATCACAACACCTACGTTACCAAATTAAATGATGCATTAGAAGGACATGAAGATCTGCAAAACAAATCAGTTGATGAGCTTGTGAGGGACTTAAATGAGGTTCCTGAAAGCATCCGTACTGCTGTACGCAACAATGGCGGCGGACATGCTAACCACAGCTTCTTCTGGAAGACTTTGTCACCAAACGGCGGCGGAGAACCAACTGGCGAGCTGGCTGATAAAATCAACAGCAAATTCGGTTCTTTTGACAAATTTAAAGAGGATTTTGCAGCTGCGGCAGCAGGACGTTTCGGTTCTGGCTGGGCATGGTTAGTATTAAACAATGGCGAGCTTGAAATCACAAGCACTCCAAACCAGGATTCTCCATTAACAGATGGTAAGACGCCACTATTAGGATTAGATGTATGGGAGCATGCATATTATCTTAAATATCAAAACAGACGCCCGGACTATATTTCTGCATTCTGGAATGTTGTTAACTGGGATCAAGTAACAAACAATTACGAAGCAGCAAAATAAAGAATAATTATAAAAGCTTGCAGATAACTTTATGTTTCTGCAAGCTTTTTGTATAGATACGGCTCCTTCGCTAAAAATAAAAGAAGAAGGAGTCGTTTTCTATGCAATTACAACAGCAGTACAGAAGATATAAACAACAAAAAGATGAATATCGGGATCTTTGGATACTCTTGCTTATCGGCGCTTTATATGCAGCAGGAATCTTTTTATCAAATACATTTGTTAATGTGTACCTATGGAAGCAATCCGGAGATTTTTTTGTGATTGCTAATTATCACTTGGCAAGCTATGTATTCCAGGCATTATCTTTTATTTATGCTGGAAAATTATCCAAAAAAATCGATCGCATCATTATATTGCGAATCGGAATTCTTTTTTTATGTTTCTTTTTTCTGTTCGTTCTTTGGATCGGCGAGCTGGCTGCATATTATAATTTTATACTCGGTTGTTTATTGGGAATAGGGTACGGTTTTTTTTGGTTAGCTTATTATGTACTGACCTTTGAGATTACCGAACCGGATACAAGAGATTGGTTTAACGGCATTTCCGGCACACTGACCTCGTTTGCAGGTATGGTTGGACCGTTGCTTGCAGGATGGATGATTTCAAAAATGGCTGGGGATTTTGGTTATACCGCTATTTTTATCATTTCCTTAAGCCTGTTTATTGCTGCCATTATTGTAAGCTTTTTTATTATACGAAAGGGAAGCAGAGGAAGCTTTGCTTTACCTGCTGTCATCAATGAAAGAAAGAAAAATAAAAATTGGAAGCGTATTTTACATGCTCACTTTTTTCAAGGGCTGAGAGAAGGTATTTATGGTTTCTATATTACCATCTGGATTTTTCTTGTTACGAACAGTGAGCTTATTTTAGGGGTTTTTAATTTATTTCTTTCAGGATTATCCATTATTTTTTATTTTGTTGCTTTAAAATGGATTCAACCTGCATTAAGAAAAAAAGCCATTTTATTTGGCGGAATCTTACTGTTTGCTTCTATCTTTATTATTATTTTTGAAATGAGTCTGTTCTGGTTGATTGTATACGCGGTGATTATCGGAATTGCCTTCCCAATTCTGACCGTTCCGTATCAATCCCTGACCTATGATGTAATTGGCAGAGCACGGATGGTCAGCGAGAGAAGAGTGGAATACATTGTAGTCCGGGAAATTTATTTGAATCTGGGAAGAATTGCTTCGATTGCCGTGTTTATATTTGGCATGTTCCTATTTCCGCATGACGTGATTATCCCTGCTTTACTGATTATATTCGGCGCTGGACATGCCATCATCTATTTTTGCATCCGGAACATTTTTATTGGACCGTCAAAAAAACAAAAAATCGCATTAAAAGAAGATTTTACGGACGAAAAAAGTCGCTAAATGTGGTAAAATCAAACAGTGGTCTTTATTATAACTTGAACGATTATAAGCGGAAGATAATTGTGCCCCGAGGGGCGGAGTTTCTTTTTATAATTTAAAGGTTTAAAAAGATGCACATAAATGATTCATTGTATATACTTTTAAACGAGCTATACAGTTTAATGCGATGCAAGTTCAAAATAGATGTGAAGGAGGAGAAAAGTGGTAGACAAGAAGAAAAAGAAAAAACGGGCTCAGCTTCCCGTTCGCATGAATATTCTTTTCTTTGCTATCTTCTTATTATTTTCTGCACTCATACTTCAGTTAGGTGTTGTTCAAATTCTAAACGGGGAAGCTTATCAGGACGAAATTGAGAGAACCAATTTAGATACGACAAGTATACCTGTGCCCCGGGGGAAGATTTATGATACAAACGGGAAATTAATTGTAGATAATGAAGCGATGTATTCCATTACGTATACGCCTCCCAAGGGTGTGCAGGCGGATGACCGTCTGAAAGTAGCGGAAACATTGGCACAATATATTGATATGAGTGACGACCAATATATTGATCGAATAACAGACAGAGACAAAAGAGAATATTATTTATTGTTACATCAAGAAGACATAGAAGAGCGATTAGAGGAAATTGATACAGAAGAAATGGACAATTCTGAGGTTTATAATGCGACGCTGGATTTGATTACGGATGAAGAAATTGAAAATTTTTCCAGTGGTGAATTGGAAATTATCGCAATCAAAAAAGAACTCGATAAAGCATATGCGCTAACCCCTCAAATTGTAAAGAATGAAGAGGTTTCCGCAGAGGAATATGCTTCTGTAGCGGAAAATCTGGATAAATTGCCTGGTATTAATGCTACAACGGATTGGAATCGTGTCTATCCAAACGGTGATACATTAACAAGTATTTTAGGCAGTATCTCCAGCCAGGAGCAGGGAATTCCGGCAGAGGATATGAGTGCTTACCTGACGAAGGGATACAGCCGGAACGATCGTGTCGGCAGGAGCGGGCTGGAAGAGCAGTATGAGGATTTTCTGCGCGGGCGTAAAGAACAGATTCAATATACGACACGCCAAAACGGGTCGATTGTCGGTTCGGAAACCATAGTAGAGGGAGAACGAGGCAAAGATCTGGTGTTAACAACAGATTTAGATTTTCAGCAGGAAGTGGATGAGATTTTATTAGATGAGTTTCAGTCCATGAAAGCAAAAAGCCCTTATGAAAATCGATTTGCAACCAATGCGTATGCTGTGGTTATGAATCCGAAAACAGGAGAGCTGCTTGCTATTTCCGGTCTGAACTATGATTCGGAGAAGAATGAGTACAGTGATGCAGCATTTATGGCTTTAGCCAATGCGCATGAGCCTGGTTCCAGTATTAAAGGAGCAACAATTCTTACTGGTTATGATTCGGAGGTAATTTCACCGGGCGATGCTTTCAATGATGCGCCGATGAAGTTAGCTGGAGCGCCAGTGAAAAAATCTGTTTCAGCAATGGGAACCGTTAACGATTTAAGTGCTTTAGAAAGGTCATCCAATGTTTACATGTTCTATGTTGCTTTACGGTTAGGGGGAGACTATCGTTACCCAATGCCGCATAATGCCAGCTTGAGCATAAATATAGGAGAAACCTTACAAACGCTGCAAAACTATTTTAATCAGTTTGGCTTAGGAGCATCTACGGGGATTGATTATCCATATGAAAGTACCGGCGTTAGAGGGGAAGCCCCGGATAACCCTGGTAATATTCTTGACTTTGCTATTGGCCAGTATGATACGTACACAACCCTGCAGCTTGCACAATATGTATCAACAATTGCCAACGACGGCTACCGTGTCCAGCCGCATTTCTTAAAGGAAGCGCGTGATCCAATCGCTTCTTTAGATGAGCTGGGGCCTTTGTATTATTCCAAAAACACATCGGTAATGAACCGGATTGAAATGACAAATGACCAAATCAGCCGTGTGCAGGAAGGATTCCGTCTTTCCTATCAAGGATCACAGGGAACGGGAAGCGGTTTTTTTGCGAATAAATCCTATAATCCGGCAGGAAAAACAGGAACAGCGCAGTCATTTCAGTATGTAGACGGCCAGGAGTTTGCCCTTAATAATTTAACATTAGTCGGCTATGCGCCTTATGATGATCCGGAGGTTGCTTTTGCCGTGGTTGTACCGTATGTTGGAATTGGTGAAGGAGACCAGGTCAACCTGAAAATTGGTGAACGTATTTTAGATACGTATTTCGAAATAAAAGAAGAGCATGATGAAGATGCGGAAGGTGATTCTTCCGAAGACAGTGAAACTGAAAACGAAGAATAAAAAAACTTCTGCCCGTAACGGGTGGAAGTTTTTTTGTGAATCATTTAAAAAATGAGCAGCTCCCGGATGGAACAGCTCATTTTAAATTTGATGATTTTATTCGGAATACGTGGTGATGACATCGCCAATTTCGCTGAACGACATCTCGCTATCGATTTCATAGGTTCCAGGTATGACACTGCCGCTTAAATCATTATCATCCAGATAATCATTAAAGTCCCACGCGTCATCAATAATACCTGCATCTTCTAAAGCATTACTGATAGTGGAAGGCGGTGCGCCGTCCTCCAGTGTGATTTCTACTTCAATCACATCAGAATCCTCGGATGCTTCGTCATCTTCATTGCTTTCTGAGTCGTTATCATTACTATCTTCGTTCTCATTGCTTTCTTCATCATTACTATCTTCATTGTTACTATTTTCTTCTTCATCTGTGCTATCATTTTCATCCGAATCGTTGTTTGAATCGGAATCTGCTTCTTCGTTTCCGTTTCCTTCATCTGCATCGGAATTTTCTTCTTCCCCATCTTCTCTGCCAACGCTATAGGCAATGTATTCATCCTGAGTCAATACGGCATAACCTTGATCTTCCAAAACCGAAATCAATTCTTCCGGCTCGGTATCCTTCAGATTGCCTGAGGATTGACCGCCAAAAAGATAAATAGCGAGAAGCAGGGCACCGCTGGTTAATAGACCGACAGCAAACGCTCTTACATGTTGTTTCATGATAATACTCCTCTAATTATTATTTTTAGGTTGAGACGATACAGCGTCGTCAGATATATTTTGAGGCAATAATTCTTCTTCTAAAACAGATACTTTCTTTTTCAGCTGATATGTATCTTGCATTGTTGTAATAGACAATTGTTCAAGCTGACTCTCTACTTCTTCCAGACGATCGTTAATAAAGAATGACAGGATAAATAGAACAATTCCAATGACGACAACTGCCAAAATGGCAACTAACATTTTTAATTCCCTCCCTTTATGAGGATGTTCAAAAGCCTTCAAATGTACGCAGCGTAATAGGTCCGCGTTTACCCGTCGCAGCGGCTGCATTAAGCTGACCACATTGCTGTGATTACTCGTCCCGCCGAATACCATTGGAAACTTTTTGAACACGCACTTTATGTATCATTTATAGTTATACCATAAATTAAAAGAAGTGACTATGCTAAAAGCTGGAGAAATCTTGATAAACGTCTGCTTTAACTTTAATAAATCAATGTATGAAAAGTTTTCGGATTCTTTGAAGAAACATTCTTGATAAATTGAAGAAACTTTGATAATATAATTAAAGTCTGTACAGTTATGTAAAAAGGCAAGTTGAAAAGTTTGGAGGGATAGATATGCGCGTAAATATAACGTTAGCTTGCACGGAAACAGGAGATCGTAACTATATTTCTACAAAAAACAAACGTAATAATCCGGAACGTATTGAGCTTATGAAATACTCACCACGTCTTAAAAAACATACCCTACACCGTGAAACTAAATAAGCATTCATAAAAAACTCTTATCTGATATTATTGGATAAGAGTTTTTTTATCTATGGAGGTGGATTTCTCATGTCAGAAAAAAAGATGCTGCGGCAGCATATGCTGACGTATATAAGCGGATTGTCGGAATTTGAACGGAAAAATATAGAAGAAAAACTGCAGAATCAATTAGTGGCAAGTCCTGTGTTTCAGCAGGCTGCGACAATAGGCATCACAATCTCCACGGCTCAGGAGTGGGCTACATCTTCCATCATGGAAAAGGCATGGGAGGAAGGAAGGATAATCGCTTCCCCTAAATGTATTGTGAAAACGAAAGAAATGCAATATTATGTTTGGAATCAGCTCGATCAAATCGAAGCTGGCTATGCCGGGATAAAAGAACCTATTCCAGAAAAAACGACACCTATAGCGCCTGCTGATATCGATTTGCTGCTGGTGCCTGGTGTTATTTTTGACAAGGACGGCTATCGCATCGGTTATGGCGGCGGGTATTATGATCGTATGCTGGCTGATTATAAGGGTGTAACGATTTCACTGTGTACGGAAAAGCAGCTAGTTGATCGTATTCCAAGAGAAAGTCATGATTTGCCTGTAGAGCTGATTATAACAGAAAAACGAACTATAAAAACTTCCAAATAGCATATCTGATGTATAAGATGGCTTTCTTCGTTGACAATAAAAGATGTAAAAGAGGTTGTTCAAAAAGGGTACTATCTCGAAGGAGGTCAGGAAAATGATGCGCTTTATCTTTGTATTTGCGATGCTGCTATCCATTGCATTCCTTTTTATGAAATGGAGGTACCGCATTTTAAACAGCATGTTAAATTGGAAACAGGGGAGAAAGTACCTGGTACCGCTGCTTGGTAATATGATTTTGTGGAAAAAGAAAAAGGAAATGGTTTAATTTCTAAATCACCATTTTTATTTTCTTCACCATTCATCTGCATGCTCCCTCTTTGTCGGCGAATCGAAACGAGAGCTTACTCAGGATGGTAAGACAGGTGTGCTTTACGAATCTGTTTAAAAATTATCTTTGCACCCTGGTTTACTGCAAACGGAAAATTGTACCTGATTATAAATATTTGGTATGCTTCAAAGAGGGGAGGATGATTTATGGACATACCTATGCAATATCGGGCGTATGAGCTGGTGAATAAATTAACAACACAAGGTTTTCGAATTATTGCCGGTGACTATAAAACGGATGAAATCTGGCTGGAGCGCAAAGCTGACAGAAAATCCGCTATTATTCGAGTGAAACCGCAAACGTTTGATTGGTCGAATCACCTGCGTCAGGATTCGCAGATTGCCTACCAGCAGATGCAGCGGATCAGGCAGGCTATTGCGAGCTCAAATGCTGTCTTCTATTCAATTTATATCGCAGAAGAACTGCCGGTGGATGATTGGGAAGACGTAAAGCACCCGCGGGGAGAAGGAACAAAGAAAGCTCCAAAGATGCATACATATTATCTTGCTGAAGCAAATGAAGAGGAAGAAATCAGTCAATTAAACCATGATCTACATATTTCATTATCTTCGGATAGAGAAAAGTATGTAACAGAAACTGATAAAGAAACTGCCGCAAAGCGCATGAAAGATGTTTTATTTCAAGAAATACAGGAAGAAATGGAGAATCGTAAGAAAATATTTTCATTTTCGAAACCGTTGTTTACATACATATTGATTGCTTTCAACGTACTCATTTTTATTTTTCAAATAACCAGCGGAGAAATGGAGAATACACAGCATTTAATTGATATGGGGGCAAATTTTAATCTGCTTGTCATGGAAGGAGAATGGTGGAGATTCTTCACATCGATGTTTTTACATTTAAATTTTCTTCATTTGATGATGAATATGCTTGCTTTATTCTACCTTGGCGCAGCCATTGAACAGATATTCGGGAGGATCCGGTTTCTTTTTATTTATTTCCTGGGCGGTTTAACAGGTTCTATTGCAAGCTTTGCTTTTTCTATCAATGTGTCAGCAGGGGCATCGGGTGCTATATTCGCTCTGTTTGGCGCACTTCTCTTATTTGGGTTGATTTATAAGAAAATCTTCCTTCAGACAATGGGCTTTAATATCATGCTTATTTTAGGGATAAACCTTGTGATTGGATTTACTATTCCTGAAATCGATATGGGAGCGCACCTTGGCGGACTGGCCGGCGGGTTTTTGATTGCTGCAGCAGCCTATGTCCCATACAAAAAAAATAAAAAGAATCAGCTGCTTGCTTTGGTTGGTTTTGTTGTGCTAAGTCTTGGATTGTTTATTTATGGCTGGTCTTTCAATTCTTCATCTCCAGAGTTGAAATTAATTGAAGTAGAGATGCAATTAGAAGAGAATCATTTTAACGAAGCCATTTCCATTGCAACAGAAGCTTTGGATGATACGAATGATGAGACGCTGATACCCTATTTCCTTTTCCATCGTTCGTTTGCGTATATTCAAGAAGGAGAGTATACAGATGCTGCAGAGGATTTGGAAGAGGCTGTTCAATACGACCATAGACTGCCGCAAATGTACAATAACCTGGCCGTTTTATATTCAAGGCAAGGCGCAAGTACCGCAGAAATCGAAGCTATTATTGATGAAGGCTTATCTCATTTTCCAGATGATGAAGAATTATCCAAGCTGAAGGATGATTTGCAACCTTACTGATTAAAAAACCAGACTGCTGAACGTGAATGGCAATCTGGTTTTTTAGTGTGTTTTAAATGATGTAGCATGTATAGATTTCATCTGGTGATATAAACTATCTACATCCTATGATATAAGGTGATAAAATTGACCAATCAGATGAAAAAAGTAGCTTCAAGTTTAGAAACCAATGTTTCTTATCTAAAGTCTTATCTGGGAGTGGATAAAAGCTTCGACATAATTAATTTAGACTTAAACTATGCCGGGAAGGATATGGCTATGTTTATGGTCGACGGGTTTGCAAAAGACGATATCATGCTTTATATTATGCAATCGCTGCAAAGGCTTCAGCCGAATGAGCTGGATACCGATACATTACGAAAATTAATGAAGAGAGATATTCCCTATATTGAGCTGGAAGAAATGAAAGAAATGGATAAAATAGTCGATTTTATCCTTTCTGGAGCCACTGTTTTATTTGTGGATGAAATGGATAAGGCAATTATCATTGATGCAAGAGAATATCCGGCAAGGTCTCCAGAAGAGCCTGATTTGGAAAGGGTTGTCAGGGGCCCCCGTGATGGATTTGTGGAAACCCTCGTATTTAATACGGCATTAACCAGGCGCCGGGTCAGAGATCGCTCCTTAAGAATGGAGTTTACACAGGTAGGCAGACGCTCTAAAACAGATGTGGTTATCAGTTACATAGAAGATATAGCTGATTCCAGACAGGTGGAGAGGCTGAAAGAGTTACTTGACGGCATAGATACAGACGGGCTGCCAATGGCAGAAAAGTCGATTGAAGAATTTTTTAGCCGCCGATATTGGAATCCCTATCCGGCGGTCCGTTATACCGAGCGGCCTGATACAGCCGCTTCTCATCTGTTAGAGGGTCATATCGTGCTTATTATTGATGGCACTCCCAGTGTGATGATTACGCAGACAACATTCTGGCAGCATTTGCAGCATGCAGAAGAATATCGTCAAAAACCGAGTGTCGGAGCGTATTTACGAATTGTTCGGTTTATTGCCATTTTTTTTTCTCTTCTCCTCCTGCCGTTATATTATTTATTTTCAGTACAGCCGGAGCTGCTGCCGGCAGCATTTGATTTTATCGGACCGGAAGATTCAGGTGTTATTCCATTGCTGGTTCAATTTTTAATCGCCGAGCTGGGCCTAGATATTTTAAGGATGGCATCGATTCATACGCCATCAGCACTGGGAACGGCTCTTGGCCTGGTTGCTGCAATCATGATTGGCGAGGTTTCGGTAGAAGTCGGCTGGTTTTCCCATGAGGTGGTTTTATATATTGCGACGGCAGCCATTGGCTCGTATGCCACGCCGAGCTATGAATTAGGGATGGCCAACCGCCTTGTCCGCTTATTTTTATTATTTACAACGGCTTTGTTCGGTGTCGGCGGATATGTTGTCGGTGTAACCATTTGGCTGTTATTTTTAATAAAAATGAGAACGTTGGATACGCCTTATTTCTGGCCGCTGGTTCCATTCTCCGCAAAGAATATGCGTGATACCTTTATTCGTTTTCCATTACCAGAGAGACATCTGCGTCCATCCATATTACGGCCGAAAGATCCAGATCGTTGATTCGATTTGGGTCTTTTTCGCATTTCCCATTTTCATGCCCTTTTGGTATAATGTTTTTGGTGATAGCATGGAGAATATACACGATGTACGAAAACTGCTGTTGAAGTTTGGTACTTTTATTTATACAGCAGATCGTTTAGGTGATTTAGAATTAATGATAATGGAAATAAATGAACTATATGAATGGAAATTGATCAGTGTAGAGCAATTTCAACAAGCGTTATTGCTTCTGAAAAAAGAGATAAGAGAATATAAAAAGGGGACGGAAAACAATGAGTGAACTATTAGCAGGCGTAGATATCGGCGGTACGACCGTTAAAATTGGATTTATTACAAAAAATGGAGACATCATTGAAAAATGGGAAATCCCTACGGATTTAACAAATGAAGGGGTCCATATCATTCCAGATATTTGGGCAAGCATTGAATCAAAATTACAGACGCCGTCATTCAAGGATGCTTCTATTAAAGGAATTGGCGTCGGAGCACCGGGCTTTGTAGATGCGCATGCCGGTATTATTGCAGAAGCTGTAAATATTGGCTGGAAAGATATTCATTTAGCGGAAGAGCTTGAAAAACTGGCGAACGTTCCCGTTTATGCTGAGAATGATGCCAATATTGCCGTATTAGGAGAGAACTGGGTCGGTGCAGGGAATCAATCCAGAAATTTAATTGCCATCACACTTGGTACAGGGGTTGGAGGCGGAATTATCGCAAATGGGTCCATCTTAAATGGTGCCAATGGAATGGCTGGTGAAATTGGCCATATTGAAGTATTAGAGAATGGTTATTTATGCAACTGCGGTAAAAGAGGATGCTTAGAAACTATTACATCAGCAACAGGCATCGTCAGACAGGGAATGGAAAAGGTGCAGACAAATCCGGACTCCAAATTGGCGAAATTATTTCAATCAGAGGGAAGTATTACCACGCAGCATATTTTTGAGCTGGCAAAAAAGGGAGACCAGGCTTCCAAGGAGATTATTGACTATACCGCAGATGTTTTAGGTAAAGCGATGGCAAATATGTCAATGATTATTAATCCTTCCAATATTTTGATAGGCGGCGGTGTTTCCAATGCAGGGGATTATTTAATCGATGCTGTTACAAAAGCATTCAGAAAACACGCACTGCCAAGGATAAGCGAGGTATGTACGATTAAAGTTTGTCAGCTCGGCAATGATGCAGGCATTATCGGCGGAGCGTATCTGGTATATGAAAATAATAGTTAATTGATTTTCAGACTTGATTTTTTTAGATTATCTACTAAAATAGTAATTTATGAACGGGTATTAAAATAAAATGATTTAATGTGAAACCTTTTGCTTGCCAAATCGTATGAAAAAGATGTAGAATTCATTAATTGTAGGTTTACATTAGTCTATAAAATGGGAAGAAGTATGTTAAAGGATAAACTCGAATTCCTGTTTTTATTATTTAGGAGAGGATATAATGAAACGATTTAAAAAGCCAAAGATACCGCTCTATGTCATAGCGGCGTTACTTCTTGGCCTGAAAACGTATATTGTCTATCGATTTGTATTTAATATTGAACTTGATAACTCCATGCAGGAATTAATTCTGTTTATTAATCCATTTGTGTCAGCATTCTTAATACTGGCATTAGGGGTCTGGTTTAAAAAGTCTTCCAGACAAATGAAATATATTCGGTATGCGATGCTGGCGATGTCACTGATTGTCTGGGCAAATCTGGTATTCTATCGCCAATTCACAGACTTTATCACCATCCCGCAATTATTTATGGGAAGCAATATGACAGATTTAGGATCCAGTATCTTAACTTTGATTAAGCCATGGGACCTTTTCATTTTTGCTGATGTGGCGATTGTCTGGTATATAAGTAAGAAATTTGCAGGAAGTTTATCTGTCTTGTACCCTAGAAGTGGAAAAGTCGGTGTTCTGGCGTTTTCATTAGTTTTACTTGCAGGTAACTTTTTCTTAGCAGAAATGGAAAGACCGCAGTTATTCACCCGTGGTTTTGATCGCGAATATTTAGTGAAAAATATCGGGCTGCTTAACTATCATGTATACGATGTAGTTGTTCATTCTAAAAATGAATCACAGCGTGTTTTTGCTGACGGAAATGAAATTCCTGAAATTCAGGAATTTATAGAAGAAAATGTAGATCATGAGCGCAGTGAAGAGATGAATGGTGTTGCGAAGGATAAAAATATTATTTTCCTTAATGCAGAATCATTGCAGCATTTTGTGATGAACAGTGAAGTTAATGGGGAAGAGGTTACGCCGTTCCTGAATGATTTAGCTCAAGATGAGGATACGTATTACTTTGATAATTTCTATGAACAAACTGGTCAGGGAAATACATCTGATTCCGAGTTCTTAGTAGAAAATTCATTGTACCCGCTGTCCCGCGGTGCTGTATTCTTTACCCACGGAGGAAATGATTATCATTCCTTCCCGGAAATGATTAAAGAAGCCGGTTATACTTCTTCCGTATTGCATGCGAACAACAAAAGCTTTTGGAATAGAGATGCTATGTATGACAGCTTAGAAATCGATGAATTCCTTGGTGAGGAATCATACGATGTCACACCAGAAGATTCTGTAGGATGGGGTTTGAAAGACAAACCGTTCTTTGAACAATCTATCCCGCTTCTGGAGGATTTGGAAGAGCCGTTCTATTCCAAAATGATTTTACTGACAAATCACTTCCCGTTTGAATTAGATGAGGAAGATGCAACAATTGATAAATTTGATTCCAATTCCAATACACTGAACAGTTATATCCCAACTGTCCGTTATATGGATGAGGCAATTGAAGAATTCTTTGATGAATTGAAAGAATCCGGTATGTATGAGGATTCCATTATCGTCATTATGGGTGACCATATTGGAATCAGCGCAAACCATAATAAAGCGATGGCCCAATATTTAGATCAGGATGAAATTACTCCGTATGATCAGGTGCAATTGCAGCGTGTACCATTATTTATCCACATCCCTGGAGACGGTAATGGCCAAGTAATGGATGAGATTGCCGGTCAAATCGACTTGAAGCCAACCATGTTGAACATGCTTGATGTCGACCCTGGCGAAGATATCTATTTCGGTAATGACTTATTCAGTGATGACAGAAAAGACTATATCGCATTACGTAATGGCGATTTTGTCAGTGATGATTATGTAAGTACAGCTGGAATCTGTTATGACCGCGAAACCGGAGAGCCAATGGATCAGGCCATTGAAGAAGAGACTGATTCTGAGGAAGAAGCAAGTGAAGAATTAGAACAAGTAGAAAGTGCTTGTGACTCCATTCAAGAACAAGTGGATACAGAGCTTTCTTATTCCGACTCCATCATATACGGAGACTTATTCCGATTTGTTGATTTTGGAGATGAGGAAGAAGAATAATAAAAACGATGCAGGTGATGAGCGCCTGCATCGTTTTTTCTGTATCAATTAATCAGCTGTTTCTATTGTTGTATTTTTGCTTTACAAATAATCTAATAAAATAAACAAAAACGGTTGCTATAAATGCAATATTAAAGAATCTCGGCTCTTTCATAAAAGAATAAATAAAAACACAAAGAGTGATGAACATAATGATGCTGCCCAGCAGATCTGCTTTAGAAAGTCGCATTTAATCACTCCTGGCATCGTATTTATAATTACTTGCAAATGAGTATGTATAAAAGTGAAGATGCCTTAATCAGGCTTATTTTGCTTCCTGTGGTATTTTTTATTTTTACTATTTGGAGAACAGGCTTTTTTAAGATAAGAAAAATCAGGAGCACTATTAGACTTTTAAAACACAGTGTTGTTGTTAACGAGATATACGCTGCGGGAAGTGGAGTGTAGTTCTGAATCCTGATATTACTCACTTCATGAAACCCGTTGAAGCGGCCGCCACCAACTTTTTAGATACTTCTAAAAGTGCAATAAAAAACAGACTCCTTTCATGTTATGCAACATAAAAAGAATCTGTCCGTTTCGTTTTAGCCTGTAATTTCTGAAATAATAGTCGCGATGGAGAAGAATCCAAAGACAACTGCAGTCAGAGCAGAAAATAACAGCGCCAGTATATTTTTATATTTCAACTGACGAATCACGGATACGACCGCTAATAGTGCAACTGCTAAAAATATAACTCCTAATATAATATGGCTCATCCGAAATTTTCCTCCTTTTCAACGTAATTATTCTTGTGTAAAAAGTCAGTATTTAATACTATGTAATTATCGTTAAACTATTTATATTTTATAGTATTTCCAAGTGTTTGTCGAGTTATTATAAAAGAATGGAGAGATAGGTATGGAAATTATTGCGATGCCGGTAGGTTTAGTCCAGGCAAATTGCTATATCGTTTACAAAAAAGAAGAAAAAGATGCTTTAGTTATCGACCCCGGCGGTGAACCGGAGAAGATTATTGCTGCCATTGAAAAACATCAGCTGAACGTGAGGGCAATATTACTGACCCATGCTCATTTTGATCATATCGGCGGTTTGGAAGGGATTCGGGAGTTTACAAATGCACCGGTTTATCTTCATAAAGCTGAATGGGATTGGTTAGGGGAGCCTAAATTAAATGGATCAGCTAAATTAATGGGTCAGCCTGTAACTGCGCAAGCGGCAGATAAAGAATTAGAAGAAGGACCATTGGAAGCTGGCGGATTTTTCATGGAGGCATTACACACCCCTGGTCATTCGCCGGGAAGCATCAGCTTTGTTTTCCCTGAAGATAATTTTGCTGTTTGCGGAGATGTCCTGTTTCAACAGGGGATTGGAAGAACAGATTTAGTCGATGGAGATATAGATATTCTTGAGCATTCGGTAAGGGAGAAATTATATCGTTTGCCGGAGGATCTGACGGTTCTTCCCGGACACGGGCCAGCAACGACAATCGGCTATGAGAAGAAAAATAATCCTTTTTTTCCGGCATAGAAAGGTAGTATCTTTATTGCGGGGACCAAAATTAAATAGAAAAAAGACCATCTATAATCCAATACAGATGGTCTTTTTTCGATGTTTTTAATGTCCAAATCCAGGTACCAGGATAAACTCAGAATA
Organism: Oceanobacillus sp. M60; assembly: GCF_053839645.1. Lineage (NCBI taxonomy): Bacteria > Bacillati > Bacillota > Bacilli > Caryophanales > Bacillaceae > Oceanobacillus > Oceanobacillus sp. M60. The sequence goes on along the minus strand of NZ_JBSSNH010000002.1, from coordinate 604,874 downwards.
CCAAGTATATCCAACAATAAATACCGTACAATATGCACCAAACAGATACATGTACATACGTTCAGACAGCTTTAAGTAACTCAGTGTAAGGAAAAACGCCGTTTGAACCAGGAATAATAGTGCAGTATTCAGCATGTCACCTACATAAAACATAACTGTAAAAATACCTGTCCAAAAGGCAAGAACACGAAACATGCGGTCCATGTCTTCCCCCTCCTTTATAGGTAACGTTCTCATAGTTATTATATACGAGCAAGAAAGGATTGTAAACGATTCTTAAAGATATCATGCCCAATTAGCATAGATTTAATTTCAAAACAATGAAAAATCATTCACATTAATGCTGAATCTGTCCTTTTATACGTAAGGGCGGGATAATCGATAAGTATGATTGCTCTCTGTCGGTTTGATTAAAAAAACGATATAAATTGTATTGTTTCTTTCTTTGTGAAGTGTTATGGTAACATCTCCTTGAGGAAAAACATAATCAGTCTGATAGGGAAAAGAAATCTCATCATCACCTGTTTCGTTCCGTAATTGCTGATATGCCATTTGAAAAAGTGTTTCTATTTCTATATGATACAGCTGGTTTTGAGCGACAGCTTTTGACGTATGGTAATGATAAAGCAAAAAATGGATTGAAAGAAATACAATAAGAATTACCCAGACGACATGAAATAATAAAAACCCTTGCTGATTATGGATAATTGTAAATCGTTTTTTCATAAACGTCACCTGATTCTTTGGTAATGGTTAAATAAATGGCGTTTGCATGTTCTTCAAACGTAATATCAGCAACCTGACGAAGATAAATTTCATGGCCTAATCCATTTACCTGCCTGCGTACCGTATTATTGTAGAGGCTGACGCGGGCTATACTTTCTGTATGGTCGTTTCGATCGGCAGCACGGATATATAATTGATTATTCGCTACATGCGCAGAAGAGGAAGACATGACATCATAGTGTAATTGAGTGAAAAATTGTTGTACAGATAAGGCTTCCGTATTTGTTTGTTTCAGCTGCAATGCAGACAGAGCGTAAGATACAAAAGGCAGTGTTAATACCAGGACGGTCATAGCAACGAGCATTGAAATGAATGTAAAACCTTTTGTATTACTCCATAATCGCGTAAAGGCATTTACTCTCTTTTTTTTGTTTTGCATTAGTCCATTCAGCACATCCTTTCAGGTACTCACCTTCCAGCGAAAAAGAGAAGGCTGCAGGCGTCTGATATGGAGTTACGGTGTAGTAGTCCTGAAAAGGTGCCGCTCCCGCCAGCACGCCCTGCATGTCATCATGTAATTTACTTGTGATTTGTACTTTTTCAATGGAATTGTACTGTTCTTTGGCAATGATGGAGAGAAGCGGCAAAAGTATCGTGAGCATGGAGAATAGAAGCAGGGATGCGATTAAAGTTTCAAATAAGGTAAACCCTTTATCTTTTTTCCACATAGTATCTGCCTTTCCCTAACGGAAATACAATCTGATAAGGCTCTCCTGCCAAGCTTACTCGAATCGTCTGGGGGTTTTTTATAACCCCGCTGATGTAGAATTCAACATTTTTGGGAAATGAGGTTACTAACGAAAATTGAGCCGGATATTCCCGCTTGATTTCTCTGAATCGATCAAGCACAATGCTGTAGCTGTCCGGGTTAAACTTTAGTACATATGGGATATCGTTTTCCTGCGTGCCTGCTGTGCTTTGCAAGTAGAGCACATCCATTTCTAATGTATCAAAAAAATGCTGCAGCTCTAATTTTTCTATTTGCTCCACCTGCTGCCTTGGAATGAGTAAAAGAATAATCGACAGGATGGATAATGCGAATAATGCCTCAATCAGTGTAAACCCTCGTTCAGTTTGAAGCATTTACAACACCATTAGAAATGGAGAGCTCATTTCCGTTTGAGCATGTCCGCTGGTCTTCGGTGATATAATCAGCGCTTACCAGCTGATTCATACTGGAAGGTAAATTGCCTGTATCAATATGATAAGCATCTGCCTGTGCTTGTACGACAGAAATTAATGCATCACAGCCCTTCGAGTGAACATCCCCTGTTTTCTTTCCCAGATTCGGTATAATTAAAATCATTATTACCGAGATAACCATTAAAACTATCAACATTTCAATCAGTGTAAATGCTTTTGAACTTTTTAACATAAAACCGCTCCTTTACATTGTATTCATCAATTCAAACATAGGCGACATCAGACTAACGTAAATCAATATGATAAATGCGCCGATAATTGAGAAAAAAACCGGTTGGATATAAACAATGCTTTTTTGAAGCCGCTGATACATGGTATCAATCGAAATATCTGCATAGATAGCTAAATCCTTCGCCAGGCTTTTCGCATCCATATTAGAGGATAAAATATCCGTCAGATGACTCTCTAAAAATTCCATTGTTGTTAACAGTCCGTGAATGGTTCTTCCTTTAAAGTATTCCAGCTGCATCTGCTTCGCGTAATAAGAAATAATCGGGAGCTTAGTCTGCCGGGACATATAATTTAATAATTCCTTCATCGGCATTCCGGTTTGCAGGAGAGAGCTGTATAATGCGGCAAAGTGGAAGGATGTTTGTCTTTTTACGTAAGAGCGGTAGAGAGGCACTCGTTTATATATAGACAGTTTTGTTTCTAAAGAGATATTATTTCTTGAAAATAGCCAAACAAGTACAACAAGGGTGGAAAAAACAAGAAGAATTAGGAGAGAATATCCGAGCCATGCAGAAAGAAAAATAACAGTCTGCAGCAGCATGGGAAGCTCACCAAACATCAGCTGCTGGAAGGAAGGGATGACGCGTGAATAAATAAAAAATAACAGCCCGCTGAAAATTATCATTAATATAAGGGGATAACGCACTGTTTGCTGAAATTTACGAATGTAGTGAACGCGTTGCTGAAATAATTGATAGCAATGCTCGATTCGTTCATAAATATCTGCTTTTTCCCTTACTACAAAAAGGTAAGAGACAATGGAATGGTGGAAACCAGCCTGATCCATTGCTTCATCCAGCTGCTTTCCCGCTTCCAGATTACTTAAAACCTGTTTGGAAATGTGTTCTAACTCACCGTAATATTTCATTGCATCTAAGGAATGGACGAGGGTAAGGCCTCTGGAAAGCATGCGCTGCAAAACATGTAAAAATTGCAGCTGGGTGGTAATCGTTAACCTTTGATTATTGGGGAGAAATCGTTTCAGTAAAGCCATAAGCAAATGCCTTTCTTTGTAAATTTTTAAATTGCTGCTTTTCCGGGAGAGCTTGCAGGCTGCCTTCAATGGCTTTTGTCAGGTGGACGCCTTCAATCAATTCTCCGATAGCACTCCGCTGCTGTTTATTCTTTCTTCTGATTGGAATAAGGCGCAGAGCACCTACTCCAATCAGAATCTGATGAAGATCGGCTGTTTTGATACCCATCTCTTTCAAACGAAAAATCGTACCGACAGCATTCTTTGCATGCAGCGTACTAAGGACGAGGTGACCGGTCAGAGCAGCCTCTACGGCAAAGTGCGCAGTTTCTTTATCCCGTATTTCCCCGACCATCAGAATATCAGGGTCATGACGCAACGCAGCTTTTAATCCCGCTTGATAGGAAATACCTGCACGCTCATTTATTTGAACTTGCAGAATTTGCTTTATTTTTCTTTCGATGGGGTCCTCTAAAGAAATGATTTGACAAGGTCTTTCTTTCATTTCCGTTTCTAACAGGGAATATAATGTAGATGATTTCCCGCTTCCTGTTGCCCCGGTTATCAGGATAAGGCCCGATTCATGGCTCATCCATCTTCGCATTTGCTTTATTTGTTTTGGAAAAAGAAATAAATAATCCAGCGGTAAAGTGTCATTTTGAGGAAGAATCCGGATGGCAATCGTTTCTTGCTGATAATGAGGAAGGGTTGAGATACGAAGTGCATAATCTTTTGATTCGAAACTCCAGATCATCGTACCTGCCTGAGGCTTTCTGCTTTCACCGATATCCATATTCGCACTAAATTTAAAAAATGTTCTTAAAAGCTGATATTGCTTTGTTAAAATGGTCCGGATGAAGGTACGTTTTCCGTGGATGCGGAAGTAAATTTCTGTTTCCTGCTCATAGGGATAGAAGTGGATATCGGATGCATGCTGCTTCGTGGCCGACTGAAAGAGATCGTCAGATAATTTTGTGACGTGATTCATTAGCTCACCTCCTTTACAACTATTTCTGACATAACTTATAATTCGACATTCTTTTTAAATGTCCTTCTTTTTATCAAAAAAGAATAGAATTTTTTTAATTGTTTAAACTAAAAATAGAACGGTCTTCAAAAAGGAGCGATGATAGAGTATGAAAAGCAATGACTATATCCGTTTTCTGACAGAAGAAGCGGTGAAATACATGAACTTATCTTCAGAAGAAAAAGCAGAGCGCAAACAAAAAAAGAAGAAATCATCTTATCCGATCTATGGTAACAAATGGCTGGGGGTTATTCCTTTTTCCATTCAGTCCTGGTACCATGAAAGAAAAAATAGCCGGGATTAATCCGGCTATTTCTCATTCATTGTGGATGCAGTTAAGTAAAAAATCCCTCCGTTAATCACTTGAAATGTAATCATTGGTTTAAACCGCTTCTCCAATGCTTCTAATTCTTCTACATGCCTTGGATGATCAAGTTCATCCGCATAAAAATGCTTTAAGGTAGCTTTTTCCGATTCCAGCTGTTTGATAGATGCAGCAGCCCATGCGTTATCCTGGTTTTGAACATGTTGTAATAAAACGTTTTGAATACGGAGAAATCCGCTTTTGGGATTAATCATCGGCGTCAGTGTATAACAATAATCGGATATGGCTCTATCAAGCGGGATACGTTCTAAATAATCCATCATATTTAAAGCCATATGTCCATGAAGCAGCTGCAGGCCGACTGAAAATATTTCATCCCTATGCTGGACACCACGATAGCTGATTTTTATATTGACTACAAGCCAAGGATACAGGGGAGTGTTTTCCGATGTGCGGACCTCCTCAAATAATCTGGTATAACGTTCTTTCTCCGTTAATTTATTAATAATTTGATGCAGTCTCGGACTCCCAAAATGAATCCATTCCCCTGGTTCACTCGCTTTCTCTTTGTCCGTAATCAGACGCAGCGCCTGGGGCTCTCCTTCCCGGCCGATTTTTTTAATGTAATGCCAGTAGAAAGGGCGGTTCATTAATTCTTTATCCATTTCCTCGGTAAGCTGGATATGGATTTGTCCCTCATCCTTAGAAAGAATGGTACAATGTTTGGTTTCAAAATAGCTGGTTAGAAAATCGGATAAATCAATTTGCTGTTCCATCTCTATATTGCTCCTCGTTTTGTATTTCCTGGTTTGCCTGCTCCATCACGTATTTCAAGTTATCAAGCTTAATACGAACTTCTCCGGCTGAAGTGGATTCCTGATAGATAGATTCTATTTCTTTCTCCATACTATCTACTTTTAACTCTGCTAAAATGGCATCTAAATTACCAATTACATTCTCAAACAAGTTTATTTTTTCGTAAAGCATGGACAATATATGCTCTTCAATCGTCTGTTTAGTGACAATGTTGTAGATATGCACATCTGATTCTTGACCAAAACGATGAATACGGCCAATTCGCTGCTCTAAGCGCATCGGGTTCCAAGGTAAATCATAGTTGATCAGATGATGACAAAATTGCAGATTAATTCCTTCGCCGCCGGCTTCGGTAGCAATCAGAACCTGTGCATGATCCCTAAATAATTGCTTCATCCAATCTTTTTTTCCTCGTTTAAAGCCGCCGCGAAAAGGTACCGAAGAAATACCATGTTGCTGCAGATACCATTGCAGATAGTACTGTGTAGCGCGATATTCGGTAAAAACAATCACTTTTTCACCATTCAGCGATTTAATCAGATTGGTTAATTCCTCCGCTTTGGGATGCTGCTCCAGCTGTTCAATGTTTCCGATAACTTCCTGAATAGCTTCATGATTTCCATCTTGGTCTAATTTCAGTAAAGAGGTAAAGCAAGCTTCTCTGGAAGAACAGAATTCACGTAAATAAGTGATTTTAGCAAAGGATGCCATTCCAAAAGACAGCTCCATTAATTGATGGTAAACCTTGTGATAGCTTTCTGGAAGAGAAGTCAAAATGGTTTGGATTTTTCTTTTAGAATTGTTTAAGCTGGTATCTTTCCTTGTATTACGGACCATTACCTGCTGGACAAGCTTCTTCAGATAAGGATCCTGCTCCATTTTTTTGCGGTCCTTTCCATATTTCTCTGTAAAACTTTTATAATTCCCTAAATGTCCAGGCTTTAAAAGGCTGACAAGATTAAATAATTCTAACAGCTTATTTTGTACCGGCGTAGCGGTTAATAAGAGACAATACTTTTTCTTTAATTCCTGGACAAACTGGTAGTTTTTTGTCTGCTCATTTTTTAGTTTATGAGCTTCATCCACCAGGATAAAATCATAATCTATATCTAAAATAGCCTCCCGATGCGGAGAACGCTTGGCGGAATCGATGGAAGATATAATAATTGGATTATCGTCCCAGCTGTAATTTTTACGATAGGCAATGGCAGGAATGAGAAATTTTTCGTTTAATTCTTTTTCCCATTGATTTACGAGAGAAGCCGGAACAAGAATTAATGCTTTTTTCACCAGCCCTCTTACCATATATTCTTTTAGAACCAGCCCTGCTTCAATTGTTTTTCCAAGTCCTACTTCATCCGCTAAAATGGCCCGGCCATGCATCGTTTCAATTACTTGTTCAGCAGCTTGTAATTGATGATCTAAAATATCCAGATGCGGCAAATATTCCAGCGCCTGCAAGCCATTGAAAGAAGGGCGCTTTGTTAGATTTGCAGCCTGATATGCCATACGAAAAAGCTCCCAATTTGTTAAATTATTTTCATCACGAAAGGCTGACTCTAAGCCGGTAATGAATTGATTGTCTTGTTGAATTTGAATAGAATCCATTTATTCGATGCACATCCTTTCGGGTAAAATATGGTTTTTCAATTACTTTTTTAAAGAGTTATGATATACTTTTGTCAAATAGATTTTCCTGCTAACATAATATATGATGAAGGATTATATATCCTTTAGTATAACCAACATGAATATATTCAATCAGCGGATGAATACAAGGGGAGAGCTTACAGTTTATGTAACGCCGAAGGAGCAAGTTAAGAGCGAATCTCTCAGGCAAAAAGACTCTTGTAGGACGCTACTCTGGAGAGCGTTTATAGGCATCAGCTGTCTATAGACCACCCACGAAGCAAATATTCACATGATGAAGACCGTTTTCTTTGTGAATATGCAACTTTCTGGTTTGCGGACAGAGACTTCTTTTAGGAGGAGTCTCTATTTTTGTGCTTAAAATCAATTTTTAAAAAAATCACCAGCAAATGTTATAAGGATGTTCATGTATTTCAATCAACCTTAGTGAGGAGAGAAGCAGATGAGTGAATTAAAGCGTACACCGATTTTTCCAGCTTATGAAAGGGTTGCCAAGACCATTGATTTCGGCGGATGGGATTTGCCGGTACAGTTTTCAGGTATTAAAGAAGAGCATGAAGCGGTCCGGACAAAAGCCGGTCTGTTCGATGTGTCCCATATGGGCGAGGTTTTGGTGAGCGGTCCGGAAAGCGTCCATTTTTTACAGACGATATTAACAAATGATGTAACAAAGCTAGTGCCAAACAAAGCACAATATACGTTTATGTGCTATAAAAATGGAGGAACAGTCGATGATTTAATTGTATATATGCTGGCTCAAAATGAATACTTGCTTGTTGTAAATGCTGCTAATACGGAGAAAGACGTTGCCTGGCTGCAGGAACAAAATAATTTCAATCCGAATGTTACCATAAAAAATGTTTCGGAAAATTATGCGCAATTAGCTTTGCAAGGACCAAAAGCGGAGCAGATTTTACAAAAGATTGTAAAAGAACCGCTTCAAGGTATCTCTTTCTTCCGTTTTAAAAAGGATATCGAAGTGGAAGGAATAGAAGGAAAGGCCCTCATCTCCAGAACTGGTTATACAGGCGAAGATGGTTTTGAAATTTATCTTGATTCTGAAAATGGCAAATATTTGTGGAATATACTGCTTGAAAAGGGAAGGGAAGAAGGCATCCAGCCAATCGGTTTGGGAGCAAGAGATACACTGCGTTTTGAAGCGAATCTTGCTTTATACGGGCAAGAGCTGTCAGTTGATATTTCGCCATTGGAAGCTGGTTTAGGTTTTGCTGTGAAGCTGAATAAGGGAGTAGACTTCATCGGAAAAGAAGCACTTGAACAGCAAGCTGCTAATGGAACGGAAAGAAAGCTTGCAGGAATCGAAATGATTGATAAGGGCATTCCAAGACACGGCTATCCAGTGTACCAGGGAGAGAGCGAGATTGGTTTTGTTACTTCCGGTACACAGTCACCTACACTAAACAAAAATATTGGGCTCGTACTGATTCAATCTGATTCCGCAAAGATTGGAGCAGAGGTGGAGGTTCAGGTCCGAAAGCGCCGCTTAAAAGCGAAGGTGGTCGAGACACCGTTCTACCGTAGATAATCATCGTACATTTTCACAGGAAAAAGAGTTCGGGGAAAAAAGTTTCACTTTATTAGTGCAGTAAAATAAGGGGGAGAAAAGATGGAGTTTCGTTATTTACCGATGACCAGGGAAGATAAACAAGAAATGATGGAGACCATAGGGATAGAGGATACGGAGGAGCTGTTTGCAGATATCCCAGGCAGCGTTCGTCTCCAGAAGGAATTGGAGTTAAAAGAACCAAAGAATGAATATGCATTGATGAAGGAATTAACAGCGATGGCAAATAGAAACACATCCACGAAAGACGTTGTATCCTTTCTTGGGGCAGGTGTATATGATCATTACACACCTTCCATTGTTGATCATGTCATTTCGAAATCTGAATTTTATACAGCATATACACCTTATCAGCCGGAAATTTCCCAGGGAGAATTGCAGGCAATTTTTGAATTTCAGACAATGATCTCTGAACTGACAGCTTTACCAATCGCAAATTCTTCTATGTATGACGGAGGTACGTCTTTAGCAGAAGCAGTAAATCTGAGTGCCGCCCAGACCAAACGTAAGAAAGTGCTGGTATCAGACGCCGTCCACCCTGAATATCAACAGGTTATTCATACGTACGCGAAAGGACAGGAAGTTGAAATAATTCCGATTCCATTACAAAATGGAAAAACAGATCTCGTCCATTTGGAGGAACTTCTGAATGAGGATATTGCGGGTGTTGTCGTCCAATATCCGAATTTTTTCGGGCAGATAGAGCCAATGGAAGCAATCCAAAAGCTGTTAGAAAATCAAAAGAAGACCATGCTGATCGTGTCCAGCAATCCGCTCGCCCTCGGCTATCTGACTCCGCCGGGAGAATTTGGTGCGGACATTGTAACCGGCGACACGCAGGTATTCGGGATTCCAGCCCAATTTGGCGGACCGCATTGCGGATATTTTGCAACAAGTAAAAAATTAATGCGCAAGGTTCCGGGACGTCTGGTCGGTCAGACAAAGGATGAAAATGGAGTCAGAGGCTATGTGCTGACGCTGCAGGCACGGGAACAGCATATTCGACGTGACAAGGCAACTTCCAATATATGCTCCAATCAGGCGCTGAATGCATTAGCAAGCTCTGTTGCGATGAGCTCTATCGGCAAGCATGGGATACGGAAAATGTCCGAAATGAATATGCAAAAAGCCCGTTATGCAAAGAAGAAATTGAAAGAAGAAGGTATTTCGATAGTTTATGATGGCCCATTCTTCAATGAATTTGTCATTCAGTTAAATCAGGACATTACTAAAGTAAATGCTGCATTGCTTGAAAAAGGAATTCTTGGCGGTTTTGATTTGGGAAAAATCGACCCTTCCTATCATGGTCAGATGCTTGTGGCTGTGACAGAAATTCGTACAAAACAAGAGATAGACCAACTTGCAAAAGAATTGAGGGATATGCATGGCTGATAAAAATTTTCCATTATTATTTGAACGCAGTAAAGAAGGGAGAACGAGCTACAGCTTGCCGGAATTGGAAATAGATGCCTTTGATTTAGAGGAAGAATTAGAGGACGTCTATATTCGCAAAGAACCTCCTAAGCTGCCAGAAGTAAGTGAACTGGATATTATTCGTCATTACACTGGGCTGGCATCCCGCAATTATGGGGTAGATTCCGGGTTCTATCCCCTTGGTTCCTGCACGATGAAGTATAATCCGAAAATTAATGAAGACATTGCGCGTCTGGAAGGCTTCAGTCATATTCATCCCTATCAAGATCCAAACACGGTGCAGGGTGCTCTGGAGATGCTCTATGATTTGCAGGAGTCATTAAAAGAAATTACTGGCATGCATGAGGTTTCATTACAGTCAGCTGCCGGTGCGCAGGGAGAGTGGACTGCATTAATGATGATTCGTGCTTTTCATGAGGCCAATGGGGATTATAACCGTACAAAAGTCATTGTACCGGATTCTGCCCATGGAACCAATCCGGCGTCTGCAGCAGTAGCCGGGTTTGAAGCAGTTACCGTGAAATCAAATGAAGAAGGATTAGTGGATCTGGATGATTTGCGGCGGGTTGTCGGGATAGATACAGCAGCCTTGATGCTTACCAACCCGAACACGTTAGGATTATTTGAAAAAGATATTTTAGAAATGGCAGAAATAATACATGATGCCGGCGGTAAGCTTTACTATGACGGCGCTAATTTAAATGCGATTATGGGTTATGTCAGACCGGGAGATATGGGATTTGATGCAGTACATTTAAATCTTCATAAAACGTTCACAGGTCCGCATGGCGGCGGCGGTCCAGGCTCAGGACCGGTAGGAGTCAGCGAAGAGCTGGCAGCATATTTGCCAAAACCATTAATTATTAAGGAAAAGGACTCGTTTCGCTTTGATTATGACAGACCGCAGTCTATCGGCCGGATAAAACCGTTCTATGGGAATTTTGGTATTAACCTGCGTGCGTATACGTATATTCGTACGATGGGAGCAGAGGGCCTGAAAAAGGTCAGCGAATATGCCGTACTCAATGCGAATTATATGATGCGTCAGTTAGAAAAAGTATTTCAACTGCCTTATCCGCAGCATTGTAAGCATGAATTTGTACTGTCGGGGAGCATTCAGAAAAAACTTGGCGTCCGCACATTAGATATGGCGAAAAGGCTGCTGGATTTTGATATTCATCCACCTACCATTTATTTTCCGTTGAATGTGGAAGAAGGCATGATGATTGAGCCTACTGAAACAGAATCGAAAGAAACGCTCGATTCCTTTATTGATATCATGACCCGTATAGCAAAAGAAGCAGAAGAAGACCCGGAAACTGTACAGGAGGCACCACATCATACAATTGTGAAGCGGATGGATGAAGCAACCGCTGCACGTAAACCAATCCTGCGGTACGAAGAATCGTAAACCATCATAAAAGCTGATTCAGAGGTTATGCTCTGAATCAGCTTTTATTTTTAGCCCAATTAACAGCTTTCACAAAATGGAAAACAAAGGCTTTATTTTTTCATTTTAATCTTTCCAGTCCATTTTTTAAATCCGCCTTTAAGCTGATAAATTTCTTCAAATCCTTTTTTATGCAGGAGCTGCGCAGCTCTTGCGGAACGGCTGCTGTTTTGACAATACAGGTAGACCGGCTTGTCCTTTCTCAATTCCACAAGTCTTTGCTTCATTTGCGTTACCGGGATATTACGCGCTCCGAGAATATGACCTTTATCAAATTCCTGCGGCTCACGTACATCGATCAATTGTGCTTTGCGGTAGCCTTCTACAAATTGATCTTCTGTCAGTACATTTAAATAAGTGCGTTGTCTATAGTAGCGAAAAATAGTAATCGCAAGCAGAACAACTAAAGCAATGAGTAAAAATGTCATTTTGTTTCCCCCGTCTATCTTTATATTCTACACTCTTATTATATGGGCAGCGTTTTTATTTTTCAAAGTTTTTATTTTGCAGACGGAAAATCATCTGAAAGTAAGGGTTAACACCAGAATCTATGGTTGGAAAATATAGTTAAATGAGATAAAAGCAACTCGCTGGCGTAGTGTATTTCCGTAGCAGTCGCTGGCAGCAAATTTATATCTACTATGTTACTCATAGATTTTGATGAAGAGCTAAAAATAATAATCAACTTTCAGGCTGCAGATATTATGTTTAGAAAAAAGGGGTGTTTCTAGTACGCTTTAAGGGAATAAAAAAAGTAATCAGCGCTTGTATGAAAGGTACTTGCTTTTCTGATAATTAACTATATATTGTGTCAGAATAATGAATTGGATACTATATATTGTTTTGTGAAGAAGAGTTATGATAAACTAATAAGTAATCAATTGCAAGACAAGGAGCGATAACATTGACTATCCATTTAGAGTCATTAAGGCAGGTTAATATCGGGGCGCTTAATGAAGATATAAAAAAATTTGAAGCAGTGCATCCAATTACCAAAGAAATGCATATCACCCATCAAGGCGTGTCGAGATTGGTCATGCTGGATCGGTATGCATATAAAGATACAGAGAAAAAAACATTAAAAAAAGGTGATTTTGTTGTCTTGACCGTAAAAGCAGACCCTAAATTTCCCGCTCGGGGTCTAGGATTTATTATAGATATTAATTGGGAAGAAAACAAGGCGGAAGTAGCTGTCGAATCCGATTATGTCGGGGTTTTGGATAAGGAAGAAGAACGGGAAAGCGGGATGATCACGCGTTCACTCGATGTTATCGAAAAACCGTTGGAAATTTATTATGAACAAATTGCCAAAAGAAATGCGACCGGTCTTTCAGAAGTAGAAGAAACCGAAGAAAGAAAGGCCAAATCATTTGATGCCTTTTATAACCAATTGGCTTCTATGAATTTTATCCCGGCGGGCCGTGTGCTATATGGAGCAGGCGCTGAAACCGATGTAACTTATTTTAACTGTTATGTGATGCCTTTTGTAAAAGATTCGCGCGAAGGTATTTCCGATCATCGTAAACAGGTAATGGAGATTATGTCACGCGGCGGCGGTGTCGGCACGAACGGTTCCACATTAAGACCGCGAAATACACTGGCCAGAGGGGTCAACGGAAAATCTTCAGGAAGTGTCTCCTGGCTGGACGATATCGCCAAATTGACGAATCTGGTTGAACAGGGCGGTTCCAGACGCGGTGCACAGATGATTATGCTCGTTGATTCTCATCCGGATATTGTGGAATTTATTATCTCAAAAATGCAGAATCCGCGTATTTTACGCTATTTAATAGAAAATACAGAAGATGAGCAGATGAAGCAGCTGGCAAATGAGAAGTTAAAATTCACCCCGCTGACAGAAACAGAATTTGATTTGTACCAGGGAATTGTCAATTATAAAGCCATCCCCGGCCAAGGCGGGTTCACAGATGCTGCCATGAAGCAGGCAACGGATTTATTGCGTGATGGCGGAACGTATTCCGTCCATAATTCGGATTTCCTGGCAGGTGCAAATATTTCTGTCTGTATTACAAAGGAATTTATGGAAGCCGTGGAAAAAGACGATTACTATGAGCTGCGCTTTCCAGATGTAGAAAATTATACACTGGAAGAAATGAAAGCCTATAATGAACAATGGTATGAGGTAGGCGATGTCCGTAAATGGGAAGAAATGGGCTATGGCGTTCGGGTTTACCGGAAAGTGAAAGCAAAAGAACTGTGGAACTTGATTAATATTTGTGCAACATACTCTGCAGAACCGGGCATTTTCTTTATAGATAATGCCAATGAAATGACAAATGCAAAAGCGTATGGTCAGCAGGTTGTTGCGACAAACCCTTGCGGTGAGCAGCCGCTTGCTCCGTTTTCTGTTTGTAATTTGGCTGCCGTCAACCTTGCTGAAATGGCAGATAAAGATACCAAAAAGGTAAATGTAGAAAAATTAAAAGATACTGTAGAAACTGGCGTGCGGATGCAGGATAATGTAATTAACGCAACGCCATATTTCTTAGAAGAAAATAGAAAACAGGCTTTAGGAGAAAGACGTGTCGGCTTAGGCGTGATGGGACTGCATGATTTATTGATTTATTGTGAAACAGCTTATGGCTCAGAAGAAGGAAATAAGCTGATTGACCAAGTGTTTGAAATCATGGCAGCTACTGCTTACCGCACTTCAATCGAGTTGGCGAAAGAAAAAGGAAGCTTTCCTTTCCTGGTGGGTGAAACAGAGGAAGAAACAAAAACGCTCCGTGAACGTTTCATCCAAACGGGATATATGCAAAAAATGCCTGCAGACATTCGGGAAGGCGTATTAGAGCATGGTATCCGCAACTCGCATCTGCTGACTGTTGCTCCAACTGGAAGTACAGGCACGATGGTCGGAGTAAGCACAGGACTGGAACCATACTTCTCCTTTTCTTACTACAGAAGCGGACGATTAGGTAAATTTATCGAAGTAAAAGCGGATATTGTGGAAGAATATTTAAATGAACATCCAGAAGCAGCGGATAAAGAGCTGCCGGAGTGGTTTGTAACCGCAATGGACTTAAGTCCGGAAGCGCATGCGGATACACAATGTGTGATTCAGCGCTGGGTGGACAGCTCGATTTCCAAAACAGTAAATGCACCAAAAGGATATACCGTTGATCAGGTAGAAAGTGTTTACCGCCGTCTGTATAAGGGCGGTGCCAAAGGCGGTACGGTCTATGTGGACGGAAGCAGAGATTCGCAGGTCTTAACCTTAAAAGCAGAGGATAACCAAGTAGGGGAGCAGACAGAATTATTCCCGGATGAGAAAGAAGATAAAAAAATTGTTCTTATGGACACCATTCAGGAATTAGATAAAACAAATGTAACAATCGGATCTGAGGTAGGAGATACCTGTCCAGTCTGCCGAGAAGGCAGTGTAGAAGATATCGGCGGATGTAATACGTGTACCAGCTGTGGTGCTCAATTGAAATGTGGATTGTAAGACATAAAGAGTGGTTCTGTTTATAAACAGAACCCTCTTTTTTGGTATATAATACAGTTTGATATATAAAATCTATGTACAGGGAGAGGTTTATTTGAAAATCCGTCTGTCTGAATACAACGAAAAATGGATTGAAATGTTTGAAAATGAGGTGCGACTTTTAAGTGGAGTGTTTGGAAGTGAAATAATAAAATTTGAACATTTCGGAAGCACCGCAGTCAAAGGAATGAAGGCAAAGCCTGTTATTGATATGATATGCATTGTTAAAGATATCAATAAAATGGATGCTTTCAATGATCAGATGCGTCTGCCGCGATACGATGTTGCTGGAGAGTGGGGAATAAAAAATAGACGATTAT
Source organism: Oceanobacillus sp. M60 (assembly GCF_053839645.1). Taxonomy (NCBI): domain Bacteria; kingdom Bacillati; phylum Bacillota; class Bacilli; order Caryophanales; family Bacillaceae; genus Oceanobacillus; species Oceanobacillus sp. M60. The sequence goes on along the minus strand of NZ_JBSSNH010000002.1, from coordinate 589,566 downwards.
TCCGAAAGAGCGGGGAAAACAGAACACATCATATTCATGTTTACCAATATAATAATCCCGAAGTTGAGAGACACCTAGTATTCCGAGATTATTTAAGGAACCACCCTATTGAAGCAGAGAGATATAGTAATTTGAAAGAAGAACTGGCCATAAAATACGATGATACTACTTTTTACAGTAAAGCAAAAAGAACATTTGTAGAGCGGGTAGAACAGCGGGCATTAAATTGGTTTAGGAATAAGTAAATGCGCATAAATTAATCAAGGAGTTGTAGGGTCATTGATTGCCCATTGCTTCTGTCTGTCCTATCAGCTTTATTGCATATTTAATCGGAATAAAGGTGAAAAAGGAAATAAAGTCTATTTCGCCTGCAGCTGATTATTCTTCCATAACCATCTCTTTCATCGTTAATACGCTTAAAAATAAGCTGAAAATAAATCGGAATATTTAAAAAATAATTATGAAAGTTAGTAATCATCCTGCTGATTATAAAATCAGACAGGATGCTTCATCAAGATTTAAACCTATATCAATACTGCCCCAACAATCCCTTTTTCATCGCCATGCGTTCACAGTATTTAAAAAAGAGCAGACCAGCGATAAAATAGACGAGAGCATTTAAAAATAAAATTAACAGCGGCAGCCAGCCGATATCCATCAAAGTCTGTCCGTCGATCATGATATCTCTGACTAAATCAACGCCAATAACAAAAGGCAGAAAATACATAAGAGGGGATGCAGCAAGCGGAATAAAGGTCAGCCCAGCCAATAAAAATTGCAATATCTGCAGGAAGGCTTGAATTTGTTTATAAATAATGGCCAGCCCGCCGACCATTAATCCGACGCCATACATTCCGAAAACAGTTAATACAAAGACAGGGAAAATAGATACAATATCAATATTAAGCCATTGTCCTGCTGTCAGCATGGTAATAACCAGTAAAATAGAAATAATGATTCCGTAAATAATTGTACTGGCAATCAGCCTTGTGCTTAAAATACGCCAGATCCCCATCGGTGACATCGACAATTGTTCAAGCGTTCCGCGAATGGCTTCATTTACAATTTCGAAACCAAACATTTGAATGACGCTAAGTGCCAAAAACCAGAAGATATAGTTAACAATCACAAATTGAATATTCGCATCCTGTGTTGATGGATCCCCAAAAAAGTGTATTACTCCAAATAAACCTAAAAAGATAAAATAAAAGGTTAAAACAAGGGCAAGAGTATTTGGTAAATAACGCTTCAGTTCCAAGTATTCCTTTCGCAGGTTTGCTCGAAATAGATTAATCCACAGCATGTTGAAAGTCTCCTTCAATAATTTTTAAAAATACTTCATCAAACCGAATCGATTTTCGGTCAATCGAATCAATTGGTGTACGGTTCAATTGTAATACTTGAAAAATCTGATAAATATCCTCGCTTTTCTCAAGCTGTACAGTAAGATAGCTGAATAGTTCGTCCTCTACATAATCATTTGCCGGAAAACGGGCGGAAATGGCTTTTTGCTGATCTGGTGACAAAGCTTCATTTAAAGTCAGTCTGTAGGAGCGTACTTCAAACAGTTTTATCAGTTCATCGACGCGCTGATCGATAACGACAGTTCCCTGATTAATAATAACGGTGCGATCACAAATATCCTGAATCACTTCCATGTCATGAGAGCTGATGATAACGGTACGCTGATAATTTTGAACAATGGATTTCAGGATTTCTCTAACCTCCAATCCGGTTTGCACATCTAAACCAAGCGTCGGTTCATCTAAGAGCATGACTTCCGTATTAGCAAGCATCGCTACAGCTATTGCTAATTTTTGCTGCATCCCGCGGGAAAGCCGGTTTACCAACTCATTCTCTTTTTCCTTCAAACGGAATATTTGCAGCAGTTCATCGATCTCTTCTTTAACTTCCTTTCTTGACCTTCCTCTGTTTCCGGCAAAATACTCCAAGTTCTCTCTCACCGTAAGCCGCCAATATAAATTACGGTTGCCCTCCAGCACGGCGCTGATATGATGTAACGATTCTAAGCGTTTCGCGGTATTAGGTACTCCTTTTATCTTTATTTCGCCGCTGTCCGGGTATAACAAACCGCATATTAATTTGATCGTAGTCGTTTTTCCGGCTCCGTTAGGACCAAGCAGACCAAGAATCTCTCCTTTATAAACATTAAAATCAACGTCTTTGACCGCTTGAACAATTTCTTTTGATTTTCTTTTCCGGTAGCTTTTATTTAACTGGCTGATCTCAATTATCTTTTCCACGTTATCCCTCCTCTTTCTGAAATAATTGTAGCAATTAGCAAAAATCCGAACAACAATCCATCGAAGGAAATAACCTCCGTCTTTAGACGTATCTGAAGGAATATATGCTAATTTGTTCAAGAATAAGAATGTTAATAAAAAAGCTGAAAATAGCCGTTCAAACGGGTTTCATGGGGGAAATAATCTTAGGCCACAGAAATACACTTCGCCTTCCGTTGGGCCTGAGCTCATTTTCTTTAAAGAAGACTTAGCGATAAGCGCAGACAGAGCTATAGTTGGGACTGGAATTGCGGTTACTTGCCCATCCAAAAGCGTCGCTAGAATTTGGATTATTTCTTTGTAAAAAAGCTAATAAAACATAATTCTTCTTTGATGGGAGCGAAAGGAAGCCGATTTCTGCGGGAAAAGCAACAGGTGAAGACCCCGCGGAAAGCGACTTCCCGGAGCGGACATCTCCTTGGCAAGAAAACGGATGTTTTAAAGAACAAGTGAAGTCCTGTTTTTTTCTTATTGCCTGCTGCAAAGGATGCAAGCGGAAGTGAATATACAAATAAAGGATAATAACTTGAGTTTTATAAGGAAATCAGCTATTATTAAATTAGAAAAAAAGTTTCCTTTGATAAAAAAAATTAACGTTCTTATTGAAGGTGTTCACGTTTCTCTGTGGCAAAACATAGAAAGGAGCTTTTTTATGCCTACACCGAGCATGGAAGACTATATTGAAATTATTTATAATTTAATTGAAGCAAAGGGCTATGCCAGGGTTTCATCGATTGCAGAAGCATTAGAAGTGCACCCGTCCTCTGTGACAAAGATGGTCCAGAAATTGGACAAGGATAATTATTTAGATTATGAAAAATACCGCGGTTTTGTACTGACATCGAAGGGGAAGAAAATCGGTGAACGGCTTGTCTTCAGACATGATCTGTTAGAAAATTTTCTGGAGTTAATCGGAGTGGACGAAGAACATATATATAATGATGTAGAAGGTATAGAGCATCATCTCAGCTGGAATTCGATTGACAGGATAGCAGATGTGGTTGCTTATTTTAAAGAAGATGAACAGCGGAGAAAAGATCTGCAAAAAATAAATGAAGTTAATAAAACGTAACCGGTTATTCTCAGGAATGACTGGTTTTTTTGATGCGGTTTAACTGGTCATTTCTTCATCTTCAGGTGCGAAAAAGCATAATAAACAAGCTGATAGACGTATAAATCAATAAGCACCTATAAGGGATGGAGCGATGTCATGAAAATTGATGCTGTATTTTCTGGCGGGGGAGTGAAGGGGTTTGCATATGTCGGCGTGTTGGAAGCCTGGGAGGAGAAAAATTTGCAGGTGGAGCGTGCAGCTGGAACTTCTGCAGGAGCTATTATAGCCGGGCTTTTGGCAGCAGGTTATCATTCTAAGGATATTAAAGAATTAATGAAAACATTGGATGTTCAGAGTTTAGCTGATCCGCCGCTGTTATCCAAATTATTGCCGGCTACAAAGTGGTTATTTCTGTATTTTCAATTAGGATTATATAAAGGGGAGAAGCTGGAAGCATGGCTGGGAGATGCATTATCCAAGCGGAATATATATCGGTTTGGCGATTTAAAACCAGGTGTGTTAAAGGTAGTTGTCAGTGATTTATCGCTTGGTAAATTGGTTGTAATCCCAGATGATTTAGAAAGAGTTTATGGCATTCGTCCAGATACGTTTTCGGTAGCCGCCGCTATTCGGATGAGCGCCGGGTTTCCTTATTTTTTTATGCCGAAATCCATACAGGGTAAAAATAAGCAAAAAAGCATTATCGTAGATGGGGGATTGCTTAGCAATTTTCCATTGTGGATTTTTTCAGAAGCAGAAGAGAAGCAGGTACGTCCTGTCATCGGTGTAAAGTTAACAGATTCTTCCACATCTGTAGAGCCGCGTCAGATTCGAAATGCGCTCAATATGTTTCCTTCCCTTTTCACAACAATGAAGCAGGCGCATGATAACCGATATATTTCCAAGCATCAAGCAGATCATATTATTTTTGTCCCCACCCCTGAACAGAATTCCATGAATTTTAATATAACAGAGGAGAACAGAGAGAAGCTGCGTCGGATTGGAAAAGAATCCAGTGAAAAATTTTTGCGTAAATGGAGTGGTTAATTATTATTTTTCAGAGGTACGTAATGGATAAAGCGCGTTCGAATGGGATAATATTCGAACGCGCTTTATTGTGGGAAATGGGAGAATATAAAAAAGGAGCTTAGAATCTAAGCTCCTGCAAGGGTCTGCTCTATAATAATTTATTTCTAAGAAGAAACACGGTTCTTTTTCTTCGCTTTATTTCCTTCGATAACACGCAAATGACTTGCTCTTTTAGGATTTCTTTTCTTTTGGTTTGCTTTCTGATAGCTGGAACCAGCCGATTTCACAGCCTGTTTATGACCGTACTTGGATTTAGATTGTTTTACTGCCTGCTTATATTTTTTCATGTTGTCACGCTGTCGTCCGGAAGGCTGCCTATTGCGTATGAGAAAGAAATAAACCAATCCAAAAATAGCTGCCCCTATCCCGATAGAAATCAATAGTCTTGAAAGAAATGCAACGGTATTTCCAAATAGCTGTGTAAATAAACCGAAAGCTGCAAAAGCAATAATCAAATAAACAAAAATAGATACTGCTTTATTTCTCAATTGAAATCCTCCTTTCTCACACATTATTTATACTTCTATTTTACCATATCATGCTGCAGGATGCCTGTGAAGGAGCTTCTGCCAATCCGCTAATATATATCGGTCGGATGATTATCCGAGATACTCGAAGGCTGGACAGAAATCACGTTATCCTGTGGAAACTGTTTGCTTGTTAATTAATTATTCCCTCTTTCATAAAAAATATTCCCGCAGATTAACAGAAAGATTATTTCTTCATACGAGTTTCATGATTTGGTCATACTAGAGAGTGGAGGTGTTTATTAATGAGGCGCTTATCAAAAAAACAACAAATAAATGATAATGAGGAATCTGTATTAAAAAAATCGATGTACACAGGATTTGTAGGCGGGGTTGTATTCAGTTTACTTGCAAGTGTAATGTATTACTTTAATTTTTTGGAGGTCGCACCAAAGTTTTATCTGCTGACTTCCTGGGTATCAGAAGGATGGACAAACACGTGGCTCGGTATCTTCTTTACAACGATTCTGGCTGGGGTAGTTTCTCTGCTCACCGCGTTTGTATATTATATGATTTTCAGAAAAATAAAGTATATGTGGGTGGGAGTTATATACGGCTTTGTCTTATGGGCTCTTATATTCCTTTTATTCCGTCCCATATTTAACGATATTCCTGCTGTGACGGAATGGAATTTGAACACCTGGATAACAACCATCTGCTTATTTATTTTATATGGCACATTTATTGGCTATTCCATCTCCTATGATTATATGGATTCGCAGCAAACCGAAGACATCATAAAGAAAAGCTAGGATTTTTCTGTGATTATTCAAACGCATCTATATATGATAAAATACTTATGATACTTGAGATTTTGGAGAGGATGAAACCTTTTGACGAAATTGGACCGCTTACGTGAAAAACTGGAAGAAAACAAAGCAGACGCCATAATTATTGACAGTCCGTATAACAGACGTTACCTGACTAATTTTACTGGCACAGCTGGAACAGCATTGATTACTGCAGATAAGGCTCTATTTATTACAGATTTTCGTTATACAGAGCAGGCTGCTGAACAAGCGGCAGCATTTGAAATTATAGAGCATAAACAAGGAATGATTCAGGAAATTGCGAACCAAATCGACAAGCTTGGTGTAAAGAGGCTGGCTTTTGAGAAAAATTATACGACTTACAGTCAATTTGAAACATATCAAAATCAATTTTCTCAAGAGTTGATTCCTGTAGAAGGAATTGTTGAGGCACTACGGATGATTAAAACCCCTGATGAGCTGGAAATTATGAAAAAGGCTGCGAAAATTGCAGATGACGCATTTGCGCATATTCAATCATTTATCGAGCCTGGAGTGAAGGAAATCGATATCTCGAATGAATTAGAGTTCTTTATGCGCAGACAGGGAGCGACTTCTTCCAGCTTTGATACCATTGTAGCGTCCGGCTTACGTTCTGCTCTGCCGCATGGGGTGGCATCTGATAAACAAATGGCAGAGGGCGAACTGGTGACACTGGATTATGGTGCATTATATGAAGGGTATTGCTCTGATATCACAAGAACGGTAGCTGTTGGAGAAATTTCTGCGGCGCTGCGTGAAATTTATGATATAGTATTAGAGGCGAATCTTCGTGGAGTTAAAGGAACAAAAGCTGGCATGAGCGGGAAAGAGGCAGATGCTTTGACCAGAGATTACATTACGGAAAAAGGATATGGCGATCGTTTCGGTCATTCGACAGGTCATGCAGTGGGAATGGAAGTTCATGAGAGCCCAGGATTGTCGACTCGTTCTGAAGCAATATTAGAACCGGGCATGGTCGTAACGGTAGAGCCGGGTATTTATGTTCCAGGGGTAGGCGGCTGCCGCATTGAGGACGATATCGTTATTACAAAAGACGGCAATGAGCGATTGACCTTTGCTCCCAAAGAATTAATCCAATTATAAAAGGGTACAGGAGGAAAAAATATGATTTCAGTAAATGATTTTAAAACAGGTTTAACTATTGAAGTAGACAATGATATTTGGCAGGTTATTGAATTCCAGCACGTAAAACCAGGAAAGGGAGCGGCGTTTGTACGTTCAAAACTCCGTAATTTACGTAATGGAAATATTCAAGAAAAAACGTTCCGCGGCGGCGAAAAGGTAGAAAAGGCGCATATTGAAAATAACAAAATGCAGTATTTATATGCTTCTGGCGATGCGCATGCATTTATGGATACAGCGTCATATGAACAAATTGAAATTCCAGAAAGTCAAATTAAAGATCAATTGAAATTTATTAAAGAAAACATGGAAGTTTCTGTGGTCACCTATCAGGGTGAAATTATCGGAGTAGATCTTCCAAATAACGTAGAGCTTACGGTAACAGAAACAGAGCCTGGAATTAAAGGGGACACAGCGAGCGGAGGTTCCAAACCGGCTACGTTAGAAACCGGACATATTGTACAAGTTCCTTTCTTTGTTAACGAAGGAGATGTGCTCGTTATTAATACTGCGGATGGGAAATATGTTTCCAGAGCATAATTTAATAAACACAAGCAGTTTGCTGAATCTTCGGCAGACTGCTTGTTTTTTTATGTAAAAAAATAAATGACGGGCTTCAGCTATTTTTTGAAATCCCTTTGTTATCACTCCTCCCTCTTTCAAACCTTTCAATAAAGAAAAAGCTCTCAGGGCATAATTTCATTTTAAAAACATATATCTCTAAGTAAAACAAGCTGATTTTGTATTTTCAAAAAGCGGGGTTTTAGAATGAATGAGATTTTACGACTTTTTCCGCCATCTTTTCAGGACCGGATAGACGGTCTTATAGGTCATCGCTGGTCACAGCTTCAAGAAATTCGAGTACGTATTCATCAAAAAATAGAATTTATTTTCGACTCAGCTGTTTGCTGGCTGGACGAGCCGTTGCCACATAAGAAAGAAGCTGTTTTTATTCTGAACCAGCTGAGTGAATATTCGCTGTATCGGCTGGAAGAAGAGCTGCGTAATGGGTTTATAACCATTGAGGGCGGCCATCGTGTCGGTATTGCAGGAGGTATTATAACAGCGGATCAAAAAGTAAAAGCGATTCAGCCTGTTTCATTTTTTAATATTCGTATTGCCAAGCAAAAAAAAGGCTGTGCAGATATGCTGATGCCTTATATCTATGATGGGATATACCATCACACTATGATTCTTGGAGCACCGCAATCTGGAAAAACAACGGTAATACGCGATATCTGCAGGCAAATAGCCAGTCAATCTGCTACGGGCCGCTCTAAAAAAGTAACCATCGTGGACGAGCGTTCCGAAATAGCAGCATCCATCCGCGGTGTTCCGCAGCATGATATAGGGATGAGAACGGATGTGTTAGATGCCTGTCCGAAAGCAGAAGGGATGATGATGGCGATTCGTACGTTATCTCCCGATATTCTGATTGTCGATGAGATTGGCACAGAAAAGGATGTGGAGGCGATTATCGAAGCATCCCAGGCAGGTGTGAAGGTTATTTGTACAGTGCATGCAGGAGATATGGCTGATTTATACCGCCGCCCTATTATGCAAAAAATAGTTCAGGAATTAATTTTTGAGCGTTACCTGCTGTTAGGGCAGGGAAAAAAAATCGGAAAGCTAGCTTGTGCCTTTGACAAAGACGGGAATCCGATCAGTTTTAAGCAAAGAGGTGGTGAAGGTGAAGTGGATTGGCGTGCTGCTTTTAATTAGTATGTCTACAGTACTTGGCTGGGAATGGGGAAGATCATTAAAACAGCGGCCCAAGCATATTCAATTATTATTGCAGTCGCTTCAGATTTTAGAGGCGGAAATGGTATACAGCCAGGTCCCATTACAAGAAGCATTTCAACTAATCAGTAAGAAACTGCAGGGTCCGACTGCTTTATTTTATCAGGAGCTGGCTGAGGAGCTGGAAAATAAAGAAAAAGATTTTGATGAGATATGGGAAGAATGTGCGCAAAGGTTAATTGGACAATCTGCGTTGCAAAAAAGCGATCTGGAGATATTGCTTCAGTTTGGCAGAACACTGGGACAGCATGATATTGAGCAGCAGAAAAAACATATAAAATTAACCAATCTCTATTTAGAAGAGCAGTGGAAAAATGCCACAGAACGTTTTCAAACGTATGGAAAGCTGTCAAACGTGCTGGGACTTCTGTGCGGTATCTTTCTGGCACTATTGTTTATGTAATGAAATGAGTGGCATCAGGGAAGGAGCAAGTACATGTTTGTGGATGCATTGATACTATTTCAGATTGCTGGTATAGGCATAATTGTAGCGCTTATCCATACGATTTTAAAACAGATGGGCAAGGAAGAAATTGCCCAATTTGCTACGTTGATCGGCTTTATACTTGTTCTGCTCATCGTGGTGAACGGACTCTCAGATTTATTTCAGCAAATCAGATCTGTATTTCTATTTTAAGGAGATTGGATATGGATATTCTCCAGATTACGATTTTAGGTGTACTCGCAAGTATATTATATATCCTGGTAAAAGAGGTACAGCCTTCGCTTGCTTTTTTAATTATTCTTATTACGGGTATTGTTATCTTTTTCTCCATCATTCAGCAAGTCCAATTAATATTTGAAACCATTCGGAAGCTGGGCGACCAGGCGAATGTGCAAGGACTTTATTTAACAACGATTTTAAAAATTATCGGTATTTCTTATATTGCTGAAATCGGAGCTCATCTGACGAAGGACGCCGGTCTGAATTCTGTATCCAAATACATTGAATTAGCAGGAAAAATATTTATTTTACTGCTTGCTGTTCCAATTATTACTGCGGTAATCGAAGCGATTATCGGTTTTATCCCTAATGTTTGATTGGCGAAAGAAAATGAAGCCGGGAAAGGGAGTATCCAGATTGTCTAAAAGACCTGTCAACTTACTCCGAATACTATGTATGCTATTTATCGCTCTTGTTATTAGCCAAGGAAATTCAGCAGTTGTCCAAGCTGAGGATGCTCCAATGACCGAAGAGGAGGAGGAAACCCTTCAAAACTCTTTATTAGATGAGATTTCACTGGATGAAATTCAATCCTATTGGGACCAGCTGATCATGGAGTACGGAGATAACTTACCTGATTTACAAAAAATCAGTATCTATGAATGGATTAAAAATGGAAACAGCTTCTCCATTCAAGATATTCTGATGCATTTTTTGCGCTACCTCCTCCATGAGCTGATTATCAACGGAAAACTTTTAGGGACTCTTTTAATGCTGACCTTATTTGCTGTTGTGCTCCAGTCGATTCAATCTGCATTTGAGCAGACAACCGTCAGCAAGGTTGCTTATTTTGTGGTTTTTTTAGTCCTGTTGTTTATCGTACTGAATAGTTTTTATCTGGCAACTTCATATACAAAAGATGCGATTGATACGATGCAAAGCTTTATGATTGCACTGCTGCCTCTGGTATTGGGAATGATGGCGAGCTTTGGCAATGTGATTTCTGTTTCTTTCTTTCACCCGATTATTATATTCTTTATTCATTTTAGCGGTGTATTTATTTCAGCCTTTGTTTTACCTTTATTATTTCTTTCCGCCATGCTGATTATTATCAGCAGTTTAAATAGTCATTTTAAAGTAACGCATTTGGCCAATCTCTTTAGAAACGTTGCTGTAGGCAGTCTGGGAATTTTTTTAACTATTTTCCTGGGGGTTATTTCTGTTCAGGGGACTGCGACAGCAATCCAAGACGGAGTAGCAATGAAAACAGCTAAATTTGTAACAGGAAATTTTATACCGGTATTAGGACGGACATTTACCGATGCTGCGGATACCATTCTTAGTGCCTCCCTCATTTTAAAAAATGCTGTCGGCATGATTGGCCTGTTTATTATTTTGTTTATTGTCGCTTTCCCGGCTTTGAAAGTGGGAGTCATTGCAATAATTTATAAACTGGCGGCAGCAATATTACAGCCGATTGGCGGGGGCCCGATCGTGCAATGCTTAAATACAGTAAGCACGTATATTTTATTTATCTTAGCCTGTTTGCTGGCAGTCTCCCTGATGTTCTTTCTTGGGATTGTCATCATTGTCGCAGCAAGTAATTTAACCGTCTTACTAAGATAGGGGTTGATGAGAATCGAAATATTTACAGACTGGGTGACACAGATTATTTTATTTATCATTCTGGCCTCCGTAATCGATTTGCTTGTGCCGGCAAATCATCTGCAAAAATATGTGCGGCTGGCGATTAGTTTAATCTTGATTTTGATTCTGCTTCAACCTGTTTTTTATTTGTTTAATACGGATATAAATACTGCTATATCAAGCTCAATGAACAAAATAGAAAGTCAGTTTCAAGGACAGCCTTCGATAGAAAATCAAATAGATTTAGAAAAAAAAGAAATAGAAAGTGGACAAGATGCATATATTTTAGAACAAATGGCTATTGAATTGGAAAAAATAGCGGCAGAACCATTAAAAGAGGAATTTAACGCAGAGATTGCCTCTATTGATTTCCAATTTTCTGTAATGGACTCCGTATCCTACGAGGAGCTGACAGAGGTCATTGTTTATATAACAGAATCAGAACCAGGGGAAGGAGCGATGAACACGGTTGAAGATGTGGTTATTGAATGGGGCAATGAGGAGGAAACGCATTCGGAAGAGCCATTACAAGAGATGGAGGCCAGTTTAAAAGAAATTTGGGAAATTGAGGATAAAGAAATAACGGTCTATTGGGAAGGAGAGGGATTTTGAAAAATAAACTGACTCACTTTTTAAAACAGACCACGGATAGCGAACAAGCTTCGGGGAAAGAAAAAAAGCAGCCGTCTAAAAAAATAGGATTTATTGTTATTTTAGGACTGGTGGGAATTTTATTTATGATTATCAGTAATGTATTAAAACCGGAAGAGGAGGTTCAGCCCGTGCCTTATGACGATTCACAGCTGGAAATTTCGGAAGAAGCGGCTTCAGAATCGGCAGGTGGTGAAGTAGAAGACCTGGAGAATGAGTTAGGCGAACAATTATCCAGCATGCTGAATCAGATGGATGGTGTTTCAGAAACAGAAGTAATGATCAATTTAGAAGCAACAAGTGAGCAGGTCTATGAAAAAAATAGAACAACAGGTAAACAGACGACAGACGAAACGGATCGTAACGGAGGTTCTAGAGTGGTTGAGGATCAGACGGATGATCATCAGGTCGTGCTTTATCGTCAGGGCGATCAGGAAACACCTTTATTGGTACAAACCAAACAGCCGGAAGTACGGGGCGTATTTATTGTAGCACAAGGCATGGAAAGTCAATCGATGAAAAGTCAAGTCATTGAAGCAGTATCCAGAGTATTAGATGTCCCTTCACATAAAATCTCAGTGATGCCTAAAAATTAAGGAGGTAGAATGTATGTTAAAAAAACAAACAGTATGGTTACTCACGATGTTAAGCTTGATGGTTGTTTTAAGTGTCTATTATATCTTTTCAGCAAATGGGAATGATTTAGCTTTTGTGGACGATGGGCAGGACGCAGCTTCAGAGGATGTGGTTCCTGCAACCCAATCTGAGGAAGGAATTGAAGTGGATAATATAGAAAATGTAGACAGCGATGAATTGTTTACAACCATCCGTATGGAAATCCAGGATGAACGCAGCCGGAAGAAAAGCCAGTTAACGGATGTAGTGGCTTCTGCTAATGCATCAGCTACTGAAAAAGATGAAGCATTGCAAGAAATAGATGGCTTAGAGGAATTAGAAACGAAAGAATTGATTCTTCAGGAGCAGCTGCTGGCTTCTACGGAATATGAGGATGTACTTGTCCGTTCCAATAATGGAAAAGTTCATATCCATGTAAAAACCGAAGAATTGCCTGTAACAGAAGCAGCGAATATCATGCAAATGGCCCGTGATGAATTTGGAGAAGATGTCAAAGCAGAAGTTAATTTCCAGCCAACTGCTGAAACGACAGACATGGAAGATACAACGGAAACAGAAGAAGCAGCCGAAACAGAAGAGACAGAAGAAACGGGAGAAGTCCAAGAAGGAGAAGAATCAGAAGACACAACCGAAACGGAAGAGTAAAACAACAAGCCAGCAGCCCGCCTTGGGCTGCTGGCTTTACAAATGTAAAAAACAAGTTTATCCCAACATTAACAGGCATTAACTGTTATAATAATAAAAACAGCTTTTCATCCAGTTAATACAGATTTGATTACGGTAGACTTGATGTTTTTGTTCATTCTATCGTAATATATTAGAAGGTAATGAAACAGCCAGCATGAAATTATAAAAAGATAACAATCGAAATGAGGAGTGCCAATATGTTACAAGTAGATGAAATTAGAGAAATTATTCAAATGGTCGATAAATCATCATTAACCGAATTTTCTTATGAGGCGAACGGTGCAGTCATAGCTATGAAAAAAAATACAGGGTCTGTTACTACTACCGTTCAATCACAGTCTCAAGCCGCAGCAGAACCTCAAGCTCCGGCAGTTCAAGAACCAGAGCCTGAAGTAAACACACAGCCAAATATAAAAGCAGAGGAAATGCCGCAGGCTTCAGCGGATTATGATTATGAGATTGTTTCCCCGATGGTCGGGACATTTTATACTTCTTCTTCTCCAGACAGCGATCCTTTTGTGACAAAAGGAAGCACAGTAGATACAAATACAGTCGTATGTATTGTGGAAGCGATGAAATTATTTAATGAGATTGAAGCGGAAACCAATGGAGAGATTGTGGAAGTTTTAGCTGAAAATGGCGAGCTTGTAGAATATGGTCAGCCATTATTTAGAGTAAAGAAGAAGTAAGGGGATGGAATAATTGATTAAAAAGCTATTAGTTGCCAATCGTGGAGAAATAGCTGTCCGAATTATCCGTGCCTGCAAGGAGATGGGCATAGAGACAGTTGCAATATATTCTGAAGCGGATGAAGAGTCATTACATGTGGAGCTGGCGGATGAAGCATATTGCGTTGGACCAAAACTGAGTAAAGACAGTTATTTAAACATAACTAATATTATGAGTGTTGCATTGTCGACAGAGGCTGATGCGATACACCCGGGGTATGGATTTTTAGCAGAGAATGCTGACTTTGCAGAGATTTGCAGAGCATGCAATGTAATCTTCGTCGGTCCGACACCAGAAGCCATTCAAAAAATGGGAATTAAGGATGTCGCCAAGGAAACAATGAAATCTGCTGATGTACCGGTTGTACCTGGTTCAGAAGGAATTGTTGAAGGGGTAGAGCATGCAAAAGAAATTGCTTTGGAAATAGGCTATCCTGTTATCATTAAAGCAACTGCCGGGGGCGGCGGAAAAGGAATCCGCGTGGCCCGCTCCGAAGAAGAGCTAATAAAAGGAATGGAATTAACACAAAAGGAAGCGGAAACCGCCTTTGGAAATCCAGGTGTCTATATTGAAAAATATATCGAAGACTTTAGACATGTAGAAATTCAAATACTGGCTGATACGCATGGAAATGTTGTTCATCTTGGAGAAAGAGATTGCTCCATCCAGCGCCGTCTGCAGAAATTAGTGGAGGAATCACCTTCCCCTGCAATCAATGAAACACTGAGAGAACGGATGGGAGATGCTTCTGTAAAAGCTGCTCAAGCCGTGGATTATGTCGGTGCAGGAACGATTGAATACATTTTTGACAGACAATCGGAAGCATTTTACTTTATGGAGATGAATACCCGTATTCAAGTAGAGCATCCTGTAACAGAAATGGTTACCGGAGTGGATCTGATTAAAGAACAAATTCGAATTGCAGACGGTCAGGAGCTTGCGTTTACCCAAGAAGATATTACATTTGAGGGACATGCAATCGAATGCCGTATTAATGCGGAAAATCCATATAAGAATTTTATGCCTTCCGCAGGGGAGATTGAAATGTATCTGCCGCCTGGTGGACTTGGAGTTCGTGTGGACTCCGGCGCCTACAGCGGATATAGAATTCCACCATATTACGATTCCATGATCGCGAAGCTTATCGTTTATGCTTCCACCAGAAATGAAGCCGTAGAACGTATGAAGCGTGCTTTGGAAGAGTTTGTTGTTGAAGGAGTGCATACAACCATTCCATTCCAATATCAAATCATGAGCCATCCTGTGTTTAAAGAGGGAGACTTCAATACGAATTTCTTAACTGAATATCCAATCATCGAAGAAAAGGAAGATGAGGATAGCAAATAAGGAGTGAAGGCAATGAGTGATCAACTATTATTAGAGATACTTGAAGATGATAGCTTAGGCAGTGTACAGATTGTACCGGAAGTCCTTGAAGTTATCGCAGGACTTGCTGCAACGGAAGTAGATGGGGTAAAATCAATGCACGGCAGCTTTGCAACGGGTGTTGCGGAGAAATTTGGCAAAAAATCCCACGGTAAAGGGGTCCGCGTAGAATTAACGGATAATGGTGCTATTATTGATATTTATGTAATCCTTAAATTTGGAAAATCGATTCCAAAGGTTGCTGCCAAGCTGCAGACGAATATTAAGCATAATATTCAAACCATGACTTCTATCCAGGTGGAAGAAGTTAATGTTCATGTAGCAGGTATTCAAATGGATAATCAGGAAATTGTATAAATACAAGTACAATAAATGTTCAAATGAGAAGCGGAAAGATTTAGTTATTTTTTGAACATACCTTATGACTCATGCCTCAAAAAATAAAAATAAAGACAGATGTATGAATATACGTTTTAAAACAAAGAGAAGCACAGGCAAATGACCTGTGTTTTTCTTTTTGATAAATTGGCAAAAAAGGCTTCAGCTTTGTAAATTCTTTTTTATTTTTCTTAAAAAAGCGGGCATACGGTATCCTAGCCAAAAATAAGGGAAACGTGTTATGATTTTAACAGTAAATGAAAGAATGTAGAAGGAGACGTGTGATGAATCGACATAAAGCTAGAGAAAAAGCGTTTCAGACGCTTTTTCAGTTAGATATGAATGAAGATGAGGTAAGTTTAGCAATGGAATCATTGAAGGAAGAAGAGCGGAAAGACGTATTTCTGTCTATGTTGATTGAAGGCGTAATTACGTATAAAGAAACAATTGATTTAAAAATATCGGAGAACCTGGAAAAATGGTCGCTCGAGCGAGTTGCATCTGTAGAACGCACTATTTTAAGACTTGCTGTTTATGAATTATTATACATGGAGGATATCCCCCAAAATGTAACTATCAATGAAGCGGTAGAGCTGGCGCATACATTTGGAGATGAACAATCCGGTAAATTCATTAATGGTGTCTTATCAAAGGTTATTTCATAAGGAGGGAATTGATCATGACTGCAGAGTTATTAAACGGAAGAGAGCTGTCAGATGAGTTAAAAGAAGAAATGAAACATGAAGTAGAGATTTTAAAGCAACAGAATATCCACCCGCATTTAACGGTTATTCTGGTAGGAGATAATCCTGCGTCTAAATCTTATGTGAAAGGGAAAGAAAAAGCATGTGATTTCACGGGGATCTCGTCCAACTTAATTGAGCTGCCGGAATCGGTTTCCGAGCAGGAGCTGTTACAAGTGATTGAAGGGCAGAATAATGATAAGGATGTACATGGTATTCTTGTTCAATTGCCATTGCCTGATCATATTGACGAACAAAAGGTCATCCACGCTATTTCTCCTTTAAAAGACGTAGATGGTTTTCACCCGGTCAACATTGGAAAGCTTGTAAATGGAGAAGAAACCTTTTTGCCTTGTACTCCTTATGGGATTCTGACGATGCTTGAATCTAAAAATATTGAAATAGAAGGGAAGCGCGCTGTGATTATCGGACGCAGCAATATTGTCGGAAAACCGATGGGATTATTGCTGTTAGAGAGAAATGCGACAGTTACATATTGTCATTCCCGTACGCAGAACCTTCGTGAACTTGCGTTGGAAGCAGATATTTTAGTAGTTGCCATGGGCAGAGAGCATGCTGTTGACGGAAGCTATGTGAAAGAAGGAGCAGTAGTTATCGATGTTGGTATTAACCGCATGGACAATGGCAAGCTGACTGGTGACGTGGAATTTGAAAGTGCGAAGGAAAAAGCATCTTATATTACACCAGTTCCCCGCGGTGTCGGTCCGATGACGATTACAATGCTTTTAAAAAATACCATCAAGGCTGCTAAAGGACTGTCTGAAAAGTGAAAGATAATTATCTGACGGTTACTGCACTAACCAGGTATGTGAAGCGTAAGATAGATACAGACCCCCATCTGCGACAGGTTTGGCTGCGAGGGGAAATATCTAACTTTAAACACCATAGCCGCGGACACATGTATATGACCATTAAGGATGATAATGCCCGTATCCAGGCAGTGATGTTCTCTTCGAATAACAGCAGGCTTGTTTTTCGTCCGGAAAATGGCATGAGTGTGCTTATTCGGGGAGAGGTAAGTGTCTATGAAGCAAGCGGGCAATATCAGCTTTATATCCGTGACATGGAGCCAGACGGCATCGGGGCGTTGTATCAGGCTTTTGAGCAATTGAAAGAAAAATTGCAAACAGAAGGCTTATTTCTTGATGACCAGAAAAAAAAGATTCCTGCTTACCCGAATCATGTCGGCGTCATTACATCTCCAACCGGGGCAGCTGTCCGTGATATTGTGA
Organism: Oceanobacillus sp. M60; assembly: GCF_053839645.1. Taxonomy (NCBI): domain Bacteria; kingdom Bacillati; phylum Bacillota; class Bacilli; order Caryophanales; family Bacillaceae; genus Oceanobacillus; species Oceanobacillus sp. M60. The sequence goes on along the minus strand of NZ_JBSSNH010000002.1, from coordinate 572,085 downwards.
CAACGATTGAAAGAAGAGCACCTTCTGTGAAGATTACAGTGCTGCCGGTATCTGTGCAGGGTCCGCAGGCGACCAGTTCCATTGTGAAAAAGATTCAATATGCGAATGCTTTTCCAGAGGAGTATGACGTTTTGATTGTCGGCCGCGGTGGCGGGTCGATTGAGGAGTTGTGGAGCTTTAACGAAGAAGCAGTGGCACGAGCGATTTATGCATCGGAGATTCCTGTTATTTCTGCTGTGGGGCATGAAACAGATACAACAATTGCTGATTTTGTATCTGATTTACGTGCGCCGACGCCGACAGGAGCAGCTGAGTTAGCTGTCCCTTCGCAAAAGGAACAGCTTGATAAAGTATCGTATTTAGCGCAGCGTCTGTCACAGGTGATGCGTACAGATATACAAATGCATCGTAAACGATTGGAATCATTAAGCCAAACCTATGCATTTAAATACCCGAAACAGCTGATTGCCCAAAAAGAACAAGAACTGGATTCGATGCTGGATTCATTAAACAAGTCGTTAAAAGCAAGAATGGAACAGAAGCAGCTTCGTTACACGCATCTTAAACAGAGGCTGGATACACAGCATCCGGAGCAGGAAATAAAAACAGCAGCAGATAAAAATAGTAAATTGCTGGCGGAGTTAAACCGATCCATGAAACAGCTGTTTGCAAAATCAGAAAGCGACTTACAGACTTCTATCAACAAATTAACACTGGTTAACCCGCTTGCTGTTATGGCACGAGGTTATGGGATCAGCTATAGTCAAGATGGTGATGTGATTAAATCCATCAAGGATGTGAACGAAGGAGATCCAATCGATGTACGGCTGCAGGACGGATATCTGCATGCAAACGTACAAAAGATAAAGGAGGTAGATCAGAGTGGCGGAAGAAAAGAAATATGATGAATTAACCTTTGAGCAAGCGATGGAAAAGCTCGAAGTTATTGTCAATAAACTGGAGGAAGGCGATGTTCCTCTTGAAAAAGCGATTGAGTATTATCATGATGGGATGAAGCTCTCTAAGCTATGCAATAAAAAATTAACCAATGTACAGGAAAAAATGGTTCATATTTTAAATGAGCAGGGTGAACTGGAGCCGTTTGAAGTAGAGGAGGACAAATAAGATGGCGCATAAACGATTACAGGCATATTTAACGTATTATCAGGAGGAGCTCGAAAAAGCGTATACAAGCTGTTTTAACAAGCTGGAAATACCGGGTAATTTAAAACAGTCCATGCTTTATTCCTTAGATGCCGGAGGAAAGAGATTGCGTCCTATTTTATTATTTGCCAGCTATGAAGCATACGGCCAGGATGTTCAAAAAGCGATGTCATCGGCGATTGCTCTTGAGATGATACATACCTATTCACTCATTCATGATGATTTGCCGGCCATGGATGATGATGATTACCGGCGCGGTATGTTAACGAATCATAAAAAATTTGATGAAGCTACAGCCATTCTTGCGGGCGATGCCTTGTTGACCTACAGCTTTGAATTAATTCTAAATGATCCATTGCTTACTGCAGATGAAAAGGTGACGCTCACCAGAGAATTAACTGCCTGCAGCGGTCCGAAAGGGATGGTCGGCGGACAGATTCTTGATATGGAAGCAGAGAAACAATCTGTTTCGTTAGAAGCCATGGAAGAAATTCATGCCTTGAAAACAGGAGAACTGATTCGTTTCGCTATTTTTGCAGGAGCGTATTTAGCAAATGCAACAGAAGAGCAGGTACGTTATTTAGAGAAATATGCTTATTATTTAGGGCTTATTTTTCAGGTGCAGGATGATATCCTGGATGTTTCCGGCGAGGAAGAAAAGCTGGGAAAACGGGTAGGCAGCGATGAATTAAACGAAAAAAGCACGTACCCTAAATTATTAGGCCTGGAAGGTGCAATTGCGCAAAAAGAAAAATACGTTCAACAAGCATATGAGAACTTGAAATTAGCCGGCGCAGAAGATTCTCTTTTAAAAGCGTTGACGGATTACTTTAGTGAAAGAGACCACTAAAAGCGTGTGTTGACACATTATATTATGTAAAGGAAACGGGTTATGAAAAAAAAGAAAAAAATTGCTGAGCTATTAGTAGAAAGAGAATTGGCGGAAGATATGGAAAAAGCGAAACGTGCGGTGATGGCGGGACTGGTTTATTCAGGAGAAGAGCGTGTGGATAAGCCGGGAAGCCTTGTTCCTGTCAATAAGCCGCTCCGAATCAAAGATAAACGTTTAAAATATGTAGGCCGCGGCGGCTATAAGCTTGAAAAAGCTCTTCAATTATTTTCAGTGTCTATTTCAGATAAAATTTTTATGGACATCGGCTCGTCGACAGGTGGTTTTACAGATTGTGCTTTAAAAAATGGCGCTAAAAAATGCTATGCCATTGATGTCGGCTATAATCAATTAGATTGGAAGCTCCGGAACGACCCTCGTGTGATTGAGATGGAACGGACAAACTTCAGACATGTTACACCAGAGACGCTCGAGTATGGTTTGCCTGAAGTTGCTTCTATTGATGTTTCTTTTATTTCGCTGAAGCATATATTCCCTGTTCTGGCGACATTACTGCATGAAAAGAATGATGTTATTGCGTTAATAAAGCCGCAATTTGAGGCTTTAAGAGACCAGGTTGGTGAAAAAGGGATTGTCAGAGATCCGGCAATTCATCTGGAGGTTCTCGAAAAAGTGGTAAATTATGCAGCGATGGCTTCATTTACTTTAGTAGATATAACATACTCTCCTATTAAAGGAACAGAAGGCAATATTGAATTTCTGGCACATTTCAAATGGAGAAATGAAGAAACGCCAAAAGAAATCGGATTAGAAGAAGTTGTCAGGGAAGCACAGCAGGCATTGACTCAATAATTCTGGAACACATGACATATCACATTATAAGAAGATGTATGCACTATAAGGAGGGTTTATACGTGAGTAAAATACAACGCCATATTAAAATTCGTGAACTGATCACAGAAAACATTATTGAAACACAAGATGAGCTTGTCGATTCATTAAAAAATCTTGGCTATAACGTCACACAGGCTACCGTATCACGGGATATTAAAGAACTGCAATTGGTAAAGGTACCGACGAATACAGGTCAATATAAGTATAGCCTGCCTGCAGATCAGCGTTTTAATCCGCTGCAAAAACTGCAGCGGTTGATTGTGGATACGTTTGTCAAAATAGAGAATGCAAGTCATTTTATTATTTTAAAAACACTCCCTGGAAATGCCCACGCAGTCGGCGTCTTGATCGACAATTTGGATTGGGAAGAAATCATGGGAACCATCTGCGGGGACGATACTTGTTTAATTATATGCAGGACACCTGAACATGCGGAGGATATCAAAAATCGATTAATTGGAATGCTTTAAAATTATTTAGTCGGGGTGAGGCAGCATGTTAACTGAATTATCTATAAAAAACTTTGCGATTATTGAAGAATTATCCTTAAACTTTCAAGAAGGCCTTACTGTTTTGACGGGGGAGACTGGTGCAGGAAAATCGATTATCATTGATGCTATCCAATTATTAGCCGGAGCAAGAGGTTCTGTAGACTTTGTTCGACATGAATCGAATAAAGCGGAGATTGAAGGATTATTTTTCATCGATCACGAAAAGCACCCTATTTACCAAGTAGGAAAAGCATATGGGATTGAAATCAGTGATGAACAAATTGTACTTCAGCGGACCATAACCTCCTCTGGAAAAAGCATCTGCCGTGTAAATAGTAAATTAGTGACACTGGCTATTCTCCGGGAATTTGGAAAAACATTGATTGATATCCATAGTCAGCACGAGACGCAATCGCTGATGGATAATGAGCAGCATATTGATTTTTTAGATCTCTATCTTGGAGATGACATGAAGGAAGCAAAAAAGGATTATCAGGATATTTATAACCGTCTGGAAAATCTGAAGAAAAAGTACCGCAGCCTGAATGACAATGAGCAGGAGATGGCACAGCGCCTGGATCTGCTCCAATTCCAACAGCAGGAATTAACAGAAGCACAGCTTATCCCGAATGAGGATACGGCGCTTGAAGAAGAGCGCAATCAGCTTGCAAATTATGAAAGGATACATCAATCTCTTTCGGATGCTTATTTTTCTTTATATGGAGAGCAGCATGGATTAGAATTAGTCAGCCACGCACAATCAGCTTTACAGGACGGAGCAGATTTAGATCCTTTTATTGCTGAAAAATTGGACAGTATATCTAATCATTATTATATGCTGGAAGAACTCACGTATGATATTCGCAATTATCTTGACCAGCTGCAATTTAATCCGGAGCGCCTGAATGAGATTGAACAGCGGATGGATGAATTGAACAGATTAAAGCGTAAATACGGTCCAACGGTGGAAGAAATGTTAGACTACTTAGGACGCGTTGAAGAAGAAATCGAACAGATTACAAATCGGGAAACGCATTTAAATACACTTGTAACAGAAATTGATGAGGTTGAAAAGGATGCTTTATTAGAAGCAGATCAGCTTCATCACTTACGAAAACAAGCCGCGGAAACATTAACGAACGATATCCACCGGGAATTAAAAGACCTCTATTTAGAAAAGACGACCTTTTCCATTGATTTTGAGGATTCAACGCAGCGGAAGCTGAAATCAAACGGCTATGATAAAATACTTTTCCGCATTTCCACCAATGTCGGCGAGCCTTTAAAAGACCTCACAAAAATAGCTTCAGGAGGAGAATTATCAAGAATCATGCTTGCTTTGAAGAAGATTTTCTCAAAGCATCAGGGCATTACGAGTGTTATTTTTGATGAAGTGGACACCGGAGTCAGCGGAAGAGTCGCACAGGCAATTGCTGAAAAAATCCATGAAATATCGCTGGAATCACAGGTTCTGTGTATTACACATCTTCCGCAGGTCGCTGCTATGGCAGATACGCATAAATTTATTCAGAAAAAGGAAAAGGAAAATCGCACTTTTACTTCTGTTATTGAATTAAATAATACGGAACTGATTGAGGAATTAAGCCGGATGATTACTGGAACAAAATTAACAGATACAGCAAAAGAACATGCGAAAGAAATGTTAACATTGGCAGATCGTTTTAAAAAATCAAATTAAAGGGATAAAAACGTTAAAAAAATCGGACAATAACTGTACCGGTTTTTTCTTTTTCCTGTACTTACAAATTTCGTTAATCACATGTCCTTTTGCATCTTAAGAATAACAACACTATACGTCCGTTTATCTATATTTTTAGAGGAAAAGATACACATATCACATAGGTTGTTCCAGTTTAAACTGCCCTCCAACTGCAAAAAGTATATGTACAGAAAGATAATATTTTTTGTATGAGGAGGAGACGATTTATGAGCAAAACAAACAAAATCAGATGGACATATAAAATCAGCTCGCTATTATCGCTTGCTTTTATATTGTTTTTTATTTCCCCTTCCTTTATCCACGCAGATACTTCCATGCAAGGGTATAAAGAGGTTTTTCAAGACTATCCTATCCTTCCTTTTTTCAATAATGAAGAGCATACGAATAAAGAGGATAATCAGGGGCAGCATCAACGTCTGGAGGATGTAAGAGTAGTACCGGGAGGACAATCCATTGGAGTGCAGTTAGAAACGAAAGGTGTACTGGTTGTCGGTCATCATCAAGTGAAAATGTCTGAAGGAGTAAAGTCTCCGGGAGAAGCCGCTAAAATAAATATTGGTGATACAATTGTTGAAATAAATGGTCAAAAGATCAATCATATGACAGACATTAAACCGATTGTTGATCACAGCGGTAAGGAAAATAAAAAAATGCAAATCAAGCTGAAACGCGGAGATAAGTATATTGAAACAAACCTGCAGCCGATTTTCGACAAAAAAGAAAATGCTTACAAAATTGGTTTATATATCAGAGATACAGCAGCAGGTATTGGAACAATGACATTTTACGAGCCGGAAACAGGGAAATATGGCGCGTTAGGACATGTTATTTCGGATATGGATACGAAGAAACCGATTGACATCAAGCAGGGATCCATTATCCATTCTTCTGTAACTGCAATTGAAAAGGGTGATAATGGTTTACCGGGAGAAAAACAAGCTTCCTTTCAAACGCAAGAAAAAAGAATTGGTAATATCACGAAAAATACGGATTATGGAATATTTGGGGTATTAGAAAAGGAGGTAAATCATGAAAAATATGATGAAACCTTTCCTGTCGCACTATCCCATGAAGTCAAAGAAGGGCCTGCAAAAATTCTTACTGTAGTGGATGGAGAGAAGATTGAAGAATTTGACATTGAAATTATCAGCAGTGTTCCTCAAAAATCAGCATCTACAAAGGGAATGGTTATTCAAATTACCGATCCGCGATTATTAGAATTAACTGGCGGAATTGTTCAGGGAATGAGCGGAAGCCCTATTATTCAAAATGACAAGGTTATCGGTGCAGTAACACATGTGTTTGTAAATGATCCTACCTCGGGATACGGTGTTCATATCGAATGGATGCTTGAAGATGCAGATATTATTCAATCTGATTTGAATGAAGCTGCAGCGTAGCAGCTGCTGTCATTCCGGTTAAGCTTTCTTTTCCCTAACAGAATAAAATAATAAATCAATAATTAAAAATGTCTGTAGTAGCGTTTGCTATTATAGACATTTTTTAGTTTTTAAATAATCATTAAAATATAGTATGTTTATTGGAAATATGCATTTTATTTCCAACTACTATCTGATATAATGAAAACGGATACAATAATACGTTGAAAATTGTGTCGAAAGTTGGTGAAAAAAAGAGAAAAACGAAGAATACTTGAGAAAATCGAAATAAATCAAAAGTTTTTTGATTTTAAAGAGGATATTTATGTTTTTTGTAGAATATGATATAGGTGCATAAAAAGCAAAAGGAGGATTTTTTAGTGAGTAAAATATCTGTGTGTTTTGTTGATGATAATCGTGAGTTAATACAATTAATGGAGGACTTTTTTGGGGAACAGGAAGAAATTGAAATTGTCGGAACAGCATTAAACGGAAGGGACTGCCTCCCGTTGATTGAAGAGAAAACACCGGATGTGCTGGTATTAGATATTATTATGCCGCATATGGATGGAATAGCTGTTTTAAATGAAATTAAAAAAATGGAATTAACTAAAAAACCACATATTATTATGTTGACTGCATTTGGTCAGGAAGAAGTGATGAAGAAGGCAGTTGATTTAGGAGCTTCTTATTTTATCCTGAAGCCGTTTGACATACAGAATCTGGCTGATCAAATTCTGCAGGTTCAGGGAAGTGCGGTTTCCAGAGTATCAAATGTGACGAAAACAAATATTGAAAGTAAGAAAAAGCAGGACCTGGAAGCGAATATAACCAATATTATTCATGAAATAGGCGTGCCTGCGCATATTAAAGGATATATGTACTTAAGAGAAGCAATTACTATGGTTTATAATGATATTGACCTTTTGGGGTCCATCACAAAAGTGCTTTATCCGGATATCGCCAAAAAATTCAATACAACTGCTTCCCGTGTAGAAAGAGCAATTCGCCATGCAATAGAGGTAGCTTGGAGCAGAGGGAATATTGATTCCATTTCAGCATTATTTGGTTACACCATCAATATTTCTAAAGCAAAACCGACGAATTCTGAATTTATTGCGATGGTAGCTGACCGATTACGATTGGAGCATAAGGTATCGTAATATGGCCTGCAAGTATTGACAAAAAGCTTTAAATAACTAGCAACCCGTATTGTCACAGAAGGAAATTATATAAAACCTGCCGATGCATCCAATAAACAGGAAGCAGTACAGCCATTTATGAAGAAAAGAGTTGTACAATTTTATTTGTTATAAGTAAATTGCAAAATTTGTGTTTTTAATAAATATTCTAAAAAGTTGGGACATTACTTATTTTTTGATTAGAACGGTTTTCTTTTTATAAAATGAAAGGCTGTGTATATGCTTTATTCACTTATCCAAGAATAAAAACAGCAACCTGGTACCAAAGTGCAAGAGCAATAATCACAAGAGCAGAAATGATTTTTATCAAATTCTTTTTGGAAAAATAGTTCTTGTCCGGGTAAACTTCTAAAAAAGTGACAATGATGAGAAGAGCTGATAAAAATGGCAGTGTTAAATAATCTGCAACCTTTGTTAAATAGATAATTCCCAGAATAAAGCTGATAATGGTGATTGGAAGATAAAGCCAGCGTTTCTTTTTTAACGTTTCAGTCAATTTTATACACTCCTTATACTTGTACTTTATATTAAGCATATTATGAATGGATTAATTTTATACTAGAAAAAAGGTTAACAGGCACATCTGACAAATGTGCCCGTTAACCTTTTTTGACTGGCCGATAAAATCACCTATAGAGGATGTTCTAACGTTTCTGCTATGTGCAGCTTATACTGCCCGCATGCTCCTGCTCTAAAGCACATTCCTTTTAGTGGATATGACGGTATAAGCCGATTACCTTGCCGAGAATAGATACGTTTTCGTAATAGAGAGGTTCCATCGTTGCATTTTCGGGCTGGAGGCGGAAACGGGTCTTTTCTTTAAAAAAACGTTTGACAGTCGCTTCATTTTCATCCGTCATTGCTACAACGATATCTCCATTATCCGCAGAGCTTTGCTGTTTTACGATAACCATATCTTTGTCGAGGATGCCTGCTTCAATCATACTGTCTCCATCAATGACAAGTACAAACAGATTATCCTCCGGTCCGGCAGAAGAGCTGGGAACGGGAATAAACTCTTCCACATTTTCAATCGCAGTAATCGGGATTCCGGCTGTTACCTTCCCTATTACAGGTACATAAATGGCCTTATCCTTAGGCGCATCATTCTCATTATTATATATGATCTCGATGGCACGAGGTTTGGTCGGGTCTCTCCGAATATATCCTTTGTTTTCTAATCTTTCTAAATGACCGTGAACAGTAGAGCTTGAAGCTAACCCGACAGCTACTGCAATTTCACGTACGGAAGGCGGATAGCCCTTCTGCTCTACTTGATCTTTAATAAAGTCAAAAATCATCTGCTGTCTTTTTGATAGTTTTGTCATGACTTACTCCCCTCTAGCATAGGTATTTGTTATTCATAGTATAGCATTGAATGAATCAATTTACAAACAAATGTTCTAAAAAAGTATTGACAGGAACAGTTGTTCTGAATATACTATAGTAAGAACAACTGTTCCGGAACCAGATAAAATATCGAAGGGGAGTTTTAATATGTTTGAAAAACTGATGAAGTCTGATGCTTTTTATATTGTAGCTTTTATTATTGCGTTAATATTTTTATATACGATGATGGTTACAATTTAAGTGATTGACCAGACGACTGATTTCCTTGCTTATTTTGTAGAGAGCAAATATGCTGGTAAGACAGATTCTGTAAAGAATTGTCACCGAAAAGTTGAAAAAGAGCGGTTTATTATTGGAGGATAAAACATTGAGAACGATTATTTATTGTCGGGTAAGTACAGAAAAAGAAACACAAGAAACATCACTTCAAAGACAATATGAAGAGTTATCTGCGCTGGCCGATAAATTAAATTTTACGGTTGTGGATTGTATTCAGGAGAAGGCCAGCGGCTATGACATTGATAGAGATGGCATATTTAAGCTTCTTGCTTATTTTTCTCATCAAGAAGCTGATTGTCTTTGTATTCAAGATGAAACAAGGCTTGGAAGAGGAAATACAAAAATTGCTTTATTTCATCAGCTCCGGAAAATTAATATCCCCATTTACACGGTTACCCATGAAGGAGAACTTGAGCTGAATGAAGCGGATTCGATGGTGTTGAACATCGTCGGTATAGTGGAAGAATATCAGCGTAAACTACATAATATGAAAATAAAAAGGGGAATGCGACGTGCTGTATCAAATGGGTATAACCCTCAAGAAAATTTACATCATATCAATCAATCCCCGGGAAGAGAACGCGCTGAAATTCCGATGGAAGAGATTGTGCGGCTGCGGCAGAATAAATTAACGTTTCAAGAAATCACAACAGTTTTAAAAGGACTTGGATTTCATGCATCAAAGGCAACCATCCATCGCCGCTACCAGGAATATATCAATTCCTTGAATGAAAGTGAATCGTGACGTAAGATAAAGAAACAGGAAGGTTATTTTAACTCCTGTTTTTTTAATCGAAGGAGGGACAAGCTATGTTGTCTAAAGATAAATTAAATAGAATAAATATGTTAGCTAATAAAGCGAAAAGTGAAGGCTTAACAGAAGAAGAAAAAACAGAACAGCAAAATCTTCGAAAAGAATACCTGGCAAATGTACGGGGTTCTTTTAAAAATCATCTAAAAGGGATGACAGTCATTGACCCGGCCGGGAATGATGTGACCCCGCAAAAGCTTCGTGATTACCAGGAACGTAATAAGAAACACTGATACATCATATTAACTTAGCTTGTATCGTATCGGATTTCATTATAAAATAGAGGAAGAAACAGAATATGTTTTGAAGTGGAAGGAGAAAAACAATGACACAACAAGTTGAGGAACTATCCATCAATACCATTCGCACGCTCTCCATCGATGCAATTGAAAAAGCAAACTCCGGGCATCCGGGATTACCGATGGGTGCGGCACCGATGGCGTATACACTCTGGACAGATTTTATGAATCACAATCCAAAGCATTCCAAATGGTTCAATCGTGACCGTTTTGTATTGTCTGCAGGTCATGGTTCCATGCTGCTGTACAGTCTGTTACACTTATCAGGCTATAATGTATCTATCGATGATTTAAAAGGATTCCGCCAATGGGATTCGAAAACACCGGGACATCCGGAAGTGCATCATACGGATGGTGTAGAAGCAACAACGGGTCCATTGGGACAAGGCATTGCGATGTCAGTAGGAATGGCAATGGCGGAAGCACACTTAGGTGCTGTGTATAATAAAGAAAAGTATAATGTGGTCGATCATTATACATACGCGATTGTCAGTGACGGAGACTTAATGGAAGGAATCTCGCATGAAGCTGCATCGTTAGCCGGCCATATGGGCTTAGGTAAACTGATTGCTTTGTATGATTCCAATGATATTTCATTAGACGGCGATTTAGACCGTTCTTTCTCTGAGAATACGGAACAACGCTTTAAAGCATATGGCTGGCAGGTATTGCGGGTGGAAGACGGCAATGATGTCAACGCCATTCGCCAGGCAATCAAAGAAGCACAGCAAAACCAGGACCAGCCGACATTGATTGAAGTAAAAACAGTTATCGGTTATGGTTCTCCAAATAAATCTGCTTCCAGTGCTTCCCATGGCGCACCGCTTGGGGCAGATGAAGTGAAACTGACTAAAGAAGCCTATAAATGGACGCATGAAGATTTCTATGTGCCGGAGGAAGTATATGCTGACTTTAAAGAAAAAATCGTGAATGACGGTTCCGAAAAAGAAGCAGCATGGGACGAGCTGGTTGCTGCTTATCAAGAAGCCTATCCGGAATTAGGAAAACAGTTCGAGCTTGCTTTAAAAGGAGAGCTTCCTGAAAACTGGCATGAAAATCTTCCTGTATTTGAAGAAGGATCTAAATTTGCTACACGTGCGTCCTCCGGGGAAGTATTAAACGCTGTAGCTAAATCCGTTCCGAATTTCTTTGGCGGAAGTGCCGACCTTGCCGGTTCGAACAAAACAACAATCAATGACGAAGCGGACTTTACCAAGGCAGATTATGCCGGACGTAATATCTGGTTTGGTGTACGTGAACATGCAATGGGTGCTGCTTTAAATGGAATGGCGCTTCACGGAGGACTTCATGTCTTCGGTGGAACCTTCTTTGTCTTCAGTGACTATTTACGTCCATCCATTCGTCTGGCGTCGATTATGAATATGCCGGTAACGTATGTGTTTACGCATGATTCGATTGCAGTCGGGGAAGACGGTCCGACCCATGAGCCTGTGGAGCAATTAGCTGCTTTACGTGCGATGCCTCATCTTTCATTAATCCGTCCAGCGGATGCGAATGAGGTACAGGCAGCATGGCGCTTAGCTTTGGAATCAACAGATCAGCCGACAGCGCTTGTATTGACACGTCAAAACCTGCCTACCTTAGCAAATACCGCAGAATTAGCCTATGAAGGGGTTAAAAAAGGTGCGTACATTGTAAGTAAATCCGAAAAAGAAACACCGGATGCGCTTCTTTTAGCTACCGGTTCCGAGGTTCAACTGGCAGTTGCAGCACAGGAAGCATTGAAGGAAAAAGGTGTCGATGCACAGGTAGTAAGTATGCCTTCATGGGATCGCTTTGAAGCGCAGGATGAAGCATATAAAAACGAAGTACTTCCAAAAGAAGTCACAGCCAGAGTCGGGATTGAAATGGCTGCGTCATTCGGATGGGACCGTTATGTAGGCTTTGAAGGAAAAACACTCACAATTGACCGTTTTGGTGCTTCTGCGAATGGCGATTTATTGATTGAGAAATTTGGTTTTACAGTAGATAACGTTGTTCAATTAGTAGAAGAAGTGACGAAATAAGGAATATTTAAATATTTTATGTCATGAGGAAGAGAGATGCTAGCATCTCTCTTCTTTCGTATCTATTATAATTGTTGCTCGATAAAATGGATGATTTCTTTCCGTTCTTGTTCGGTGCAGGAAAACTGTTGCTCTATAGTTTCCAAATATTTTCCAGCCTTTTTCAGCTCTGCAACGCTTTTTTTCATATAGGATTTATAATGGTTATTTATTTTGTTAATTTCACCAGCATATTTCTCATCTGTTCCAGGCGTGACGGTTTCTTCGTATAAATCAATAACTACTTCCCCTTCTCTAGTTGGGAAAAATTCATGGGGATCAGTACTGTCAAATATACAAAAATCCAAATCTGGAACTAATACCATATCAATACTATTTGGATCAAAACTACAATGATAAATTTCAGTATCATAACCATATTCAATACAAGCACTCGCTACTTTTTTCATAAATGTTGACTTGCCTGTTCCAGCTCTCCCTTTTACATAAAAAACGCAGGATAGTTTTTCTGTAATATGAGGGACGACATTGACCGGACCATCTACAGTTGTGGTACCAAAAAGGCGGTGATACTCGTGGCCATCTTGATCCTTCCTCGATTGTCCTTCTAAGACTTCTTGAATAAACGTATCGGCAATTTCATTCGCCCGCTTAAAGTTCATTTCTTTAATATAGATCTCTTCCAGATCATCATGTATGCGTAACCCTGTTTCCAAATGTTTATATGCTTTTTCTGTGTAGTGAATGAATTTTTCTTCTAGTTTCTCTTTTCTTACCGAAATGTCTTGTGTAAATCGATTTAAATCCAGTTCGATTCCTTCACGCATATCATCTGGTATAATGGAATCATTTAAAAAAGCGAGTCTCTTTTCAGGTATAACCACACCATCCAAATAATGTTCACCCAACGCACTTTTTAACACTTCTACTTCATAGGTAGCTTCATATTTTGTGATTATATCTTTTAAAATTTTTGCTTTCACCGTTTGAGAAGAGTGTTTTAAACGAAAGATTTGCTGTATACGTTCTAAATTGGAAGGCAGTAAATTCACAAATCCCACCGCTGTATTTGCCGTAACATAATAATAATTTCTCAAGAAGACACTTCCTTTTTGATTTGAAATTTTGGGCTTTTGTTTAATTAATTTATGCTGCTTCCCATTTTTGGTGAATGTAATTGGTTGTTTGATAGTGGATCAATACCAAAATCAATGGTTGACAGACAGTAGTTAAATTGATAGTGGTAACCGCTACGGAAAAATACTGCGCTAATTAGTCTCTTTACTGATATCTATTCATTAATATCAACCATTGATTTTGGTGAAGAGCCTTGATAGTATAACATAATTATTTGATATGATAATTGTATCAATGATGATATGGAAAAAATGTTTCAAAAGAAATTCAAGTAGGGGAAAGCAGAAATCAAAAATCAGCAGATTGACAGACTTCTCTTAAATTCCTGAAAGAGAAAAGTAGACGCCAAGTTTTCTTTATTGTTTCGACAAAAGAAGTTGTTCTTTGCACACTATTATGACAACTTTCGGAAATAGATTCCTCTATAATGATAGTCAAAGGGGGAATACGTGATGAATGAATACGCAATTTATTGGATAGAAGAAAATGTAGCAAAAAATTATTATCATAAAAGTGATTTATTACATCGTTTCTTTTTAGAATGTGCTGAAAAAGAGGACGAAGTAATAATTAGAAAGCAATTTCGATTTATCACTCGAAAAATCCATTTTTACAAGTTTGCTATGCATTTAAAGACGTTTTCTTCGCCGGATATTTATGTGAAACGAATTGGAAATAGAGTGCTTGTAAAAAAAGGAGAAGAATCACTCTGCTTATATATTGAAAATGGGGAATTGATTTTAAGGTGTCGCCATTTAGCCGTTGCGGTATCACTGCTTTTTCCTATATTAGAAGATATTCATCCTTATTTCTTTGTCCAAGGAAAAGATACACCACAATATGGATGGATTTCTCCTAAATCTATAAAAGAGCTCAATGATGAAAGTCAAGTGTTGTATAATTTCCTCTAATCTAATATACTGTATTAGAGACAACACGAAGGAGGAAATTTTGTAACATGAGTACGATATGGGTAGTATTAATTGCAATTGCAGCTTTAATTGCTGGTGTTGCTCTTGGATTTTTCATTGCTAGAAAATATATGATGAACTACTTGAAAAAGAATCCGCCAATAAATGAGCAAATGCTTCGTACATTGATGATGCAAATGGGCCAGAAGCCGTCACAGAAGAAAATTAATCAAATGATGCGGGCGATGAATAATCAGAATCAGTCTGGGAAATAATTGATAATTATTTTATGGACAAGCACTAAAACCACTTTTTAGAAGGTGGTTTTTCTTATTGGTCAAAATTTTTTTCAGCATAGTAAAAATTTAAATTGTGCAGGATCAAAGTGCTCGGGTTTAGAAGCGCTTTGTCAGTATACATAGGATGTGCGGACACGTTGGAATCAGTATATGGTCATCCAGGTAAAGCTTAACGAAGGGGAGTTTTTCAAAAAAAATAGTCATTCGCCTTCCCAATTTGAATGAAGCTGCATAAGTTAAAGTAGTTCGAATAGAGGAGGTTATATACACATGGGTAGAGAAGAATGTTGTGATAATCGTCAAAGCTTTGGCTCAGCGGGCTTTGCGTTATTAGTTGTGTTATTTATTTTGTTGATTATTATTGGAACAGCATACTCCGGCGGCAACCAGTGCTACACGGGTGGCTACTACTGTTAATGATTAAAAAACCTGGTATTCGTGAAAGGGATTTCGATAAGCGGGCTTCTGCTTTCAAAAATCTCTTATGCACTGGCGCCCAAGCCTTTGCTCGAATGCCCTATTTGCTGAAAAACAAGAAGACGTCCTGGCGGATGAATTGCCAGGGCGTCTTTTTTCAATTAGTTTCCCAGGTTTTGCAATGTTTTTAACGATACTTTTTTACGTAAATAAATGTGTGCTATATCGGTAACAATGAACGTGGAAAGCAGTAAAATAAGCATAATCAGATAAACATTCGTTATATTCATATTCCAAAGAATAATCGTTATCATCCCGAAAAGAGCAATTTGTCCAAGCGAAATAAAGAAAGGGATGAATCTCCCTTTAAATAATTCCTGTTCGTCTGTCCAGTGAAGCTTTGGATGATAGACATCAATAAAGAAGTTAATCACGACGGCTAACCAATTATACAGCAAGGTAATTCCTATCCAGCCAATGAATATATGAATTGGAATGTTTACATAAATGCCGACACCAATAAGCAATAAAAACGGCAGCATAGACATAAGATAGGCAACATATAATTTTGCGTTTATCAAATGCTGAAATGGTATTGGCAAAAATAAATTTAATTTTATGCTTGCTCCTTCTCTGGAAATAGCAGTGGAGGCTGTAACATTGGTACTTAATAAAAAAATCGATATCATAAATAAGGTCAGAAAAAGATTTTTTTCTGGTGCAGCAGAGACAAGTGCTGCCAGATCATTTCCCATATCCAAAAATAGAATCACCGTTATAAATACCGGGAAAAATAATGCCTGAATGACACACTGCATTAGAAAAGCAGGGGTGCGAAAAATCATTTTAAATTCCTTCAGCAGATATGTTTTTAAAATTGAACGCTGCTGTGTTAATTTTTGAGATGCTTTAGCTGATAAATTTCCTTTGCTTCCCGAACTCATTCCCCGGACACCCTTCAAATAAAATCGCTGTCCAGCCCAAATAAATAAGAGAACACAAAGGATAAACACAGCCAGAAGTGCAAGCAGGAAAAGAAGACCGGACCAATCAGCCGCAAAATGGAGACTGCCTGCTCCGAAATAAGCCGGTGGAAAGATCATGGTTATCATTCGCAGTAAACCTTCTTGCTCCTGCATATAGGTCGTAAACGTATCAAGCATTGCCGCATCGTCCATGTTGAGACGAACAAGTACGTTAACGAGAATAACAAATAGTAAGGAACCGATACCCATAAAGATTTTGGAGCGATCCTTGTTTTTGGCGATATTGACATAACGCATGATAAACATCAGGATAACCGCTACAAGACTAAATGGAATAATTGGAAAAATGATAAACAAAATGAAGCCATAGACATAAAATAGAATAGGCGCACTGCTGATACTTCCATACATAAATAAAAATGGCAGAAATAAAAGTGCTGCAATGCCATAATTATAAATTAGCGGATTTGCTGCTTTGCCAACCAATAATTGATAAGGATGTACCGGCAGTGGAATATAAGCTGTAATATCATCAGAAAAATAAAAAGCAGATAAAATCATAATAAATGAAAGAAAAAACAGGATAGCTGCAATAAAAAGCAATGCCAAACCGAGTAGCATACTTTCCTGGTTTACTTCAGCCAGCATGTGATAAGCATGTGTAACCATAGAATGTATTCCTTGCATAAGCATAATAAAAAATGGAATAAGAATCAGGGAAACAATAATATAAATCCATGTATTACTTTGTTTGCCTGCTGAAGAATACTGCATTCTTAACATTATTTTTGTAATTGTCCATGTATTACGCATCATTGGTTAGCTCCAAAAATACATTTTCCAGAGATTGGTCGGTTTGATATTCTGCCTGCAGTTCATCAATTGTTCCATAAAATAAAAGCTCTCCGTGATTAATAATTGCCACTTCATCACAGAGCTGTTCTACGACCTCCAGGCCATGGCTGGAGAAGAAAACCGTATTTCCTTTATCAGCGTGCTCCCGCATCATTTGTTTTAAAGCATAGGACGATTTTGGATCCAGACCAGTTAATGGTTCGTCTAAAATCCAAATATCCGGATCGTGCAGCAGTACAGAAGTAACCATTATTTTTTGCCGCATTCCATGAGAGTAACTCTGAATATAATTTCCCAAGGCATGGTCGATTGAAAATTGTTTTGTATAATAGGCTATCTTTTCCTGCCGCACGTCCTCAGGAACCTGATAAATATCAGCAATAAAATTAAGGTATTCCAAGCCTTTTAGCCTCAGAAAAATATCAGAACGGTCTGGAACAAATCCAAAAATCTCTTTTGCCTTTAAGGGCTCTTTATCAATATCAATGCCATTTAAAGTAATTGTTCCTTTATCGATGGGTAAGATACCGGTCATCATATTGATTGTGGTAGATTTCCCAGCGCCATTTGGTCCAAGAAAGCCGACGATTTTTCCATCTGGGATGGTCAATGATAAATCTTGGATAATATGATGATGTCCATCAAAGCTTTTATTGATTCGAGAAATTTCTATCATCCAAAAACCTCCATTTCTACACTTATATTAGAAATTGTATTGTCAGGTAAATATAAACTTATCGTAACATGCGGCTGCATTTTCACAAAATTAATTTCCCATCTTTAAGAAATAAAAGGCATTTTCTTTTCGAAGGTGATTGGATTTATCACCTTGCAAATAATAGCCAGCAGTATGGTTTCTTTTTAAAAAATGAGCAATGCTCATACAAGCAAAGGTAAGATACTGTTCGTTTCAGAAAGGTTGTGTTAGAATTTACAATGGACTCTGGGTATGAAACCTCATTTAATATTTAATGGATTTCTTATAAAGTATCGTGTATATAGAAGACAGAAAGGAAGAAGAATGAATGATAACAAGAAAAAGTAAGCGGGAAGTTCAGCAAATGCAGGAAGCAGCTGATTTGCTGGTAGCCACACATAAAGAAATCGCAAAACGGATTAAACCGGGCGTAACAACACTCGAATTGGACGCATTTGTAGAAAGATTTTTAGAAGAGCATGGAGCAACGCCGGAGCAAAAAGGCTATAATGGCTATCCTTATGCGATTTGCGCTTCTTTAAATGATGAAATTTGTCATGGCTTTCCAACAGATAGACCCTTAGAAGACGGAGATATTGTAACTATTGATATGGTTGTTAATTTAAATGGAGGCTTGGCTGATTCTGCGTGGACATATGCTGTCGGCAATGTAGACGAAAAAGGACAGAAGCTGATTGAAGTAACGAAGGAAGCATTGTACAAAGGTCTTGCTCAGGCAAAGCACGGCAATCGTTTGGGTGACATAGGCCACGCGATTCAATCGTATGCGGAGGCGGAAGGTTTTTCTGTTGTGCGAGATTTTACCGGCCATGGAATCGGACCGACGATTCATGAAGATCCGCATGTACCACATTACGGACTGCCAAATAAAGGCATTCGTTTAAAAGAGGGAATGGTTATTACGATTGAGCCAATGATCAATGAAGGCGACTGGCGCAGCAAGATGGATGATAATGGCTGGACTGCAAGAACGGTTGATAAAGGACGCTCCGCCCAGTTTGAGCATCAAATCGTTGTTACAAAGGAAGAGCCGATTATTTTAACAGAGCAGGATAAATAATAAAAATACTCCCTAATGTGTGAGCATGAAATTTCGCATTAGGGAGTATTTTTTCGATTATTTTTTCGCTGTTCGGGCTCCAAATAAAATAGTAATCACGGGACTTAACAGGCAGAAAAATGCAAACGGCAGGTAGGTCAGTACAGGAATGCCTAAGACATCTGCGATAAACACTCCGCATACGCTCCAGGGAACAAGCGGATTAATTACTGTTCCTGCATCTTCCAACGTACGGGATAATGCTTTTTTCGTTAGCCCGGCTCTTTCATAAATTTGCTGAAATGTTTCGCCGGTTAACAGAATTGATAAATACTGCTCCCCGATAAAAACATTCACCCCAATTGCCGTCCCTGCAGTGGAAGCGATGATGGACCTTGTTCTTTTAAGTCGTTTTTGCAGTGCTTCTAAAATGGCCGGCAAAATACCAGTAACAAACAATAATCCGCCAAAGCTTAAAGCGAGAAGTACAAGGGCGATCGTGAAGAACATGCTTTCCAGACCGCCTCTTGTAATTAATTCATTAACAGGATCAAAATCAGAATTTCCAGTATAGCCGCCAAACCAGATAGCAGGAATAGCGCTTAAAGGAAATTTATTAACAGCAATCGCAATGATACTGGCAACGACACTGCTTATAGATAAAGATAAGAAAGCAGACAATTTAAAAATTGTACAGCCAATCAATACTATCAATGGGATCCAGGAACTCCAATGTATCAATCCTGTTCCTTGTAATGCCTCCTGATACTGTGCAATATTATTGCTGGCATGGGAGCCACTTGGTGATAGTATTGCAAAAGCAATAAACGAAATAATAAATGCAGGAATCGTTGTTAAACTAATATGTTTAATATGTTCAAATAAATCGACACCGACGATCGTTGAAGCAAGGTTGGTTGTATCAGATAATGGAGACATTTTATCACCAAAGAAAGCTCCGGAAACAATTGCTCCTGCTGTAATCGCCAAAGAAGCGTCCATCGCCCCGGCCATTCCTATCAGAGCAACGCCGACAGTTGCAGTAGTAGTCAGGGAGCTTCCTAAAGAGATACCAATAATACCGGTAATAGCAAAAACAACCGCATAAAACCATGTAGTTGAGATAAGAGATAAACCAGTTGTCATCAAGACAGGAATGGTTCCGCTTATCATCCAGCTGCTGATTAGAATACCAATTACAAAGAATAAGAATACCGCTCCCATTGCAGAACCGGCTCCTAAGCCCATCGCCTTTTGCAGAGATTGGTAAGTGATTTTATTCCATAATCCATAACCAACCAAAATAAATATAGCGATAAGGATAGGTATATGCGGCGCGGCTTCCAGTCCAATCATAAAAAAGCTGATAATCCCCACAAGCAGGATGAGGAAAACGACGGAAACAAGTAATGAAGGGTGATGTTTTGCTTTAATTGAATTCATTTTTAATTACCTCCTTGGCTTTGCATATGTATAAGATATGCCTATTTTTCTATAAGAAATGTAAAAAGCTGCAGCATGATCGTTTTAAACCAATAAAAAAACTCCGCCCCTATAGAAAGGGACGAAGTAAATCTCCGCGTTACCACCCTAGTTGATGCACATTAAGTACATCCGCTTGATTTCAGTGACAGGTTTTAAAATAAAGCCTGTAATTCAACTATTATATACCAAGGTTTGCACCAGCCACCTTGTCTCTAAATAACTGTCATATAATAATCTACTGCGGACTTTTACTGTCAAAACGATTGAATTGTTAATAATGACTATACAATTAATTTACTTGAATTGTCAATAAGAGATTCAAATAATTGCTATTTACGTATCTATTTTTTGAGAACAATAAGTGTACATAATGCCTTTTTCAAAAGTTGACTTAGCTTTCTCTTTTCGCAGACAAATTCACAAGAATTCCGGCACAAACCATCATTATAATAATGGAAGAGCCTCCATAGCTGACGAATGGTAATGTTACTCCCGTTATCGGTAACATACCAGAAATCGCTCCTAAATTAATCACTGCCTGAATCATAATCAGAAAAGTGATTCCTATTGCCAGTAATTGATAAAAGGAATTGGACAGCTGTTTGGCGATGAAGATACCTCTAAACAGGATAATCATATAGCAGGCAAGAACTATCAGTAAGCCTGCTGCTCCGAGCTCTTCTATCGTAATTGCCATAATAAAATCGGTATGTGCTTCTGGGAGATAGCCGAGCTTTTGTGTACTGTTACCTATTCCGTTTCCCATTAATCCGCCGCTATTGATTGCAAGCAAAGAATTTGCAAGCTGGTAGCCATTCTCTGAAAACTCCTCAAACGGCTGCCTGAAGGAAGTCAAACGATTCAAACGATAGGCTGAGCTTAGGGCGAAGTAAACCGTACCTACAGCAGCAACACTTCCCAATAAAAAAATATGCCGTTTTTTTACACCACTGCATGTAACAATAATTCCGCAAGCGGCCAAAATAATTCCGGCTGCTCCTAAATCAGGCTGTGATAAAATGAATAAAAAAACAAGCAGCAAGATGATGACCGGAGGCAGGACGCCATGTACGAAATGGTTGATATACGACTGTTTTTTTGCATAAATCGAGGCAAAGTAAATGACCATGGATATCTTCACCACTTCTGACGGCTGAAATAAAAATCCGCCAATCGCAATCCAGCGCTGGGAGAAGTTGCGTTCTACTCCTATATTTGGTATTAAAACAGCTATTAGCAGAATTAACGAGAGCATTACAAGCGCGGGACTCCATCTGGCATATAGTGCAGGGTTTATTAACGCAGCCAAGGTAAAGAAGGCTATGCCGATTAAGAGCCATTGCAGCTGTTTTACAAAAAAGTAATTTCCGCTATCATAGTACATTTGTCCAATTGGAAAGCTTGCACTGTATACCATCAACAGTCCAAAAATTGATAAAATACCTACCGCAGCAATTAACAAAAAGTCCATTTTCTTCACTTTTGCCCAAAGCATATTCTCATCCTAACTATATAAAAATCATGCATGAATGCTCTTTTTTGAGAACAGTTCATGTTTGCCTCCCATAATTGAATATTGCCGGCCAGGCTGATTATTATTGAAATACTTAAAAATCATGGTTTTCGGTAATTCCTATTAAATATACTAGGGGTGTTGACAATTCGTCAAATTACGCAGCGTTTTTCTCCTGGATTGTAATAAATAGAGTACGTGAAAGGAGGTTGAAAATACTTGTTCGTGATATGAGGACTTTACTTGAACTAGAAGGAGGATTCATAATTAGTTAGTATTCACTGTCAGGGGTAGAAGGGGGAAGAAGAGGTAAAAAACGAATGATAACTTTGACGACAGGAACAACAGAGAAATTTTCCTGCTATCGACATTGGACGAAATTATTTTGACAGAGGAGCAAATGTAGCTTCATTTTATAAAAAAGGAAAATACAAATATTAAAATGAACCATTCTCTAAGGATATAGAAAATGGTTCATCTTGTTTCTGAAGTTTACTTTTTATTTTCTTCATAAGGTTCAATATGAATCAATGCGTGATTTATTCCGTATTCTTTGTAAAGATACTCCTCAATATGCTCTGTGATAGCATGGCTGTCAACAACATTTAAGGTGGGATCCACTAAAATAGTTATATCTAAAAGCTCTTGATTGCCGTGAATACGGCCTTTAATATCAACAACCTCCCGTACATTTTTAAAGGTGCGGATAGCTTCCTTCATTTCATCTAATTTCTTATAATCAAATCCATCTGTCAGCGTAACCGTAGAATCTTTAAAAATATCCCATGCTGTTTTGCAGATGATTAATCCGACCAATATCGCTACAATCGGATCTAACCAAAATAGTCCGAATTGGGCTCCGATAATGCCGATAAATACGCCAATACTTACAAAAGCGTCTGAACGATTATCCATTGCTGCGGCATAAAGTGCACTGCTTCCGATTTTTTTGGACAGTTTTAAATTATAACGGAAGACACCCAGCATAACGAATGCAGCGAATATAGCTACCCAGGCTGTCAGCATATCAGGCTGTTCATAATCGGATGCATAAAGTGTCCGGCCTGCAGTAAATATGACTTGAAGGCCGATAAACATCATAATAAAAGCGGCAAATAGAGAAGCGATACTTTCTGCACGGTAATGGCCGTAGCGGTGGACGGAATCTGCAGGTTTGACCGCTATTTTTAATCCGACTAATACAGCAACGGAAGCAATAATATCGGTAAAGTTATTTAAACCGTCAGCGCGCAGCCCTTCTGAATTTCCGATGGAGGCAATATAAAGCTTCAAAATGGCTAAAAAGATATAAGCGATGATGCTGAGCCAAGCTCCTTTTTCCCCGGTTTTTAAGTTTTCATTATGATTATTCATCTTTAATCCCACCATATTCTAAAATTAACTAGATATCTCCATACCATATTCAAGTTAGCTTATATAGTCTATCAAATCACTTACTGGTGGGTCTAGAGAAAAATAACAGACCACAGGAAGAGTTATTGAGAATTGTAAGCATATTTTCCTTTGGGAAACAATCATTGCTATGGCAGTATTTATTGTTTCTTTTTATATATAAAATGATTCAGAAAATAAGGCGCTTGCATAGATGAAAATAAATAAGAAAAAAATGGATAATATTTATAAGTTGAAATTTATTGAAAGTTTGTGCATAATGGGTAAAAGGCTTTAAGGGGGAAACTTCCATGAAACAAGAAAAAGTCGTATACCGTTTTTTTCAGTATGTAGGAGAACCGTTAACAGCACGAAAAGAAATGGCATTTGAAGAGAAGCTTGCTGCTCAATTATTATTGGACGAACTTGTATTTAAATGGAACAAATCTCATTTAGAAGAAGAAATAAATCAAGCCATTGAAACAAATAATTATGTAGATTTTAAAAAATATAGTGAAGCTTATAAACAATATGTGTGGGAAGATTAACTATAAAGGTATAGGTGCCTGAGACCAAGTGCGCCTATACCTTTTTTTAGGAATAAGAAACCTTATAAAAGTTGAAGGCAGTCGATTCAATGGGTTTCATGGGGTGAGTAATCTTAGGCCCCGAGAGTAAAAAAAGAAGTTTGCTTTTTTCTGCGAGGTCTTCCCGCTGGGACTGGGACTGCGATTACTCGTCCCACCGAAAACCATTGCGATTGCTCGCCCCATCAAAATCGTCGCTAGAATTAGCTTTATTTCTTTATAAGAAAGCTAATGAAACATATTTATTCTTAGATGGGAGCGGAGGGAAGTTGACTACTGCGGGAAAAGCAACAGGTGAAGACCCCGGAGGAAGCGGTTTTGTTCCGAGGAGGCTGAGCCGTTGCCCACGGAAAGCGACTTCCCGTAGCGGACATCTCTTCGACAAGGACACCGATGTTTTAAAGACCAAGCGGTATTCTTGTTTTTTTATTTGGAGTATGGCAGTTATCTTTTGCACGCTCCAAGTAAATAGCAGTTGTGAGAACATTCATGTCAGCATATACTGCATGCAGAAAAGACGGAATATAGGTTTTTTTAAGAAATAATATTAAATTAAAAAAATAGATAGGATTAACCAAATAAATCCATTATAATGCAAGTAAAGGAGGGGGATAAAGTGGACGCAAAATCGAGAAAGAAAATACAGCGCAGCTGGATGATGTACGATTTCGGGAATTCAGCTTTTGCAACAACGATGATGGCTGCAGTACTACCCGTTTATTATTCAACAGTTGCTGCATCTGGTCTGGATGATCATTTAGCAACAAGCTATTGGGGATATTCACAATCTATCTCTGTGCTGATTGTAGCTATTCTTGCACCGATACTTGGTGCCATCAGTGATTTTTCAGCAGCAAAGAAAAAATTTCTTCGTTTTTTCGCATTTATGGGGATTATTGCAAGTATTTTAATGATCTTCATCAGTGAGGGAGATTATTTATTGGCCTCTTTATTATTCATTATTGGTTCGATTGGATTTTCGGGCGGTAATATTTTTTATGATGGATTTTTACCGGAGATTGTTGAAAAAGAAGAGATGGACAAAGTATCATCAGGCGGTTTTGCCTATGGATATATTGGAGGCGGTATTTTATTAGCTGTTAATGTGATGATGATATTAAACCCATCCTGGTTCGGGATTCCTGATACAGAATGGGCAACCAGAATTTCGCTTGCTTCTGTAGGTATCTGGTGGCTGATTTTTACGATTCCGCTCCTGAAAAATATAAAAGAAGAGAAAAAAGAGAAAGTAAAGCGGGAAAAATCATATATAGCCATTGGTTTTTCCAGAGTCGGAAACACCTTCCGGGAGATAAAGCAATTTAAACAGCTGGCTATTTTTCTGATTGCATTTTGGCTTTATAATGATGGAATTTCTACCATCATCCGAATGGCAACTGTTTATGGAAGTGAGATTGGGATTGGTCAGAATGATTTGATTATTGCGTTATTGATTACCCAATTTGTCGGCATACCATTTACCTTCTTTTTCGGTTGGCTGGCAACAAAGATTACAGCAAAGAAAGCATTATTTATCACATTGTACATCTATTTAGGAATAGTCATTATTGGTTATTTTATGAGCACTGCTCTTCATTTTTATATGCTGGCAATTATTGTAGGAATGGTTCAAGGAGGAGCACAATCATTGAGCCGCTCCATTTTTGGACGTATGATACCAACTGGAAAGCATGCGGAGTTTTTTGGATTTTATGGTATTTCATCCAAGTTCGCGGCAGTAGTCGGCCCATTTATATTTGCGCTTATTGGACAATTGACGGGAAACAGCCGCTTAGGCATTTTATCGCTTATTTTCTTCTTTATTATCGGAATCATTCTCTTGAAATTCGTGGATATTGATAAAGGAATAGAAGAGGCAAGGAGAGCTTCGAATAAAAAAGAGGAAGTCAACGTACGCCCGCAATAAAGATAAGCACATGCTGAGAGGAGTCTTGAACCAAAGAGCATGTGCTTCTTTTTCTTATATAATTGGTACACTAAAGCGGTTTATATCATGATTCGCTACAGGTGTGCCGGTATCATATGAAATATTGCCGATACGGCGGATAAGCTGCGCTTTTACTGATTCTCCGCCTTCATTCCAATAATCCGTAACCAAAGGAAGCAGGCTGACAGCATCATTTAATGCATCCGTATATAACTCTGCAAAGCTTTCCTCCCGTTTTTCTCCAGTAGCTGCATGCACCCACAGCTTATTTTCTTCATTAAGATAATCGATATTTTCATGGATGGGCTGATGAGAATAAGAACTGATAAAAGCTTTTAAGATTTTATTTTTCCAGCCGCCCGAGTCTGCAAAAAGTTTTTGAGCAGTAATCATATCCTGGTAAGCAATCTGAATATCCTTCGTCTGAAAAGATAATTCGGGGTGAAACCTGCGGATAGCATCATCTAATATGTATAAAATGGATACAGGCAATGTGTCACCAACATTGATTTCTGCATATGCCGCATGCTTCCACAGTTCCATTTTACGTGTGTCTAAAGCCATTTTCGTATCAATAAGGGTTTCCAGCTTTTGGTGTTTACTGCCCTGATACCCGGCCCGGTAATGGATATAAGGGTGTGTATGACGGTCCAGCAGATGGTGGGTGATAAAACCTGCCACATAGGCTTTTACTTCATCAGACCCTTCCTGAGCCTGTTCAATCAGGTATATTAGAAAAGGGCCGCATTCTTTTGTGTGCAATGTGTTGCCGATTTCCTGTCCGGTCTTTTGACTGGAAAGCCATGGCCAGAATCGGTAATAAAAGAAAGGGTCAGGTCCTTGAGCGCCTAGAAAGAGAGCATGTCTGGAAGGGGAATGGTGGATATCCCAGGATAATGCATTGCAAGCATCTTCTGCGAAAAAAATATGTGTCCAGATATTCGGCATGATTTATTCTTCCTTTCTTCAATTCAATTGGTATACGTAAAAATAGCTGATATTCTCTGGAAATATGCTTATTCTTATCATATCATGAAAAAGAAATCGAAAAAAATCAAAAAATTTGATACACTAGATATGATTCGAGGAAAAGTTCAAGGAGGAATTAGGATGGATTATCGTGTTGAAAAAGATACTATCGGGGAAATTAAGGTGCCGGCCGACAAATATTGGGGAGCGCAGACACAACGCAGTAAACAGAATTTCCCGATTGGTCAGGAAACTATGCCTGTCGAAATCATTAAAGCGTTTGCAATTTTAAAAAGAAGTACAGCTGTTGCCAACTTTGAACTGGGGTTAATGGAGGAAGAAAAAGCGGAAGCAATAAAATATGCTGCAGACCAAGTATTAGCAGATAAATTAAATGACCATTTTCCATTAGTAGTATGGCAAACAGGAAGCGGAACACAGTCAAATATGAATGTAAATGAAGTATTGGCGTATGTTGGTAATCAATGGCTTCAAGAGCAGGGGAGCGAGTTAAAACTTCATCCGAATGATGATGTAAATAAATCACAAAGTTCAAATGATACATACCCTACAGCGATGCATGTAGCAGCTGTATTGAAATTGGAAGATACCGTACTTCCTGCCGTGAAGCAACTCAAGGACACACTGGAAGAAAAACAAAATAAATTTACGGACATTGTAAAAATAGGGCGGACCCACTTGCAGGATGCAACACCATTGACGTTAGGCCAGGAAATCAGCGGCTGGCACCGGATGTTAGAAAAATCATACACCATGATTAAAGAGAGTAATGAACATCTGCGGGAGCTGGCTATCGGTGGAACAGCTGTCGGAACGGGTTTAAATGCACATCCGGATTTTTCAGAAAAGGTTTGTAAAGCTATTTCAGCATATACTGATAAAACATTTATTTCTGCTAAAAACAAATTCCATGCATTAACGAGCCATGATGAGACGGTTTATGCGCATGGGGCGTTAAAAGGTCTTGCTGCAGATATGATGAAAATTGCCAATGATGTACGCTGGTTAGCGAGCGGACCGCGTTGTGGTATTGGAGAAATTACGATACCGGCAAATGAGCCTGGAAGCTCGATCATGCCAGGAAAAGTAAATCCGACACAAAGTGAAGCCGTAACGATGGTAGCGACACAGGTGATGGGAAATGATGCGGCAATCGGATTTGCTGCCAGTCAAGGGAATTTTGAACTAAACGTCTTTAAACCGGTGATTGCCTATAACTTCCTGCAATCCAGCCAATTGCTGGCAGATAGCATTCTTTCCTTTGATGAGCGCTGTGCGGTCGGAATTGAAGCGGACCTGGAGCAAATTGAGAAAAACCTGCATGGATCATTAATGCTGGTAACTGCTTTAAACCCGCATATCGGTTATGAAAATGCTGCAAAAATCGCCAAAACAGCATTTGCAGATAATGCAACATTAAAAGAGACAGCAGTTAGGCTTGGTTTATTGACTGCTGAACAATTTGATGAGTATGTAAGACCAGAGGAAATGACACATCCCAAATAAGCTTAGAAAGCAGTACTTTTGAATACGAACATGAAGCAATCAAAAAGCTGAATCCATGCATAGGGTTCAGCTTTTTTAATTTCCAAAAATTAGCTATCATAAGTTGGACGAAACTGCAGAAGATACTTGTACAGGAGGTGATAATCATGGCAAACAACAATTCAAACCAATTAGTAGTGCCTGGAGTACAACAAGCTCTTGATCAAATGAAATATGAAATCGCTCAAGAATTTGGTGTAAACCTTGGTGCAGATTCAACTTCTCGTGCAAACGGTTCTGTAGGTGGAGAAATCACAAAACGCCTAGTGCAGACTGCTCAACAACAAATGCATGGTAAATAATTTTATTAAATAAAATATTACTGGCTAAAAAGGGGAACTTATAATGAGTTCCCCTTTACCAATATCTTCTGTCTTAACGTATCCGCTGTTCACTCTCATTATCAAAGAAGTGGACCTTATTCATATCAAAGGAAAGCTCTAATTCATCCCCGCCTTGAATATCTGCACGAGAATCGACGCGCGCAACAAATTCTTGATTATCGATACTGGAATAAAGAATAGATTCTGCTCCCATCAATTCCGCAACCTCAATTTTGGCTGTCAATTTAGACTCAGGAGAGGATTCTAAGAAGACTAATTCATCATGAATATCTTCCGGACGAACACCGATAGTCAGCTCTTTTCCTTCATAGCCCTGTTCTTTCAGCGGTGCAAGCTTTGGCTGCGGAATTAGGAAGGAATGGTCACCGATTTGGAACTTGTCTCCCTGCAATGTGCCAGTAAAGAAATTCATAGATGGAGATCCGATAAACCCGCCTACAAAAATGTTTTCCGGTAAGTCATACACATCCTTAGGAGCACCAACCTGCTGAATAACACCATCTTTCATTACAACGAGTCTTGTTGCCATTGTCATTGCTTCGGTCTGGTCGTGAGTCACATAGATAGTTGTGGTTTGCAGTCGCTGGTGCAGCTTTTGGATCTCTGCACGCATTTGCACACGCAATTTTGCATCCAGGTTAGATAAAGGTTCGTCCATCAGGAATACCTTGGCATCCCGGACAATCGCACGTCCTAAAGCAACACGCTGTCTTTGTCCGCCGGATAATGCTTTTGGTTTTCTGTCTAAGTATGCTTCTAATCCTAAAATTTTAGCCGCTTGATCAACACGTTTTTTGATTTCTTCTTTTTTAAATTTGCGAAGCTTAAGTCCGAATGCCATATTATCATATACATTCATATGAGGGTATAAGGCATAGTTTTGGAATACCATTGCGATATCGCGATCTTTTGGTGAAACATCATTCATTAATTTCTCATCAATATACAGTTCCCCGTCAGATATTTCTTCCAAGCCGGCAATCATGCGCAATGTAGTTGATTTCCCGCACCCGGATGGCCCGACAAATACAATAAATTCCTTATCTTGAATATGTAAGTTGAAATCTTTTACCGCTAATACATCCTTATCGTATTTCTTTTGAATATGATTTAATTTTAATTCTGCCATGATGACATCTCCTTAAAATGATTTAGTGTTAAAATAAAATGAAAGCGTTTTTCTTATGTTTTTAATTTTACTGAAAAAGCTGTAAAAACAATATGGAGATGTTGCACAAAATTATGACTGGATATTGTGCATATTTGCTAAAATGGCTAAATAAACGGTAAATGCATTATCAAACTGCTTGATATCAATGCCTGTACTTTCATAAAATTTATCGAGTCGATACTGCAGGCTGTTCCTGTGGATATATAAATTCTTTGCTGTTTCAGATACATTTAAATTACATTGAATAAACATTCGAATCGTTTCTAAAGCCTCCGGGTCTGTTAAAAACTCTTTCAAAACCCATTCACTTAATTGCTGCCGTTGCTTATGGGAAAGAATTTCAATAAGAAACGAAGGGTATACCTCGGTATAATCAATCACAGCTGTGTCCATTTTTCGAAAGCTTCTCTCTGCCATGGTGGTAATTTGCTCTATGCAGTCTGCCAAGTCTTTATCATTTTCTAAGTAGGGGCCGATGAAAAACATGATTTTCACATATAATTCACCTGTTAATGTATCGGCGATCTGGTGATAAGTGATGCCCTCCTCTAAAAAACTGGCCGGTTCCTCGATAATAAACCCTTCATTTGTATGATTCCATAATATAGATAAATCTCCTGAAAAAAATTCCTGTAACGTTTTTCTGAATACATTTGTATCAATCTGTCCTTGTTCGATTCGAAAAAAAATAAAACGGTAGCGCCCGGCTTTACCAAGGTTTGCGTCTTTTTGCCGGTGAATCCGTGCTTCCCACTGTTTTTCTTTAGGTGTTTGAATGGGAAACTGAACATGGTAAGAAGTAAGAAAAGTGCCCAGAAGGATTTTATCTCTGTCTGTTAATTCTTTATTATCAATACCGATAACGGTATTTTCCAGTTGGTACCACTTAAAATCAGGGTTTACTTCTTTCTGGTTTTTGGGAAGCTCTGTCAAACTGGGGTAAAGCTTCTTCAATCGTTGTAAATGCAATCGTATTCCTCCTTTTAAACTGAGATAGCAGTTCTATTGCATGCTGCTTTTATTATACTATGAAAATGCAGGATTTATTTTTTAATCCATTAAATAGATATGGCTATACATACGTTAACAGCTTTGTTATAGTAGCAAGAGACGATGAAGGAGGAGTTATATTAATGTCAAATTTACAAGAACAAGCAAATCAATTAGAACAAGCACTTCGTGAAAGCAAAGAATTTCAGGATTTAAAACAAGCTTATGAAGCAGTAATGTCTGACGAAATTGCAAAGCAAATGTTTGAAAACTTCCGTGAAACACAATTAAACCTGCAGGAAAAGCATATGCAAGGTCAAGATATTTCTGAAGAAGAAATTGAAAAAGCAAGACAAATCGTTGAGACGGTTCAACAGCATGATGCCATCTCAAAATTAATGGAAGAAGAGCAGAAACTAAACAATGTGATTAATGAAATCTCTCAAACCATTACAAAACCATTAGAAGAACTTTATGGTGCAGCTGAATAAAAAATGAACGGATACATCCCTGCCGCTGCTTTACCTTTTGCAGCAGCAGGGATTTTAACTTTTTAACGATGAAAGAGCACCAGCTTAGCATTTGGGCTGACACATCGATGTGTATGTTCAGCGTACCCCTCTTTATCCAGCTTTTCCTTTCCAATTTCCTTTGCTTCTGCATGCGTGGAAGCATCAAATTGTGTATCAAGCAGTTTTTCTCCTGATTGTGAAAATACCGTTAAATAATATGTCCCCATCGAATGACCCCCTCCAAAATGTAATCGCTTTACTCTAAATTATAAAACAGATGAAATACTTCTTGCAATAGTTATGAATTGGTATTCATTTTTTCTTGAAGAATAAGAAGTATATAAAAAATGCTGAATATAGCCGCTCCAACGGGTTTCATGGGGTGAGTAATCTTAGGCCCCAGAAATAAACTCCACTTTCCATGGGCCCGAGCTCATCTCCTCTAAAGAAGACTTAGCAATTGGCAAGCCGACAGGCGCAGACAGAGCTAAAGTCGCACTTATGCCCCGAGGGTGAAAAGAAGACTTAGCAATTGGCAAGCCGACAGGCGCAGACAGAGCTAAAGTCGCACTTATGCTCTGAGGGTAGAAAAAAAGAAATTCACTTTTTTCCTGCGGGGTCTTCACCCTGCGCATTCCCACAGGAGTCTCCGTGTATTTCTTCTGGGACTGCGATTACTCGTCCCATCAAAAAGCGTCGCTAGAATTAGCTTCATTTCTTTGAAAGAAAGCAAATAAAACATAATTCTTCTTAGATGGGAGCGGAGGGAAGCCGACTCCTGCGGGAAAAGCAACAGGTGAAGACCCCGCAGGAAGTGATTTTCTTCCGAGGAGGCTGATCCGTTGCCCGCGGAAAGCGACTTCCCGCAGCGGACATCGCTTCGGCGAGGACACTGGTGATTTAAAGACCAAGTGGTGCTCTTGGTTTTCTAATCATAATGATTTAGATAGAAGCGCCGGGGAGGTAATGATAGTAAACAGGATAGATATAATAAAAAAATGAAACGAATGGATATGTTTGTACGTATAACAAGTGGATGAATAAAAATTTGAAAAGTTATATGAACCTTTTGATTCGTTCAATTGTATAGTCAACAGAAGGGAGAGAAGTATGTGCTAAAGCTATCAAATGTCACAAAACGGTTTGGAAATCATACTGCAGTAAACAATTTATCTCTGGAAATTCCTGAAAGAGAAATGTTTGGGTTTTTAGGCGGAAACGGGGCAGGCAAAACAACAACATTTCGTATGATTCTCGGCCTGCTGGATAAAACATCCGGCGATATTACCTGGGACGGCGGCCCGATTTCTTATAATGAGAGTCATTTAATTGGGTATTTGCCGGAAGAAAGAGGGCTGTATCCGAAATTAACGGTGAAAGAGCAAATTATTTATTTAGGACGGCTGCGGGGAATGAAAAAACAAGAGGTTCTTAAAAAGCTGGATGAATGGCTGGAACGGTTTAAAGTACCGGAGTACTTAGATAAAAAAGTGCAGGAGCTGTCTAAAGGGAATCAACAGAAAATACAGTTTATTTCTGCCGTGATTCATGAGCCTAAACTGTTAATATTAGATGAGCCATTTTCTGGATTAGATCCAGTCAATGTAGAAATGCTGAAAAATGCTGTCAAAGATTTAAAAAATCAGGGGACGTCGATTGTTTTCTCTTCTCACCAGATGGAGCATGTCGAGGAAATGTGCCAGCATATCTGTATTCTGCAAAAAGGAACGCCAGTTGTTCATGGCTCCTTACGCGAAATCAAACACAGCTTTGGAAAGAAAAATCTTGATATCCGCGGTGATTTTTCAACAGAATTTTTAAAGAATTATCAAGGTGTGGCTTCTTATAAAGAACTGCCGGATGGATGTGCATTGCAGATTGAGGATGAACAAATTGCACAAGATATATTTTCAGAGCTGCAAGGGAAAGGCTTTGTCCGGAAATTTGAAATTGAAGAGCCTTCTTTAAATGATATCTTTATTGAAAAGGTAGGTGCTTCCTATGAATAAATTCTGGACGATTGTTGGTCATACGTATCTTTCGCGGGTAAAATCGAAATCATTTATTATTACCACGGCAATTACATTAGCTATCATTATTGGTTTTGCAAATATATCCTCTATTATTGATATGTTTTCAGGTGATGAAGAATCGGATCAAGTGCTTGTCATCGATGAATCCGGAATATACGGTGATTATTTGCAGGGGGAAGGGATAAGTGAAGGCGCCGGAATTGCCTTTGAGAATTTTGAAGGAACAGAGGAAGAAGCGAAGGATGCAGTCTCTGCTGAAGAATATGATGGCTTGCTTGTCATTGCTGCCGATGAAAATAATCTGCCCGAAGGAGACTATTATGCGAACCGTATTTCGGAAACGGGCGAACAGGTAGAAATTGAGCAGATTTTGCAGCAGCTGAAGGTGGTTGTTGGAACGCAGGAGGCGGGAATTGACCAGCAAACGTTAGATATGATTTATGCCCCGGTGAGCCTGCAGACAGAGCAGCTGGATGACAGTGCCAGAACAGCAGAAGAAATGAATCAATCTCGAGGTCTGGTATATGTCATGCTGTTTGTTCTGTATATGACCGTTCTTCTATACGGTCAGATGATTGCTACAGATGTTGCAACAGAAAAATCATCCCGCGTCATGGAGCTTCTTATCTCCAGTGCTCCGCCTATGATGCATATGTTTGGAAAGATTGTCGGGATTGCTTTGTTAGGATTGACACAAATGATTATCCTGCTGGGCGGAGGTTACTTTGCCATTCAAGCAAATCAAGATTCTGCAGCAGGGGAATTTTTTGAAGTAATGGGAATTATGGATAATGATCCGGTTATTTACATTTATGCAATTGTCTTTTTCCTATTAGGCTATTTCCTCTATGCAACTCTGGCGGCCATGCTCGGATCGTTAGTCAGCCGGATTGAGGATGTTAATCAATTGATTATGCCGATGACGATGCTGATTGTCATTGCCTTTGTCATTGCAATGACAGGTCTGGGTATGCCTGAATCAACATTGATTACGGTGACATCCTATATCCCATTCTTTACGCCGATGATAATGTTTTTACGTATCGGTATGCTCAATATCCCATTTTGGGAAATTGGTTTGTCTATCGGGATTATGATTGTAACGATTGCTTTGTTTGCTGCATTGGCAGCCCGCGTATACAAAGGCGGGGTACTGATGTATGGCAAATCAGGATCGTTAAAAGATTTTAAACGTGCCATCAATTTATCAAAAAAAGAATAGCTGTATGATTGATTTTAAAATAACCGCTTTGCCTGTGTGGCATATGAAGCGGTTATTTTAAAGGAGTAACGGGAAAGATAATGATGGTTGAACCGGAAGAAATTATCAGCAGGATGATTTATACAAACCTATAGAAACAGACTCTAAAAATAACTCCTGTTCAGGATACGTTTTATTTTGATTAATGATATAATGGACTTTTAAGCAGAAGTCTTCTGCATTGACATATATACGGTAGGGTGGTATATTAAAAGAGAAGATTAAAGGAGGGATACGATGGATTCCTTACATGAGCATACATTGAAACCAAGAACAGATGCCGAGAAAAAAGCAGTGACAAATCGTTTAAAACGAATTGAAGGTCAGGTCCGCGGTATTCAAAAGATGATTGATGAAGATAGATACTGTGTAGATATTCTTGTTCAAATCAGTGCGATTAATTCCGCGTTAAAGCGTGTTGGATTTGAAGTTGCTGAACGTCACATCAAGCATTGTGTCAGCGATGCTGTGAAATCTGGAGAAGGCGATGAAGCAATTGACGAACTGATGGATGTGCTGAATCAGTTTACAAAATAATAAATAAATCATGATAAAAGTCTACACGTACGGTAGGCTTTTTTTATTGTGCTGGAGAATAATCAGCGGATAGAACGTGCATTCTGTTATTGCCTCTGTTAAAATAAGGATATCATAAAACTGGGAGTGGAGACAGTGAATGCAGCAGTTACTTTTATTCATGCAGCTGATTTACATTTAGACAGCTTATTTAAAGGCCTGAGGCATGTGCCTGCCAATCTATTTAAAGAAATTCAAGAAAGCACATTTACTGCTTTGAATCACCTGGTTGATGAAGCGATAAACAATAAGGTAGATTTTGTTTTATTAACAGGTGATCTGTACGATCAAGAATCACAAAGCTTAAAAGCGCAAATAAGACTGCGACGCGCATTTGAAAGGCTGGCCGATGAAAATATTGCAGTATTTTTATCTTATGGAAACCATGATTTCAGAAAAGGGGATGCCTTTGTCGTGGAATACCCCGATAATGTATATATCTTTCCTGATGAATCCGTAACATCTATTCCTTTTTATAAGAATGGAGAAGCGGCTGCGTCTATATACGGATTCAGCTATGAAAATAGAGCTGTATATGAAAATAAATCTTCAGAATATGAACGGACAGAGGATGAATTTCCACTTCATATCGCTATGCTGCATGGCAGCGTGGCAACAAATACAGAGCACGACTCTTATGCGCCATTCCAGCTGAAAGACCTGTTAAACAAACGCATGGATTATTGGGCATTGGGCCATATACATAAACGGCAGCAGCTCCATACAGATCCTCCGGTTATTTATCCGGGCAATATACAAGGGAGGCACCGAAAGGAGACGGGAGAAAAAGGCTGTTATCTGGTTAACTTAAGCAGACATCAGGTAAAGCAAACCTTCCTGCCGCTTCAGGCAATCCGTTATGAAGAAGCACAGGTGGACATTCGGGATTGTCTCACTCCTTCTCAAGCAGAAAAAGCCATTATGAGGCAATTGCCGGAACACAGTGTTCCAAGCTTATTGTATTTGAACATAACTGCAAGAGAAAATGATGCATTTTCCCCGGATGATATCCTTGTTCAAGAGTTAGTTGAAGTGATAAATGAATCTTTGACAGAAGCTTTTCCATGGCAGTATATTTACCGTTATCAGCTTGTTTTGGAGGAAGAACCAGCTCAGCTGAAAGACGCTTTTTTAGAAGATATATTAGAAGAAGCTGATATGGCATTTATTCAGGAAGGATTAAATGAAATTTATCATCACAAGGATGCGCGAAAGTTTTTATCCCCTCTGTCGGAGGAAGAGGAACAGACGATTAAATCGGATGCTTATAAGCTGCTGAATACGCTATTGCGGAAGGAGAGAGCAAAGTGAGGATAAAGGAAATTACGATTTACGGCTTTGGCAGATGGGTCGACCAGTCTTTCTCCTTCTCTGGTTCTAATTTGATAACGCTCTTAGGCGATAATGAAGCCGGGAAGACAACCCTGCATCAATTTATTTTATATATGCTTTTTGGAATGTCCAAAAAGCAATGTGATTTTTATCGTCCCAAAACCAGCAGTAAATTAGGAGGAAGGATGATATTAGAGCATCCTGCGGAAGGAAATATAATGATTGAACGGTTGGATGCGTCTGAGGTCAGATGCTTTGATAACGTTGGAGCGGAAAGAGACATGACCTGGTTCGGAGCTTTTTTGGGAAATATGAATCTGGAAACCTTTCAATCGATTTATTCCTTTTCTAATCAAGATTTAACCGTGATGCAGGATATGAATGAATCGGATATCAGTGAGCTTCTATTAAGTGTCGGTTTAACAGGTTCAACAGCGATTTATAAAGTGGAAAAGAAGCTGCAGGCAGAGCTGCAGAAGCAATTTAAGCCTTCTGGCACCAAGCCGGTTATCAATGAAAAACTAAGTGCGTTACGAATCAAAGATAAACAGACTGGAGAAAGCAAGCAGCTGGAAAAATCATATAAAGAACAAATAGAAAAAATGCGTGCATTGGAAAATAAACATAGGTTGAAAAAAGAGCAGATTGCAGAGAAAAATGAACAGCTGGAAAGAGAAAAGCAGCTGGAAAAAATACTGCCTATACGAAAAGAAATGCTTCGTGTTTCCGAAGAATTGCAAAAACTGGCGGATGTCCGTGATTTTTCATTAGATTATCAGAAGCAAATAGAGACAATCCATGCAGATATGAATCAGGCAGACAGAGAAATCAGCTCCCATCAGGCTACCTTAGACACGTATATGGAGAAAAAACAAGATTTAGAAACGATTTCCCTGCAGGACGGAGAAAAAGAAAAATTAAATCATTTCCTGAATCAAAAAGCAGAAATAACCTTTATGATAGAACGAAAGAAAACGTTGGAAGAGGATTATCAGTATAAAGCCCGTGAAATTACAGAGATGATTCAGGAAAAGCAGATTCGTATAACCGCTGAAGATTTAGAACAGCTGGAATTACCGTTTTATCTTGAAAAGGAATGGGCGGCATTACGTGAAGAGCTGGGAAATGTACAAAAAAGCATCGCTGATAATCAACAGCAGAAAGACCATTTGGCCCAGGAAAAAGCACGAATGGAGGAGGAGCAGAAGCAAGCAGAAAAAGAACTGCTTGCTGACGTGCACGTAGATGAATTAAAACAGCGGATCCAAGCTTATCACCAGACCAATCAACGCAGCGAAACACAGCAACAGTATATGCATCAAATGCTTGGTCAAATGATAGAAGAGAAGCAGAAGCAAACAAAAAGATTTACAGCTGTTGGAATAGGGATTTCCTTGGCAGCAGCCTTTATTGGATATGCAAGAAGCATGCCGTGGCTTTTTTTATTAAGCCTGGCAGGTGGAATTGGTATATATTATTTCCGGCATGTACAACAGCAGGATATCCAAAAATTAAAACAGCAGCAGGAAAGCTGGCAGACCGCCCCCTCTGAACAGGAAATGGACGTGACAGAAGCAGAATATCTGGAAGCACAGGAAATTTTGGAAAAGCAGCAAATATTGCGCAGTAAGCTCTCTGCTTTAAATGAGACGTTACGAGAAACGATTCATCAGCTAAAAGTGAAGGGTACGGCTGAATCTAACCTAATCAAGCAGCAAAATAAATTAGAAGAGGGCAGACGGAAGCAGCAAAATCAGTTTCCATTTTTACAATCCATCGATGTCTTTTATTGGCAGGATATTTACCATTTATTACAAAAGCTGCTTCAGCTGACGAATGAAAAGCAGCATATCTATACAGGATTAGTCAGAGTAAAAGAACGGATAGAGCAGTTTTCAGACCAGGCCAAGAGTTGGCTGAAGCATAAAGGGCTGGCGGAGCAGACTCATATGGATGAAATAATGCATGCCCTTGAAGAAATAGAACAGCAAGAACAGCAGCGCCAGCATGAGCTTCAGCAGCTGAATCAATTTATAAAGGACACCAGCAATAAACAGGCAGCTTTCATCCAAAAAAGAAACCATGATAAGAAAGAAATAGATAAACTGTTAAATATGGCAGAAGTGGAGTCTGTAGAAGTTTATTTTGAAAAGAAGACAAGAAAAGAACAATATAATAAACTGTACGCCAGACAAGAAGAACTGAGAGAAAGAATCCACATCCTGCTTCCGGAGAAATGGCAGCAGGAATGGATAAATGTTTCCATAGAGGGTGCTGACCATTATAAAAAGAAAAAAGAATTAGAGCTGGCTTTAGCGGATGAGGAAGAAGCGTTAGAACAACTAAAGAGTCAGCAGGCAGAATTGAAATTACGTATTGAACAGCTGGAAAGAGCGGAGGATATATCTCTGCAAATGCACCAGCTGGCAATGGAGAAGGAAGAACTGGAGGACTTGGTCAGAACCTGGGCTGTACAAAAAACAGCTTTACGGATGCTGGCTGCTGCGAAAAGCCAATACAAGGATAAATACTTGTCGCTTGTAATTGAAACCGCCCAAATCTATTTTAAAGAGATTACTAGAAATCAATATGATACAATATATTCACCTGCAGCAGAGCAGCCTTTTCAAGTAGAAAACAGCAGGGAAAAACGGCGGTTTCGCGTGGAGGAGCTTTCTCAGGGAACAAGAGATCAGCTTTATATTTCCCTGCGCCTTGCGATTAATGAGGTGATGGCAAAAGCGAGCGGTCTGCCATTTCTGATGGACGATGTTTTAGTGCATTTTGACGGGAAACGTTCAGAACGTATGCAACAGGTACTGGAGCGGATGGCGGAAAATCAGCAGGTTATTGTATTTACATGCCATAGAGAGCTGGCTGAAGCTGCAAATGGAGAAATCATTCATCTTAATGCTAGGGATGCTTGATTTGGAGGGAGGAAAAAAATGAAAAAAGGAATCGCAAATTTAACAGTCGGTGATAAATTTGAAGGATTTTTATTGATCAATGATGCTACGAAGGGTACGACCAGCAACGGAAAACCATTTTTAACGTTAATGCTTCGAGATGAATCTGGCGAGATAGAATCGAAGCTGTGGGATGCTACCAAAGAAGATGAAGAGAACCTGGTTGGCGAGCAGATTATCCATGTAACGGGAGATATTAATCAATTTCGGGGGAAAAATCAACTACGCATTCATTCCATCCGCTTATCTCAGGAAACAGATCAGGTTCAGGTCAGTGACTTTGTCGGTAAGGCTCCCGTAGGCAAAGAAGAGCTGGGAGAAAAGCTGACAGAAGCTATTTTTGAAATGAAGAACCCAACGTTGCAGCGTATTGTGCGGGGGTTTGTAAAAAAATATCAGCATGAATTACTCATTTATCCGGCTGCTGCGAAAAATCATCATGATGTCGCATCAGGGCTCGCCTATCATATTGTCAGCATGGTGGGGGTTGCCCGTCAGCTTCATGAACTGTATCCCTCCATCAATAAAGATTTATTATATGCAGGTATTATCCTGCATGATATCGGAAAAATAAAGGAATTATCTGGTGTCGTGTCAACAACATATACGCTGGAAGGAAAATTGCTTGGACATATTACCATTATGGTAGAAGAGATAGCAGAAATGGCGAAGGAGCTGCAAGTAGAGGATAAGGAAGAGGTGCTTATTTTACAGCACTTGATTTTAAGTCATCATGGAAAAGCAGAATGGGGCAGTCCGAAGCCTCCAATGGTCAAGGAAGCTGAACTGTTGCATTTAATTGATTTGATTGATGCAAAAATGAATATGCTGGATAAAGCACTGGATAAGGTGCAGCCGGGCGAATTTACAGAGCGGCTTTTTGCAATGGACAATCGCTCTTTCTACAAGCCTTCCTTTGAGTAGCTCTTAAAAAATATTGAATCCATCGGATTGCTGTGAAGATTATGTCATTTTCTATTTACTTGTTCATATATATTTATTAAGGAGTGGACAAGGAGGATTTAAGATGAGCTCGATTCCAATTTGGGTCTTTGCAGTGATTCTGTTAATTTTATTCAGCGGATATATGGCAGTGCGTGCGTTTTTAGCTGAAAGAAAGCTGGATCGGCAGTTTATTGAACGAGAAGGTAAGATATATATGGAACGTATTCAAAAGGAACGATTGAAAAAAAGAGAGCAGTAATAAAATGAAAAAATCGCTACCCATTTTCAAAATGGATAGCGATTTTTTTATTGTTCAGATTCCGTGTCTTCTGCAGGCTGCTCTTCTTCAGAAGGCTGTTCAAATAAATCTTCAAGTCCTTCAGCAGAGATATCTACATTCGCATCTTCAATTAAATTTTGAAGTTTTGCTTGAATATCTTCCTGATTTGCTTGTTGAAGAACGAGTTCGCTTCTTAATTCATCTTTTAATTCTTCAAAATCGCCAATGGATTCTTCTTTTTCACGTACATCATTTACTTTGATGATATGGAAACCAAATTGAGATTGCACAGGGTCGCTGATTTCACCTGGTTCCATAGAGAATGCAACTTCTTCAAACTCAGGAATCATATCGCCGGCAGAGAAGTAACCAAGATTACCGCCGTCTTCTGCACTGCCATCTGTTGAGTATTCTGAAGCAAGGTCTTCAAACTCTTCCCCATCATCTAATTTTTCTTTTACTTCATTTGCTGTTTCTTCATCCTGCACAAGAATATGCTGTGCATCTACTTCTGAATTCTTTCTGTCATAGTAATCCTTCAGCTCTTCATCCGTAATTTCCATATCTTCAGAAATAGCGGCTTCCTGAAGCATTCCTACATAGACTAAATCTCTAAGTTCTTCTTCATCACCGAATTGCTGAGCCACCATGGAATCAAATTCATCTTCGCCAAGTTCATTTTTCATGGTATCGATTTCTTCATCTACTTGCTCGTCAGTCACTTCGTATTGGTCTTCTAACACTTTTATGGTAACAAGCTCTTCAAGAACAGCTTCTCCATTACGTTCTTTTAATTCATCATAAAACTCTTCTTTTGTGACGTCGCCTGCGTCTGTAGTCGCGACCACTTCATCATCGGAAGAATTACATGCAGCCAATGCAAGCAC
This sequence comes from Oceanobacillus sp. M60, assembly GCF_053839645.1. NCBI lineage: Bacteria > Bacillati > Bacillota > Bacilli > Caryophanales > Bacillaceae > Oceanobacillus > Oceanobacillus sp. M60. The sequence continues at coordinate 530,479 of NZ_JBSSNH010000002.1, read as the reverse complement.
ACTGGCAGATATTGTTGCTGCTAATGTCCATTTTTTCATGTCTGATACACACCTCTACTCTTTTCTCATCTTACTTTTATTGTTTACCATGATTAATATATCATACTTTTCCAGTTTAAATAATTATTTTCAACTTTTTACTAAAAAATCACATTAAACTGTCACATTTAAAACACGCAGATAAGAACAAACTAGCATAGCTACCAATATCATATTCGTAACCCGATCCATTCTTTCTGATTTTTGCTTGGAAAGCTCCATTTTTGTACTTAAAGCACTAATCATCACATTAAAAATAAGTAATATAAAAAAACCAAAAATGATATAAAAAATAGCCATGTTCTATGTACGCCCCTTTACAATAATGCTACTTCTCTAACTCTATCAAAAACAAATCGCATTGAACAGTCATAAAGCGCAACTTAATAGAGTAAATCACGTTTTTTCTCTTCCTGTAAAACCATATTTTTATGATTGCGATAGAGAGGCTGCGGACACGCATGCTGTAATAAAGTAAAAAAAGCTTTTACCAGCGGAATTTTGCCAGCAAAAGCTTTCTTTCTATGAATTGGCATTTGTGTTTTTAAGTTTTTCTTCTAATTCACGGATACTTGATTCAATTTGTTCCAGTGACTGGTGAATATTATCCTGCTGAGGTTCTACAGCGTTTTTCCAGTCTTCAACGGATTTTCGCATTTCTTCCGTCAATTCTTTGACTAAAACAGCACCTTCTTTAGAAGTTCGAAGCAGCTGCTCTTTGATTCGAATGCTGTCTTCTTTTAAATTCATCAATAGTTCTTTTAATTCTAAGGATTGATTTTTGACTCTTACACGAACATCCTTGCCTGATTCAGGTGTGCTTAATAGTGCAATGCCAGCACTGACAGATGCTCCAACGATAAAACCCAGGGTTAATGATTTTTTCTTAGACATAATAGGAAATGCACTCCTTTCTTCTTTCACATATACCTTTTCCTTTTACGATATGTACTTAAACATCTTCCTGCAAAATAAATGCAATATACATATTATAGGAAAAAGAATCAATTTCTGCTAGTATGAATGTTTTTTTACTATCTTTATTTTAACACAAAATAGATAAGATATGATAAATATACTTTTTTAGAATGGAAAAAGCATTCGCTCCAATTTAAAATGGAACGAATGCTTCGGAAGACAAAGAAGAGCTGAAAGTATTTTTAACTCTCTGATCTCCTTTACGAAACCGCAGCTACTTTACTTCGCTTCATAATTCCCTCTACAATTGGATAAACAACCAGCATGATAACGGTATTCATTACTGCTGCTGGAAGAACAACAGCTGCAAATAAAGCAAGAAAACCGCCTTCTAAGAATCCTAAGAAGAAAAGCGCAACAGATAAAAAGATACTGCCGCTGATCAGTGTCCCGGCAAATGTTAATACAGAAGCTGTTACTTTTGTATTCATCTGCTTTCTTACCAGCAAAAATAACAGAAAGAAAGCAACTGCTGTCAACGGTTTATCAATCAGGTTGGCAATTTGCCCTCCCGGAGCCGCTGTGGTCAATGCGGAAATAGCACCTGTTGCAAATGCAAGCAGAATAACATAATTCCATTTAGGGAATAAAATAATACCTAAAAACATCATTGCCAGCATCATATCAGGCTTTACACCAAATAATAGCGGGGGCATTACAAAATGCAGTACGGTTCCGATACTTACCAAAAGGGCAAGAATGGTTAAAATTTTTGTCTTCATTACTTAACTCTCCTCTACTTTTCTATACTCTGCTTTCCGGTTGTGCGCTCATCGCCAGCCGCGAAAGGTTATAGTCAGTATATCAAATGCTGTTGAAAATAAAAAGAACGAAATGGATTGTTTCTAGTGTTTGATTTGCTCATTGATTGCTTTTGCAACCGCCTGTAAATCATCTGATGTGTAATCCTCTGTATGCGTTATCCAATTTGGTGTGTACCCATCTCCATTGCCGTAGCGCGGAATTAAATGAACGTGCAGATGGAAGACTGACTGCTCAGCAACCGGTTCGTTATTATTAAGCAGATTGATTCCTAATGGCTGATAGGCATCGCGAATAGCGTTAGCAATAACGGGTATTCTACTGAATAATTCTTTTGCTGTTTCTGGCGGTGTTTCATAAATATTCTTAGTGTGTTCTTTAGGAATAACAAGTGTATGCCCTTTGGTTACTTGACTGATATCGAGGAAAGCATAAACCTTATCATCCTCGTAAACTTTGGCAGAGGGAATGTCTCCATCGATAATTTTGCAAAAAATACAATCTTCATGTGCCATCTTTTGTTCCTCCCTATCTAATTTAAAATGTAATCTTTTATCTATTGTATAGAGTTGGACCGGGTAAAGTAAAGGGTTCTGTATTAAACTTGTTAAAGGATGTCTAAAAAACTTCCCGTAATTTGTAGAACGGTTCATTTTGGAATCTTCTTCGAATGATGATAAAATCAGATTAGTGAACAAAGGGGGTTAACAAGGTGAGTTCCTTATTACATATTGAAAACTTGTATGGAGGCTATACCCATAAAAATGTACTGCACGATATATCATTTGATTTAAATAAAGGAGAAATCGTCGGGCTGATTGGATTAAACGGTGCTGGAAAAAGTACAACCATTAAGCACATTATCGGTCTGATGCAGCCAAAAAAAGGGGAGGTACAGGTAGAGGGGAAAAGCTTTCAGGATGATCCTGAAGGGTATCGTAACCAGATGGCATACATTCCGGAGATGCCTATCCTGTACGATGAGCTGACTTTATATGAACATCTCAGGCTGACAGCCATGGCCTACGGAATTGAAGAAGAGGTGTTTGAGCAGAGGCTGCCTAAGCTTTTAAAAGAGTTTCGGTTAGAAAAGAAATTGAATTGGTTCCCGGTCCATTTCTCAAAAGGAATGCGGCAGAAGGTTATGATTATGTGTGCTTTTCTGATTGAACCGCCGCTTTATATTGTGGATGAGCCATTTGTTGGTCTGGATCCATTAGGTATCCAGTCTTATCTGCAGATGATGGACTCGATGAAAAAGCAGGGGGCAGGCGTCTTAATGTCCACGCATATTCTGGCAACAGCGGAGAGATACTGTGACCGTTTTCTTATTTTACATGATGGGAAATTACGTGCGGAAGGAACATTAGAGGAGCTTCGCATGCAATTCCAGATGCCAGGGGCGACTTTGGATGATTTATATGTACAGCTGACAAAGGAAGATGATCATGTTTGATTCGCACGCACTTTATAAAAAACGTTTATCTTCCCATGTCAAAAATTTAAGCAGATATTTAAAATATATGTTCAACGGACATATTGCATTTGCCATGTTTTTTTTCATTGCTGCAACTGCTTATTATTATCAGCAGTGGCTGGAACAATTACCGGAGAATTTTCCGACTGGAATCATCATGGGAATTGTTTTAGGATTGCTGATCAGCTATAATCCAATCCGCACATTATTGCAGGAGCCGGATTTGGTGTTTCTTATTGCTGCTGAGCAGCAGATGGGATCGTATTTCCGTAATAGCTTGATTTACAGCTTTGCGATCCAGACGTACCTCATTGTACTTGCAGCGGCTGCATTCAGTCCGCTTTATTTCGCCAGTTTCAGCGGACGGGCAGGAAGCATATACCTTGTTACGCTTCTGTTATTTCTGGTTTTTAAAGGCATGAATATGCTGGCAAACTGGAATATGCTGAAGGTAAGAGAGAAGAGTTTGCGAACCATTGATTTAACAGCACGTACACTGCTTAATATTGTAACAGCCTACTTTGTGATTGAAGGACAGGCATTATACGCTGTGATAACGATCGTATTGCTGCTTCTTGTAATTGTATATGATTTTATTGTGGCAGCAAAACAGCCGGGCATTATTTGGGAATTGTTAATAGAAAAGGACCAAATCCGCCTGCAATCCTTTTACCGGATTGCGAATTTATTTGCGGATGTTCCGCATTTGAAGAATAAAGTAAAAAGAAGAGAATGGCTGACAAAGACCTTTATCAGCAGAATCCCATTCGAGCGTTCAGCTGCCTATGATTACTTGTATCAGATTTCTTTTCTCCGCAGCGGAGATTATTTAGGGATGTATCTCCGGCTTGTGGTAATCGGCGGTATTTTCATCTGGGTCATTCCTAATGTCTGGATAAAGCTATTATTTGCTATTCTGTTTATTTATTTGAGTGTTTTTCAGATGATGGCTCTATATCACCATCATCGTACGCAAATGTGGCTGGATCTGTATCCGCTGAAGCCCGGATTAAAACTGGATGCAGTGATTAAAATTATTCGCAAGCTCGGCTATATGCAGGCATTTGCTTTTACCTTCTTATTTATTTTTCAGCTTGAGTGGCTGGGGAGTATTATTGTATTAATTGGCGGTCTTGCTTTTGTCTGGGCATACGTAACATTCTACGTGCAACCTAAACTGGATAAGGTATAAAAAACAAGCTGACGAGAGAATAGCCTCGTCAGCTTGTTTTATTTGGCTTGTTCCTGATAGGTCAAATAAATATTTGCAAAAGCTTTTGCAGCTATAAGCATTGCTTTTTCATCAATATCAAACCTCGGATGATGATGCGGATAATCATTTCCCTTCAGATTCGCACCTGTCAGGAAGAAAGCACCTGGTTTTTCTAATAAATAATAAGCGAAATCTTCTCCGACCATTAACGGATCTGTAATCGCGGCAATGTCTACACCGTCAATTTCCTTTGTTGTCTGAAGGACAAGATCTGTCTGCTCTGGATGATTGATAACCGGCGGATATCCTTTAACATAGTCAAACGTATAGGAAGCGCCGAAAGAATCGCAAACCCCTTTTAGAATCTGCTCCATTTCTTGAATGATTTTTTCTTGCACTGCTGTATCGAAATGTCTGACGGTTCCGACCAATTTAGACTGGTCGGCAATGATGTTAAAGGCATTCCCTGCTTCAAAAATACCAATTGAGATAACGGCAGATGATAATGGGCTTAATCGTCTGCTCACAATTTGCTGGAGTTGGGAAACTGCCTCAGCACCAATCACGATGGCATCCTTTGTATCTTGCGGAATAGCGCCGTGACCGCCCTTTCCCTGAATCGTAATTTCAAACCGGTCCGTACCTGCCATGATTGCCTGATGTGTAGAATAAATACTTCCAAGCGGCAGGGTTGCCCATAAGTGTGTGCCAAATACAGCATCTACATCTTTCAGAGCACCAGCTTCAACAATCGGTTTCGCCCCGCCGGGAGCATATTCTTCTGCATGCTGATGAATAAAGACAATACTTCCTTCCAAGTCATTTTGAAACTGCTGCATTACTTTTGCAAAGGTAAGCAGGGTAGCAGTATGCCCGTCATGACCGCAAGCATGCATAACACCCGGAATCTGGGATTTATAGGGAACATCCTTCTCATCCTGTATCGGCAGTGCATCAAAGTCAGCTCGGAAAGCAACGGTTTTGCCCGGCTTTGCCCCTTTTAATGTTGCTACAATACCGTTACCGCCAACATTTTTTTCATATGGAATACCTAATTTTTCATAATAGTTTGCGATGTATTTAGCAGTTTCTGTTTCTTGAAATGACAGCTCAGGATGCTGATGCAAATATCTGCGGATGTCTACCATTTCTTCATATGTGTTATCAAGGAGTGAATGAATTGCTGATAACATGTTAATCACCTCTTTCAATTGATAGCCTTGTGACTCAACTTTCGCACCTAAGAATAAGCATATATATCATGCTATTCCAGAATGAACATGTTTTCGATTACCATGCTTGCTTTTTGGTTAAATATCCGGCCTTTTTGGAGATTAACTCCTGTTTCTATGGAAATAAAGTTACTTTTTAATGTGCGAAAGTTGAGCTTACGAAAAATAGAGAAAAGCCTTCTAATTTCAATCTCTTTCATTATATCACTAATCCATGCAGCTGTAGAACAAATATTTCGAGGATAAAAATACTTGCTTATGTCTGCAATATAAAAACCATGAAGCAGTAATCGCTTCATGGTCAGGAAGAAGTTCATATCAATTGTTCTTAATGGATACGCGGGTCTTCTAATAGTCTCTCTATTTCTTCTTTATGATGTGTTTCATCAGAGATCAAGTCCTCTAATTTCACAACCAGCTCTGTCAGCCCCAGTTCCTCAGCCTGTGCTTTTCTTTTTTCATAGCGCTTGATCGTATCTGTCTCAGATTGAAGGGAAGCCTTCAATAAATCTACAACTTGGGAAGGCTGCGGTACAGAAGCTGCTTCTGTAGTCGGAGTGCCGCCAAGTGATTTGATTTTTTCGGATAAATAAAGTGCATGTCCTAATTCGTCTGTTATTTCTGATTCAAAAAATGGTTTCAGCGCGGACCTGTATAAACCTGAGACAACGGATGCGCTGTACGTATACTGGATAGCTGCAGCGTATTCATTCGATAAATCTTCATTTAATCCGTCAATTAATTCTTGTAATTTTGCATCCATACTTTATCACCCTTCTTTATGATTTTTACTTCTTTATATATATTTCCCATTGTTATTTTTGTCAAACCTGTTTAGCATAAAAAAAGAGAACAGAAAAGGAGAGATTATATGAAAAATAAAACAGCAGCAGTTTTGTTCAGCGCATGGATGGCTGCTTGTTTACTTAGTATTGTCTGGATAATACAAATAAAACGTGATATTTTGCCATATACCGATCAATGGACCAGAGGAATCGTTCCTCATGTGCATGGAACAGGTTTATTTGATTTTTTTAGAGTGATTACGGAGTTAGGCTCTTCGCATGTGCTTATCCCGATAGCCATTGCTGCAGCGGCAGGACTTATGCTGTTGTATAAGCATTGGTATCCGGCGCTGCTGCTTTTAGGAGGAACGTTATTTGCGCATTTACTTAATACATGGATAAAGCAGCTTGTAGCCAGAGAAAGGCCGAGTGTCTCTGTTACTTTAAATGCTGAAGGATTTAGTTTTCCATCGGGACACAGTATGATTTCCATGGTTTTTTACGGGCTGCTGGCTTATTTACTATGTAAAAAAATACATTCAGAGAAAGGAAAGCTGACGGTGCAGATTCTATCAGGAATGCTCGTTTGTTTAATCGGAATCAGCCGCTATTTTATTAATGTACATTATATAACAGATATTATCGCCGGATTTACAATTGGTTTTGCGCTGCTTTATATTTATATTCGTATAGATAAAAACGTCTCAGACTTAAGACGGAGAAGAGAACCTGCTTAAGCTGGTTCTCTTTTAATCCTATTCTGAAGTAAAATAGAGTCATAGAGAAAGGGGTTGATGAAACACATGAGGAGAGTTTTTTCTTATTTTATAGCAATTTGCTTCATTTGGATTGGAATCATGTTAATTGTAAACAGTTTAAATATAGATGGTTTTGAATTAAATTTTGGCTGGACATATATTTATCCATTATTCTTTGTGGTTGCCGGAGCTGTGCTGCTGGGAAGTGCTGTAATCAGAAAAGGCGGCAGGTGGATGATAGGCACGTTCTTGCTCATTTTTGGAGGACTCTTGTTAGCAGATCGGTTTGGGCTGGTTGATTTTACATTTTGGAATGTGTTTAAGCTCTGGCCGCTGATTCTGATTTTTATAGGAATCAGTCTATTTCGCGGACTTCATTTTTTGACTGTGTACAGCGGCAGTTCGAAAAAACAAAAAAAAGATCGCTGGTATGCCTTCTCTGAACCTAAAAAGAATGATGCAACATTCACGATAGGTGATATGGAGAAGAAGGGAAACTGGAATTTGGAGCCGATGAATATTAGCACCATGGTAGGCAATTTTTATTTAGACCTGACTGATGCGTATATCCCGGATGAAGAAACAGAAATAAATATTCGTTCGCTGGCGGGCGATGTCACTATCCTGATTCCCGGAGAAGTGGAATTTCAAGCCAAAGCAGCAGCTAAGGCTGGAGATATCAATATTTTGGATGAGGAATCGACAGGAATCAATACATCCTTGTTTTATAAAACGGATCAGTTTGAAACTGCTACCAAAAAATTATTTATCGACATTCGCTTAAAGGCAGGCTCTATTCGGGTAGATCGAGTATAAGATGGGAGGGGGGAGAAAATGAAACGTTGGGGAAAAAGTATCCGATTCAGCTTTATAAAATCTCATCTTTATGTTTTATTTTTAACAACATGCATCCTGCTGGCTATTATTCTATCCTTATTTGTTATTTTGGAGCCGGACTGGCTAACGGCACAAAGTATCTTTTTATTTATCGGCTTATATATTATCATTGGATTTATTTTGTCCCTGCAGGCCGGATTTACACAAATCGGTAATTTATTAAAAATTCGTTTAGATGCTATCTCCATCCAAATTAAGCAATTTGCCAACGGAAATTATACTTCTAAAATCACGAATGTTCATGAGGATGTGGATGAAACAGATCGAATTATTGCTGAGCTGAATGATTTAGGAGATAAATTGCAACGGCAAGTGGAGTCCTTACAGCGGATGGCCGATGAGAAATCAGATTATGCGAAATCAGCACATAAAGCAGCAGTTATTGAAGAACGGCAGCGGATTGCCCGGGACCTTCATGATGCTGTCAGCCAGGAGCTTTTTGGGCTGGCAATGCTATCAGAGACAGCATTAAAGCTATTTGATAAAAATCCTGCTACAGCGAAAGAACAAATGGAGGAAGTCGTACATTCTGCGCATCAGGCACAGGCGGAAATGCGTGCATTATTGCTTCATTTACGGCCGGTTTATCTTACCGGCGGAGAAACGTTAGAAGAAGGCATTCAGAAATTAATCGATGCTTTAGAACAAAAAAGCAATCTGACATTCCAAATCGATATGGATGAAGGCTTAGATTTAAAAGAAGTAGTCGAGGAGCACATTTTTCGAATTATTCAGGAATCCTTATCGAACATCCTGCGGCATGCGAATGCAAATATGGTTCAGGTAGAAATAAAACAGAGGCAAGAAGAGCTTTATGTCCGTATTGAAGATGATGGCATCGGCTTTGAATCAGATGATCAGCAGAATAATAAAGCTTCTTATGGTCTGAAAACAATGAAGGAACGCAGCGAAGAATTAGGTGGAACATTTACCATTCGTTCCAAAGAAGGGCAGGGTACATATATTTATATTCGAATTCCCAATCAGGGGAATTAAAAAGGGGAGAATGTATTATGATTCGTGTAGTTGTCATTGATGATCATGATGTAGTGCGTAAAGGAATTATTTCTTTTTTACAGACGGAGGATGATATTGAAATTGCAGGGCAGGCGGACAGCGGATTTAAAGGAGCTGAGCTTGTTATCCAGGAGAAGCCCGAAGTCGTGCTGATGGATTTAATTATGGAAAATGGAAATGGTATCGAAGCAACCAGACAGATCATGACTTCTTATCCAGAATGCAAGGTGATTATTTTGACATCCTATTATGATAATGAACAGGTAATCCCTGCCTTGGAAGCAGGAGCATTCAGCTATTTGCTGAAAACCTCTAATGCACAGGAAATTGCAGAAGCTGTACGAAAAGCAGCCAAAGATGAAAATGTGATTGAACCAAAGGTTGCTAACACAATGATGAACCGTTTTCGCACCCCTGCGAAAAAACCCCATGAAGATTTGACCGAACGGGAATTAGAAGTGCTGCTGTGTATTGGGGATGGAATGACCAATCAAGAAATCAGTGAAAAACTCTATATCGGAATTAAAACGGTGAAAACACATGTAAGCAATATTTTAAGTAAGCTGGAAGTGAATGACAGAACCCAGGCTGCTGTTTACGTACACAGGAATCAATTATTTAAAACAGCAGGAGATTGATTCGCTTCACATGAAGATACGCCACCAACAAAAAAGGTTGTCCGCAGGGGAACAACTTTTTTTAGAATAAGAAAGTATAAAATGTTAAGGATAGCCGCTCCAGAAATACATTACACTTTCCGTGGGCTTGAGCTCAGCCTCCTCTAAAGAAGACTTAGCAATTGGCAAGCCGACAGGCGCAGACAGAGCTAAAGTCGCACTTATGCCCTGAGGGTAGAAAAAAAAGGAGTTCACTTTTTTCCTGCTTAGGTCTTCACCCTGCGCATTCCCACAGGAGTCTCCGTGTATTTCTTCTGGGACTGGGACTGCGATTACTCGTCCCATCAAAAAGCGTCGCTAGAATCAGCTTCTTTTCTTTGAAAGAAAGCAAATGAAACATATTTCTTCAAAGATGGGAGCGGAGGGAAACCGACTCCTGCGGGAAAAGCAACAGGTGGAGACCTAAGCAGGAAGCGGTTTTCTTACCGTGCGGCTGAACGTTGCCCGCGGAAAACGACTTCCCGTAGCGGACATCTCTTTGGCGAGAACACCGATGTTTTAAAAACAAAGCGGTATTCTTGGTTTTTCTTGATGAAACGATTATTAAAGGGAATTGTCCGAAAACAACCTGCTGCATAGATGTTCGTTTTCTGTATTTATTCTTCCTTCTCATGCATATGTCCTGAAATAACAAACGGACGCTCCATAAAGTAACTCGGCTGTTTTGCCTGCTGCGAATCATGAGCTTTTTTAAATTGATCGGAGTTTTTCCAGTTCTCAAAATCAGCAAACGATTTCCACTGTGTTAAAACCACATATTTACTTGATTTTTCCTGACGTAAAAAACGCCATGCTTGAAAGCCTTCCATTTTTTCAATGCCGCTGTCACTATGCTTCATACGATATTCAAAGGCGGGGCTGCTGTCTTCTGAGATAGGGAGATGATTCATAACCACATACCCTTCCTTAGATAATTCGCCAACCGATTTTAATACATCAAAGGCTTGACCGGCTGAAAAAATATTTTTAGAGCTGTTTTCATAATAGGCGATACCGCCATCATTACTGGCGATAAAGTAAAAGTCAATATGCTTATGTTTTTTCTCCAATGTTTCTAAAAAATGAATCGTTCCTCTGGACATAAATGCTTTCATAAAATTCCTCCTTCAATTGTCGACCTTCTTTGAATATCTACTTATAATTAAATTGTACACAAATACAAATAATATTGAAAATAATACCCTTTTGTCGAATGTACTTGTAATTTAAGGATGTCCATTCTTTATCAAAAGATGAGAATAACGTATAATGAATGCGTATATGCTACTTGAGGTGAACTTATGAGAAGCGAGCGAAGAAATGAAAAAAGAAACGAACGCAAAAAACAGCAGAAGAATGTTTTTCGACAAAAAATCAAATGGCTGGGAATAGCCGTCGCTGCTGTTTTTCTTTTATTATTAAGCGGCTATGGTCTGCTCATTTTAGGCGGGAAAATGATTGCCAATGAGGAAGATTTACAGCTTGATTTGACGACCACTATCCGCACAGAGGATGGAGAAGTTATCCGGACATTATACAACGAGAACAGAGAGTATGTTTCAACAGACCATATACCAGACCATGTTCTGGAAGCATTTGTTGCAGTGGAAGATCGCCGGTTTTATGAGCATCAGGGAATTGATCTGCAGTCGATCAGCAGAGCTGTTTACCGTGATATTTTAGCGAGAAGCAAAGTAGAGGGCGGAAGCACCATCACACAGCAATTATCTAAAAATCTTTTTTTGTCAAATGATAAATCCTGGACAAGAAAAATAAAAGAAATGATGGCGTCACTTTATCTGGAGCGCAGACTCAGCAAGGACGAGATATTAGAGTTATATGTGAACCAGGTTTACTTTGGAGAGGGAGTATATGGCCTGCAGAAGGCTTCAGAATATTTCTTTTCAAAAGATGTTGATGAGTTAACGATATCTGAGGGAGCACTGCTTGCCGGGTTAATGAAGGCACCCAATGGATATTCGCCTTTAAATCATCCTGATAAAGCAGCAGAGCGCAGAAATGTTGTTTTAATGACCATGGAATCAGCCGGCTTTATAGATGAAGAAACAATGGCTGCAGAGCAGGAAAAAGGATTAGGAATCAATCTGAAAGAAGAAGAAAGAGGAACGAATCCCTGGGTCGACAGCTATGTTGATATTGCTATAAAAGAGGCTGCGGAAGCGCATGACTTAAGCTTTGCCGAATTGCAAAGCGGAGGCTATGATATTACTGTCTATATGAATGAAGATTTTCAGCAGGTTGCTTATCAGAACTTTCAAGAGGATGCTTTCTTCCCTGGGAATACAGAGGGGACAGAGGGAGCCTTTGTTATGCTGGATAAGAATAACGGACATATTGTCTCGGCTATCGGCGGACGGGATTATAGCTTTGGTGATTTAAACCGGACAAATGTACAGCGGCAGCCGGGGTCAACCTTTAAACCAGTTGCTGTGTATGGACCTGCGTTGATGCAGGAAGACGAGTATAATCCTTATACAATTATCCCTGATCAATATATGGATATAGACGGGTATGAAGCAACCAATGTTAGTGGAGAATATAAGAATAACATAACGATTTATCAAGCGATTGTTGAATCAACAAATACCTCTGCAGTCTGGCTGCTTAACGAAATTGGAATAGACAATTCGAAATCCTATCTGGAGAAAATGGGGATGCCAATCGAGGATAAAGGATTGTCGATTGCACTGGGAGGTTTAAATAAAGGGGTCACGCCGCTGCAAATGGCTCAAAGCTTCCAGACCTTTGCAAATAATGGAGAAATGTCGAAAGCGACAGCAATAGCGGAGATAAAAGACCGTAACGGGGAAATTATTTATCAGTCGGAGTCAAGCAGCGAAGAAGTATTTACCCCGCAGGTTGCCTGGGATATGACAGAAATGCTTAAAGAAACCGTCCGGACAGGGACAGCAAGCTCCGGCTACTATGGTAAGGAGCTTGCTGGGAAAACAGGAACAACACAGCATCCAGCTGTTGACGGAGCGTCAAAGGATGCCTGGTTTGTAGGCTATACACCCGATTATGTTACGGCTATGTGGATGGGCTATGATCGGTCTGATGCAGAGCATTATTTGACAGGAGGAAGTTCTTACCCGACGTCCTTGACCAAAAAAATATTGACCGATATCGATAACCAGACGGGTTCTGGATTAACAGCGTCCTTTGAGATGCCAGAAGGTGTAGAAGCTTTGCCGGAGCCGATTGATTTACCAGTCATCGAGCATGTAGATGCAAGCTATACCTTTGGCGGATTTGCTTTATTGAAAGGAAAGCTTAGCTGGGAAGGCTCCACAGATGATCGAGTCGTCTACCGTATTTATAAAGAAGAAGAAGGTACAGATGAGCTGGTCGGAGAAGTGGAAGGAGAAACAGAATTTATCGTTGATGATGTTTGGTTCCGCAACGAAACGTATTATGTCGTTCCGGTTGATCCCATTACCAATATGGAAGGTTCTCATTCCACATCCGTATCCTTTTTCTAATATCTTGCCGGTTCTTTTTATCACGGAGAACCGTCCGTAAAATCTCGCCTCAAAATAAAGCGTAAAGATAAATTTATTTATGCGGGAGATAACGGACGCTAACTCCCTGAATCACTTAGGCTAACCCAGTGGGAGAAGAACAAAACTCCTACTGAGTGAAGTTTCGTTTTATAAGAAATATCTTTTTAGAATGATTATAAAATGAGACAATTTGATGACAAACAAATCGTAACCCTATACAGAAATGCGATAAATAGATATAGTTAGAGATGGAAAAAGAATATAAAGGATGAACGTTGCATGGCAAAAGTAAAAAATACAACTATTTTAGACGCATATCGCGGAAAGAAAACAGACTACACGCCAGCTTGGTTTATGCGCCAGGCTGGAAGGTCCCAACCAGAATACCGGGCATTAAAAGAAAAATATTCCCTGTTTGAAATTACTCATCAGCCGGAGCTTTGTGCTTATGTTACAAGACTTCCGGTAGAAAATTACGGAGTGGATGCGGCGATTCTTTATAAGGATATTATGACGCCTCTGCCGGCTATCGGGGTAGATGTAGAAATCAAAAGCGGAATTGGACCAGTGATCGACCAGCCAATCCGGAGTATGCAGGATATAGAAAAGCTTGGTGAGATCAATCCGGAAAGTGATGTTCCTTATGTGCTGGATACCATACGCCTGCTGACAGAGGAACAGCTTGATGTACCATTGATCGGCTTTTCCGGAGCGCCGTTTACATTAGCGAGCTATATGATTGAAGGCGGACCTTCAAAAAACTATACGAAAACAAAAGCGTTAATGTATCGTGAACCACAGACTTGGTTTGCATTAATGGATAAATTGTCAAAAATGATTATTCGTTATGCAGAAGCGCAAATTAAAGCTGGTGCAAGTGCGATTCAAATCTTTGATTCTTGGGTCGGCGCATTAAACGTGGAAGATTACCGTTATTTTATGAAACCAGTCATGATGGATATTTTTTCAGCGTTAAAAAAATATGATGTACCGCTGATTACCTTTGGTGTAGGAGCAAGACATCTTCTGCTCGAGTGGAATGACCTGCCTGTCGATGTCATTGGCCTGGATTGGCGCACTTCCGTGGAAGAAGCGAGAAGCTTAGGTGTAACGAAAGCACTACAAGGAAATCTGGACCCTGCAATTTTACTTAGTAATTGGGAGACAATTGAAAAAAGAACGAAAGCGATTCTTGATCAAGGAATGAACACAGAAGGCTATGTCTTTAACCTTGGTCATGGTGTTACTCCTGATATTAAGCCGGAAACCTTAAAACGGCTGACAGATTTTATTCACAGCTATTCCAACCAAAATTGAGGAACAAACCCGGGCTAATGAAGCCCGGGTCAAACAGTTAAATCCTATCTGTCAAACAGATGTATAAAATGGTATAGTTTCTAACTACGGAATAACAAAATGTAACGAGGTGTATTGGAAATGGAAAAAAAGAAATTAGGATTATTAGTAATGGCATACGGTACGCCATATAAAGAAGAAGATATTGAACCTTACTACACACATATTCGTCACGGCAGAAAACCTGATCCAGAAGCCTTACAGGATTTAAAGGATCGTTATGAAGCAATTGGCGGCATTTCCCCTTTAGCAAAAATAACAAAGGAACAAACAAATGCTTTAGAAAACAAGCTGAATGAAGTACAGGATGAATTTGAATTTAGAGCATATATCGGTTTAAAGCATATTGCTCCATTTATTGAGGATGCCGTAGAGGAAATGGCAAAAGACGGTATTGAAGAAGCAGTTTCCATTGTTTTAGCGCCACATTATTCTACATTCAGCGTGAAATCATATAACGAACGGGCGAATAGTACTGCTGAAAAACATGGTATAAACATTGAATCTGTACAGGATTGGTATACGGAACCAGGGTTTATTGACTTCTGGGCAAAAGGTGTGCAAAATACCTTTGCAGAAATGCCTGCCGAAGAAAAAAAGAATGCGGTATTAATCGTATCTGCCCATAGTTTGCCGGAGAAAATTCTTCAAAATGGCGATCCGTACAAACAGCAGTTAGAGGAAACAGCACAATTAATAGCAGAGGCTGCTAATGTGAAAAATTATGAAGTAGGCTGGCAAAGTGAAGGGAACACACCAGATCCTTGGCTTGGTCCAGATGTACAGGATTTAACTCGTGAATTGTATAACAAAGAAGGGTACAAAGCATTTATATATACACCTGTCGGATTTGTAGCAGATCATCTTGAGGTGCTATACGATAATGATTATGAATGTAAAGTAGTCTGTGATGAGATTGGAGCAAGCTACTACCGTCCGGAGATGCCAAACGCTCACCCAGCATTTATTGAAACATTAGCAAATGTTGTATTAAAGAAAGTAAAGTGTGCTTCCTGATGGATAGAAAAAAAGTAGTAATTGTCGGCGGCGGGATGACAGGTTTATCAGCCGCCTATCACTTGCAAAAACAAGTGAAATCAGCAAACCTTCCAATTGATATTACATTAGTGGAAGGTTCTAACCGGCTGGGAGGACGCATTCATACGATAAAAAGAGACGGGTTTACGATTGAGAAAGGACCAGACTCACTTTTAGCACGTAAACCGGCTGCAATGAATTTGGCAGAGGAATTGGGTATACTTAATCAAACAAGACGTAATTCTACCGGGCAGTCCTTTATGCTGATTAAAAATCGGCTGCATAAAATGCCAAAGGGTGCATTTATGGGTGTGCCAAAAGAAGTTGGACCGCTTCTGCGTTCAAATTCCTTTACGTTGACAGGTAAAATCCGTGGATTAATGGATCTGATTATACCAAGAAAAAAACGGTCCGGGGACGAATCATTAGGACATTTTATGCGTCGCCGTTTTGGGGACCAAGTGGTAGATAATCAAATTGATCCGCTGCTTTCCGGAATTCATTCTGGTGATATTGATCAAATGAGTCTGGAGGCAATATACCCTGTTTTTGGAAAAATGGAGCAGGAATATGGCAGTGTTATGAAAGGTCTCCGTAAGACCATGTCGAAACCGGCAAAAAACAGTAAGCCTGCCCAAGGACAGTTTTTCTCTTTTACAAACGGTTTACAGAAGCTTGTTGATGCGCTTGAAGCAAAGCTGGATACGGTGAAAATTCTCCGTGAAAATAAAGTGAATCATATAGAGAAGAAGGAAACAGGGTATCATCTTCTATTAGATTCAGGAGAGGTGTTAGCAGCAGATTTTGTTTTAGCAGCAGTTCCGCATACTCAGGTTCCCGGAATGCTGAGTAAGCATGCTCCGCTGCAGGAATTATATGCTATTCCGGCGACATCCACAGCAAATGTCGTACTTGCTTTTGATGAAAAACAAATTAAGCGTGATTTAGATGGAACCGGGTTTTTGGTTACTAGAAATAGTAATTACCGCTTCACTGCATGCACGTGGACCCATCGTAAATGGGAAGGAACTGCACCTGCAGGGAAAGCTTTATTGCGCTGTTATGTCGGAAAACCTGATGATCAGGAGATTGTAAAAGAATCAGACGAGACGCTTGTGGATATTGTCTTGAAGGATTTAAATAAAGTAATGAAAGTAAAGGGAAAGCCTTTATTTTATGAGATTACTAGATTTATTGAGGCAAGACCACAGTACCACACAGGGCATTTAGAGCTTGTCAGCAGGGTCCGCGATTATGTAGCCAGCCAGCTTCCAAACCTGGAGCTGATTGGCAGCTCCTATGACGGTACAGGACTTCCGGATTGTATTGAGCACGGACAAAAGGGTGCAGAATTGGCAATAGAAGCATTGACTCAAAATAAATAAGTTGGATATATGATTTAAAACAGCTATGGAATATTTGTTTCTGTAGCTGTTTTTCTTATGGACAGAAGTAAATAACTTGTTTTAAAAAAAGGCATTCGTTTATCATGAAAAAACGTGAAGCTTAAACGCGAATGAACGAGAAGGAGGAGGGGGAGCAGCTGCTATATAATCAAGTCAATCCAGAGATCATGATTTCGTTGCTGGAAGAAAACGATGCAGAAAACTTATTTGATTTAGTCAGCGCCAACAAAGATTTTTTAAGCAACTGGTTATCCTTTCCGTCTGTAACCAATCAGATGGAGGATTCCAAAAGTTTTATTAAAAGGTCCTTATTTCGTTTCGTAAATAAAGAGGGCTTTTGGGCCGGGATATGGTATAAGGAAAAATTAGCCGGGTCCATCGGTTTCTTATATTTTGATTGGAAAGTAAAGAAAACGGAAATTGGATACTGGCTTGGAGAAGCATATACAAATAAAGGAATCATGACACTTACCTGTGCTGCAATGGTGAATTATGCATTTCACGAATTGGAATTAAATAAAGTGGAGATTAAAACAGCCGTAAAGAATAAAAAAAGTGCGGCGGTCCCTGAAAGACTGGGTTTTAAACATGAAGGAACCATACGGGCGGATGAAGTGATAGGGGATACGATTCATGACCGTGAAGTATATGGGATATTGCGAGCCGAGTGGGACAGGTGAGGCGCAGCTTTTCCAAAAATACCAAAAAGCCAGACTGGCATAATACCTGTCTGGCTTTTTGGCGGAGCTGGGACTGCTATTACGATTGTTGTCAAGTTAGATAGAAAGCATTAAAATTTAAAACAAATTATTCCGAATAGCTTTCGATTAACTTATCGATTAATGAACCGACATAATCCACCGCAATCTCGATATTTTTTGGATTGGACATATCAATGCCTGCATCGTTAATTAACTCAAGCGGGCGCTTGGTACCGCCTGATTTTAAGACGTTTAACCAGTCATCCACAGCAGGCTGTCCTTCCTCACGAATCCGCTTAGCCATGGTTGTTGAGACGGTTAAACCGGCAGAGTAGGTATATGGATACAGACCCATATAGTAATGCTGCTGGCGCATCCATGTTAAGCCTGCACCATTATCAAAAGTGACGGTGTCTCCCCAGAAGGATTCTAATACTTGACGTTTCTCTCTGCATAAAACATCAGCTGTTAACGGAGTACCTTTTTCAGCCAAATCATAAACCTTACGCTGGAATGCGCCTTCTAATAGATGTGTAATAAAGTTATGATAATAGGTCCCCAATAATTGGGTAATCACCCAGCGTTTCATCCGCGGATTATCTTTGTTTGCGTGCATTAAATGATCAGCAAGCAGCAGTTCATTTAATGTAGAAGGTGCTTCAATAAAATAAGTTGACGGTCGTGTATTAAAAAGCGTCTGATTTTTACCGGCTAAATAGAAGTGACCGGCATGCCCTAATTCATGTGCAAGAATAAAGGCGTTGCGCATTTTATCGGCCCAGGTCACCAGAATATATGGATGTGCTCCGTATGGGCTCGAACAGAATGCGCCGCTTGCCTTACCAACATTTTCAGCACGGTCTACCCAACGGTCTGATAATGCTTTTTTCATTCCTTCGATATATTCCGGCCCCATGATATCGAGTGCGTTTAAAATGGTCTCGGAAGCCTCTTCATAGGATGTACTCGGATTAAACGCAGGGTCCAGCGGAGCTTTTAAATCACAGAATCGCAATTCTTCCAGCCCGAGCTTTTCTTTTAGTAATTTCGCGTACTTCTGCATGTGCGGAGCTAATTTTTCCTGGATAACATCTAATTGATTATGATACATTTCCGTGGTTGCCTGCTGTGGTGCTAAAAGCATATCCGTGACAGAATCATATTTTCTTAACTTGGAAAGCTGTACCTGTTTTGTAATCTCTGTCTGATAGGCAGCAGCATACGTATTTTTATATTGTTCCAATGTTTCTATAAAGGACTCATAGGCGTTCCTTCTCAATACAGTATCCTCTGAATACTCATAACTTTCTTCGTATAACGGTTCACTCATTGGCTGTGTTTTTCCCTGACTGTCTGTTACACTTTTGAACTGTATATCGGACTGTTTGCTTCGTGAAAAGATATTGTGTGGAGCTTCTAAAACTTCACCCAGCGCAGATAAAGCCTCCTCTAATTCAGGTGAGAGAATATGCTCCTTCTGCTCTAAAATATCAAACAAATATTTCCGGTATGTTTCAAGTCCAGGCTCATCTTCTATAAACTGCTCGATTTCAGATGAAGTCAGGTTAAGAAGCTCTGTTTCAAAGAAAGAAATCTTGGAGCGGATTGCAGCAAGTGCAGCCCCGCTCTTTGCAGCAGCCCCCTGATTCACAGGATCGCTCCCGTCTGCACTTACTAATAAATTTGCATAAACGGCAACATGAATAACCTTCTGCTGGTAAGCTTCTACAGAGTTAATAGCTTGTAATAAAGTGTTTGCATTTTCAGAAAGCTTTCCTTTAAAAGTGGTAATTTGATCAGCTTCTTCGACAATGTCCTTCAATGCTTTCTCCCAGCTTTTTTTGTCAGGAAAAAGATCTGTTAAATCCCATGTCTGTTCAACAGGCACATCTTTTCGATATCTTCTGCTTTCTTCTATCATTGTCATTCCTCCCAAATGCTTGAAATATTACTGTCTATCAAAGAAAATATAGATACAGCAATATGTTAGCCATTAATTCGATTACCTAATTAATTATAGTACACAGAAGGGGAAATTTATAGCGTTTTATCACAGAAGCAATAAATGTGCAAAAAAAAGAGAATAGCCGAGTACAGGCTATTCAGGAGAAGGATATAACTTATGGGAATTCTTCATATTAAACAGAGCGAGAATAACAGTAATGCCTTACTAATCGTTTTACTGGTAACATCTATTAACGCCCTGGATAATCGCAATCGTCACAAATGTTGCCATAACAATCTGCCTTTTCATTTACCATTGCATTTCCACATTTTGCACATTTCTTCTTTGGCAGATTTTTAAAAAATTCGATAATTCCAGTCATTTCGATTCCTCCTAATGTTTTAAATGATTTAAAAGTATTGTACTATAACAGAATATTGATGTCAACACTGTATTGCTACAATTTTTAAAAATTTTAAGGAGCTGTTTTTAAGATGCAATTAACTATTATCGGCTTTTGGGGCGGCTATCCAAATAAAGATGGCGCTACTTCAAGCTATTTATTAGAAAAAGACGATTATAAATTGGTGCTGGATATGGGGAGCGGAGCCCTGTCCAAGCTGCAGAAATTCACATCTGTACCTGAACTGGATGCAGTGATTTTATCGCATTATCACCATGATCATGTAGCAGATATCGGTGTACTCCAATATGGAAAACTGATTGATTATTATGTGCATAATAATGAAAAAAAACTAAAAATATATGGACATACAGAAGATGAAGAAGGCTTCTCGTCCTTGTCCCACCAGTATACAGAGGGGGTTGCTTATAACCCGGAGGAAGAATTGAAAATAGGGCCTTTTTCCATTACATTTCTAAGAACAGCGCATCCAGTTCCATGCTTTGGCATGCGTATTACGGACGGGAAAAAGACGATTGTATATACTGCAGACAGCAGCTACACAGAAGCGTGGATTCCATTCGCAAAAGATGCGGATGTACTTATAACAGATTGCAATTATTTTAAAGAACAGGATGGAACAGCAGCCGGACACATGAATAGTGAGGAAGCTGCCGGCATTGCGCAGGCTGCAAATGTGGGAAAATTAGTGCTTAGCCACCTGCCTCAGTTTGGTGTACTAGAACAGTTGAAGGAGGAAGCTGAACAAATATATACAGGTCCGGTTATATTAGCAGAGGAAGGGTATGTTTGGAAGTAACTTATAAGAGGTGTTCAGTAAAGCTGTTATAGGTTTTCAAGGTGACGAGTTATCATCGGGCTTTTTAAACGCCTATTTGCAGGTAGAAGTTTTGATTTGCAATAATTTATACGTTAGAATAAAAATAGTGAAAATAAAGGGAGGAATAGTAAGTTGAAATTTATTGATAATAAAGGAATCACAGACCCTCAAATTAATCTGGCTATTGAAGAATATATTCTTGAAAATTTTGGTGAGAAAGATACATACCTCTTATTTTATGTAAACAGTCCTTCTATTATTATCGGACGAAATCAAAATACAATTGAAGAGATTAATACGGATTATGTGGATGAACAAGGAATTAAAGTTGTTCGACGTCTTTCCGGCGGCGGCGCAGTTTACCATGATGAACAAAATTTAAATTTCAGCTTTATTACGAAGGATGATGGCAACAGCTTTCAGAATTTCGCTAAATTTACACAGCCAGTTGTCGATGCTTTGAATAACATCGGTGTGCCGGTTGAATTGCAAGGAAGAAATGATTTAGCTGTAGAGGGAAGAAAAATATCTGGCAATGCGATGTTCTCTACCCGCGGCCGTATGTTCAGCCATGGAACGTTAATGCTGGATTCCCAATTAGAAGAGTTAACTAAAGCGTTAAAGGTGAAAAAGATTAAAATTGAATCAAAAGGAATTAAATCAATTCGCAGCCGCGTGGCAAATATTGCTGAATATCTGGACAGCCCAATATCTATGGATGAATTTAAGGAATTGATTTTACGCTATATTTTTGATGTGGAAGACGTTAACGATGTACCGCAATATGTATTAACCGATGAAGACTGGGCAAAAATTCATGAGATTTCCGAAAAACGTTATCAGCAATGGGAATGGAACTATGGAAAATCTCCTTCATTTAACTATCAGGAGTCTAAAAAATTCCCAGGCGGGCTTGTTGATGTTCGTTTAGATGTGAAGAAAGGCATCATTGAAAATTGTACCATCTTTGGCGATTTCTTTGGCTTGGGCGATGTAAAAGTATTAGAAGATGCACTGACCGGTATCCGCCATAACCGCGATGCTGTCAAAGAAGCTGTAGATCAGGTTGATGTCTCCCATTATCTTGGCAGAATTTCTAAAGAAGAATTTCTAGAATTGCTTTACTAAAATTTCTAGCAGAATACGAATCATTTAATAAAACTTCATTCTGAAGCGTTAAGAGCTCTGCGCAGAATGAAGTTTTTTGTCGATATTAATTCTAGAATTTAACACCTGAATTTTCTTTGTTTTTTAAAATAATGCAAAATTTTAAAAATAATTATTTCTTTTTCCTCAGTTTGGTGCTATAATACTTTTAACTCATCCATATCACTAGGGAATAAGGAGGAAAAATAAAATGCAAATGAGAGAAATCACCCCTTATACGATGGCAATATTGTCGGATAAGGACGAAAATGGAAAGAATATCACCCGTATTTTAGAAGATGAAGTAGAGTATGTATTAAAAGGCAGGCCGACTAAAGTGATTGAATACGCATGCGCATATTTTGGATCTGATTTAAAAGGCCGGCAAAATGGCATCAAAAGTATATCCCACATTACACATAAAACTCCAATTCCGATTGATCCAAGAAATAAAATGTATTTCTTTCCTACAAAATCTCCATCCCATGAGAGCTGTTCCTGGATATCACATACTCATATTGAAGATGTTAAAAGAATAGATAGTAAATCGACGGAAATTTTATTTAAAAATGGACGAAGCATCACATTGGATATTTCTCACGGCATCGTTATTAATCAAATACAGCGTACCGCTCATATACGCTATCTTATGGATGAGCGGGGCAGTGCATTTTAGTAACCCTGCAGTACAGGATTTCAAATGGGATTAAGAGATAATAAATGATTAGAAGAGTTGTTACTTTATCTTCGTTTTTCTGCTTTTTCCTCAGTCTCCTCTCAAAATCACCTCAGCCAACTTCAGTCATAATAATATAAAGCTACCTAGAATAAAAGCCGGTATTTTGGCAGGCCTCTGCATAAAATAATGTTATTGCTTAAGAATATGATTATAAAACCTTCTCTGCTTCCATTCATGATGATAATAAATATAATTATAATAGGGTACCCTGGTGATAGATTGAGTTTCATTGGGCAGAGAAGTTTATACTTTTCAAAAAAACTGCAGTAGCATATAATCATCAATAAGATTGTTGGAATTTTGAGGGAGACTGACCGTATGTACGTAATGAATATTACATTTTCAAATTGGCAGACATTTCTAAAAGAAGAAGGCTGGGAGGAATTTATCCGCCAGCTGTTGGAGCAATATGAAGGGCTCGGTCCGTTGCCTGGTATTGCGCTTCCTTTTTTTGAAGCTTTTTTACCATTTTTGCCGCTTATTGTATTTGTACTCGGAAATGCTGCTGCTTACGGCTTGTTTGAGGGTTTTCTCTATTCTTGGCTTGGTGCCAGTTTAGGTGCTGTTCTAGTGTTCCTTGTTATCCGGCGTTTAGGAAATACAAGACTCTTAAAACGGATACGCTATAACAAGCAGGTGTCCAGGATTACGAATTGGGTAGAACGGCATGGCTTTGGACCTTTGTTTTTATTATTATGTTTCCCATTTTCTCCATCATCTGTTATTAATGTGGTGGCCGGGCTGTCAAAAATCAGTTTCTACCCATTTTTATTAGCGGTGCTGTTAGGGAAGACCGTGATGATTTTTTCTATTTCTTATATTGGCTCCAGTATTATGGAATTTGCACAAAATCCGGTACGGACCATTTTAGTGGGAATAGGTATTATCATTTTTTGGGTGTTCGGCAAGTATTTAGAGAAAAGACTTCAAAAAAAGGTGGACAAGCATCAAGTATAGTAACAGAAGTCAAATCAGCTAGTATAACAAAAAGAATAAAAAGACGTTCATATATTTTTTAAAATTAAACGAATACTGTCTGTCTGCGGATAAAAGGTTAAAGTTCTTTGCTTTGGGGTATGATATTAATAATTAAACTAAAGCGAAGGAAGAATAACAGTGAAAAAATATAACTATGTAAGAGTTTCTATTGTCGCTGTTTTGTTAATCGCTGTGTTTTTACTTATCCGGACATTTTTATTCGAAAACTATGTGGTTAACGGAAAATCCATGGAACCCACACTGTATGACGGAAATTTAATGATGGTTAATACGTTTACAAGTGATATTTCAGATATTTACCGTTTTGATGTGATTGTATTTCATGCCTCGGAAGAAAATGATTATGTAAAACGGGTTGTCGGGCTTCCGGGAGAAAAAGTAGAATACAAGGATGACCAATTATATGTAAATGGCGAGTATATCCCTGAGGATTTTCTGCAGGAAGAAAAAGAAAAGACGGAAGCGACACCTTTGACAGAAGACTTTACACTTTTGCAGGTGACTGGGGAACAAACGGTGCCGGAAGATGAACTGTTTGTATTAGGGGATAACCGCAGAGACAGCTTAGACAGCAGATCAATCGGCTTCGTCCCTGTAGAGGAAGTAGTTGGCAAGGTGGATGTGACGTATTGGCCGATAACACAGTTATTTAAGCAGCCGCACTAAGACGGATGGAAAGCAGGTATATGTTCGTGTAAGATGTATGAACAATCCTAGCATTCACCATTTTAGTGCAGGCATGAAACAGATGAAAATAAAGTGAAACTTCCTTCAACGGGGGTGCTCCGTCCCCCCACTGAAGGACTAAAGGAACAAAGGTTAAGTTCGCGACGTCCTGGGTCTGCGATTACTCACCCCATCAAAAAGCGTTGTCGCAACCCCTTTGTGACCTACATCCTGTAGGCCGGAACGAATTGGACCGTTACTGGCTGTTGGATCTCCCGCTTAGCAATAACATGTATTCGTCATTTCTGGAAGCAGAAGTCTTACAAAAGCCCTTCGGTGGGGCTAGCAATCGTAGCAATGTTGTCAGTCAGGTTAATTAATTTTCTTAAATTTAAAACAGATAGCAATAAAACTATCTAGCGGAGGAAAAATACGTAGACTCCTATGGGAAAGCGCAATGGTTTTCGGTGGGGCGAGTAATCGCAGTCCCAGTGTGAAGACCCCGCAGAAAAAAAGTGAACTTCTTTTTTTCGAGGAGGCTGAGCGCAAGCCCATGGAAAGCGTAGTGTTTTTCCGCGGCGGTCGCGTTAACCTGTCAACATTGGTAATCGCCGTCCCAGTCTCAGCCAGTTACACTGCGATAAATTACTTTTATTAGGAACAAGCTTCTATCTTTGATAAAATAAGGATAGAAGCTTTTGTTTTGAGGCAAGTAAGGTATAATGTGAAACAAACAATAACGAAACTGCTTTCTGCGGGAAATTTGCAGAAGGTTATCCGTAATCCATACATATACCACTAAAAAGGAGTGTGTATCAGATTGACTGTGCGATTTATTTTAGGCAGGTCCGGTACAGATAAAAGCGAGTGGATGATGAAGGATATTGAACATCGTCTGCAAAAGGAGCCGATTGGTCCGGCTATTTTTTATATTGTACCGGATCAAATGACCTTTCAATTAGAAACAGCTTTATTCAGCCGGGAGCATTTAAATGGGAGTATCCGGGCGCAGGTTGCCAGTTTTTCACGGCTTGCATGGCGGATTTTACAGGAAACAGGGGGCGGATTAAAGCCTTTTATCAGTTCGGTTGGAACCCAAATGATGCTTCGGAAAATCATTGCTGAAAAAAGCGGAGATTGGATGGCTTTTCAAAAAGCAATCAAAAAACAAGGATTTTTGGACCAGTTAGAATCTGTTATTCAAGAATTTAAGCGATATGAAATTACACCTGATGCACTTCGGTTACAGCAGGAGCAATTCAATAAATTTGTGCATCAATCTCCCTCGGAAACAGGGTTAGTCCGAAAATTGGATGATTTCATTTACATTTATGAACAACTTCTTAACCAGCTGCAGCATATGTATATGGACAGTGAAGACAGACTGCAGATATTAATGGAAAAAATTCCGCAGGCAAGCACGCTGGAAGGAGCACATATTTATATTGACGGCTTCCACCGCTTTACGCCGCAGGAGCTGTCCGTAATCACGGAATTAATGAAGAAATGTGCGCAGGTTCATATTGGTTTGACATTAGATCCGACAGCCACAGAGAATCTGGAGGAACTGGATATCTTCTACCAGACGAATCAAACCTATCACCAATTAACAGCTGCAGCGGAAGAGAACGGTATTTCGCTGGAACAGTCTGTTTATTTAGATCCGGCAAAGGATCAGTTTAAAGAGCGTGCCTACTTTGCTCACTTAGAACAGAATTTTGACGTACGGCCTTTACCGGAATACAAAGGGGAGGCTCCGATTCAAATAGCTGAAGCAGTGCATCCGCGTGCAGAAGTAGAGGGTGTTGCGGGAGAAATTCTTTCCCTTGTCAGAGACGAAGAATACCGCTATCGGGATATTTCCATTTTAGTAAGACAGCCGGATGTATATGATGATTTAATAGAAACGATTTTTGGCGATTATGATATTCCTGTTTTTATTGACCAGAAGCGTTCGATGCTGCATCACCCATTGATTGAACTGATTCGTTCGATGCTGGAGGCAATTGAAAATGGCTGGCGTTCCGATGCCATTTTCCGGGTTTTAAAAACCGGCTTTATCCCTGCCAGTGATGAGGAGTTTCCTTTAACCAGTGACGCCATTGATCAATTAGAGAACTATACGATAGAATATGGTATTCGTTACCGGAAGCAGTGGTTAGATGATAAACCTTGGAAATATCAACGTTTCCGCGGCTTTGAACAGGCTGCGCAGACAAACACGGAAAGGGAGATGCAGGACAAAATCAATCGTTATCGCAACCAAATAACGCATGCACTCCGTCCTTTTGATGAAAGCTTTCGTGCAGCAGGAAGTGTAAAAGAGCGCTGTGAAGCTATTTTTATTTGGCTGGAATCGCTAGGCGCACCCGAAAAGCTGGAAGAAATGCGTGCATCCTTCGATGAACAGGGCATTCCTGAAAGAGGAAGGGAGCAGCAGCAGGTCTGGGATGCAGTGCTCCAATTAATGGATGAAATGGTAGAAATAGCTGGTGACGAAGAAATGGATATGACTACTTTCAATGCTTCCATCAATGCCGGCGCAGAAGCTTTGGAATTTTCACATGTGCCCCCGACCATGGATCATGTGTTAGTAGGAACGATTGACAGGTCAAGAATGTCTGATGTCCGTTGCATGTTTTTACTTGGTGTGAATGAAGGAATATGGCCAATGAAGCCGACAATTGATGGCATGATTGACGATGAAGAAAGAGATTTGCTGGAGCAAAATGGCTTGAAGCTTGCGGATAATGGAAAACGACAGCTGCTGGATGATTGGTTTTATATCTATTTATCTTTAACTGTAGCAAAGGATAAGCTGATGATTAGTTATCCAATTAGTGATGAGGAAGGAAAAGCGAAGGTCCCTTCTCAGGTTGTTCATCGAATAGAAGGCCTGTTTCCGGCAACGCAGGAGCATGTATTATTTCAAGATGTGGAGGATACTGCGGATACAACGCGATTTATTACGACCAAAACGAAAACAAGAGCAGCTCTGACAACGCAATTTGCAAGATTGCAGCGCGGCTATGAAATAGATCATGCCTGGTTTGCTGTATATAATTGGTATGTAAAAAATCAGCCGAAATACCGTATGACCTATCGCATATTACAAGGCTTATTTTATAAAAACCAGCCGGAGCATTTAAAAAAGGAAACAGCGGAAGAACTTTATCCAAAACAAATCAAGGCAAGCGTCAGCCGTCTGGAATCTTATTACAGATGTTCGTACCAGCATTTTGCCCGTTACAGCTTGAATTTGAAAGAAAGAGAAACATATAAATTGGATGCTCCGGATATCGGACAATTATTCCACGAAGCATTACGCCTCATTACAGAGTGGGTTCAAAATGAAAAAACAGACTTTAAGCAGCTTACCAGGGAGACATCGGCAAATTATGCACACCGGGCAATCCAGAAATTATCTCCCGTACTGCAGCATCAAATCTTGCACAGCTCGAACCGTTACACATTTATTCAGCAAAAGCTGGAGGAGATTATTGCCAGGGCAGCATTTATATTAAGTGAGCAGGCAAGACAGACAGATTTCAGCCCAATTGGTCTTGAACTCAGCTTTGGAGAGAAGGATAGCCCGCTGCCTCCGCTTATTTTGCCGCTTGAAAATGGGTATGAACTGCTGCTGCGCGGAAGAATTGACCGGGTAGATAAAGCACAGCTTCATCAGGATTTATATTTACGGATTATCGACTATAAATCAAGCTCCCGTGCGCTGGATTTATTGGAAGTTTACTATGGACTTGCCCTGCAAATGCTGACGTATTTAGATGTTGTACTGACTCATTCCGAAAAATGGCTCGGTCAGCAGGCGAGCCCGGCAGGCGTTCTTTATTTCCATGTGCATAATCCAATGATCAATATGGATAAAGAGAAATTAGACAGCGATATCGAGGAGCAAATCTTTAAGTCTTATAAAATGAGAGGACTGCTCTTATCTGATGAGGACATCGCCAGAATGATGGATGAGTCATTAGAATCTGGGAACAGTCATATTATTCCTGCCGGACTGAAAAAAGATGGTACATTCAACAGCAATTCGAAAATTGCGGATGAAGATACATTTGAACAATTGAAAAATCATATCCATGGTTTACTGAAGCAGGCAGGACTGGATATGACTTCAGGCGGAGTAGAAATTAATCCGTTTCTGAAAAAAGAGACCGAAGCATGTACGTATTGTCCTTTTCATGCAGTTTGTCAGTTCGATCCTGCGTTAGAAGGAAATAATTATAGAAAAATAGCAAATATGAAAGAAAAAGAAGTGATTGAACGGCTAAAGGGAGGGGAAATCCGTGGTTAAATGGACACAGGAACAGGAACGGGCAATTTATCAAAGCGGCACGGATATCCTTGTAGCCGCAGCAGCTGGTTCCGGAAAAACAGCTGTCCTTGTAGAACGTATTATTCAGAAGTTATTAAAGGAAGAAGATGCAATTAATATCGATGAATTACTCGTCGTTACGTTTACAAATGCTGCTGCCCAGGAAATGCGGGCGAGAGTTGGAGCAGCGTTAGAAAAGGCTCTGGCTGAAAAGCCTGGATCACTTCATTTAAAAAAGCAGCTGTCCATATTACAGAGAGCTTCTATTTCGACATTACACTCTTTTTGTTTAGATATTGTACGAAAAAATGCCTATATGATCGAGCTGGATCCTTCTTTCCGGATTGCCGATGAGGTAGAGATGGATATGATCAAACGGGAGGTTCTGGATGAGCTGCTGGAGGGCTGGTATGATGATTCGAATACGGAGCAGGAAACGTTCTTTGAAGTGGTGAACCGCTTTTCTAATGACCGAAGTGACAGAGATGTGGAAGAGTTAATTTTACGGACGGCAAATTTTGCAGTCCAGCATCCATCACCCAAAGCATGGCTGCACCAGCTGACGGCTAATTATGAAATAGATGAGAATTGGACGGAAGAGACCATCCCCTGGATTCAGGAGGTGAAGGAAGAAATATCGGGTCAATTAGAAGCGATGAAGCAGGAGAATGCATTAGCTATTGCTGTGGCAAGAGAGCCGGATGGACCGTATCATTATCTGGATGCTTTGGAAAAGGATACGGCGATACTGGATACAGCGATGGAAAAAATAACGCATTGGGAGGCATTACACCAATTTGTCCAAGATGCAAAGTTTGCTGCTTTATCCAGAAAAAAAGCAGACGATAATCCAGAGAAACGGGAGCAAGTGAAGGATTTTCGGAAAAAAGTCAAGGACAGATGGGACAAGATGAAGGAAAAATGGTTTGTCCGCAGCTTGCCTGCTCATATTCAGGATATGCAGGAAATGGCACCTGTTTTGAAACAAATGACCTTGATGGTAGAAGACTATATGGATAAGTTTCAAAATCGAAAAAAAGAACAGGCTATCGTTGATTTTAATGATTTGGAGCATTATTGTCTGGACATTTTAACAGAGACAAATCCAGAGGATAACAGCAGACAGGCTTCTTCGATTGCTTTCCAGCTGCAAAAGCAGTTTAAAGAGGTACTCGTTGATGAATATCAGGATACGAACCTGGTGCAGGAAAGTATTCTGCAATTAGTCCGCAACCCGGAAGATAATGGGAATATGTTTATGGTTGGCGATGTGAAGCAAAGTATCTATGGGTTTCGTCATGCAGAGCCTTCCCTGTTTATCGAAAAATATAAACAATTTGCCGCAAACGATGATCCCGCAGAAAGAATTGATCTTAACCGGAATTTCCGGAGCCGGGGAGAAGTGTTGATTGGTGCAAACTATTTATTCCGTCAGCTGTTCGATGAATCGGTCGGGGATATTGCCTATGATGAGGATGCTGAATTGATTTATGGTAACCGCATGTACGATGAATTTCCATTCGACTCTAATCCGGAATTGCTGCTGATTGATTCTCCACAGGGACAGAAATCCGATGGAGGAGAAGAAACAGAGGAAGATTTAGAAAAGGCGCAAATTGAAGCGCGCGCCTATGCTAAAAAAATACAGGAATGGATTGGTACCGGAGAAAATGGAACACCGATGCAGGTGGTGGATAAAGGAAAAGGGCAGCACCGTAATTTGATGTACCGGGATATTGTTATTTTAATGCGTTCAATGACATGGGCCCCGGTAATTATGGACGAGCTGAAAAAACAAGGTATACCTGTCTATGCTGAACTGACCTCTGGCTATTTTGAAGCGATTGAAATCAGAGTCATGATCAGTTTATTAAAGACTGTTGATAATCCGCGTCAGGATATTCCGCTGGCTGCAGTACTGCGGTCGCCTATCGTCGGGCTGCAGGAAAATGATTTAGCGGCTATCCGCTTAGCTGATCGTCACGGTAATTTTTATGATGCTCTCTTAGCATACATGGCAAAAGAAGATAACAGCGTAACTGAGCAATTAAAGGAGTTTCAAGAGCTGCTGGATAATTTAAGGTTATCTGCCCAGCAGGGAGCGCTCTCGGAATTGATTTGGCAGATTTACCGGGAGACCGGCTACTATGATTTTGTCGGCGGTATCCCTGGAGGGAAGCAGCGTCAGGCAAATTTACGGGCGCTGTATGACCGGGCAAGAAGCTATGAAGAAACGTCCTTTCGCGGTTTATACCGTTTCTTGCGATTCATTGAAAGAATGGAAGAAGAGCAAAAGGACTTAGGTGCTGCCCGTGCACTCAGTGAGCAGGAAGATGTTGTCCGGATAATGACGATTCATAAAAGTAAAGGACTGGAATTCCCGGTCGTTATCCTCGGCGGCATTGGCAAATCGTTTAATATGATGGATTTAAATCAAAAGTATCTGCTTCATAAGGATTTGGGCTTTGCCAGTAAATTTATTGATCCCGAGAAACGAATTCAATATTCTACGTTGTTTTATCATGCGATGCGGGAAAAAATCAGGAGAGAACAATTATCTGAAGAAATTCGTCTATTGTATGTTGCCTTGACACGTGCGGAAGAGAAGCTGTTTATGGTAGGGACAGTGGATTCGGCGGAGAAGCGGAAAGCAGCATGGTCCTGGATTGCACACCATCCAGACTGGGTGCTGCCGGCTTATTTCCGGGTTGGAGCAAAGGCTTATCTGGATTGGATTGTCCCTGCGCTTATCCGTCATCCGCAGGGACAAGTCCTGCGGGAAGAGGAGATAGGTAATCAGGTTTTATCTGCGATTACGCAGGATGCGTCCAAGTGGGAGGCAAATATTTATCCACGTCAGGATATCGTTGCCTTTGAAAATCGGGTACAGGAGAAACAGGATGCCTTAAAAACGCATATCAGAAATTGGGATCCGATTGAACAGAAAGATAAAGCGTTAGATGCTTGGGTGGATCACCGTCTTTCTTATCAGTATCCTTATCAGGAAGCTGCTCATTCACGTGCGAAGCAATCTGTAACCGAGTTGAAACGTCAGCAGGAGCAGAAGGATACGTATAGTGATGAAAAAATGCTTCCTGCAGCGACGAAGGCTCCAATTACGAAAAGACCAAGATTTATGCAAGCGGAAAAGAAATTAACACCGGCCGAAAAAGGGACCGCACTTCATACCGTGATGCAGCATCTTCCTCTAAAAGGCATGCTTGCAAATGAAGAAGTAGAGGAATTTATTGAAAAACTGGTGCAGGAGGAGAAAATGACAGCTGCAGAAGCAGAAAGTGTATCCACTTCGGATATTATCGCATTTTTAGAATCCGCTATTGCACAAAAGATTTTTGATAAGAAAAAGTTGTATAAGGAAGTGCCATTCAGTTTAATGCTGCCGGCCGAAAAGGTATATGCTGACTGGCAGGGGGCCTCCTCAGAAAAAGTGTTGATCCAGGGAGTTATTGACTGTATTATCCCTTCAGAAAACGGCTGGATTATTCTTGATTATAAAACAGACCGGATTACAGAAGAAATGTCAGAGAAATTGGAAGAAAAATTGAAAAAACGATATAAGACCCAGCTTGAGCTTTATCGATACGCTATAGAAGAAATCTGGAAGCAGCCTGTGGAGGAAACCTATCTCTATTTCTTTTCAAAAGGACTGCTTATCAAAGGGGAGTAGCCGGTGCAACCTTATCAGGGAAACAAACGATTAGAATGGATAGATGCAGCAAGAGGCTTTGCGATTTTTGGAATATTTATGGTCAATATAGGAGCATTTTCTGCTCCTTATTTTCTCTATGGCGGAGCAGAGGATGCCTGGACGGCTAAAATAGATCAGTACAGCTTGTTTTTTATTGATATTTTCTTTCAAGCGAGCTTTTACACGCTGTTTTCGATTCTTTTTGGTTTTGGGATTCAAATTCAAAAGGACAGCTTAGATAAAAAGGATATTTCTCCATACGGCTTTTTTGGACGCAGGCTGGGAGTGTTGATTATTTTTGGAATCATTCACGCCTTTGCGATATGGAGCGGAGATATTCTTCTGACTTATGGAACAATGGGATTTTTGCTATTATTCTTCTTATACAGCGGGGAGAAGGTTTTAATGGGCTGGGCGATTGGTTTATTAGGTGCATCTACCCTTGCCTTGACAGGTCTGCAGTATGCGGCAAGGAATTTTATTGATATAAGTTATACAGCGGAAATAAACCAAGCTTTTCAAAGCTATCAATCCAATGATTTTTCCATTATTCTGGCGCAGAATTTTCAGGATTGGCAGTTATCAAACGGGATTTTCAGCTTTTTCCTGTTTCCTTTTATTTTCCTGCCGCTGTTTTTATTTGGGATGTACTTAGCAAGAAAGAGATGGTTTCATGAGCCGCTTGTCCATAAGGGAATATTGAAAAAGGTTTGGGTTATTTCTCTAGTTGTGTTCATCGTATTTAAGATAGGACCGTATACATTTGGCAACCCGCTCTGGTTTAGTCTAGTTCAGGATAATATTGGCGGGACGGCATCGGCCGTCTTCTACCTGACGTCGATTACATTATTATGGGAGAAGGATAGGGCGCAGAAGGTACTTGGTGTCCTGAAGCCGATCGGAAAAATGGCATTATCTAATTACTTGCTGCAATCGATTATCTCTTTTTGGCTTTTCTATGGCATCGGTTTTGGATTATACGGGGAAATCCGGCCCGTTCATCAAATCGGTCTCGTGATTGTGATTTTCTGCTTACAGATTATCGGAAGTATGATCTGGCTTCGATATTTTCGGTTTGGTCCCGTGGAATGGGCATGGCGATCCATTACGTATAAAAAATTACAGCCAATGAAACGCTAATCATGGCAATTTGTTGACAAAGATACGTTTAAATGTCATCTTAGGGAAGAAAATGGTATCATTATAAACGAATTATTAGTCATTTTTGTGAAATATGACAGATGATGATGACATGTATTTATAAAATTGAAGGAGGGAACATGAATGACGCATATGCATATTACATCGTGGGCGCTGGGTCTGATTCTATTTTTAGTAGCTTTAGCCCTTTACAAGAAAAACAGTAACAAGCCTGCAACCATTGTTCATATGATTTTACGACTTGTGTATTTGTTTATCATCGTTACCGGTGGATTATTAACTTGGGACTATATTCAAGGCTATGGCATGCCGCTTCTTGGGGAAGCTATTGTAAAAGCACTTGCCGGTCTTTGGATTGTTGTGGTAATGGAAGGAATTCTGGTTTCTACGAAAAAAGGAAAAGCAGTAACCGGCAAATGGATTCAATTCTTTATCGCACTGATTATTGTTATTGTTTTAGGCTTTTTCCGTCTTCCAATGGGTTTTTATTTCTAAAATAAGAGGATGACGAACACTCCTGTGAGGATAGTGTAATACATTCTCGACGAACAGGATGAGACAAAGTGCCTTGGTCCATTGCCGAGGCACTTTATTTTAAAATAAGAATGTTTATAAAAATAGCTGGAAATAGCCGCTACGGAAAAAATACTCCGCTAGAATCAGCTTCATTTCTTTGAAAGAAAGCAAATAAAACATATCTTTTCAAAGATGGGAGCGGATGTTGTCGACTCCTTCGGGAAAAGCAACAGGTAGACCTGAACAG
Organism: Oceanobacillus sp. M60; assembly: GCF_053839645.1. Taxonomy (NCBI): domain Bacteria; kingdom Bacillati; phylum Bacillota; class Bacilli; order Caryophanales; family Bacillaceae; genus Oceanobacillus; species Oceanobacillus sp. M60. The sequence goes on along the minus strand of NZ_JBSSNH010000002.1, from coordinate 495,929 downwards.
GAAGCGATTTTCTTACCGTGCGGCTGAGCCGTTGCCCGCGGAAAGCGACTTCCTGGGGCTGGGACTGGGACTGCGATTACTCGTCCCACCGAAAACCATTGCGATTACTCGCCCCATCGAAAACCGTCGTAGCGGACATCTCCTTGGCGAGAACACCAATGTTTTAAAGATAGTGGTGTTCTTGTTTTTTCTGTTTAATTGTGAACGCTTTTTTACATCATTCCAATCAAGGTATGATTTTTTTAGAAAATAAGTGATAATAAAACAAGGGTGGAATCGTAATTACAGTTTTATTATCATTGGGGGAAAATCTATGATTAAAAAAATAAGTATTGGATTTGCTGCTGTTATCAGTATGTTTATCATGCAAATACCGGTACATGCACAGGACGAAGATATACATAATGAAGTATTTTATCAGGTATTGATTGACCGCTTTAATAATGGGGATACGGAAATTGAAGGAGAATTAGATATTAACGATCCTTATCATTACCATGGAGGGGACTTTCAGGGAATTATAAATAAATTAGATGATTTGCAGGATATTGGAATTACCACGATTTCCCTGAGTCCGATTACGGAAAATAAAGAAAGAGGATATCATGGTTATTGGATCAATGATTTTTATGAGATCAATCCGCAATTTGGAACAATGGAAGATTTTGAGCGTCTTGTATCCGAAGTGCATAATCGTGATATGAAAATAATGATTGATTTTGTATTTAATTATGCTGCGGATACCAATCCGTTAACAGATGATGCGGACAAGGAAGATTGGTGGCTTGGAGCACCTGAATCAGATGACGAATGGCTGTCAGAAACAGTTCAATTTGATTTAACAAATCCGGAGGCTGCGGAATATGTATTAGATGCTGCGAGATATTGGCAGGAAGAAACCGAAGTGGATGGATTTAAGCTTCATGATGCAGACATGGCGCCGCAGCCATTTGTCGAAGAGCTGACAGCAGCTTTGAAAGAAAACCATCCTGATTTTTATCTGATTGGTGATACAAGTGCTGCAACGATTGTTGAAGCAGCTTCGTTAATGGAAAATACATCCCTCGATCTCATCAATTATCCGGGTTTCAATCAAGTATTAAGCGAAACATTTGCAGATAGCGATCAGGATATTTCAGCCATTTTTGATGCGTGGGAAGAACAAAGGCTGACCGATTTTTATAAGCAAATCGACGGCCTTCAACAAGAACGTTTTACAAATATCTTTTCAGAGAATCAACGTAATGCTGTCACTGCTTGGACGCTTGCCTTGACCTATATGTATACTACACCGGGGGCAACAATGGTAACGCAGGGGACAGAGCTTCCCATGTACGGAATGGATGCGGAAGAATCGCAGCGGCTTGTTCCTTTTAATAGCGGAGATGAAGATTTAAGGGAGTTTCATAAGCGTATTGCAGCGCTGCACAATGAATTTCCGGCATTAAGGTTGGGAGATTTTGAATATGTCGGCTCCGAAGCATCCATGCTGGTTTTCCGCCGCAGCTATGAAGACGAAATGATGTATGTCGCTATTAATAACGGAAGTGAATCAGCATATATTGATGAAACTAATTTAGAATCTGGTATGCAGCTGACCGGTATTTTAGAGGATAATTTAGTCCGTGAAAATGAAGAGGGCAATTATCGGATTGGAATACCGAGAGAATCTGTAGAAGTCTATCTTTTAGAAGAAGATAAAGGCTTTAATTGGTTATTTATCGGCTTTATTATTTCTGTTCTTTTATTATTTGTGATTGCTGTTGTACTATTAAAAAGAAAGCAGAAGCAAAGAGAGCATGCAGACAATTAATACTGTTAATTACCTTGGTGAATTTGAAATATAACTGCATAAAAAACATGTGTCTGATTTATTACTGACGCATGTTTTTTATGATTGTACGTTTGGAACATCCTTTCTTAGGGACTTTACTCACCCCTATGTATAGAATAATTTTAGAATATATAAATATATATCGTTCCATTCTCCTGCTTATATTGTATAATAAAAGAAGAGAGTATTTGTTTAAAGGAGGTGCCCAGTATGGAGCGGAGCGCAATAAAGAAAGAATTCTATTTGCTTTGCAGAATTATTCTTTTTGTTGTTATCGGATTATTTATTGTTAAAAATTTCCTTTTAGCTCCTTCGGTCGTATGGGGTGAATCGATGCAGCCCACTTTTTTCGATCAGGATAAAATCATTGTTAATAAAGTAGCTTCAATAGACCGGTTTGATGTGATTGTATTCCAGGCCCCTGACTCTGACAATTATTACGTGAAACGGGTTATTGGTGTACCAGGCGATCATATCGAATATAAAAGTAATACGTTATATTTAAATGGAGAAGCAGTGGAGGAATCCTACTTAATAAATGATGACAGTCCGGCGAAAATGGGTTTTCAAACTGGTAATTTTACATTAGAAGAATTAACAGGCTATTCCATTGTTCCGGAGAATACCTATTTTGTTTTAGGCGATAATCGCGGAAACAGTAATGACAGCCGCTTCTTCGGCTTTCTGAATGAAGAGGCAATTATTGGGGAAGTAACATTCCGATTCTACCCATTTAATAATATCGGCAGGCCTGAATAAACCTGTATCTAAAAAGGAACTTCCTGATTTAGATGCGGGTTTTTTTATTTTATTCGTCTTTGCTATTTAAGAAAGGCAGAAAGCGGTTTTTTCAAAATTAATCCAGCTTATATATCTATCCTAATTCAATTGCAGCTTTATTTGACATTTTGTCAACATCCCTCGTATAGTAGAATTAAAAGGAAAAGATAACTGAAAATAGAAGGGTTTGTATAACGAATGAGCCAAAATATAGGAGATTACTTAAAAGAGCAGCTAAAGGAAAAACATATTTCTATGCGTGAACTAAGTAAACAGACGAATATTAATGTTTCGACGATATCCCGAATTATCAACCATAAGCGTAAACCGACAAATCAGCATTTAGTGGAAATTTCAAAAGCACTGGATGTTCCTTTTGATGAATTACTTCAGAGAACCGGACTGCCGGTCAAATCTTCAGAGAATCATACTAATGATATACAGACATCTATTGTAATGATAGATCAATTTTTAGAGCAATCAGATGATCATTATGATTCTTTTTCAATGGAAAAATTAAAAAAACAACTGGATTGTTACGAAAAAGATGCAGAAACGGAAGAAGGGCGCCGTCTCATTCTGGATACATTTCATCAGAAAAAAGAAGATGCAGGAGCCCGCGGGGCCTATATGAAAAAACTTTCCACTTTTTTTCATCGGATTTGTCATAAAAAAGGAACAAGGAAAGAATTAATTTTAATGGGTGCAGCACTAATTTATTTCATCAGTACAGCTGATGTTATTCCGGATTATCTTTTTCCTGTTGGTTATTTAGATGATGCTGTAGCAGTTCAAGTGGTAATGAATGCACTTGCTAATAAAACGTAATTAATGAGGGTTTGGATATGAATCGGAAGAAATACAATTTGGATTACAGTATAATCACTATTTTGTTCTTGTTATTATTAATTAGTTTAATTGCAATTTATAGCGGTTCGGGACAATATGCGCAATCACAGCCTTACTATTTTGTGATTCGCCAAGGTATTTGGTATTTTTTTGGTGCGTTGATAATGCTGGCAGTGATTTTCTTTGACTATGAGCTCTTAAAAAAACAGGCATTTAAGTTGTATGCGATTGGCGTGTTCCTTTTATTAGGCGTTCATTTTTTTGGGGTTTTTCGCAACGGTTCTCAACGTTGGCTGAATTTAGGAATCTTTGAGATACAGCCATCTGAATTTATAAAAATATTTCTTATCATCTACTTAGCTGTTTTATTAGAGAAGTATGGCAATCGAAAGCTGCCCTTAAAAAAGAGTATTCAATTAACGCTGAAAGTAGTGGCAGTAACATTAATTCCATTTGTTTTTATATTTTTACAGCCGGATTTAGGATCTGCTTTGATTGTATTAGCCATTGCTTTTTCCATGATTATTGTTTCCAGTATCTCTGTTAAAGTTATTTTACCGGTGCTATTCACCATAGCTGCTTCTATAGGCGGTTTAATTTTTTTGTATTCTTATAATGAAGATATTTTTTCCCGGTTATTTCAATCACATCAAATGGACCGTATTTATGGGTGGTTAAATCCGGCGGAGTATGCATCTGATTACGGGTATCAGCTTCAGCAGGCAATCATGGGAATCGGTTCAGGACAATTGAGCGGCGCCGGATTTAATCAGGGGATGCAGATTCAAAATGGGAATGTTCCTGAAGCACATACAGACTTTGTTTTTACAGTAATTGGAGAAGAATATGGTTTTATCGGAGCAAGTATTCTGATTTTATTATATTTCCTGCTTCTTTATCGAATTACAAAGGTTGCCTTCGAAGCAGATAATCTATTCGGGGTCTATCTTTGCGTCGGCATCATCGGAATTCTTGCCTTTCAAGTATTTCAAAATATTGCGATGACCATTGGTTTAATGCCGATTACTGGGATTACCTTGCCTTTTATCAGTTATGGAGGAAGCTCGCTGATAACCAATCTGATTATGATGGGGCTGGTCATCAATGTGCAAATTCGTTCCTCCAATGATTATTTATTTCGAAAAAAAGCAATTAGTGAATAAAGGGGAAGCTAAAAAATCAGCCTGGGAAGATTTTTTAGCTTTCTTTAATTATTTTTTAATACATTCAGGATCCCGTATTAGGCAGAGAAGTTGAAAATTTATTATTTCTTAATAATCAGAATCACTGCTTCGGATGAATTATTGACATTAAAGTCCCCTTCCAAATGAACTCTATGATAAAATAGCGATACAGGTCAAACAAATAATGATATAAACACATAGGATATAGGAAGAATCGTAATTATGTCATTAGAGTCAATGAGGAGAGGATTGGAATGAAGAAAAAAGTTGGTATTGTTTTTGGAGGGAAATCATCAGAGCATGAAGTTTCTTTACAATCAGCCAAAAATATTGTGGACGCAATTAATTTAGATAAGTATGAAGTATATCTGCTGGGAATTGATAAGCAGGGGAATTGGCATGTCAATGACCGTTCTCACTATTTAATAAATGAAGAGGATCCAAGCCTGATTGCATTAAATAAAACAGGGAAGGGAATTGCCATTGTTCCTGGAGCGGAAGAGAATCAAATTATTGAGACCGGCTCAAGTGTAAGCATGGACCAATTAGATGTTATTTTTCCAATTGTCCATGGCACACTCGGTGAAGATGGAAGCCTGCAGGGTATGCTGAGAATGGCCAATATTCCATTTGTAGGTTCTTCTGTACTTGGTTCAGCTATCAGCATGGATAAGGATATTGCCAAGCGTCTGCTGAGCGATGCAGGCTTACATGTTGCCCGCGGATACAGCTTCCGTAAAGCCAAACAAAATCAAATCTCTTATCAGGATATTGCTGCGGAATTAGGAACACCATTATTTATTAAGCCGGCAAATCAAGGCTCTTCTGTTGGCGTACACAAGGTGGAGACGGAAGAAGCATTTAACCATGCTATTCAGGATGCATTTATGTATGATCACAAAGTTTTAGTTGAAGAGGCTGTCTCAGGAAGAGAGATAGAGTGTTCGGTTTTAGGTAATGAAAACCCGATTGCCTCTGTACCAGGCGAGATTCTTCCAACCGTCGAATTTTATTCTTATGAAGCGAAGTATATTGATGAATCTGGAGCAAGCTTAGAAATACCTGCTGTATTGGACAAAGACGTGGCAGATCGAATTAAACAGACTGCTGTTCAAGCTTTTGAGGCTTTAAATTGTGAAGGCTTAGCCAGAGTAGATGTATTTTTAAAAGAGGATAATACAATTATTATTAATGAAATTAATACATTGCCCGGATTTACGAAGATAAGTATGTATCCAAAGCTTTGGGAAGAGAGCGGCGTTTCCTATCGGGAACTGATAGAGAAATTAATTGAACTGGCAATCGAAAGACATCAAAGAGATCAGCAGCTGAAGAGCTCTATTCAAAATTAAAGACGTAAAAGGATGATTGAATGTCTAGCGACAACATAGAAAACGGCGGTATCAAAGCATATTTACAAAACAATTTGCCGGCGCTGATTTTTCACTTTTTCCTGACAGTGTTTGCCATGCTAATGGTACTTTTCACGAATCAACTGCAAATGGTATTTTTCGGAGTTTTAATCGCGTATGTATTATTTGGATTTGCATTGAAAAATCAAGGAACGCTTTTAAAAAATAGTTTGACGGTTTCCCTGGTTTTTATCATTAATCTGATAATGTACACCTTGGTCCCGCTGGCAGTATCTGAGGCACTTATGTTTTATTCCTTGCCGTATCTTTATTTAGCATTGATTAATGGACAATTGATTTTCCTGGCTATTATATTGCCATCCATTTGTATGCTGATCGGGTTATATGTGAAAATAAGCATTATAAAACTAACAAATAAGAACGAGGCATAAATTTACAAAGAGGAGCTGTCATAGGGAAAACAGTTCCTCTTTGTAAAATAGCCTGGATTTCCTGTTAACAGATGGATAAGAATGGGTATACTATCAATAGGAATTAAACGGGAAAGGAGGGAACCGCGATTCTTAATAAACGTATTCGTCATATACAACGTTATCGAGAAATACTTGTTGCATTTTCCCGTAATGGCTTTGGGTATATTGTAAAGGAATTGGGATTGCAAAAGGTTGTTTCTTTGCCGGAAAGAGTTCTTAAAGGGAAGAAGGAAATACATAGAAAAACAACAGGAGAGCGAATTCGGCTTTTCCTGGAAGAATTAGGTCCGACCTTTGTGAAGCTTGGACAAATCGCAAGCACAAGAAGTGATTTGATTCCCCAAGGTATTATTAAAGAGCTGGAGAAGCTGCAGGATCAGGTCGGGAAAGTCTCCTATACCGAAATTCAGGAAATTATCGAGAGGGAATTGGGAGAGCCGATTCATGATATATTTAAAGAGTTTAACAAAGAGCCTATCGCCGCCGCCTCCATCGGACAGGTTCATTATGCTATTTTGCAGAGCGGGGAAGAAGTAGCTGTGAAGGTACAGCGCCCGAATATTGAAAAGAAAATTCATACGGATTTAGAGATTTTAATGAATTTTGCCACCCTTGCAGAAACACGTTTAGAGTGGGCTTATCAATATAAAATCACCGAAATCATTGAAGAATTTAAAGCATCCATCCTGGCCGAATTAGATTACACTTTGGAAGGACGGAACGCGCATAAAATTGCGATGAATTTCAAAAATGATAAAGAAGGCGTGAAAGTCCCTGATGTGTATTGGAAATATACAACCGAACGTGTGCTGACAATGGAATTTGTCAAAGGGATAAAGTTAGATGAGAATGTGCAGCTTATCCGGGAAGGCTATCAGCCCAAGGTAATTGCAGAAAAATTAATTCATAATTTATTTGAACAAATATTATTAGATGGTTTTTTTCATGCAGACCCGCACCCGGGTAATGTGATGATACTCCCTGGTCATCAGCTGTTATTTATGGATTTTGGAATGGTCGGCCGGCTCACACCGTTAATGAAGGAGCATCTGACGGATATGATTATTGCGCTGGCCCGTCAAAATACGCATGCTATCGTGAAGGCTATCTATCGAATGGGTGTGGTTCCTGATGAGGTCAATGATGATATGATGCGTGCAGATATTGAAGAGCTGCGGGATAAATATTATGATGTTCCATTTAGCCAGGTTAGTCTGGGAGAAGCGGTGAATGATTTATTCAGCGTTGCTTCCAGGCATCAAATTCGTATTCCCGCAGATTTATCTTTAGTCGGGAAAACGCTGGTTACCCTGGAAGGGACCGTAGAAAGATTAGACCCGGATATCAGTATTGTTAAAATAGCGCAGCCTTTTGGAAAGAGGCTGATTAAAGAGAAATATCGACCTAAAAAAATGGCAGAGGAAGTTTACGAGCAGGTTGATGATTATAAGGATATTATTTTAGATTTACCGGAGCATGTTAATGCGGTCTATAAGCTGATTCGGAAGGGTAAGGTGCCCTTGGAAATATCCGTTTCCAGAGTGGATATGATTCTTAAGAAGCTGGACAGAATCAGTAACCGTTTATCGTTCAGTATCGTCCTGTTATCGTTCAGTATTATTATGGTTGGATTAATTGTCGGTTCAGCAATCGCGGGAGAGGTTTCTTATTTTTGGAGTCTGCCAGTTATCGAAATTGGCTTTGTTGTTGCTGTACTGATGTTTATATGGCTTATCTTTGCGATATTCAGGTCAGGAAGGTTTTAGCTTTAAACAGAGAAAAAGCTTATGTCAGAAGGGCTTGTCCCTTTCCTGACATAAGCTTTTTTAAATGCTATTTAGAATACCTTATCGCCGTTAAAGATAGAGTTTTTCACAACCACATAATCCACTGTGCGGATAGCATCTAACTGTCTGCCGCCGGCGTAAGAAATAGAGGATTGAAGATCCTGTTCCATTTCTGTCAATGTATCCTGAAGGGCACCTTTATGCTCTACGTACATTTTTTTGCCCTCTACGTTTTTCTTTTCTCCCTTTTGGAACTCTGATGCAGAACCGAAGTATTCCTTCAGCTTCTTGCCATCTTTTTCAATGGTATCTCCAGGAGATTCTTCGTGACCGGCAAATAAAGAACCGATCATGACCATGGATGCACCAAAACGTACAGATTTCGCAATATCGCCATGTGTACGGATTCCGCCGTCTGCGATAATTGGTTTACTTGCAGCTTTTGCACACCAGCGCAGTGCTGCCAGCTGCCAGCCGCCCGTTCCAAAACCAGTTTTGATTTTAGTAATACATACTTTACCAGGCCCGATTCCTACTTTTGTAGCGTCCGCGCCGGCATGCTCCAGCTCACGTACAGCTTCAGGAGTACCAACATTACCAGCAATTAAAAAGCTGTCTGGTAAATGTTTTTTAATATGCTTGATCATACGGATAACAGGTTCTGAATGACCGTGTGCAATATCAATGGTAATATATTCTGGAACTAAGTTATTTTCAGCAAGTGATTCCACAAAAGCATACTCGTCATCCTTCACTCCGACACTGATTGAAGCGAATAAATCTTGTTCTCGCATTGTTTTTATAAAATCAATACGTTTCTCAGGCTCGAAACGGTGCATAATATAGAAATAATTATTTTTAGCTAAATAAGTTGCAATATTTTCATCAATAATCGTCTGCATATTTGCAGGAACGACCGGTAATTTAAAGCTTCTTCCGCCAAACTCAATGGAGGTGTCACATTCTGACCGGCTATTTACTACACATTTTGCGGGAACTAATTGGATATCTTCATAATCAAAAACATTTTCCATTTAAAACACTCCTAAACACGAATAAAATTTGTATTGGATATTAAAAACATTCGCCTTTAGTAATTTAACCCAATCCAGGTATTTTGTCAATGTTTTATGCCTGTTTATCGACATAATAATTTGAAAAATAAGGCACTTCATGACAATCTATAGTTGGATTAATAAATATAGGGGGAAAGGTAAGGGGGGGTATTGTATACGCGACAACAACGTTTAATTAGAAAAGAACAATCATGCTATAATTGGAGGATAATCATATCAAAGTAATGAATTGGAAGGGGAATACACCATGGCCATATTTTCAAAAGATGCATTAGAAGGAAGACATGTATTAATAACCGGCGCAACTGGCGGAATAGGAAGAGAAACAGCGAAGATTGTCGCACAGATGGGGGCTAAGGTCACCATAACCGGACGGAATGCCGATAAGCTTGCAGAACTTAGACAGGAGCTGGAAGGTCTTACTGATGCTTCGAAGCTATTTGTGCAGCAGGCAGATATAACAGAGGAAGCGGAAAGAACGCAATTGGTCAGCAACGCACGGGACGCATTGGGATTTATCTCTGATTTAGTCAATGCCGCTGGAATTGCGGGAAACAAGACGGTGAATCAGCTGGAAGAAGCGGATATACAAGCCATGCTTACTGTAAATTATTTATCTGCATTCAGTCTGACCAAAGAAATTTATCAGGAGATGCAAGAGAAGCAGCAGGGGAATATCGTCAACGTGGCGTCTTTATCCGGTTTGCGGGGGACATATGGAAATAGTGCTTATGCTTCTTCTAAATTTGCGATGATCGGCTGGACACAGTCTATGGCTTTGGAAGCAATTGCATATAATATTCGTGTCAACGCAGTTTGTCCCGGTTTTGTTGATACAGAAATGGTACAAGGTTTATTTGAAGCAAAAGCGGAAAATACGAATCAATCCTATGAACAGGTAAGAAAAGCAGCAGAGGATTCGTTGCCTTCTCAAAAAATAACAGCTCCGGATGAGGTGGGCAATACGATTGCGTACCTGCTGACGGATGCTGCGCGAAATATTGTAGGGGAGTCGGTGAAAATTTCGGGCGGGGCTGTGATGCGTTAATGCACTAACCTTTTTCATTGGAAAAAGCTAATGGTTCAAATTGCACCATTAGCTTTTTTATACTTATTTTAAATTAAACTCTACTTCATGTCCTTTGGAAATATCTTCAGCATCCATATTTCTCATCGGGCCAATTTCAATTTCCATACTTTTATCTTTCCAAATTTTTTCATACATTTCTTTGTCTAACAGGAAAGTTTGCAGCAATTCTCCTTCTTCACCAGATGCGATACTACTACTATTGTCATAAGGATGAAACATTCCTTCACTTAAAAGATATTGAGATCCATCATTTACTGTGAGCCTTGAAGAAAGAGAGCTTAAGCCAATTTCTTCATCACCCTGGTTATCAATTTCAAATCTTATCGTAGCAACTACGATGTTATCAGGATCCTCATAACGAGCTGCTTCTTCGGCATTTGGAGTAAAATCAACAAATTGATAACCATCTAATGTAATTGTTACGTCTCCTAATTCGTCGCTCTCCCCAATGCCATCTTCTTGTTCAATCATTTCTTTATCGCCCATATTTTCAGCACTCAGTGCATCCTGATAAAAACCTTGGCTCTCTGTTTCCGCATTTTTTTCAGCACTGTCACCATCTAAAGGAAGGCTAAACTCGGTACCAGAACCAATACTGGAAGAATATTCATTATACTCTGTAGTTGGCGTAGGAACATCCAAAATAACATTTCCTTCTGCCAATATTGCTCCTAAATCTTCTGATCCAAAAGGATAAGCGTAATAGCCGGTCACTTCATCTCCAGCTTCCACTAAGTATTCATTATCGGGGTTTAGCATACTTGATAATTGCTCATCTAAAGGGAGAAGCTCCCGATAATTTGTATAGAATTTTGTTGCTCCAACAAAATCTAAATCTAATGAAGGCATGTAATGTAAATCCTGATCAGAATCATTTTCTACCGTATATTGAGCTAAAATAACGCCGCCATCTGTTTCGTCATTAAAAGGAATACTGAAATTGGTATGAAAATCTTCTAATTCTACTAATTGGTATGCATCCAGTGTTACAGTTAAGCCTTCCATTTCATGAGATTGAGACTCATCGTTCTCATAAAGAAGCGTAGCAGTACCTTCTGTTTCCTCTTCCATTGCAGTAATTAATGCATCAAAATCTGCATTAGAAGATTCTGCTTGAGCCTGTTCTTCCTCATCAGCATCTTCTTCGGCTTCTTGTTCTGCATCTGCTTCATCGGAAGAAGCATCTTCATTTTCTACTTCTTCTTCCATTTGTTCTGGTTCCTCAGCTTTTTCCTCTGAGTCTTCTTCTGTTTCGTTTTCTTCTTGATTTGTTTCTTGTTCTTCCGCTTCTGCTGCGTCATCTTCATCACTAGAGCCGCAAGCAGTTAAAGCGATTGCGAATACCGCTGCAAGAAGAACATAAAGCATTCTTTTTGACATCTAATACCTCCATATATTTAAAATATATATAATAGTAACATAATTTTAGGTGGAAAAATGTAAAAAGTCATAAAAAATTATTCTTTTTTGAAGAAAATTACCTGTTTTATTTGATTTTTTAAGAAATGATAGTTGATAATTGATGGGGATATGATAAGGGCAGTTAAAAAGTTAGTATCAATTGAAGAAAAATTTTATTGAAATTTTTTAGATAAAAGAGAAAGTTCATGAAGAAAATAAGCAAAAAAAATTTTATTACCTTATTGAATAAGAGGCATATTAATAACAAAAAAGTATTTCTAATTGTAAGGGGGGTTTAATTTGATAGAAAATAAAATAGAGTTTTATCATTCAAAAGGGAAGCTTTTTCTCGGAATCATTTTTTCATTATTACTTGTCGTTTTTGGGACCTTAATAATGTATATTGCCTATATAGAAGAAGCTATACTAATTATCGCTTTGGCATTGTTTATTATGGTTTTATTTAGTTTCTTTACCATTGCAAATATATTGAAAATATTCCGGGGTTATCCTTATATCACGATAACAGATGAATATCTGCAATTAGATTCATATACAAAAAGTGAAGTAACCATTTATTTTACGGATATCGAATACATAAAGGTATCTAAAGTCTCATCTCAAAGCATCTTCGAGATTGTTTTATATAACGAAGGTGATTATTTTGCTCAATTATCCTTTCATAATAAAGTGAGATTATGTATGAATCGAGTAACTGGTTATTCTCCATTTACGATTAACCCAAAAGCTACACGAAAACAAGATCGCTCTCGATTACTAGAGACGTTAAATCTGATTATGCAACAATAAGTAAACAACGAAACTTCAATCTTTGAAACAGCACAAAAACAAAATGAAGAAACGGACTTTGTGTGAAAATATGATCTTACCCCGCCAATCACCCAAGCTTTCATTAGAAATTGGTGAAAAAAATCTAAACAAAAAATCAATAATTTGCATGTTAAAATCCGATTAAAAGAAATTGCGGAAAGAGAGTAAATCATGTAGAGGATGTAGAAATATGAAACACAATGCATTAAAAAAAATTAAGAATTTAAAAAAAGATATCTGGCGTTTAATTGTACTATTTGTTTGGATATTAATAATTGGTACTTTTGAAATTGAACTCACTTTTTGGACTACTTTCATTGTTGTTATGTCAACTATTATAATAGGTACCATGTTAAAACGTATTGTCGATAAGTGTGGAGATAATAATGAATTATCCTAATTTGTTCCTCGATAGGGAGCAAATGATGATAAAAAAGTTTACATAGGTGGCGGTCCAAAAAGTTAAAGTTTTTATTATACTTTTGAATGGCTGGATTTAATTCGATATTAGACTGGACTTCATTTGGCTAATTTTCTTTTATAATATACACCGGTAAATATATTTTTCAATTTGTCTTATTGATGTTTCATAGCTTGCTAATACTTTTATAAAAGAATTTTTGATTTAAAATTTCAAGTGAAACTAGAACATAATGGAAACCACCGTTAGAGTGGTGAGATTTCTTATATGCCTGTAAAACGAACAATACGCCGCTCCTATATTTTAAAAAATTATAACCTGCTAATAAAGCCAAATCCTTAGACATAATTGGATTTAGGCTTTATTTTATATTGCGCACTTTTGACAAATAAAATGAAGTTTTTTACTCGAAAAACCAGTTGTCTGCGAATGCTGTTCTTAATCTGGTCTGCTAACTAATATAGAATTACGGTTCAATGAATATATCAGAATATGTACCTCCAGTTTATTCATCCAGCAATGAGCGTGTACTTTCGCGTGGAATAAGGTTAGCTCCATCGATAGTCTCTCCTGGGAACTTAAGCTTTCGTTCGCTGATTGCATTTATCAGCTGGGCAACTGCTCTGGATCCCATTTCATATAAAGGCATATCGACAGTAGTCAGAGAAGGGGACAGTCCTGACGCGAAGAAAACATCATGGATACCGATAACGGAAAAATCAGCTGGTACTTGAAATCCATTATCATGGATAGCCTTGATTGCGCCCATTGCTACCATTACATTTGCTGCAAATATTGCTGTTGGAGGAGAATCCAGCTCCAGCAGTTTTTCCATGGATTGATATCCGCCCTCCATGGTGTAGTCGCTTTCCTGAACATATTTTACTTCAAATGGAATGTTTTTCTCCTGGAGCATTTCCCGGTAGCCTTGAAATCTTTTTAAAGCAGTTCCTGTATATAGCGGTCCGGTAATATGGGCAATATGACGATGCCCTAGATCAATTAAATGCTTCGTTGCTAATTTTCCGCCGCGCTCATCATCCAATATGACATAATTCTCAACATCCTGAATCATTCTGTTGACAAGCACAAAAGGTTTTTTGGTCTCATTTAAGCTGAGAATATGCTTGTTATTAATGTCTGATGTAGCGATTAAAAGCCCATCAATGCGTTCCTTGAGCAATTTAGAAAAGAAATCCTTTCCCAAGCCTTTTTGTTTCATGCTGTAGACAAGCAGGTGGTAGCCTTCCATAGCAGCATGATCTTCAGCCCCATGAATAATACTGGAATAAACAGGGTTGTTAAAGTCTGGGATTGCCATTCCAATCATTCGGGATTGATTTGTTTTTAAGCTTCTCGCAGCGGAATTCGGGCTATAATTTAATTCGTTAATGGCTTCGTTAATTCTTGTTCTTGTCTCTTCTTTGATATTTAATGTATTGTCCTTATTTAACACTCTGGAAACAACTGAGGGATGTACATTTGCCAGCTTGGCAACCTCTTTTAAAGTAGTCAATGTGCAGCAACGTCCTTTCTCTGGTAACGATTCCTCTTTCTATTCATTATAACGTATTATGGATTATTTTGTTTATAATCAAGATATTTTTGTGAATTCGGGCTCTATCAGTTTAGTAAATAGTCAATAAGTATTGAAAAGTAAAAAAAGAGTTGACAAGGAACATTTTATACCTTAGGATATTTTTAAACATATAAGAAAAACGTTTTCCTTATAATAATTATAAATAATCGTTATAGATGGTTGTTTATAATAGGATTAATGGAAACACAAAAAGAAAAACGTTTTCCTTTTATGGAAGCGATTACCTTGGAGGGATAAATAATGAAATCAAGTGTTTTGGATTCCGATTTATTGCGTGGCATTTTTGTTTCAGAAGAGATGAGAGAGGTTTTTTCAGATGATAGCCTGCTTCAGAAATGGCTGGATACTTGGATTGCGTTAGCAAAAGCAGAAGCAGATGTTGGTGTTATACCGAAATTTGCGGCGGAAGAAATTGAAA
Organism: Oceanobacillus sp. M60; assembly: GCF_053839645.1. Lineage (NCBI taxonomy): Bacteria > Bacillati > Bacillota > Bacilli > Caryophanales > Bacillaceae > Oceanobacillus > Oceanobacillus sp. M60. The sequence goes on along the minus strand of NZ_JBSSNH010000002.1, from coordinate 480,812 downwards.
AGAAAGCAGATATTAATGATTTTGATCGGGAAATTATTCGAAAAGGGATTGTGGATACGACCCATCCTTTAATTGTTCAAATACGGGAATTTACAAAATCAGTTGGAGGGAAGGCTGGCGGTTATATTCATTGGGGAGCTACGACCCAGGATATTATGGATACCGCAGTTGTATTGCAAATAAAACAAGCACAAGAGGTGTTGGTAAAGCAATTAAAGCAATTTCTTAAGAAGCTGCTGCAATTAGCAGAAGAGCATGCAGAAACCGTGATGCCTGGAAGAACACATGGGCAGCATGCGCTTCCCATTACACTAGGTTACAAGATTGCTATTTGGGCAGATGAGATAGGTAAGCACATTGAAAGATTAGAAGCAGGCAAAGAAAGATATTTACTAGGTTCCTTTGGGGGAGCAGCCGGCACATTGGCCTCGATTCATAATGACGGGCTGGCGGTACAAAAACGTTTTTGTGAATACTTAGGTTTAGTACAGCCTACGATTACCTGGCATGTACAAAGAGATGGATTTGCAGAATTTGCAAGTATTATTGCGATGATTTCAGGAACGATAGGAAAAATAGCAAATGAAATAATTAATTTGCAAAAGTCAGAGATAGGGGAAATGGAAGAAGGATTTAAGATGGGACAAGTCGGCAGCAGTACCATGCCGCATAAGCGGAATCCTATGATTTGTGAGTATGTTGTCGGTTTAACTAGAGTAGTGCAAAGAAATGCCAGTTTAAGTTTTGATGCAATGATCCAAGAGCATGAAAGAGATATGACTTTTTGGACAACGGAATGGTCCTACCTGCCGCAAATATGTATGCTGACAAGCGGCGGATTGGAGCAGATACAAGGCGTGCTGGAACGATTTATCGTGTATCCAGATAATATGGAACGCAACTTAAATCTTTTACAAGGTCTAATCGTCTCTGAAAATTTAATGCTGTCCTTAGGTGAATTTGTGGGCCGGGGCGAGGCGCATGATATCGTTTATGAAGTCTCTATGAAAGCATTTGAAGAAAAGAAATCTTTGATAGATGTTGTTTTGACCGATGAACGAATTACGAATCATATCAGTGAGGAAGAAGCTAAAAAACTGCTGGAGCCGAAGAACTATATTGGGTTATGTAAAACGTTTATTTCGAGAGTAGAGGAAAAATGGGGAAATCAGGATACATCTATCAACTAGGAGGTATGTAAAATGAGCCCGGCGATAATTACATTACTTATTTTATTGTTAGCAACGATATTATTTTTAACTGGGGTAATACCAGTTGCACTGACCGCACTTCTAGCCACCATGCTGTTATACCTTACTGGAATTATAGATGCTGAAACCGTATTTTCTGGATTGACAAATAATGTTGTACTGCTTATTTCAGGGATGTTTATTATTGGTGCAGCATTATTTGAAACAGGTGTAGCGAGAAGAATGGGAAATTTAATTACGAGATTTGCTAAAACGGAAAAGCAGCTGCTATTTGCTGTGATGGTAATTGGAGCAGGTTTATCTGCTTTTCTGTCAAATACAAGTACAACGGCAGTAATGATGCCGATTGTTATTGCAATTGCTGCTTCTTCCGGCTTTTCCAGCTCTAAATTATTAATGCCCTTAGCCTATGCAACTGCTTTAGGCGGCATGATAACACTGGTTGGAACGAACGGCAACCTCGCCGTTCAGAGTGTGATGGAAAATGAAAATACACCTGTATTCGGATTCTTTGAATTTGCCTATATCGGAATTCCTCTAACGATTATTGGTATTATTTACATGATGACGATTGGTTATAAGCTTATTCCGAATCGGGAAACGGCTTTGGAAGAAGCTGATACGAAAAATGAAGAAGAAGCTACAAGCGAAGAAGCCACATGGAAACAAATGGTTGCCATTGGAGTTTTGCTGGCAGCAGTCGTTTTTATGATCTTTGAAGAGCAATTTGGAATTCCTTTGCATATTGTTTCTGTTATGGGGGCAATGGTTATTGTTTTAACACGTACGATGTCGGAGAAAAAAGCATACCGTTCCTTAGATTTCTCCACAATCATTTTAGTAGCCGCCATGATGCCGATGGCGACTGCTTTAGCAGAAACAGGCGCTGCACAGATGATTGCGGATTATGTACTGGAGATGGCAGGAAGCAACGCCGGACCGTATGTTATTACCGCTTTAATTTTCGGAGTAACCACTGTACTGACCTCTGTCATGTCCAATACAGCAGCGGCAGCACTTATGGCTCCGATTGGATTAGTTATCGCAGCAAGTATGGGAGTTGATCCAAAAGCAATTTTAATGACGGTTTGTGTAGGTGCATCTGCAGCCTATGCCTCTCCTGTTGGCACACCGCCTAATACAATGATTTATGGTCCGGGAAATTATACATTCCTTGATTATATTAAATGCGGTTTTCCATTTTTGGTTATTCAGCTGATTGTATGCGTTGTCATTGTGCCGTTGATTTGGCCATTTTAAAGATTAATTATAATAAATAAGCAGTGAAAAATCATGCTGGATTTTTCACTGCTTATTTTAATTAATACATCGAATTTATTGTTTCTATCCTTTCCTATATACAATGTCTCCATCAACAATCGTCATTTCAATATTGGTATCTACTAATTCGTCTGCACTCTTCATTTGAAATGGGTCGGCAGAATAAACCGTCATATCTGCCAGCTTGCCGCGGGAAATGGTTCCTTTTAGCTTTTCTTCATTTGTTGTATAAGCTGCGTATTTTGTAAATAGATAAAAAGCTTCGTGCATGCTTAATTTTTGTTCTGGGTACCAGCCGCTGTGTGTTTCACCGGGAGCTTTTCTGGTAACTGCCGCATGAATCCCGAGTAAAGGATTCAACGGTTCAACAGGTGCATCTGAGCCACCGCCGCAGATAATGCCATTATCAAGTAATGTTTTCCAGGCATAGGCATAAGGCATGCGTGCTTCGCCAAGACGCTCTGTAACCCATGGATAGTCACTTGCAAGGAAGCGAGGCTGAATATCAACGATACGATCCGGCGTTGCAAGGCGCTTTACTAGGTCTGGATTAATGACCTGCGCATGTATCAGACGGTCTCTATAGGCGGATGCCGGAAATTGGTCCAGGGTATCAAGGACATTTTCCAATGCCTGGTCGCCAATTGTATGAACAGCAACAGGCATACCCATTTCCCTTGCGCGTTTTACGATAGTGTACAATGTATCCTGCGAGAGCATTGCTTCTCCAAATTGCCCGGGCTGATCGGAGTATGCTTCCTTCAATAGTGCCGTTCTTCTGCCGAAAGCACCGTCTGCAAATATTTTTACCGCTCCGATTTGCAGCATATTATTCCCATATCCGGTGTACATTCCCGCTGTATGCAGATCCTCTAAGAAAGGATAATCAATTAATAGATTTGCCCGCAGACCCATTTTTTCTTCATTTAATAATTCCTGATAGAGCTGGTAGGTTTGCTGTAAGCCGCCTAAATAAGCCGGATCATTGGAATGCACACTGGTTACACCATATCCAGAAACGGTGGAAATGGTTTTACGAAGTGCTTTTTTCCATGTTTGATAGGATTTATCAGGGATTTTTGCTTTAAATAATACCGCTGCTGATTCAAGAATTAAACCGGTGGGTTCTCCATTTGCATCCGTTACAATCTCGCCGCTCTCTGGAACAGCAAGCGTGCTGGAATAATTAATTTCCTCAAGCGCCTTCGAGTTAACAACGGCTGCATGCTCGCATATTCTTGTCAGAAAAAGCGGGTGGTGCGGGGCAGCCGCATCAAGCTCTTCTTTCGTAGGCAGACCGCCGTCAGTGAATAGATTTTCATCCCAGCCGGCGCCAAGCAGCCATTCTCCCTTGTCCAATGTATCGGCACGCTGTTTTATTTTATTTAAAAATACTTCTTTCTTTGTGACGCCGGTCACATCTAAATCAATAAACTTCATTGCCTGCATAGAAAGGTGGAGGTGTGTATCTGTTAACCCCGGCGTAGCAGCTTTTCCACCCAGATCAATTACCGCATCACTTTTTGCGCTCCAAAAAGAAAGCATTTGTTCATTGGATCCCATATCTATGAAATGTCCATCTTTAATAACAACAGCCTGTATAACTGGCTGCGAAGTTTGAAATGTATGTATGACCCCATTGGTATATATCTTTATCATGGAAACGCTCCTTATCTAAATTATCGTATGTTTTACATCGTTCAAAACGTATATTAAAAACGGACAGAATCATTTTACAGACGATTTGTAAACCCTAAATAGGAAAGTATTCTGTAAATGGCACTATGAATATATTTTATCAAAATTGTTTCATTTTGACAGCAGGCAGGATTGACATTTTCAGAAATTTTATTATATACTTGATTCAACAAAGTTGAACAGAAGGAAACTGGATTGAATTTTATTTGTAGTATATAAAGAGGGGTAATTTGCATGAGGTTATTGTAATACCTTGCAATATCTATGCTGGCTTATTTGGCGGGTCATGCACAATCGAGGTATATTTTCATAGCTTGAATTGAAAACGCATACAAAGGAGGGGTATGAATGTGTGGATTACCAAGCAATGTTTATTTAAAGGAAGTCGGACCAAGAGACGGTCTGCAGAACGAGCAGAAATGGATTTCTACAGAGGATAAGGTTGCATGGATTAATATGCTTTCCAAAACCGGCGTCTCGGAAATTGAGTATTCATCCTTTGTTCATCCAAAAATGATTCCTGCACTGAAGGATGCAAGGGAGGTAGGCAAACGGATCGACCGTGAAAAAGGGGTCGTCTATTCTGCTTTAGTACCGAATATGAAAGGGCTGGAGCACGCTTTAGAGGCTGGTATTGACGGTGCCTCCGTGTTTATGTCGGCGAGTGAGACGCATAACCTCAAAAATATTAATAAACGAATTCCAGAGACATATCCGATATTAACTGAGGTTATCAAAGAAGCTAAAAATGCCGGGAAAATAGTAACAGGCTATGTTTCTACGGTATTTGATTGTCCATACGAGGGACGGATTGCAGTAGAGGATGTGCTCAGTGTATGTGACCAATTAATTGAGAGCGGAGTGGACTATCTTTCCCTTGGTGATACCATTGGAACAGCTGTGCCGACGCAAGTGGAGAAATTGCTCAAAGGTCTTTTTCCTTATTTTCCAAAAGATAAACTGATACTACATTTTCATGATACGAGAGGAATGGCAATAGCTAATATCATGACGGCGCTTCACATGGGAATTACCCGTTTCGACAGTACCATCGGCGGCCTGGGCGGTTGTCCTTATGCACCGGGAGCTGCAGGTAATGTTGCTACCAATGATGTGCTGTATTTGTTAAACGGGCTGGGAATTGAGACAGGAATAAATGAGAAACGTATTCAGGAAGCAAGTATATATATTCAAAATAAGCTTGGAAAAACATTGCCGAGCAGATCGGTAGCTTATTTGAAAAATGCATGAAGATAAAACAAACAGCGGAAAAGTCTTGTCGAGCAAGTGATGGCAAGGCTTTTTGGTATGTTGCTAAGTATCGTTTCCCGTAAATGATATTCGAGAATAGATTGACTCTATTGGTTTGTCTGGATTATGATTAAATATACTATAAGAGGATGTTCAAGAAATATAATAGAACACGAATGACTATTTGGCAAAGGAAGGAATGAGCAGCATCGAATTACATAAAATTGGAGAGAAAATTAAGTATGCAAGACGCCGGGAAGATAAAACACAGCAAGAAATTGCGGACGCTTCCAATATCTCTAAAAGTCTGTTATCTAAAATTGAAAATGGACAGACTGCCTCCGCAATAGCGACGTTATCCCGAATTTGTGACGCTTTACATATACAGCTGTCATGGGTGCTGGATGATAAAGAAGAGCAGGATATTGTTATCCAAAAGAAGAGTAACCGCCCGCAAAAAGTAGGGGATGAAAGCATGGGGTATTCCTATGAAATTCTTGCTAACCGCTCCCAATATAGCGGGATTGAACCGACGATTGTCCATGTTACTCCAAAGTCTCTGAATTTGCGTGATGAAAAAACGTATACGCATTCACAGGACGAATTTATCTATATATTGGAAGGGGAAATTGAATTATTATATGATGGGAAAAAGCAGCTGCTCCAAACAGGCGACAGTGCTTATTTCGCAGGGTCCAAACCACATTTATTTCTCCCGGTAGATGAACAGGAGGCAAGGGTGTTGACCTGTTTTATTGACAGAGTCTGAATAAGGAAAGGAAACATAGGTCTAATTAATCAATATAACGTTTTTTATACTGGGAGGCAGAAGAATGAATTCACCTGAATGCCCTTTTTGTTATCCTTCTTTAATAAAAAATCAGCAAATCATATTGGAAAATGAAAAAGCAATGTTTTTACAATTAGAGGAAGCAAAGGAACCAGGGAGATCACTCGAAGGAGCTGGAGTGATTGTGACCAAAGCACATCGAGTCTATCCATTTGACTTAACAGATGGAGAATGGCTGGCAATAAAAGATCTTTTACAGCGAGCCAAAAATCTGATTGATGAAAAGCATGTGCCTTCCGGATATAACATTGGCTGGAACAGCGGGGAGGCAGCTGGTCAGCATATTATGCATGCGCATCTGCATGTATTGCCGCGCTATGAAGATGAACAGATGAGAGGAAAGGGCATACGTTATCTGTTTAAGCATGCATTAAATAGACGGCAGGGGAAGAAAGAAATTAATCTGGCTGCCGCCAGAAAAAGGCTGCATAATAAAAAATAGAAAGTAAACAAAAATCTCTGCTCATTTTAAAATGAACAGAGATTTTTATCTTTTGCTGCATTTGATTTCTGGTTTTATAACAATAAAGCTGTTCCTAAATACCTCTGGTTATGATTGGACATATTATTGGGCTATGGAGCAAAGTCCATTTGGCCGGTAATTAATAAGATAAATACGATTATCCAAAATATAAAGAAAGAAGAGGAATGCATAAAAGATATAATCGGAATGGTATTTTTTTCTGTTTTCTTTCCTAATCCAATAATTGATAATATGATACCTGCTGCTGTAAGAAAAAATGTGATATAATCACCAGCTAAGTTTCCTATGTTAGCTATCCTTGTAGGGGTTATGAAAACGATGAAAAAGCAGATAACACCTATGATAAAAGCAAAATAGCTAATAAGGCCATGTTTTTTCAGCCTATCAGGTTCATTTTTCAAATTAACACCTCTTTATTCAAAGTAAAGCATGATACATCCGGATAGTCAGAGAAACAACTTTATTGCCGTGCCGCAACTATTGCTGCCTTACATTAGTTATCATTATTTTCTTCGCTTGTTTTCGCTGCAGCTACTTCTGATGCCGCTGGTGCAGGAGTTTCTTTCGATTGCGGTTTAGCATTGCCTTTCGATGCACCTGCCAGTAATTCCTTAATATCGATTCCAGAGGTTTCTTTTAGATTTTCCTGCAATGTACTGATTAAGTTGGTTGCATAGCTGGAAACTTTGTTTGCTCCGCCATTAGCGCCATTGCTTCCTGTATCGACTACTGTAATCTTATCAATATTGGATAATGGGCTTGCAACTTGTTTTGCATAATCTGGAAGCATTTTGATAACCATATCAAGAATAGCTGCTTCTCCATATTGTTCAAAGGCTTGAGCGACTTTTTCTTTCGCTTCTGCTTCCGCAAGACCTTTCAAGCGGATAACCTCTGCTTCTGATTCCCCTTGTGCACGTTCTGCATCTGCTTTCGCAAGACCGTCAACACGGATTTTTTCAGCTTCTGCACGAGCTGCTGTTTCAATACGATATTGGTTCGCATCTGCGGTAGCCATTTCTCTTGCTTTTTCAGCAATTGCAGATTGCTCCACGGAATATCTGTCCGCATCTGCTTTTTTCTTAACTTCTGAATCATATTGCTTCTCACGACGCAAAATTTCTTTTTCTTCCAATTCAATTTGCTTTTGACGCTCGATGATTTTAATTTGCATTTCTTGTTCCGTAACTTCCTGTTTGGAACGGGCTGTTTCAAAATCATAAGCTTGGTCCGCGCGTGCTTTTGCAGTATCCTGTTCACGACGGTATTCAGATGTTTTTAATTGATTTTCTTTTTCTGATTCTGCAATCTCGGTTGCCCGTTGCAATTCTGCACGTTTTGCATCTTTTGCTGCTTCCGCACGCTTGATTCTCGTTTCTTTCTCTGCTTCAGCTGTAGCGATATCTGCATCACGTTTTACTTGTGCAATACGGGGCTTACCAAGTGATTCTAAGTATCCATTTGTATCTCTTACATCTTTAATCGTAAAGGATACGATAACTAATCCCATCTTAGCTAAGTCGTTAGAAGCAACCCGCTGTACTTCCTGAGAAAACTTGTCACGGTTTTTATAGATTTCTTCAACCGTCATCGAACCAAGGATGGAACGTAGATGACCTTCCAGTACTTCTTTCGCTTCCAGCTCCCGGTCCTGTTTAGATTTTCCAAGGAATTGTTCTGCTGCTGTAGCAATTTCACTGATTGATCCGCCTATTTTAAAAATTGCTGTACCATCTGCTAAAACAGGAACACCTTGTTCTGTGTAAACTTCTGGAGTAGTTACCTCCAATTTACTAGATAAAAGACTAAGTGGTTCTGCTTGTTGAAAGACAGGAACGACGAATGTTCCGCCGCCGCGAATAATTTTAATTTTATTTCCGGCTTCATCTACGTGAACATTCTTTCCACCTAAATAACTTCCTGTAACAATGAGCGCTTCATCGGGACCGGCTGTACGGTACTTGGTTACAAATAGACCAAGCAGTGCCAAAAGAAGCGCGGCTGCTACAATAATAACAATCCACAATTCTGACATGATTTTCCTCCTCTAAGTTTTATTTTTCCGGCTGCCGGCCCCTGCGGGTAAGAGGGGAGCAGCCGGAAATACTTCACTAACATTCTCTCTATTTAAAAAGGAATGAAGCTTCAGTATATGTGAAAAGCTAATCTTTAATTAGCTAATCCAACGATTGATAGGGGCTGACATAGAAAACACCATCTTTAATTTCGATAATTAAAACACGCTCATCCTGAGAGATTGCTTCATTATCATAGCTGACAGCCGGTTTTGAGATAACTCCGCTTTTCCATTGCACCATTACTTCTCCATAACCATCTATCGGAATAGATACAATCGCAGTCCCTACACTGCCAATGAGAGCATCTTCTGAATATCCCCATGATTGTTCAGCTGATCGGATTGGAACAAGAACAAATAAATGCAGGAGAGTTACAAAAATGATACTTGATATAGAAGCAATAATTAGAATGACTAGACTTGACCAGTCCATGAACCATTCGAGAATATATCCCATGGCAGATAAAAAAATGAAAAAGGAAAGAACGAGCACCGGATGCAGGAAAGGGATGGATTCAAAAATGCCATCCAATAAATCTCCAAATAATAAAACAACAACGGTTAAAATTGCTGCTATAATCAGTATCCATAAATATAAATCTTGTATAGCGTAACCAAATAAAGTCAATATGTACCCTCCCTTTTTCCTTGTCTTACTTATATGTACGTTTATTGTTACAGTTTGGTTTCAATTTTTTGGAGAAAACGATGCGTTTTATATTATTATAATAAAACAGAGGCTCTTTTATGAAAAGAGCCTCTTTCCCTATTTAATAGTGTATTGGTTTTGTTTGTACGTTTTTATGTTAAGTATCTAAAAGAACTAGCTGATTCATTAACTCATCTAATTCTTGGCTGCAGTTAACGGTTTCTTTGGCTCCCAAGCCATTCTTTTGTGCTTGTTGTAACATTTCACTTCTTTTTTGAACAATTGATAGTACAATGGCCTCCCTGTTGTACTCATCAATCTTTACTTCTTCTTTCATATCCTTTACGATGCACCTTTCTTAGTAATATTTGGCTGCGATGAATAATGTAATAAAAGCTTATTATTAAAGTACCAAAAGAATTATCGCAAAAAGAGAAAAAAAATGAAATGCTTTCGACAAAACTAGTGGTTTTTCTTTCTCATTTTTTTAAAAAATGGTCTGAGAGTCTTACTCATAAAATAGTAGTTTAGTGATTTTACTGAATAATCGGGCATCATTATTTTCCTTTTCCTTTAAAATATATCAATACAGGCCATTATCTAGCTGGTTGTAGAGGAAGGTTTCTGTTTAATTAGCAGTGCACGAGTGTATTCCTCGGAAATATGCATTAATATTTGATTTTTCGATATATTTAGTAAAAATATGATGTTGTTCTAAAGAAGAGTGCGGTGCACTCTTACAAAGATAGTCTCCTTATTTCACAGCGGGGAGGGGAACCGTTTTTTGCAAGCACGGTAGCTATAAGGCTAACATGCATTTTTCTAAAGCTTGACTTGTTGATTAAGTAATGTTTTGCTTTTTAACCAATTAAATAAAGAGAGAAAAAAACTCTCTTTTTATTTAACTGTCTTTGATTTCATCAAAAACGACATCTGTCTGCGGATATTTTCAGATCTGGAAACAGTTTTAAACGTTAATGAAAAAGAAGGTATATCAAATGTCGAGATGGTATTTTTTAATTTTTTGATATAAGGTAACACGAGATACACCAAGCTGTTTAGCTGCCTTTGATTTATTGCCGTTACATAATTCCAATGCTTGTTCAATTGATATTTTCTCCAAATTTTCCTTCTCCAGCGGCAGTGTTTCCGTATGTGGCAAGGGAGGATTTGAAAAGGAGACCGGGAGAAAGCTTAATACATCCTGTCTGGTTAAGGTTGTTCCCTCATGCAGGATAATGATTCTTTCCATCAGGTTTCTGATTTCTCTTATATTCCCAGGCCAATGATATTGCTGCAGGGCTTCCATTGTTTCGTCAGGTATCTCTGGAATAGAAGTCTGATACTTCGCAGCAAATTGCTTTAAAAATGTTTTTGCCAGAATGCTGATATCTTTTTTTCTATCACGCAGAGGAGGCATGGTCAATTGAATAACATTTAATCGGTAAAATAGATCCGATCTGAATTTATTCTCTTGCATCAGCTTTTCTAAATCCTGATTTGTTGCAGCTACAAAGCGGACATCAATTTGTTTTCCGCCTGAGTCGCCGATACGGTAAATACGGTTTTCCTGCAGAACACGCAAAAGCTTTACCTGCATATCTAAGGGAAGCTCACCTACTTCATCTAAAAAGACTGTGCCGCCATCAGCCATTTCGATTTTCCCTGCTTTCCCTCCTTTTTCTGCACCGGTAAAGGAGCCGCTCTCATAGCCAAATAACTCACTTTCAAACAACGCCTGCGGGATGGCGCCGCAATTGACAGGAATAAAAGGGGCATTCTTTCTTTTGCTGGCATCATGAATCGCCCGGGCACATACCTCTTTCCCTGTACCGCTTTCTCCAAGAATCAAGGTGGTTGCATCGGTTCCGGCAGTTTTACTGGCGAGCCGGATCATTTGGTGGAGTGCCTGACTGTCTCCTTTTAATTTAGCAAAGGGAGAGCTGGAAGAGGCGGGAGTCATTTTTTGCTTTAGCTCCTGCAGCTCTTGGGAGGTGCTTTCTAAATTATCGTTCAGCTTCACGATGTGGGTAACATCCCGTTCAATCGAAATCACACCGATTAAAGTATTTTCCTGATTAAAGACAGGGGAGGAATTGACCACAACATGCTTATCTTTCCTTGGTCTGTGATAAGCATTTTTAACAGGCTCTTTTGTGTTTAAAACCTTCATCACCATCAGGTCATCATGCGAAAAAAAGTTTGTGATAGGCTGATTGATAATTTGTTCTTTATCGATTTGATAGGTTTGTTCGGCAGCATGGTTCCAATAGATTACTTTTTGTTCCGTGTTTACAATGGTAATGGCGTCATCTTCAGATTGTAATAATTCCTCAAAGAAAAAAAGTTCATTCATAAACTCACCTCGTAAGTGTAAAGTAATCTGTAAACCGTCTATACAATATGTGTAATTTTCCTTTACACTATTGTAAAGGTGATTTGCAATAAAAGGCAATAGAAAATCATAAAATAATGAAATCGCTTCCATTATTCGCAAGCTTTTATCAGGTGTTTTTATTAATAATGATAATACTGGCATGTTTTTTGCATATAGATTGATAGGAAAACAGAATTAAATTATCTACTAGGAGGTATGTTACATGGTGCAGCCATTTACACATGAACCATTTACAAATTTTAAGAAAGAAGAGAATAGAAAAGAGCTGGAGGGAGCATTACGTTCTGTTCGCGCGGAGCTGGGTAAAGATTATCCGCTGGTTATCAACGGAGAAAAAGTTTACACAGAGGATAAACTGGTATCCATTAACTCAGCTAATAAGGAAGAAGTGGTTGGAAACGTATCAAAAGCAACAAAGGACCATGTTGAACAGGCTTTTCAGGCAGCAGTAGAAGCTTATGAAACCTGGAGAAAAGTACCTGTGGAAGACCGTGCGCATGTTTTATTCCGTGCGGCCGCTATTGTCCGCCGCCGTAAGCATAAATTTTCTGCTTGGCTGATTCAGGATGCCGGCAAGCCTTGGGATCAGGCGGATGGCGATATTGCAGAGGGCATTGACTTTTTAGAATATTATGGGCGCCAGATGCTGGAGCTTGATCAGGGAAAACATGTAGAAGACCGTATTACGGAAAATAATAAATATTTTTATAAAGCAATGGGTCCCGGCGTTGTTATCCCACCATGGAATTTTGCATTTGCTATTGTGTGCGGAACGGTTGCTGCTCCGATTGTTGCTGGAAATCCGGTCTTATTGAAGCCTTCTGAAAATACACCAGTGATTGCATATAAGCTTGTAGAAGTATTAGAAGAAGCTGGTCTGCCTAAGGGCGTATTAAATTTTGTGCCGGGTGATCCAAAGGAAATTGGCGATTATCTGGTAGACCACAAAGATACACATTTTATTAACTTTACCGGTTCACGAGCGACTGGTGTCCGTATTTTTGAACGTGCAGCTAAAATACAAGATGGACAGCAGCATCTGAAGCGGGTTGTTGCAGAAATGGGCGGGAAGGACACAATTATTGTTGATGAAACAGCTGATTTAGATTTGGCTGCTGAGTCAATTGTTCATTCTGCATTCGGATTCTCCGGGCAAAAATGCTCTGCATGCTCCCGTGCAATCATCCATGAGGATGTCTACGATGAAGTTATCAGGAAATCAGTTGAAATTGCCAAAACATTAACTGTCGGCAATCCATCCGAAGAAAATGTGTATATGGCTTCGGTCATTAACCAGACACAATTTGATAAAATCAAAAACTATATTGAAATTGGCAAGGAAGAAGGAGAGCTTGTTTTCGGTGGAGAAACAGATGACTCTAAAGGCTTCTTTATCTATCCAACTATTTTCAAGGATCTGAACCCTAAAGCACGTATCATGCAAGAGGAAATCTTTGGACCTGTCGTTGCGTTTGCAAAGGCAAAAGACTTTGATGAGCTGTTAGAGATTGCAAACAATACGGAATATGGGTTAACAGGAGCGGTTATTTCTACAAATCGCGCTCATTTAGAACGTGCCCGGGAGGATTTCCATGTCGGCAACCTGTATTTTAACCGCGGCTGTACAGCAGCAATTGTCGGTTACCAGCCGTTTGGCGGGTTTAAAATGTCAGGAACTGATTCAAAGGCAGGAGGTCCGGATTACCTGCAGCATTTCTTAGAGGCTAAAATTGTGTCAGAACAATTTTAATAGATAGCAGCTTGCCTGTGAACAGAAGCAGAAATCGTTTTTTCTGTTCACAGGAAGCATTTAAAATGAAGAGCTTGTTTTGAAGATGGGGGGATATTGGGTTATGGCTAATTTAGCTAGAAATTTTTTTATAGGACTTTCCAATAATGACTTTTTAAATAAAAGCGCGAGAAAATTTGGAACGCGGTTTGGAGCAGAACGTTTCGTAGCCGGAACCGTTTTCGATGCCATTGTTCCTGTGATAAGAGAGTTGAATCAAAAACAGATATCTTGTACAATGGACCACCTCGGAGAGTTTGTAACAGATAGAAATGAAGCGGTGCATGCAAAAGAGAAAATCATAGCGATGCTCCGCCAAATCAAGGAAGAGCATTTGGATTGCCATATTTCTATCAAACTGACGCAGCTGGGGCTGGATATTGAAGAATCTTTTTGTATTGAAAATGTGGAGCAGATTCTAGACGTGGCTCATGCATGTGACATTTTTGTGAACATAGATATGGAGAAGTATATCCACTATGAGAAAACCCTGGAGATTCTGAAAAGTCTTCGAAAAAGCTATACCAATGTCGGTACTGTTATACAGACATACTTGCTTGATGCAGAGAAGGATTTAAGCGGTCTTGAAGATGTGCGTCTGCGCATCGTAAAGGGCGCCTATAAGGAAGACAGTACAGTTGCGTATTCCTCTAAAGAGGACATTGATAAGAATTTCCTGATGATAGCAAAGAAAAGGTTGCTTGGAAAAGCTTTTACATCTATCGCAACGCATGATCATCGTATCATTCAGGAATTAAAGGAGTTTATCGAGGAACATCATATTTCAAAAGATCGTTTTGAATTTCAAATGCTTTATGGTTTTCGAGTCGATATGCAGCATCAACTAGTAAAAGAGGGATTTCGATTCTGCACATACATCCCCTTTGGAGAGGATTGGTTCGGATATTTTATGCGCCGTTTGGCAGAGAGACCGCAGAACCTGAATCTTCTTATGAAAGATGTTTTTTATACTGAGGAGGATAAGCTGAAAAAGCAGCCGATTATTATTGGAACTGCAGCGTTAACATTGTTGCTTTTTTTGGGGAGACGGAGGAAGAAGGAGCAGAATAACTGATAACTTAAAAAGGGTTGTTTCTAATACCGTCTTTTTCAACGCCTGTCGCTAGAGATAGGATGATGATCAAAATACAAATTACAAGTTTTACACTTGTTATTATAAATTTTATCACGGAGAAGCGTCCGTAAAACTCCCGCCTCCAAATAAAGAGTAAACACAAATTTATTTAGGCGAGAGATCAGGTGAGCTAACTCCCTGAATTACTTAGGCTAATTCAGTGGGAGAAGAACCAAAATTCCCACTGAATGAAGTTTCGTTTTATTACTTACAAAGGGAGAGGGAAGGATGTCAGAAACAACCTATCAAATTATGGCGATTGTCTTGTACTTTTTAGTGATGATTGCTATTGGTTTATATTCTTATCGTAAGACATCAAATTTAGATGACTATATGCTGGGCGGAAGAAGTCTGGGGCCTGTTACATCTGCACTGAGTGCCGGTGCTTCCGATATGTCGCAATGGCTGTTAATGGGACTTCCCGGCGCAATTTATGTATTTGGTCTGGCCGAGGGATGGATGGCCATCGGTCTGGCAGCCGGGGCTTGGGTAAACTGGCTGATTATTGCTCCGAGACTGCGGACCTATACCGAGGTATCAAATAACTCCATTACGATTCCGAGTTACTTAGACAGCCGCTTTAAAAACAATACGAAGGTATTACGCATCGCATCCGGTATTGTTATATTGCTTTATTTTACGTTTTATGTCTCTTCAGGGATGGTTGCAGGAGGCGTATTTTTTCAGAGCGCTTTTGATGTAAACTA
This sequence comes from Oceanobacillus sp. M60, assembly GCF_053839645.1. Classification (NCBI taxonomy): domain Bacteria; kingdom Bacillati; phylum Bacillota; class Bacilli; order Caryophanales; family Bacillaceae; genus Oceanobacillus; species Oceanobacillus sp. M60. Next base: position 465,282 of record NZ_JBSSNH010000002.1, on the reverse strand, counting down.
TCATACTGGCTTAATGACTGTAGCAGCGGTAACAATAATTTACACGCTTGTCGGCGGTTTTCTTGCAGTCAGTTTTACCGATGTAGTGCAGGGAACGATGATGTTTCTGGCGCTGATTCTGGTACCGGCATTGACCATCGTTTCGCTTGGAGGAGTTGGCGAAACAGTAACCATCGTCCAAGACGTCAATCCCGATATATTAAGCTTTTTTGCGGCTGCATCAGCAACGGGGGTAATTTCATCCTTAGCATGGGGATTGGGTTATTTTGGACAGCCGCATATTATCGTTCGTTTTATGGCAATCAAGTCGGTAAAAGAAACCACCTCTGCCCGCCGTATCGGCATCAGCTGGATGGTCATTTCATTAGTCGGTGCTGCCGCAACAGCGATATCCGGATTTGCATTCTTTCAAGCCAATCCAGAATTGACACTTGCCGATCCGGAGGCTGTATTTATTGTTTTAGGGCAATTATTATTTCATCCATTCATAGCCGGCCTTCTGCTGGCGGCAGTACTTGCCGCAATTATGAGTACGGTGTCTTCCCAGCTGCTGGTAACTTCTTCTGCGCTGGTGGAGGATATTTTCAAGGCTGTGTTTCATGCAGATGCAAAGGATAAAACCTATGTGAATTTGGGTAGACTGGCTGTTTTAGCTGTTTCACTTATTGCTATGATATTTGCCTGGCAGCAAAACGACACCATCTTAGGGCTTGTTTCCTTTGCCTGGGCAGGCTTTGGCGCTTCTTTTGGACCGGTCGTGCTGCTGTCTCTATTTTGGAGGAAAACAACAGGATCTGGGGCGCTTTGGGGGATGATTGTCGGTGCAGTCGTTGTATTTGCATGGGGCTACTCTCCATTGTCCGGATATTTATACGAAATAGTACCCGGGTTTATCCTGAGTACAGCAGTCATTATTTTAGTCAGCCTTAAAACGTATAAGCCTAACAAAGAAATCGAAGCGGAATTTAATGAAACCATGAGCAGGCTTCAAGAGCATAAGAATAAATAAGAAATAGGGCCGGGGTGTGTAACTCCGGCTCTTTTCTTATTACTCAATTTTCGCACACTAAAAAGTAATTTCATTTCCACAGAAACAGGAGTTGATCGTTCCTTCGCTAACCCCCTTGACAAAGAATAGAAGATGAAGTGTAAAGCACGGCTGTGGCGGACCGTTTGGCTTTCCGACGTACAAATGTTTTCGATGGGGTGAGCAAACGCAGGCTGGAGGATAACCGTTTTAGCAGCAAATTGAATTTTTAAAATGCTTATGTATGTAACCTTTTTGTCGAAAATGATACAATGAACAAATGAAAGAATAGTTTTTGAAGGAAGGATGCATTCAAATGAGCAAATACTTTGGTTACGCAGGAACCTACACAAGAAAGACAAGCCAGGGAGTATATCGATTCACCCTGGATGCAGAAAAAGGACAGCTGTCTGCTTCAGAGGTAGCAGCAGAGCTTGGAAATCCAACATATCTTAATTTTAATGAAAATCAGAATTATTTATATGCTGTTGCGCAGGAAGATGATATGGGAGGGGTAAATGCTTTCCGTGTTGATAAAACGAGCGGTGAACTAACTCCGTTAAATGGTCAATTGGTAGAAGGGAACCCTCCATGTCATGTAGAGGCAGCAGAAAACCTGGTTGTAACAGGAAATTACCATAAGGGCGATATTGGTCTTCATTTTACAACTGACGATGGAGAAGTAGAGCAAGGGCAATTTACCAAGCATGAAGGAAACGGACCGCATGAAAGACAGGAAAAACCGCATGTTCATTTCACTGGATTTACTCCAGATAAGAAATTTATCGTTGTTGCAGATTTAGGAACAGATCGTTTAGTGACGTACAAGGTGGAAGATTCCTCATTACAGGAAGTGAGTACTTTTCATGCAAAGCCGGGAAGCGGACCAAGACATATTACGTTCCATCCGAATAAACCAATTGCTTATTTAATTACAGAGCTTTCTACAGAGGTGATTGTTTTAGATTACAATCAGGAGACAGGCGAATTTACGGAGAAACAGACGATTCTTGCGAAACCTGCTGACTTTGAAGAAACAAATGATGCGAGTGCGATTCATATCACTTCAGATGGAAAATTCCTTTATACAGGAAACCGTGGGCATAACAGTATTGCTTCATTCAAAGTAGATGAAAATAGCGGGGAGCTGACATTTCTTGAATTCACACCATCCGGTGGTGAATGGCCAAGAGATTTTGTATTGGATCCGACTGAAAACTTCCTTCTTGCTTCTAACCAGCATAGCGGAAATGTAGTATTGTATAAAAGAGATGCAGAAACAGGGAAATTAACGCAGACAGATCAGGTAATCGATGTTCCAGAAGTGGTTTGTGTGAAGTTTCTTTCCTAATTAGCTATAAAAAAACTTCCTTTTGCGGAGGAGTACGAAAACGCTCCGCAGAAGGAAGTTTTATTTTCTTAGCGCTGTTGTAATCTAGCAATTCGTTCATCCAGCGGCGGGTGAGAAGATAAAGCATTAAGGATACTGGATTTATTGCTGATTTTCATGGTTTGAATTGCTGTATCATTTGTGTGATCGTCTGCTTCTGCACGATTGATATAAGCTTTTAACGATTGTAGCGCATGTGTCATCTTATCACGGCCTGCTAAATCTGCACCGCCCCGGTCTGCGTGATATTCCCGATGTCTGGAATAAGCACTGACGACAAAGCTTCCTAAAATAGAAAATAAGATTTGGAAAATAATGATTGCAGCAAATTGAACAATCCATTGCAGCTCGGAACGCACAAATCTGGAAACGATCATTGCAGCGATCCGGGATAAGAAGACGACGAATGTATTGACGATTCCCTGTAATAAAGTCATTGTCACCATATCGCCATTTGCAACGTGAGCCACCTCATGTGCAATGACTCCTTCTACGGCATCATCATCCATACTGTCCAGCAGCCCTTGAGAAACAGCAACTAAAGAGCGTTTTTTACTTGGACCTGTTGCAAAAGCATTTACTTCATGTGACGGGTAAATACCAACCTCTGGTGTGTGTGAAAGTCCGGCAGCACGGGACAACCGTTCTACTTTTTCATAAACGTCACGCTCTTGCTGTGTAGTAATATTATTCGGATCAACTATTTTCACCTTCATCATGGTCTTAGCCATCCAACGGGACATTGCTAAAGAAATAAATGAACCGGTAAAACCTACAACAATACTGAATATCATGAGAGAAACATAATCAATTCCGCCATCTGAACGATAGCTTGGTCCAATATCAAATATACTTGTAAGGATGGACCAGACAATGACGATTGTCGTCATAACCAAAATATTTGTTAAAAGAAACAGTGTAATTCTTTTCCCCATACATAACCTCCTGATGAATTTTCTATACTATAAATCATATCATATTTTGCGGCTAAGACTGAACTGTTATCTAGCTGGCTATGGAAAATTATTTGGAAAGAGAATAACTGCTAATAATGTAAACGTGTTCAATTGCTGATATAATAGAAAGGAAGGTTAATAGAAAGGCGGGGGTTTTCGTGGAGGCATTTCAATGGAACAGTGCGGATGAATTACGTCAGCTCTTAAATGAGCTTGTGAGCTGGAAGAGTATCAGTCTTTCAGAAGGAGAAAAGCAATTTCCCAGAAAGCTATATGCAAAGCTTCAGGATTTAACTTATTTTCATGACCATCCTGCTTACTTAAAACTGCATGAGGCAGACCAGCGCCGGAAGCTTTTAACTGCTTTATATAAACATCCGGAAGCTACGCAGACGATTTGTTTGATCAGCCATTTTGATACGGTAAATACCGAGGAATATGGTTCACTTGAGCCGCTCGCAACACAGCCGGAGGAGCTTACGAAAGTATATCTGGAACAAAAGGATACATTTTCGAGAGAGATTCGTGCAGATATAGAATCAGGTGATTTCTTATTCGGGCGCGGCACAATGGATATGAAGATGGGGCTTGTGATGCATATGAGTCTGATTGAACAGGCCAGTATAGAGGAATGGCCAATTAACCTGCTTTTATTAACTGTGCCCGACGAAGAAGTGAATTCAGCAGGCATGCGTTATGCTATCCCTGTTCTGACGGAATTACAAAAACAGCATGATTTAACCTATACGTTATTTTTAAATAGTGAGCCGACATTTCGGCATGACCCAAAGGACAATACACACTATATTTACAGCGGGACAATCGGGAAAGTTTTAGCTGGAGCTTTATTCTACGGGAAGGAAACCCATGCAGGAGAACCATTGAGCGGAATGACATCTCCATTTATCTCTTCATTTTTAACAAGGGAGATGGAATGGAATCCCATTTTTCAGGAAACGGTACTCGGTGAAACCGCTCCGCTGCCGGTTACACTGCAGCAAACAGATTTGCGGCTGCGGTATTCCACTCAGACTCCGTACCGTTCTTCCGCTTTATACAATATTTTTCTTTTAGAACGGACAGCAGAAGAGGTTTTTGCTTTATTTGAACAGGTTGCCAAGACTGCTGCCGCACAATGTAATGAACGGTATAAAAAGATATGCAAGGATAATCAAGTGCAGCCGATTGGTCATGTAAAAGTAATTACTTATAAAGAGTTATTAGAGTATGCAGGGAATAAACTGGGCAGGGAATTTGTTGAAGATGTGAAAAAGGATATTCATTTTCATGATGACTATGATGACCGGGAAAAATCGCTTCGTATTACGGACAGCTTAATGATTCATTGTCAGGAGCTTGCGCCAGCCATGGTGATTTTATTTGCACCTCCTTATTATCCTGCTGTAAATTCCAGCGGTAACGGTTTTGTAGAATATTGTGTTGATTTTGTTGAAAAAGAAGCGAAAAACGAATTTCAATTAGATATCAAACGGAGTCATTTTTTAAATGGAATTTGTGATTTGAGTTATGTACATTATCAAGGCAGTGATACAGGCCTGCAGGTTTACGAGGAAAATACGCCGGTATGGGGGGATTCGTATGAATTGCCGTTTTCATTGATGCGTAAATTGGACGCACCTGTATTAAATGTAGGTCCGTTCGGACATGATGCACATAAACGTACAGAAAGGCTGCATGTTACCAATGCATTTGAGCAATTTCCATATTTAATGCGTCAGCTCATTCTGCAAATTTCACAAAAAGAAGGCAAATCGTTATAATTTTATGGGTGTAACCATTAAAAAATAGATCGAAATGATTTATAATGAAATCAGAATGGAGGTGTTGTTCCATGAGTCCAGCAAACATAGGTATTCCGGGTTTGATATTGATAGTTATCATTGCCTTAATTATTTTCGGTCCCAAAAAGCTTCCGGAAATCGGGAAAGCAGCCGGACAGACCTTACGGGAATTCAAAAATTCAGCAAATAATATAATGTCTGAGGAAGACAAAAAGAAAGAAATAAAAGAAGATAATGATGAGCCTGAAAAGGACCCGTCAAAATAAGAGGAACAAGGCGCCGATGTAGTTTTCCATCATGCGCCTTGTTTTTATATTACATATAAAAAATGCTTGTAAAGAGGTTGATGCATTATCTTTACAAGCGTTCATAATCACGATCTATTTTCTTAGCCAGCCGTACGTAAAGCTAATTAATTATAGGGAAGAGGAGGAAAAGATTTGTTTATCATGGCATCACTAGAATCCCCAATAAGAAGTACCTACAATAATCAATAAGATGAACAGGACTACCAGTAGAGCAAAACCTCCGCCAAATTCATTGTAATTACTCATTTTTTACACCCCCTGTATGTTTACTATATGAAATGATTTTATGTTTGAGAGGGTATTTGACTAGAAAAAAGGATTTTAACCTATAGATATCGAATTAGAAAATTAAGAACGTAATACATCATCCGAGGTGGAATCGATGCAAAAACTAAATAACTTTTTATTAAACAAATGTCACAACAAAGGAAGTGTTTCAGGAATAAGTGTGCGCTCCGGGACAAGCGGTGCAAGCTTGTTTAATTATTATGCATCAACACGGCTGCAGCCTGCTTCCAACTTGAAAATACTTACAGCAGTAGCGGCATTAAGGAAATTAGGTCCTGAATATACATTTCAAACCGAGCTTCATTTGGGGGGGAAAGTAGTGGAGGAAACCTGTCATGGTAATGTTTATTTGGTTGGAAAGGGAGACCCGACTTTACAAGAAAAGGATTATAAACAGTTTGTGGCTTCTTTAAAAGAGCGTGGGATCAAAAATATATCCGGAGACTTTATTCTTGATGACAGCTGGTACGATGATATCCGCTGGTCTGATGATTTAATTTGGGCTGATCAGCAATACGGGTATGGTTCAGAAGTATCTGCTTTAACACTTGCTCCAGATACAGATTATGATACGAATGCTATTAAATTAATCATTACCCCGGAAAAATTGCATACAACCCCAAAGATAGAAATCCTGCCGCATACGGAAGGAATTACGGTGACCAACGATGCTGTAACGACAGAAGAAGCAGATGAAGAAGCATTGATTGTAAGGCGGAATAATTCAGCAAATCACTTTTTTATATCAGGAAAAATCGGCAGGAAAGAAGGAAAGCAGGAAGTATATATGGCTATTAAACATATTGAAAATTATATCGCAGACACAATCCGGCAAATATTAAAAAAGGAAGGTATTGCGTTAGAAGGCCGGATAAAAAAAGGAAAGCTTCAGGGAGATGCAGCGTGTATTTACCATAAACAGTCACCGCCATTAACTGGCATTATTATTCCCTTTATGAAGCTTAGCAATAATGGGATTGGTGAGATGCTCACAAAAGAATTAGGGCGTAAAACATATGATGACGGTTCATGGGAATCGGGTCTGGCAGCAGTGAAAGAAGCTCTGGCTACCTATTCAATCAATCTGGATACAATCCAGTTAAAGGATGGTTCCGGAATTTCAGCAGCTAACTTTATTCCAGCCGAAGAACTGACGCGTTTACTGTACGAAATCCAGCAGGAAAAGTGGTTCCCTGAATTTTTAGCCAGTCTGCCGGCAGCTGGAGAAGCCGATAAAATGATTGGAGGCACTTTACGTGAACGTATGAAGGGACTGGATGTTCAGGCAAAAACAGGAACCATTGAAGGTGTCAGCACTCTTTCCGGTTATGTAACCAATGGAAAGGGAGAACGGCTTATCTTTTCCATCTTATTTAATCATTTATTAGATACGGATACAGGAAAAGAATTAGAAGATGAACTGGTTGCGATAATGGCGGAGATAGAAGAATGGTGTTGACCTTTGTCATTTGTTTTTTGGGGGGGGTTCATTATTTGATTTAAGCTGTTATTAAACAGAAGTTTAAGGGCGTATTGTGGAATCGTGAAGCCGGGGAAGCATATTTATAGAGCGAAGGAATAATAGCAGCAAGCTTTATTTCGATGAATTAAGCTTCATTTCATGTTTTTTTTATGACCTTACCATAGTTTTACCACATTTCCATGCTAAAGTGAAACTAAGATAGAAAAAATGGAATGAAGAAGCAGAAATGTTTTACTTTCATTTCATCATAATCACTTTGAATCTTGTAATGAATATGTCAAATAATAAGGAGAATGAATATGACAGTGCATATTTACGGAGTATCTTGCTCATCTACAAGAAAAGCGAGACAATGGTTTCGCAAAAATGGAATTGCTTATAAGGAACGAAATATTTTACATCAACCATTGACAATTGACGAACTAAAGAATATTTTACAAATGACTGTGGAAGGCACGGATGAGATACTTTCAACCCGTTCTAAAATTTTTAAAGAATTGAATTTGAATGTAGAGGATTTGTCTCTGCAAACTTTATTGAAATTAATTCACAAATACCCAAGACTGCTGAAAAGTCCAATTTTGGTGGATGAAAAAAGATTCCAAGTTGGGTACCATGAGGAAGATATTCGTCAATTCTTACCTCGTAAAACGAGACAGCTGCAATGGTTACAATGGAAAGTGGATTTAGGTTTAATAAAAGGGTAACGAACCTTAAATGAACCTTAAATTATGGAAGCATACGATGAAATGGCTGTATGCTTCCATATGTTGAATGTTGAGCAAATTAAATAATATGTAAGGAAGAATATAATTTCATCTTTACTCTAAAAAAGAGGCAGCTTTAAAATGAGCTGCCTCTTTTTTGGGGTATTGTTTTAAATTTTACTGACAACCTGCAGCGCCTGCTCAATATCTGCTATTAAATCCTCCGCATCTTCAATTCCTACAGAGAAACGAAGAAGGTCATCACCGATTCCTCTGTTATCTCTTTCTTCCTCCGGCATATCGGCATGTGTTTGTGTTGTAGGATAGGTAATAAAGCTTTCTACACCGCCCAGACTTTCGGCAAATACAATTAAGTTGAGGTTAGCTAAGAAAGAACGCACCTGGTCGGCATCTTCTAAACAAAATGAAAGCATGCCGCCTTTATTTGGATAATAAACCTGTCCAATTGACGAGTGGTCTCGCAGGTAAGCAGCAATTTTTTGTGCGTTTTCCTCGTGACGCTGCATACGCAATGCAAGTGTTTTTAACCCGCGGACAAGCAGCCAGCTGTCTGAAGCAGATAATGTTGCTCCTGACGCATTATGCATTTCAAATAATTTTTCGGAAAGGTCAGGACTTTTGGTTACGACCAGACCGGCTAAAACATCATTATGGCCGCCGATATATTTTGTCGCACTATGCACTACAATATCCGCACCAAGCGTAATTGGCTGCTGGAGATAAGGTGTTAAAAATGTATTATCAACAATAAGCAGCAGGTTATGCTTTTTAGCCAGCTCCGCATACTTTTCAATATCCACCTCCTGAAGTAACGGGTTCGTCGGTGTTTCTAAAAAGATAGCCTTTGTATTTTCGTTAATACATCGTTCTGTTTCCGTGATATTTTGACAGACATCATAGGTCACGGAAATATTATAAGCTTTTTCAAAATGATTAAAAATACGGTAAGTTCCTCCGTAGATATCTTTTGTCGCGATAAGGTGATCGCCCATACGAAACAGGGAGGAGAGAACTAATTGAATAGCTGCCATTCCTGAGCTGCAGGCGAAAGCAGCATCTCCTTCTTCCAGCTTTGCGAAACCTTCCTCTAAAACAGATCTGGTCGGATTCTTGGTACGCGTATAATCATAACCTGTGGAATGGCCAATTCCCTGGTGCTGATAAGCTGTTGACATGTAAATAGGCGGATTTATAGCCCCTGTCCGTTCGTCCGTTTTATTACCTAACTGTACTAATGCTGTTTCTATTTTTCTCATTTTCCTTCAGCCTCCTCAATCCAGAAACATGAATTCGCTTATCTTTCGCGAATATGCTGTTTTCTTATGATTTTCCCATGTGAAATCAATAAAAAACCCTTCTTATTCCAGAGATGAGATAAGAAGGGTATGATATCGTGATGATACATATCTTATCTTTAAAGGGGAGTTCCCTTCTGGAATTAGCACCTTGCTAGAAGCAGCTGGTTGCTGAGACATCGTCGGGCCAGTCCCTCCGTCTCTCTGGATAAGAATTGGAATTTTATTAAATTATAATTACGTTAACTTTACAAGAGCGAGGAAAAAAAATCAAGTCTTGATTTTTTTAAAAATGAAAAAGCCGGCAACACTGGCTTAGAGGCTGTGTATAGAAAGAAGAAGCTTGAAAAAAACGAAAAGTATTTGAAAAGGACTCCGATGACGATTACAATGGTAGTGTAGTGAACGTATTGTTGAATGGTTATAAAATGGACAATTACTCTGAATGAGTTGGATATGTCTGATAATAAAAAGGGTGAAATAATAAATATCCGAATGAAACTATTTAAAAAGGAAGAAGATATATGCGCAAAAAAAAGCTATTATGGGTAAACATTTCTATGTTAGCAGGTTGTATTATCATCATTGGCATGGGGATTTATAAGGATAACCGCTCTGTAGAATATTCAATGGAAGTGAGTACAGAAGACGGAACTGGACAAACTGGAGAAAGCGTAGAGATTTTTACAACCTCCTGGAATAATCGGTTATTAGGAGACAATGAACAAATTTATCAAACAGCTAATTTAGATTATCGCAACATACTTCAGCAGGAAGACAATGAAATAGAAGTGCAGGAAGAGCGTACTGTGACTCAAGGTACCGAAACAGAGGAAGAAACATACACAAATCCAGAAACAGAGGTGCAGGAAGAAGATTATATAGCTTCTGAGGAAGCATCATCTAATCAAATAACAAATGATGAGCCAGCTGACAGTGAACAAAGCAGTAACGCTTCAAATAAGGAAAACGCAGCTGGTGAAAATAATGAGAATACAGAAAGCCGAGAATCAGAATCGAATACGCAACGTTCCACAGCTTCTGTACATCAGAATCAATCTGAAAAAAATAGCCGCTTTTCTGATTCCAATAATTCTGGAGCTGAAACTGAGGCGCCCGGCACAAATGACAGGAATGAAGAGAATTCAGAGAAAGAAGATTCAAAAGATAAATCGGATCAACCGCCGAAACAGCCGGAAGAGGAAGAAAATGGCAACGATGATAATGCAAACAACAAGGAACCCGATTCTGAAGATGTAGAGAGTGAAGAGCCGGAATCAGAGGAAGGAAATCCTGAAGAAGAAGAAAATAATGGAGAGCATGAGACTGAAGAAGAGGGAGAAAACTCAGACTCAGAAACAGATAAAGGTTCTGAAGAGCACAAAGGTTCTGAGGTCGATACTGCATCCATCTATGCTGATTAAATTACGAAAGAAAGCAGCTGTTTCATAATTAAATTAATAAGGTAAAATAAAACTGCGAATTTGCTGTAGCCTGGCGAATTTGCAGTTTTTTAATATTAAAATCTCAACTTTCGCACCTATTAATAAGCATATATATCATGCGGGTTCTTTGATAAAACAAGTTTCGCTAAGTTTTCTAAAGAAATTATAATGAAAATTAGCCTAATCCCGCAAAATTTGATATTATAATAGATGCAGTGACTATTAAACGTGATAGTTCGAAATTACATTACATTTTATTTGTGGAAGATAGAAAGGATGGAAGATGAATTATGAGTAAACCAAAAGTAGTCGTTCTTGGTGCAGGCTATGCTGGATTAGTTGCAACAAGACGTTTAACTCAACAGCTGTCTCCTGAAGAAGCTGAGATTGTGTTAATCAACAAACATAATTACCATTATGAAAGTACATGGTTACATGAAGTAGCAGCGGGTACGATTACCCCGAATCAGGCACGTTTTATGCTAACAGATGTAGTTAACCCTAAGCGTGTACGTTTAATTTACGATACCGTTACGGAAGTGAAGCGTGAGGAAAAACGCGTTGTTCTTGAAAACAGCGAAGTGGCTTATGACTATCTTGTATTTGCACTTGGATTTGTATCCAACTCATTTGGCATTCCGGGTATGGAAGAGAATGCTTATGCAATCACAGATATTGATTCCAGCCGATTAATTGCAGAGCACATTGAATATCAGTTTGCTCAGTATTCTTCAAGCGAAGAAAAACGTGACGAGCAGCTTACCATCGTTGTCGGCGGCGGCGGATTCACAGGGATTGAATTTGTTGGTGAGCTTGCAGACAAAGTACCTGAGCTATGTAAAAAATACGATATCGATCGCAGCAAAGCAAAAATTATTAACGTAGAGGCAATGCCATCTATTTTACCTATGTTTGATGAAGATTTAGTTTCTTACGGAAAACAGTCCTTAGAAAATCGTGGCGTAGAATTCCGTATTGGTACTGCCATCAAAGAATGTACAGAAGACGGATTTGTTGTCGGCGAAGATAACGAATTAATCAAAGCTGGTACAGTTGTATGGACAGGCGGCGTAATGGGTAACCCGGTATTGGCTGAATCCGGATTTGAATTATTCAAAGGAAAAGTAAATGTTGGATTAGATTTACGTCCAGAAGGAGAAGAAAATATCTTTATCCTTGGAGACTGCTCATGGACAATGGATCCGGAAACTGGAAAACCATTCCCTCCAACTGGTCAGCTGGCTGTACAAGAAGGCGCGAAAGCAGCAGATAACATTGTTGCATTGATTCGTGATGAAGTGATTACTGACTTTGTTTTCTCTAACAAAGGAACAGTTGCATCTCTTGGCTTATCTGATGGTATCGGAAACGTGCTTGATGGTAAAAAACTAAGCGGTAAAGCAGCGGCAGCAATGAAAAAAGTTGTTGATGACCGTTCTCTATTCTTAGTCGGCGGTGCTAAAACATTACTTAAAAAAGGTAAATTCCGTCCATTCTAATAACCAAATAACATTCGAATTGAAGTTGTATTTGATAAATTACTCCACAGGAGGTAAGCGATATGAAGAATTTATTATGTTACGTTCTACTTGCTCTGACAGCCCTGGTAGGCTACCGTGTTGCAAGTGAATATTTAGAAGACAACAGGGACTTTAGATAAGCTTTTAAAAATTGCCGGGATAATCTCCCGGCAATTTTTTTGCTTTTTAACAAGGAATACTCTCCACCGCGTAACAGTAAATCCTAGCTTATTCACTGTATAGAAATAAAGCATCCCAAACATACTAAGTCTTAAGGGGTGTGTCATGATGCGAACGATTGTACTTTTATTGCTATTTTTATTTCTTATATTTCCTCATACAACGAATGCTGCTGTTATGGAACTTTATGATGAACAGGATGATTCTTGGCTTATCGATTTAAAGCCGTATATATTTGAAATGGATGAAGCGTTATTGGATTGGAATGAGATTCAAGGGTTAACAAAATATATGCAGGAGCAGGTCTATAAAAAACCGGAAAATGCTTATATAGATAAAAATGGAGAAATTATCAAAGAAAAACAAGGATTTACCCTGGACGTAAACCAATTTCATACTCTGATTAACGAAGCTTATTATGGCGGGGCAGGGAAAAACCGGCTACAAGTACCAAAACAAATGATTCCGGCACGCGTGAATGAAGACCTTTTAAAAGAATTAAAGGAGAAAGAGTTAAATCGTTTTACGACAAGGTTTAAAAAAGGGAATACTGAAAGAACACGCAATATTGAATTGGCTGCAGATGCAATCAATAATACAGTGATCTTTCCCGGTGAGCATTTTTCCTTTAATGAAATCGTGGGAGAGCGGACAAGAGAAAGAGGTTACCTGCCGGCTCCGGTAATCGTAAAAGGGGAGTTTAGTGAAGATATTGGCGGAGGGATTTGCCAGGTATCCTCAACATTATTTAATGCGGTGGATCTGCAAGGCATTGAAATAACCGAACGCTATGCACACAGCAGAGAGGTCCCTTATGTTCCGAAGGGCAGAGATGCTACAGTGAGCTGGTGGGGGCCGGATTTTGCGTTCCGTAATAAATATAACCGTCCGGTGCTGATTCAAGCAAGGGCTGAAGAAGGAGTGATGACGGTCGCTGTTTATACGAGTCGCGATGCTTCTCTTTTTCAGGCAAAAAACCCCTGATTTTACTGCTCAGCGTAAAATCAGGGGCTTGCTGTTTTATGATGGAAAGGCTAGTGATATTATTCAGCCTTTTGTAATTCTAATTCAAAGTTGATTTTTACTTCTTCTCCTACCAGAACTCCGCCAGTTTCGAGAGAAGCATTCCATGTTAAACCGAATTCTTTACGGTTGATGCTTGTTGAACCGCTGAAGCCTGCAACAATGCTTCCGCTCATTGGATCTTTACTTTGACCTTCAAAAACAACATCCAAAGTGACCGGTTTAGTTGTTCCTTTTAATGTTAAATCACCAGTTACTTCGTAGTTATTCCCAGATTTTTTGATATCTGTTGCAACGAAAGTGATTTTAGGGTAATTTTCTGCGTCAAAGAAATCAGCAGAACGAAGGTGGTCGTCACGGTCTTTGTTACGAGTGTTGATGCTTTCCACATCAATGTTTAATTCAATTTCTGCATCGGTTAAATCTTCTGCATCTGCAACGATTTTTGCATCAAAATTATCGAAGGTTCCTTTTGCTTTTGAAATCATCATATGCTTTACAGAAAATCCTACTTCACTATGCGCTGTGTCTAAATTCCAGTTTACTTTTGCCATTTACGATTCCTCCTAAATAATTAGTTACTTACTTTCTGTTACCAAGTGTAAAATAATAAATAAAGAAAGTCAAGTATCTTTAATTAAAAATATTTTAAATGCATATATGTATGATACCCAAGTAAATAGATAATGAAACTTCTAAAGGTTTCTGCCGTTCCTAAAACCTTGTTTTTGCAATAATAATATATAGGGTTGTATAAGGAGGGGGAGAAAGTGGACAAAGGTACTATGATTAGTATAATAGCCGTGATTATCGCAGCAACAAATCAAATTTTTGTGCTATTAGATAAGTCACCGATGCTTATCGATAGTACCCTGATAGAACAACTATTATCTGCTATATTCACCATTGCGGCGGTTTTAAATGCTTGGATAAGGCGGAAAAAAGCGGCTAAGGAGAAACAAAAAAAGAAGTCTTCTAAAAAGAAATAAGATAGCTGTTTAAAAATAGATGGGAAATAAATGCCTGTAATAGAATAAATTTTCTTTACAGGCTTTTTTTTAATGCTTTGTTTTAACAATTTCGTTATACTAAATATTAGATAATAGAATAAAAAAAGGGAGAGAAGCTGATGACTCAAAAATTACAACCAACATGGGATCTAGATGTTATTTTTCCAGGGCAAAGCGATTCTGAAGCGCTTCGTCAATTTGTAAATGAGCTAAGTGAAGAAATTGAGACTGTCACCGAAAGCGTAAATAATCTTGAAGCAAACGGATTTGGAGAAGATTGGGAGCATGTTTTAAAACAAATCGAGCTTATTACAAAAAAATTACGTGAGATGGGAGCGTTTATCAGCTGTTTAAGTGCACAGGATGTAACGGATAAACAGGCAGATATCTATGTTGCCAAAAGAGCGCAGATAGCGGCTGCGCACAGTGCGTTAACAAAAATAGTCGACCAGAAGCTGGGAGCAGTGACTGAAGCGAATTGGGACCTCTTGCTGGAAAGGGAAGCGATAAAGCCGCTTCAATTTATTTTAACAGAAAGAAGAGAGCGGGCACGTGAACAATTATCTAAAAATGAAGAAATTTTAATCGGGGATTTAGCAATAGATGGGTACCATGCATGGAACCAAATGTATGAAACAATAGTCGGCAATATGAAAATTGATATAGAAGAGGACGGAAAAGTTCAACAATACTCTGTTGGGCAGGCTGCTAATAAGCTGTCGACACCTGACCGTGAGCAGAGAGAATATGTTTACCGGCGAATAAGTGATGCCTGGAAAGCGAATGAGGACTTATTTGGGCAGACATTAAATCACCTGGCTGGATTTCGCCTGCAGACCTATAAACATTATGGATGGGACAAAGTCTTAAAAGAGCCGTTAGCAAAAAATCGAATGAAGGAAGAAACATTAAATACAATGTGGGGAGCAATTGAAAAGCATAAATCCCTATTTGCAGACTACTTACATCAAAAGGCTTCTCTGTTAAATTTGGATAAATTAAGCATTTTCGATGTGAATGCTCCGATTCAATCAAAAATGGAAAAGAAAAGTTATGATGAAGGAGCTGCTTTTATTGTAGAGCAATTCCGCGGCTTCAGTCCCCAAATGGCGGATTTCGCACAAATGGCGTTTGAAAAACGCTGGATTGAAGCGGAAGATCGTGCAGGAAAACGTCCGGGGGGCTTCTGTACAAGCTTTCCGCTCAGTGAACAAACTCGTATTTTTATGACGTACTCTGGAACACCTTCTAATATAGCTACCCTGGCTCATGAGTTGGGACATGGCTATCACCAGTATGTGATGAACGATATGAACGGTTTGAATCAAGGCTATGCAATGAATGTTGCGGAAACTGCTTCGACCTTTGCAGAAATGATTGTAGCGGATGCATCGGTGAAAATGGCGGCGACAGATGAAGAAAAATTAACGTTGTTAGAGGATAAAGTATCGCGCAGTGTGGCTTTCTTCATGAACATCCATGCACGCTTTTTATTCGAGAAACAATTCTATGAAGAACGGAAGCAAGGTATGGTCAGTACGGAACGGTTAAATGAACTTATGGTGGAAGCACAGAAGGAAGCTTACTGCGGAAGTCTGTCCGAATATGATCCGCATTTCTGGGCTTCCAAGCTGCATTTTCATATTACTGGTGTGCCATTTTATAACTTCCCGTATACATTTGGTTATTTATTCAGCCAGGGAATTTATGCTTATGCAAAGGATTATAAAGGAGATTTTGAAGCAAAATATACTGCTTTATTAAGGGATACCGGCAGAATGACCGTAGAAGAGCTTGCTGAAAAGCATTTGCAAGTAGATTTGTCCAAGCCTGAGTTTTGGGAAAATGCCATCGAAATATGTAAACAGGATGTGCAGGAATTTTTGGAATTAGCGAAGAAAGTTGAAAAATAACAGGGGCTATTGCGGTTTTTTAGAAAGTGATTTATACTAAGCCTATACAAAAAAGTGAATATAAAAAGCCTGCAAGGGGAGCCTTTGGCTGAGAGTGGACATTTTCTATGTTCTGACCCTTTGAACCTGTCAGTTAGCGCTGGCGTAGGGATTGTGGACTTTTTGATGGATATAAAAGCAATGTGTGAGTGGAGTTTAAGGTATTCTCTTAAAATGTATTTTTAAAGAATACCGCCATCAAGAAGACTCCCTTGGCATTGCTTTTTTGTTGTCTAAAAAAAGATTGTTCGATGTAAATGGGGGAGAGACGATTGAAGAATAAAACATTATTTTTAGTAGAAGTAGCTATTTTTACGGCACTTGCATTACTGCTGGACATTTTACCGTTAGGATTTAAGCTTTGGCCGCAAGGAGGCTCCGTTTCTTTTGCAATGATTCCTGTCTTCATTGTAGCCTTTCGCTGGGGTCTGAAAGGAGGTTTGTTGTCCGGTTTCCTTTGGGGAATATTACAGGTGGCAACTGGTACAGCTTATATCCTGCATCCCGTACAGGGAATCATTGAGTATGGATTAGCTTTTACGGTAGTAGGGCTTGCCGGAGTGTTTTCGAAGCAGGTTATCGAAAGCATGAAAAACAAGCGGGTAAAGAAATCCTTTGTCTATATATCCGTAGGTGTATTTCTGGGATCAGCTGCTCGTTTTATTTGTCATTATATTGCCGGAATGGTTTTCTTTGGTTCAGCCGTCGAAGGACAGCCGGCGTGGCTTTATTCATTAATATATAATTCATCCTATATGGTTCCATCCTTTATTTTAAGTCTTGTTATTGTGTTCCTCCTGTTTTATAAACAGCCGAGAACATTAGTAGGAAAAGTATAACAAAAGAAAACTCCCTCACACAAAAACCTGTAGCACATCTTGCTTCAGGTTTTTCTTAAACCATTATTTTTATTTGGATAGTTTTGTTAAGTTTTATTAACATTTACTTATGGAATAGGCGTTGAACGTGAATAATGGTAGAATAAAGAAAATAAAATATATAAAGATACATTCTCACATCTTCATTTAACAAAAAAAGGGAGCTTTAAAAGAAGGAATTTTTGTCTAAGAGAACGTATATATGAATAAGGGGGATTTTCTAAGTGGGAAAACAGATTCTAATTGTGGATGACGAGCAATCGATTGTTACTTTATTAAAATATAATATGGAAAATGCCGGATTCACAACAGAGGTAGCATACGATGGAGAAGAAGCCTATCAAAAAGCTGCTGCAGATAACTATGAGTTAATTATCTTAGATGTAATGCTTCCAAAACTGGATGGAATAGAAGTATGCCGGAAGTTAAGAAAGAATGATATTGATACACCGATATTAATGCTCACCGCAAAAGATGAAGAAATAGACAAAATCCTCGGTCTGGAGCTTGGCGCAGATGACTATCTGACAAAGCCGTTCAGCCCGAAAGAAGTCATTGCCCGTGTGAAAGCAATTATCAGAAGAACACAGCGTCCGCTCGAGAATCATTATCAAGCGCTACGGATAAAGGATTTAACGATTTACCCGGAACGTTATGAAGCAGAAATGAAAGAAGAATTGATTACTTTCACACGAAAAGAGTTTGAACTGTTGTACTATTTGGCTAAACATAAGGGAAAGGTCATCTCCAGAGATCAATTACTCAGCAGTGTGTGGGATTATGATTTTGTTGGAGATACGAGAATTGTAGATGTTCATGTGAGTCATCTGCGGGACAAAATTGAACCTGATTCCAAAAAGCCTGTTTATATTAAAACAGTCCGCGGATTAGGTTATAAATTGGAGGAGCCGGTTTAAATGCAAATATTATTTTCGAAACCCTTGTTTCCTAATATACTAGGTATCACGATTGTCCTGGTTTTATCGGGCTGGTTAATGGTACAAGCTCAAGGAAACTGGATATTTATCGCAGCAATTATTTTAGTGGAATTTTTAGTGATTTCCATTATATTTATGCAATTCTACAATAAATACACAAGACCGCTTAATAAAGCTTCAAAAACAGTAAATGAAATGATTAAAGGAAATTATTCTGCCCGTTTTAATAACAGTAATAGTGAAGAAATGGAGCAGTTAAGCAAAAATATCAATAAATTAGCACGAAATATGAATGAAATTACGATTCAGGAACAAATGCATGCCGAGCAATTAACTTCTATTATTGATAATATGAAAAACGGGCTTGCGCTGATTGATGAAAAAGGATACGTTCATCTGGTGAATCGAGGGTTTACGGAAATGTTTCAAGGAAAAGAGAAACAATACCGCGGTCATCTATATTATGAAGTATTTGAAAACGAGGCAATGCACGACGTTGTCCAAAAAACATTTCTGTATGAAGAGCCTGTCAAAGAACAATTTAAAAATAAGCGCGGTCTGACTAAAAACTATATGGAAGTGATTGCAGCTCCTATTTTTAATGAGCATAATATGATTAAGGGTGCTGTCCTGGTTATATATGATATTACGGAATTAAAGCGTTTAGAAAAAATGCGCAAAGATTTTGTTGCCAATGTTTCTCACGAGCTGCGTACACCAATAACTTCTATCCGGGGATTTGCGGAAACGCTAAAGGAAAAACAGCATGATGAAAAAGCAGCAGAAGAATTTATTGATATTATTTTTAAGGAAAGCCATCGATTACAGTTGCTTATAGAGGATCTGCTCGAGCTTTCCCGTTTAGAAAGAGAAGATTTTCAACTTCAAAAAGCAGATTTTAATGTCAAACAGATGATTGATGCGGTTTTGCCGTCTTTAGAACAAAAAGCAGAGAAAAAAGAGTTGCATTTTACGACATCTATTCCAGCTGATATTCATATGTATGCAGATGCAGAAAAATTGAAACAGGTTATTATCAACCTTGCAGACAATGCAATTAATTATACGTCATCAGACGGAAGCGTTAGTCTAAACGTCTCTGAAAAGAATAATCGAGTGTTGTTTTCAATCGAAGATACAGGAATCGGGATTGAAAAAAAGGCTATCCCAAGAGTATTTGAACGATTTTACAGAATGGATAAGGACAGAAGCCGGAATACTGGAGGAACAGGACTTGGACTTGCAATTGTGAAGCATATTGTAGAGGTTCATCAAGGGGAGATTGTTGTAGAAAGCGAAGTGAATAAAGGAACTGCTATTCACGTTTATATTCCGAAAGATTAAGTCATCACTAGCGTTATAGTGATGGCTTTTTTTCTGCGGGGGGCTTCCCTCCGTGCTTTCCCACGATGGACAGGGCGTCCTAGAGTCGGCCGTTGGTCAAAGGACGTGACCGTTCTTAGCTGGCCAGGAGTCTCCATGATTCTCCTTCGCTGATTAGTCTTATTGCTATCTACTAGTATTAAATATAATTTTTATAAAATTCATTAACCTGACCACATTGCTGCTCTTTATCTTCCCACCGAAGACCATTGCGCTTTTGGTTCTGAAAGATATCGATGTCATATAGAGACGAGTTTAACTGGTTATGCGATGTGTACAGAT
Organism: Oceanobacillus sp. M60; assembly: GCF_053839645.1. Lineage (NCBI taxonomy): Bacteria > Bacillati > Bacillota > Bacilli > Caryophanales > Bacillaceae > Oceanobacillus > Oceanobacillus sp. M60. The sequence goes on along the minus strand of NZ_JBSSNH010000002.1, from coordinate 445,394 downwards.
TGGAAAAACTATGTAATAAGAACGTGTGCATTATGAAGTTTTCCCCAAACATGATAAAATGAAGTTACTTAAACAGTTGATAGATAAAGGAGACGGAATTATGACCAAAAAGCTAATTCTAATGGATGGCAACAGTATTATTTATCGTGCTTTTTTTGCTCTGCCATTATTGAATAACGAAAAAGGCGTCTATACGAATGCCGTTTACGGATTTACTACGATGCTGCTCCGTATTTTAGAGGAAGAGAAGCCAACGCATATGCTCGTGGCCTTCGATGCAGGGAAAACAACATTTCGCCATCAAACCTATAAAGAGTATAAAGGAGGACGCCAAAAAACACCTTCAGAGCTTTCTGAACAATTTCCAGTCTTAAAAGAGCTGCTGGATGCTTTTGACATCAGGCATTACCAGTTAGATCAGTATGAAGCAGATGATATCATTGGCACATTATCAAAACAGGCAGATGATAAAGACTGGGAAGTAACCGTTATTTCTGGCGACAAGGATTTACTGCAGCTTGTTTCGGATCACGTGACGGTCAGTGTAACCAAAAAAGGAATCAGTGAAATTGAAAAATATACACCGTCTTATCTTCTTGAGAAAATGCAGGTAACGCCTGAACAGATTACTGATTTAAAAGGACTGATGGGAGACAGTTCAGACAATATCCCGGGAGTGCCGGGTGTCGGTGAAAAAACAGCAACGAAGCTGTTAACACAATTTCATACGTTAGAGAAGGTTTACGAGAATCTGGACGATGTAAGCGGGAAAAAGCTTAAAGAAAATTTAACAAACCACCAAGATGATGCGCTAATGAGTAAAGATTTAGCAACAATCAATCGGGACTCGCCCATCGAGGTTAGTCTGGATGATGTTATTTATGAAGGCTACTCTGCCGCTTCCGTCCGTCAAATGTTTATGGATTTAGGCTTCCAATCTCTGTTGACGCGTCTTGCCGGCTCCGACGAAACGGAAGAAGAGGCGATAGAGCATAAAGAGATTCAATATGACATAGTGGAAGAAATAACGGAAGATCTATTTTCAGAGGAAGATGTACTCGTAATAGAGATGTTGGGTGAAAATTATCATACAGCTCAAATAGAAGGTATTGGCATTGTCAACGCCGATAAAAAAAGCTTCATACCTACTTCGGTTGCGATGGACTCGCCTATTTTCAAAAAATGGGCAGAGGACCCTCAGAAAAAGAAAATTGTATTTGATGCTAAGCGGACAAAAGTTGCCTTATTACGGAATGATATACAAATAGAAGGCATAGTGTTTGATGCGCTGCTTGCTTCTTATTTAATCAATCCTGCTGAAAACAGTCATGATATACCTGCTATTGCAAGCAGAAAAGGAAAATATGACGTATCCTTTGATGAAGAGGTTTATGGAAAAGGCGCAAAACAAAAGGTTCCGGAAGAAGCAATTCTCAGTGAGCATGTGATCCGGAAAACCAATGTACTGCTTGAATTATATCCGGCGATGGAGAAGGAATTAGAGGATAATGAACAGGCGAAATTATTAAAGGAATTAGAAATGCCGCTTGCTTTGATTCTTGCTGAGATGGAGCATCAGGGTGTTTTAGTAGATGTGGACCGGCTGAAAGAAATGGGAGACGATTTAAAAGAAAGGCTCAGCAATTTAGAAAAAGAAGTATATGAATTAGCTGGCAAGGAATTTAATCTGAACTCACCGAAGCAGCTCGGGCCGGTGTTATTTGAAGATTTAGGGCTTCCTGTAATCAAGAAGACGAAGACTGGTTACTCTACGGCAGCAGATGTTTTGGAACAGCTGGCAGATCAGCACGAAATAATTCCTAAATTACTTTTGTACCGTCAGTTAGGGAAGCTGCAATCAACCTATATTGAAGGCTTGCAAAAGGTGGTCCGTAAAGATACGCATAAGATTCATACACGCTTTAATCAGGCTTTAACACAGACAGGCAGATTGAGCTCAGTTGATCCCAATTTGCAAAATATCCCTATCCGTCTGGAGGAAGGCAGAAAGATACGGCAGGCGTTCGTCCCATCTCGAGAAGGCTGGAAAATGTTTGCTGCTGATTATTCGCAAATCGAATTACGGGTACTTGCCCATATTGCAGGGGATGAGAAATTGATTGCTGCCTTTAAAAATGATTTAGATATTCATACACAGACAGCAATGGATGTATTTCATGTCGAGAGAGACGAAGTCACCTCGGGTATGCGCCGGCAGGCAAAGGCTGTCAACTTTGGGATTGTATATGGAATCAGTGATTATGGACTATCCCAGAACTTAGGGATTACTCGGAAAGAAGCGAAACAATTCATCGAACGGTATTTTAAGAGCTATCCAAGCGTTAAAGAATATATGGATGACATTGTTGTTGAAGCAAAGCAAAAAGGCTATGTATCCACACTGATGAACCGTCGCCGTTACTTGCCTGATATTACGAGCAGGAACTTTAATGTACGCAGTTTTGCGGAAAGAACAGCGATGAATACACCTATTCAGGGAAGTGCAGCGGATGTAATCAAAAAAGCAATGATTGATTTAGACCATCGAATGAAACAAGAAAAACTGCAGGCCAAGCTTTTATTACAGGTCCATGATGAATTGATATTAGAAGCACCGGAAGACGAGATTGAAATCTTAAAGGAAATCGTTCCAGAAATGATGGAAAAAACGGTTGACATTTCTGTTCCGCTCAAGGTCGATTATTCTTATGGAGAAAGCTGGTTTGACGCGAAGTAAGGGGAAGGGAAAATGCCGGAATTACCAGAAGTAGAAACCATTAAAGAGACGTTAAAATTGCTTGTTCAAGGAAAGACGATTGAAAAAGCAGATGTTCTTTGGGCAAATATAATAAAACAGCCGGATGATGCGGAGATATTCAAGCATCTGCTGGAAGGACAAACCTTTCAACAAATAAAAAGAAAAGGGAAGTTTCTGCTTTTTTATCTAGATGAATATGTGCTTGTATCCCATTTACGAATGGAAGGAAAATATCGGTTGCATCAGCCGGGAGAAGAGATAGAAAAGCATACGCATGTTGTCTTCCATTTAAAGAATGGAGAGACATTGCGTTATAACGATGTTCGTAAGTTTGGAACCATGCATTTATTGGCCAAAGGGAGTGAATTCACGCAGGCTCCTTTAGCTGCGCTTGGCCCCGAGCCGTTTGAAGAAGCATTTACGACGGATTATTTTTACGAAAAGCTGAAAAAATCCTCCCGGTTTATTAAAACGGCGCTTTTGGACCAAAATCTGGTCACGGGGCTTGGAAATATTTATGTTGACGAGACGTTATTCCGTTCCGGGATCCACCCGTTAACAAAATGCAATGAACTGACAAAAAAAGAAGCGTCTGTTATTCGTTCTGCAGCCATTGAAACTCTTCAAGAAGCTGTGAAAGCTGGTGGTACGACCATCCGAAGCTACGTAGACAGCCAAGGGAATATGGGAATGTTTCAACAGGTTTTATATGTTTACGGTCAAGATAAGAAGCCATGTAAAACCTGTGGGGAAGAAATTATAAAAATGAAGGTTGGCGGACGGGCAACGCACCTATGTCTTCATTGCCAGCCGCAAAAAAAGGTGAATGTTTTATGAGTTTAGTGATTGGATTGACCGGAGGCATTGCCAGCGGGAAAAGCACGGTAGCGAAAATGTTTACAGCATTAGATATCCCGGTAATCGATGCGGATGTGATAGCGAGAGAAGTCGTGGAGCCTGGAGAAGCATCTTATAAAAAGATTATCGAGGTATTTGGCAAAGACATAGTAGGCGCAGATGGGTCGATTGATCGCCCGAAGCTGGGATCTATTATTTTTTCAAATGAAGAAAAAAGAGAACAATTAAACCAAATTGTTCACCCGGCTGTCCGCCAACGGATGCTGGCGAAAAAAGAAACGTACACAGAGCAGGGAGAAAAATGCATTGTGCTGGATATCCCGCTGCTGTTTGAAGGCAAGCTGGCTTCTTTAGCGGATAAAACAGTCGTCGTGTTTGTAGATGAAGCAACACAGTTAGAGCGTTTAATGGAAAGAAATCAGCTTCGTGAACAGGAAGCAATGGACCGGATTAAATCACAGATGCCATTAGCAGAAAAGGCAAAGCTTGCTGATGAAGTAATTGATAATAATCATTCCGTGGAAGAAAGCAAGAAGCAATTATTTGATTTGCTGAAAAAATGGGAAGTAATGGAATAGGTGAGTGAAAAGACACTATCTGAACGGTAATTTACACCGTTCAGATAGTGTTTTTTTATATCAGAAAAAGAAATGCTGAAAATGGTTCTGGAAAAAAGAAGAAAAAAAATCTTTGTCATGGTCAAAATATGTATCCCCCTGTTTAAATGGACATCCATCTGTTCCTTACAAAGGATATTCAAAAAATGTGTGAAACATTTTAATATTTAATGACACACTTTCTCTTATATGTGTTATACTAATTACAACAAAAGATAAAAAGTATAACATTTTCGGGAGGAAGATAGTGCTTATGGAAAAAACGCGTATTGCAATTACAGGTTTTGGTCGAATTGGTAGAATGGTTTTTCGTCAAGCAATGGAAGAGGAGCATTTAGAAGTTGTTGCCATTAATGCGAGCTATCCTTCAGAAACGCTTGCTCACTTAATTAAATATGATAGTGTCCATGGTCCTTTTAATGGAGAAGTGCAAGCGCTGCCGAATAAATTGATTGTTAACCGGAAGGAAGTTCTTTTGGTGAATTTCAGAGAACCGGAAAAATTACCATGGGAAGACCTTGAAATTGACGTTGTTATCGAAGCAACTGGCAAATTTAACACAAAAGAGGCAGCTGGGCGTCATCTGCAGGCTGGAGCAAAAAAAGTAGTCATCACCGCTCCTGGAAAAGAAGTGGATAAGACAATTGTTATTGGTGTAAATGAAAATGATTACAATCCAGAATTAGATGATGTTATCTCGAATGCATCTTGTACAACCAATTGTTTAGCTCCTGTGGTTAAAGTAATTGATGACCACTTTACGATAAAGAACGGATTAATGACGACTGTTCATGCATATACAAATGATCAAAAGAATATTGATAATCCGCATAAAGATTTACGCCGGGCAAGAAGCTGCACGCAGTCTATCATTCCGACAACGACCGGGGCTGCTAAAGCGCTTGCAGAAGTGCTGCCTCAGACGAAAGGTAAATTACATGGAATGGCATTGCGTGTACCAACACCTAATGTATCATTGGTAGATTTAGTAATTGATATTGAAGAAGATGTTACGATAGAAGAAGTGAATGCTTTATTCAAACAAGCATCAGAAGGAAGTATGCGTGGGATTATTCAATATTCGGATGAACCTCTGGTTTCTATTGATTATACTACAAGCACTTATTCTGCAACCATTGATGGGCTCTCCACGATGGTGATGGATAATAATAAATTAAAGATTATTGCTTGGTATGATAATGAATGGGGCTACTCTAAACGTGTTGTCGATTTAGTCAGCTATGTAGGTTATAGACTGGAACAGAAAGTGCGTTTAACATCATAGAACGATAAAAAAGGGAAGCAGGCTTCTATATCAGCTTCCTTTTTCCCGAAAAGAGATTCTTATAACAGCAGAAAAACATCCGCTTGAGCGTTTATGCGGATGTTTTTCTGTCTTATACTTTAAATTTCTGTGTCTCCTCCTGCAATCCTTGAGCAGTTTCACTTAAGGAGGTGGCGACATGGGCAACTTCATTCATCGTTGCAGATTGTTCTTCCATTGAAGCGGCAATCGTGTCAATATTGCCAGACATGACCTGTGATCCGGTTGAAATTTCTGTAACGGAGGCAGAAACTTGTTCTGCGCTTGCTGAAAGCTCCTGTGAGGTTGCTGAAACCTCCTGGATTTCGTGTGTCATTCCTTGGACAGCAGTCACAATCGCTTCAAAAGATGTTCCGGCCTCAGTAATAACCTCTACTCCTTTTTGAACAGCAGGTAAAGCAGTTTGCATGGCTTTCTCCACATTTTCTGTATCATTTTTGATTTCTGTGGTTAACAGACTAATAGAGCTGGCTGATTTTTTGGATTGCTCAGCTAGCTTGCGTACTTCATCTGCTACAACTGAAAAACCTTTTCCTTGTTCACCTGCACGGGCTGCCTCAATCGCTGCATTTAATGCTAATAGATTGGTTTGATCTGTGATATCAGTAATGACCTTCGTAATATTTTCAATTTCTTCGGTTTGTTTTGCCAGTTTCAGCACAAGATCATTGACAGAAGAAGCAGATTCATTTATGTGATTCATTTGCTGCTGAGCGTCCCCGATAACCAATGTTCCATTTTGTGCGGCTTCACTTGTTTCGCTGGAAGAAGCATGAAGTGACTGCGCAGCTTCAGCAATTCGCTGAACACCCTGAGCGGTTTCTCCCATTGCAATGGAGCTTTCATTTGCGGCGTGTGCTGCAGTTTGAGAAGTTTCCGCAGTCTCCGCAGCCTGCTTCGTCACTTCTTCCGTTGTTGCAGATGCTTCTTCAGCGCTTGCTGAAAGCTCTTCGGATGATGCACCCAGCTGTTCCGCATTGTGTTGAATACGCATAATTAAGTCCCGGGTATTATTTTTAGAAGCATTGAAAATTGCAGCCAGCTGACCTAGTTCATCTTTAGATTTAACAGCTATATCCTCTGCAGATAGATCACCATCACCAAATTTCCTTGCAACATCCATGACACTTACTAATGGGGCTGTGATAGAACGGCGAACATAGAACATTAAACCAATACCAATGAGTATACTTGCACCCAGAACAACGAATGAAATAACCTGGGCAGTAACAATGGCAGAGCTTATTTCGCTATCGATATTATCCATTTGTCCAGTTTGATAGATTTCCATTTCTTCAGCTGCATCAAGCATAGCAGTATTGATATCCTGTACAGTTGTATTGACGATTTCTGTCGCCTCTTCGATATTCCCATTTTCCACATCAGCTATAATATCTGGCATTGCCTCATTGAAATCATTATTCGGGGCATTAGCCTGATCCCAATATGATCTCATTTCCTCAGATGCTAAATAGCCTTGTAATTCATCTAAATTGTTGTCAAGGTCTGCAGCGACAGCTATAAGATTCTCTCTATGGATATCTTCCTCCGGTTCTAAAATCATTGAACGGGTATGGAGCGCCTGCATCGCAACATCATAGCGGATATTTTCAATTAATATAAGCTGCTCCAGGCGTGAATCCATTGCCTCCCCTACATCATTTTCAATGTTTTTCAAATTCATGATGCTGCTTCCAACAGAAACAGCCAATAAAACAATTAATACAGTAAAAGATAAATTCAATTTCTTTCCTACACTCATTAAAACATACTCCTTCTTTTTTAAAATGACATCTTTATGGATAATGGCTTTCTTAATTACTTTATCGGTTGTTGTTGAACAATATGTAATAAGTCTTTATGACTATTTCATGAGAATAATACCAAGAAATTTAAACGGGTTTATGTTCTATAAATGTCTTTTTAATGTGCTTATATTAAATCCGCAGTTTACTCTATTTTGGGAAAGTAGTTTAAATGTACAAATCATGTTAAAATAATATATACATATATGTATGTATTTATATGTTTAAAAGAATTGGAAGATACGGTAGAATAAATACGCTGCAATGCTGTTTACAGAGAAAAGAGATGCTTGTAGAATAGTTTTTTATAGCGATAAATATAGGATGTGTATGTTTATGTCAATAGGGTATAAAATGAAACGTTTTTTTAGTAATCATGCAGAAACAAGTGATCATCATATAGATGCAAGCTTAAAAACCAGATATTATAAAGCGAGTAAGAATACTGTTATTCAGGAACTAGAGACGTATTTTAATGGAAGCTCTGACTTTTCGATTCATGCCAGCTCGGAGCAGCATGGGGAGATTAGTGCTGTCAGTAAACGAGGTAAAAAAGTTTTCATTATTGCTACAGTCATTATGGTCCGGCCGTATTATACAGCGCTTGACTTTTCAGTGACTACAGAAACACCTCTCCAGATAGATTTTGGTTACAGTAATAAAATCATAAAAAGAATGTATCAGCATGTGAATGAACAATTACCATTAATAGAAGGGTAAATGAAGAAGGAGTGAACGAAATGCGTTGTTCTAACTGCAATAATAAAAATACGAAAGTGTTAGATTCTCGTCCAATTGAAGAGGGAGCAGCTATACGCAGACGCCGGGAATGTGAGAAGTGCGGATTTCGTTTTACCACTTTTGAACGGATTGAAGAAGTACCACTCATTGTTGTGAAAAAAGATGGCATGCGTCAGGAGTTTTCAAGGGAAAAACTTACCAGAGGGATTATCAGAGCTTGTGAGAAACGCCCTGTGGCGATAGATACGATAGAAAATATTGCTTTAGATGTAGAAAAGAAATTACGGAATGAAGGGAACTCAGAGGTTTCCAGTCATAATGTAGGCGAAATGGTGATGGAAAGACTTGCTGAGGTGGATGAAGTATCTTATGTCAGGTTTGCTTCTGTCTATCGTCAATTTAAGGATATAACTGTTTTCTTGGATGAGTTGAAAGAAATTATCAAGACAGATAAACAAACACAGGAAGAATAAAATAAAGGATGGGTTGAAATGAATGTAATCGGAAAAATCCTTCCTATTGATGGGTACCATGTTGTTATGGATGAACAGCCTTTCATTGATTTTAATGCATCATTGACGCATTTTTATCAGCCGTTGATTGGGGTTCAGGCAATTTCGTTATACTATACATTATTTTATGAGGTAGATTATGCGCAAAAAGCGCAGACACATCATACATTAATGACATATTTGAATTTAACGCTGGATAATATTTACCGTGCACGTATAAAATTGGAAGCTATCGGGTTATTAAAGACCTATAAACGAAGAGAGGACAACAGAGATTATTATACTTATAGTGTGCAGCGTCCTTATTCCCCCAATCAATTTTTTGGAGAACCTATGCTGTCCCAGCTATTATTACATCATATAGGAGAACAGAAATATAATGAGCTTTATGCTCGTTATGTAAAGGACAGCATCGCTTATGGGGAAGAGGTAACAGCTGATTTTAATGAAGTGTTTGATACGATTACACCTTCTTCGTCTGCTGTTCTGAATATGGAAAATGAAAAAGAAAATAGAGAAACGGATTTAATGGATTTTTCATGGATAGAACAGTCGCTTCGTCAGCGGTTTATTCCGGCTGAAAAAGTTTTACATTCTGTAAATAAAAAACTCATTTATCAGATGAAGGTATTATATGATGCAGAAAGTATAGAAATAGAAAAAGCACTTTTATGGGCACTTGATGAAGATAACCAACTGAATCAGGAAGAATTTAAATCTGCTTGCCATGATATGTTTATCTCCCGTAATAATGGACAGGCTATCCGTTTAAACGAAAAAATGGCAGCTGTTGATACACAAGTTTCTATGAAGCAGCCTGCGACAAAAGAAGAGCAGCTGATTCACGAGCTGGAGAACATATCACCAAAGCAGTTATTGGAGGATTTATCTGACGGAAACCATGCTTCGGAGCAGGATATTAAAGTAGTCCGGGAAGTGATGACTAAACAGGGGCTGCCAGCTCCTGTCATGAATGTACTGATTCATTATGTTCTGCTGCAATCCAATATGAAGCTGTCTAAAGCGTATATGGAAACCATTGCGGGCCATTGGTCAAGAGTTGGATTGAAAACAGCAAAAGATGCCATGAACTTTGCTAAACAAGAACAGGAAAAATATAAATCATCCAAAAGTAAACCAAGGAAAAGTAATAATTATAATTATAATAACAACTATAAAAAAGAAGTTGTTCCGGACTGGTTTAATAACCGGAAAAAGACACCATCAAAAAATACAACAGACAGCAATATAAGCGAACAAGAGCAGCAGGAAATTGAAGCTAAGCTGCAAAAATATTTAAATGAAAGCTGAGATGAAAAGGAGGGATAATAGGTGAAACCGATACAATCCGAATTAAAAGCATGGATGGACAAAAATGAGAACTTCAAAACCAATTACACTAGAATAAAAAATGAAATTCTAAGTGATCCCTCTGTTAAAGCATTTTTGCGTGACCATCCGGAACTGACTGACCACGATATTGAAAAGAATTTAATGCGGCTCTATGAATATAAATCACAATCGAAACAATGTGACCGTTGTGCATCTTTCGGAGAGTGCCAGAATTTGATGCAGGGTTACTCTCCGGTATTAAGTATGGATAAAAATGAAATTAGACTGAGCTATGAAAAATGTCATTCACGTATTCAGGTTGAGGAACAGGAAGCACAACAGAAGCTTTTTCAGAGCCTTTATATGCCGAAGGAGATTTTAGAAGCAAAAATGTCAGAAGTGATCCAAGATAAGTCAAGAATTTCAGCTATTGGTGAGATTATCAGCTTTTTAGAAGAAGCAAAAAGCGGGCTGCCGAAAAAAGGATTGTATCTTCATGGATCATTTGGAATTGGAAAAACCTATTTGCTCGGCGCGATAGCAAATGAGCTGAAAAAGAGAAATTACTCTACTACCTTGATTTACATGCCAGAGTTTGTCCGGGAAATAAAAGGTTCCTTTAAAGATGATTCATTTAACGAAAAGATAGATTTCTTTAAGAAAGCGGATGTGTTAATGTTAGATGATATTGGAGCGGAATTGCAATCTGCCTGGTTTCGGGATGAAGTGTTGGGCTCCGTACTGCAATACCGGATGATGGAAGGATTGCCTGTCTTTTTCTCCTCCAATTTTGATTTGAATGAACTGGAGAAAGAATTGGCAAGCACCAGAAACGGTGTGGAAGAAGTGAAAGCCGGCCGGATTATTGAACGGATTAAGCAGGTTAGCAGTGTGGTAAAAATGTCCGGTAAAAATAGAAGAGACGAATAACGATTTGAACACACATGATTCACAATCTGCCTTCATAAAAAAGATTTCCGCTCAGATACGGAAATCTTTTTTTATGAACAGGAAACGTAGGTAAAAAGCTAGAGGGTTTCATGGGGGAGTAAACCTAACAATATTGTCAGGTTAATGAATTTTATTAAATTTGATATAGATAGTAATAAAACCTGTCTAGCGGAGGAAAAACACGTAGACTCCTATGGGAAAGCGTAGTGTTTTTCCGTAGCGGCCGCACTAACCTGACAACATTGGTAATCCTGAACCCCAGAAATATACACCGTTTTCCGCAGCCCCCAAGCTCATTTCCTTTAAAGAAAACTTGCTGACTGGCAGGGTTATCAAACATGGTTTGGTTTCAACTTTTCTTATACTACATGACTTTCATTTGCTAGTCTGACTAGTTTACGCATTTTTATATAACCTTGTCCATATAATTGTAACAGTTTGTAAGTGGATGAGGGTGATATGTATTGTTGGAACTGTATTTTGAATCGGATAAAGAAGTAACGGTTTTTCGTAATCAGTTGACTCCATATAAAAAGCAGATCAGAGTACATCAACAAACAAATGCCTGGAGCAGCAGATTAAGGCTGGAAGGTGATTTAGCAGAGAAGGAGTTCATCCATGTGATAAGCTCCGTGATGGCAGAGGTTTTTATAGAAGAGCATCTTTCTGACATCATTATTGGTAAGATTACCGATAATTATTATTTTTCAGATCCGGATGAAATCAACCGTATTTATGATTTTTCTATGTGGATTTTGTTTGAAACAGATTCAGACAATCAGTATTTGCGAGAACATGTGAATACTATAAAGCTTTTGCAGGATATTTTTTTTCGTCATTTAAAAGAACATAAAAGCATTCATTTTAGTGCAATATTGCATTTTCGGCTTGCTTCCTTTTTAGAATTTGTCCACGAATGTGTCGGGAAAGCAATTGAAGAATTTAAACGGGAAGAGGATCATCAGGCATTTATAGATATGCTCCGTCATTATATCGAGAAAAAAGATCCCTGTGTTGATTTGGTTTATATCGAACAGGGAGAGAATTTTATTTTTTATAATGATAAAGGAGAAGTAATTTCTAAAGATATGCTGCGTATGTGGATGTTTCAAGCACCGTTATATGCATTGGGCCTGCATGAAAATGAATTTAATTTAAGTCCGCTTATTGCCATGTCGCCAGCAAAAATAAAAGTGTATGGAAATGATCCGGACGATCCGAAAATCATGACAATAACAAATATCTTTCAAGAAAGGGTGGAATTTGAAACGGAAGGAACTTCTATCCTGTCTCGCGGAGAATAATCCATTGGACTTGCTTTTCAAACCTGAAAGGAATATAATACGAATAGAGTTTGAAAATAAGCTGCTGAGATGAGGACAACATTATTTCCTGATTACGTACTCAGAGAGGGAAGTCATTTGGCTGCAAGCTTCCTTTCGTGAAGAAATAATTACCGCCTCGGAGCATTGCTGCTGAAACGATTGAAAGTAGGCAGTAACGTCCTATCTGCGTTAAAGATCAATGAAGCTGAGGATAAGAGGATTCGTTTATCTTCAGGAATTTGGGTGGAACCACGGCATAAAACGCTCGTCCCTTTGCATAGCGCAAAGAGATAGAGCGTTTTTTTACATTTGATAAAGGAGTTCGATGAACATGGCTGATTTAACAATTATTTTTCCAGATGGAGCTGAAAAAGCCTTTCCGGAGGGAACAACAGGAGAAGATATTGCTGCTTCTATTTCTTCAGGTTTAAAAAAGCAGGCACTTGCAGTTAAATTGGATGGAGAGCCTGTAGATTTACGCCGTCCTCTTCCAAAGGGCGGAAAAATTGAAATTATTACGTATCGTGACCAAGAAGGCTTGGAAATAGCACGTCACTCTACAGCCCATTTATTAGCGCAAGCTGTAAAACGCTTGTACCCTAATGTGCAATTAGGTGTCGGTCCAGTGATTGAGGAAGGCTTCTACTATGATATTGATATGGAGCATACCTTAACTCCGGAAGACCTTCCGAAAATAGAAAAAGAAATGAAACGGATCGTGGACGAGAACTTAGAAATAACTCGTGTAGAAGTATCTCGTGATGAAGCAAAAGCCCGCTTTGCAGAAATTGGTGATGACTTAAAATTAGAATTGCTGGATGCAATCCCTGAAGATGAAACAGTAACCATATACGAACAAGGGGAGTTCTTTGATTTATGCAGAGGAGTGCATGTTCCTTCTACCAGTAAAATCAAAGCATTTAAATTATTAAGTATTTCTGGCGCTTATTGGCGTGGAGACAGTAATAATAAACAGCTGCAACGTATTTATGGAACCGAATTTGAGAAAAAATCACAATTAGAGGAATATCTGCAAATTTTGGAAGAGCGTAAAGAAAGAGATCATCGGAAGCTTGGGAAAGAGCTTGGTATTTTCACCGTGTCGCAAAAAGTAGGACAGGGTCTGCCATTATGGCTGCCAAAAGGAGCAACTATTCGTCGTAACGTGGAGCGTTATATCGTTGATTTAGAAGAACGCTTAGGTTATGACCATGTGTATACACCTGTTCTTGGTAATGTAGAGTTGTATAAAACAAGCGGACATTGGGACCATTATCAGGAGGATATGTTCCCGACTATGGAAATGGATAATGAAGAGCTTGTATTGCGTCCAATGAACTGTCCGCATCATATGATGGTTTTCAAAAATCAACTATGGAGCTACCGTAACCTGCCTGTCCGTATAGCAGAGTTAGGAACCATGCATCGTCATGAGATGAGCGGGGCGCTTGCCGGTCTGCAGCGTGTCCGTGCAATGACATTAAATGATGCGCATATTTTTGCTCGCCCGGATCAGTTAAAAGAAGAATTTATCCGCGTGGTAGAACTGGTTCAGCGTGTTTACAAAGACTTTGGAATCGATGACTATTATTTCCGTCTTTCCTATCGTGACCCAGAAGATAAGGAAAAATATGTAGATAATGATGCCATGTGGGATAAAGCGCAGGCAATGCTGAAGGAAACCATGGAAGATATGAACTTGGAATATGTAGAAGCAGAAGGAGAAGCTGCTTTCTATGGTCCGAAGCTGGATGTGCAGGTGAAAACAGCATTAGGAAAAGATGAAACATTATCTACAGTGCAATTGGACTTTCACTTGCCAGAACGTTTTGACTTAACGTATATCGGAGAAGACGGAAAAGAACATCGTCCCGTTGTTATTCACCGTGGTGTTGTTTCTACGATGGAACGCTTTGTTGCATTTCTTATTGAAGAGTACAAAGGGGCTTTTCCTACTTGGCTTGCTCCCGTACAAGCAAAAATCATTCCGGTATCTTTGCAGGCGCATCTTGATTTCGCTAAAGAGGTGGAGGATAAATTACGCCAGGAAGGTGTCCGTGTTGAATTAGACAGCCGTGATGAGAAGCTGGGCTATAAAATACGTGAAGCACAGACACAAAAAGTTCCATTTGCCCTTGTTCTGGGAGATAAGGAATTGGAAGCAAACAGTGTGAACTATCGCCGTTACGGTGAACAAGATACAGAAACACTTCCGTTTGATCAATTTGTTGATTTTATCAAGGAAGAAATTAATCAGAAGAAATAAGCAGTAATCATGATTTTTAAAAGGGAAAAGCTATTTTCATATTTAATATGAAAATAGCTTTTTTGTGGAATAAGAAAGTATAAGCGGAGATCGCTTCGGCGAGGACAACGATGTTTTAAAGACCAAGCGGTATTCTTGGTTTTTCTTGTGAGAGAGCATTTCCACGTTAACCGTCTTACTTCTATTTTGCTAAAAACATTGACACTTCAAAATAACCGTGCTATGATTCAATAGTTGTTTAAAACAAAAGGATACAGTCCTTGACAAAAAAACGATAAAATGCTATATTATAAAAGTTAATGATATGATCTAACGACAAGCAGAAGCACCCGCTTCTCACCTGTTTGACGTCCCTGGAGGATAGTTGACTGGTTCATCACGATTCATGTTTACGAATGAGGAGATGTGTGGGTGCAAGTATGTACCGACACTTTTTTTATGTATTGAAATGACTTGTCCAGATAGATCAGTAACAAAATTTCGGAGGTGGCTGGCTATTAGCAAGGATATGAATGTTAACGAAAAAATTCGTGCAAGAGAAGTTCGTCTCATTGATTCAAATGGGGATCAGCTTGGAGTAAAATCTCGTAACGAAGCATTAGATATTGCTCAGAAACGAAACCTTGATCTAGTATTAGTTGCTCCAAACGCAAAACCACCGGTATGTCGTATTATGGATTTCGGGAAGTATCGTTTTGAGCAGCAGAAGAAAGAGAAGGAAGCTCGCAAGAAGCAAAAGGTTATTAATGTGAAGGAAGTGCGTTTTACTCCTGGAATTGGTGACCATGACTTTGAAACGAAGCTTAAAAATGCACGTAAGTTCTTGGAAAAAGGGGATAAAGTTAAAGCTGCGGTTCGTTTCCGCGGTCGTGCGATTACCCATAAAGAACTAGGGAAAGAAGTACTGGACCGTTTCGCTGAAGAAGTGAAGGATCTCGGAACAGTAGAAACAAAACCGAAAATGGAAGGCCGTAATATGTTTATGATGGTCGCTCCATTGAATGAAAAAAAATAAGCTTTTTATTGCAATGACTGGAGGAAAAAATCATGCCTAAAATGAAAACTCATAAAGGTTCAGCAAAACGTTTCAAAAAAACTGGATCTGGAAAAGTAAAAAGATCTCATGCATACACTAGCCATATGTTTGCACACAAATCTCAGAAGCAAAAACGTAAATTACGTAAGAGTACTTTAGTTTCTTCTGGGGACTATCAACGCATTAAACAAATGCTGCCAAAATAATAAATTTAGATATGTAATTGAATACAGGAGGGATTTCTTATGCCACGTGTTAAAGGTGGAACAGTTACGCGTCGTCGTCGTAAACGCGTCTTAAAATTAGCAAAAGGTTATTACGGTTCGAAACGAACTCTATTTAAAACAGCAAAACAACAGGTTATCAAATCAGGTCAATATGCTTATCGTGACCGCAGACAGAAAAAACGTGATTTCCGTAAACTTTGGATTTCTCGTATTAACGCTGCTGCTCGTTTAAACGATATGAGCTACAGCAAATTAATGCACGGTTTGAAGCTTGCTGGTATCGATATTAATCGTAAAATGCTATCTGATTTAGCTATTAATGACGAACAAGCATTTTCTCAATTAGTATCTCAAGCAAAAGAAGCTTTAAAATAATAGGAAGAATGAGAGATCGCATCCAAATTGGATAGCGATCTTTTTTTATCTTTCGAACCAAGGCGCTCAGTGTTGCAGGAAACAGAGACTTTCTTTATGATGAAAAGGTATCATTCATGAAAACAGGAGGAAGAAATGGAAAACATATCATCATGGCTTCTATATATACTTATTGCGAATACGATTGGGTTTTATTTGATGTTTAAAGATAAACAAAAGGCAAAGCAGCGAGCATATCGAATTCCTGAACGGACCTTTTGGCTGCTGGCTATTTTAGGAGGAAGTGCCGGTGTATATATTGGCATGCAGACTTTCCGGCATAAAACAAAGCATAAGAGCTTTACTATTGGTATTCCGGTATTAATCGCGATTAATATAATCAGCTTTATTAGCCTGACTGTCTATTTCTAGGGGGGAGTGCTTCATTTTAATGGAGCATTTTTTTAATAGAAAAACCAGCGTAATTCTTTTATCATACACAGCTCGTCTTGAAACATATATATAAATAGAAATTAAACCAGCTTCCTCAGAGGAGGGGTAGCCATGGAATACGTTGGGAATTATTTGCTGGTGATTGTTGAGATGGGAGGCGTGCTTTCTCCGCTGCTGTTTATTATTCTTCATCTCATTCGGCCCATGTTATTCTTACCAGTTGTGTTTATTTGTATTTCTGGCGGTATCTTATTTGGTCCAATTGCAGGAAGTGTTTATTCTATTATCGGGATAACAATGGCGAGTTTGCTTTTTTATATCATGGCAGGCTGGATGCCGAAATCTATTGATAAACTCATTATTTTGAAGCAGCGGTTACTTGGCAAGCATACAGAAATGACAACCGCTCAGATTACGCTGTTACGCCTTGTTCCATTTATTCATTTTCACTTATTATCTTTATGCTTGATTGAAACGAATCAAACCTTTAAAGGATATATAAAATCTTCCTTTATCTCAAACATACCTCTGGCAATTGTCTACACAAGCATCGGCGGTTGGATCTCTCAGCTTTCTCCGGTATATATCGCTGCATTTATCATCGCCTTACTCCCATCCCTGTACCTGTTAAGGAGAAAAGAGATTATTATTAAATGGCAGGAGTTTTTTGCTTCGCCAACGTCGGGTACGGAGCATCGGCATCATGGATTATCAAAACCTCTTACACCAAGTAAAACAACCAGCTCTTGAGCATAAGAGCTGGTTGTTTTAAAATAAAAGTAAGAAAAAGGGGTTAAAAGAGGTGATGTATGATATAGAACTCCCGTCGTGCTGGAATTGTGAGCATGAATTTAAACTTCGTGAGCTTGTCTGGAGCTGGAGAATGCGCTGTCCAAGCTGTAAAAAGAAGCAATTTTTAACAAAAGAAAGCCGGTTTAATACATTACTTTTCAGTCCGATTCTAATGATTGTTATTTTCATCATGAATGTATGGAACTTTTCTTGGGTGATTATTATTCCAGTAAGCTTTTGTTTATTCCTTATTTTTATGTTAATTATCCCTTATTTTTACCGTTTTACCGACAAAGAAGCTCCTTTTGTATAGAAAAATAACCAGTCCTGTCCGGGCTGGTTAGTCTTTTGTAATCTCCGTTATAATCAACTCATTAATCGGATGCTTCCACGTAATGGAAGCGTGCGGATAGTGAATTAATATTTCCTGCTCCAGAAAATACAAATCCTCTCTCGTCAATCCCCGAAGCTCTAATGGATTTTTAACGGTAACATGAATATCCACGACTTCAAAAGCATCTTCGGTGGTCCCTAAGTATTTTTCACCGATAAAAAGGCAGCCTTTATAAGTTAATTGGAAATTTTTCTTATTGTTATTTTGTTCATCTAATAAATAAAAACCCTGATTTTCCTGAGAAAGACGCAGCTTTCGCTCAGGATTTTTTAAGTATTGAATCCATGTATAAATTAATAGTGCAATTGCAATCACTAATAATATTCGAAAGAGAATGATGGCCATAATTATCTACTCCTTAGAACGTCCTGTTACCCCTTCATACGGATGAGATTCAAAAAAGTTTCAGAGAAATATTATTTTATTAAAAAAATGTTGAAATTTAATATTTCCTGCCTTTCCTGATTGTCATACTGGGATCTTCTCTGATTTTAAATCCTTATATTATTTTATTGACTTAAACTAATTCGATTAGTTATAATGTTAATAACATTAGTTGAGGTGATTAAATGATAATTAAACGATATCATAATTTATATCAAATTACTTTTCTGCCGTATCTTTTTCCAATTAACTGCTTTGTTGTAGAGCAGGAAGCAGATTTAATCTGTATCGATATGGGAGTGGGGAAGTTTGCTGATACGGTAAAAGAAATGGTTCATCAAACTGGAAAGCCATTGAATACATTAATTTTGACCCATGCACACGGAGATCATGTAAACGGGATACCCTATTTTAAAAAAGTCTTTCCTGAAGTACTGGTGGGAATTTCAAAAAGAGACAGTTATTTATTAAAAAAAGATTTTCGCTTGCAGGAAGACGAGCCGGATAAACCTGTAAAGGGAGGCTTTCCTAAAAACATTATCCCGATTGATTTTACTTTTGAAAGCGGAGAATTCATTGATTCTTTGGAGGTAATTTCGAGTCCGGGGCACACTCCGGGAGCTGTATCTTTTTTTGAACCGCAGCATCGAATGCTTATTGCCGGAGATGCATTCCAAACAAGGGGAGGCCTTGCTGTTTCCGGGGTCTTAAAGTGGCAGTTTCCTTTTCCTAAAATAGCAACTTGGGACAGGAAAATGGCTGTAGAGAGTGCAAAAAAATTACTGGATTTAAATCCCGAATTACTTGCAGTAGGACATGGTAATATGCTCGTCCAGCCAGAGGAGCAGATGAAAAAAGCGATAAAAGTTGCAGAAAGAGGCATGGAAAAATGAGAAAAAAGATAACCCAGGAAAGAATCATTGATGCAACGCTAGAAATTGTGGAAGAGAAGGGAATAGCCGGTGTAACCATAAAAAATACAGCCATACAATTAGGCATCAAGCCGCCATCCCTATATAATCATGTGGAAAATTTAGAAGACCTATTAGATATAGCAGCTAATAGGAGTATGCGGAATTTGTATGAGAAACTGCTCACAGCCAGTATTGGATTGGAAAAGAAAGAAGCGCTGTGGGCGATTGCGCAGGAGTATCGAAATTTTGCAAAAAACAATCCGGGACAATATGAATTAGCGCAAAAAGTGAATGTTTGGAATAGCGAGGAAACGAAACAAATATCTGAGCAGATTGTAGCTATCTTTCTAAAAATACTGCAAAAATATACGTTATCCGAAGAGGAAGCGATTCATTTTATTCGGGTATTACGAAGCTATCTGCATGGGTTTACGCTGTTAGAGATAAATGAAGGATTTGGGCTTCCGCAGGAGCTGGAAAAAAGCTTTACAATCGGATTGGAACTGGTTTTGACAAATTTGGAAAGCCGTTCAAATCAAGATGGTCAATGGGAATAAAAAGATTTTCTAAAAGGTCTGTGATAAAATGGAAGAGAACATGGAAGAGGAGGCGTTACGTTGGATTGGAATCAGCTATTTGATATGCAGAAGCAACTAGATACATATATTGAAAATAATCATGATTTGTCAAATGTAAATTTATTTCGTGAAAAGCATCTTGCCTTGCTGGTAGAGCTTGGAGAGCTTGCAAATGAGACAAGATGCTTTAAATTTTGGAGTACCAAACCAAGAAATAGCGGGCAGGTTATTTTAGAAGAATACGTAGATGTTCTGCATTTTTTAATGTCCATTGGTATAGAAAAGGATCTTATTTATCAACCAGCGGATAAAACACAATTGGAAGAGGACATTACCGAATCAGAATGTTTTTATCACGTATATGAGAAGGCGATTACCTACCGGGAAAACCCGGTAAATGAAAATTATCAGCAGCTGTTCAGCTGGAGTCTGCGATTAGGAAATCAGCTTGGGTTTACGGATGAGGATATCCAGCAGGCTTATTGGGAGAAAAATAAAATTAATTATGAGCGTCAGGATCAAGGTTATTAAATCTTTTCCATACGTTGGGGAAGAGTAAGCTTATAGCAAATGATTGAAAGCGGCGAGTCCTCGTGTTGTATTTGTTGTTGATGAATGCAAAACAAAGGAAATTTGAAGCTTTATTACACCAGGCAAGCCAATTTTCTTTAAAGGAGAGATTTTGAATATGGCAAAATTAGACAACACCTTAACAATGCTTAAAGATTTAACGGACGCAAAGGGAATACCAGGAAATGAAAAAGAAGTGCGTGACGTATTTGAAAGCTATATCAAGCCCTTTGCGGATGAGCTGACAACAGACAATTTAGGCAGTGCCATCGCAGTGAAAACCGGAGATGAAAATGGACCGAAAATTATGGTTGCAGGGCATTTGGACGAAATTGGCCTGATGGTTACACGCATTGATGAAAATGGCTTTTTATATTTCCAGACAGCTGGCGGCTGGTGGAATCAGGTTATGCTGGCACAGCGTGTAACGATTATGGGTTCGGATGGAGATGTGACAGGGGTTATCGGTTCCAAGCCTCCGCATGTACTTAGTCCGGAAGCCAGAAAGAAACCATATGAAATAAAAGATATGTTTATCGACATTGGTGCTACTAGTAAAGAAGAAGCAGAATCGTTCGGTGTAAAACCTGGAGATTCGATTGTTCCTTATTTTGAATTTACCCAATTAAAAAATGAAAAATTATTGATGGCAAAAGCTTGGGACAACCGTATCGGTTTAGCAATTGCCATTGATGTATTAAGGGCATTAAAAGATGAAGCACATCCTAATACCGTCTATGGAGTCGGTACGATTCAAGAAGAGGTCGGTCTGCGCGGGGCAAAAACATCCGCCCATCTGATCCAGCCGGATATTGGTTTCGGTGTCGACGTCGGCATTGCAGGAGACACACCGGGGATTGCGAAACAAGAAGCGGACAGCAAGCTTGGCGAAGGACCGCAAATTGTGCTGTATGATGCTTCCATGATTTCACATAAAGGACTTCGTGATTTGGTTGTGGATACAGCAGAGGAGAATAATATTCCTTACCAATTTACCTCGATGTCTGGCGGAGGTACAGATTCAGGCTCCATCCACTTAACGGGCAATGGTGTTCCATCTCTGTCTGTTACAGTAGCAACCCGCTATATTCATTCCCATGCAGGGATTCTTCATCGGGATGACTATGAAAATGCGGTGAAATTGCTGACAGCTGTCATAAAGAAATTAGACCGGGAAACGGTAGATGCTTTAATTAAAGCTTAATAATGATAAAAAAATCGTGCCTTTAATCAATTTAAAAGGTACGATTTTTTATCAAAGAGGGTGCTATAAGATGCCCATTATTGACAGATAGAAAAAGCTATGGTAAATTATATTTAATTAAAAAATATTTAATTAAATATAAAAGGAGTTTTTACAATGAATCCAATCCGTGGAATGCACCACGTTACAGCAATTACAAGCAGCGCAGAAAAAAACTATGAGTTTTTCACTTATGTACTCGGTATGCGATTAGTAAAGAAAACAGTCAATCAAGACGATATCCAAACGTATCACTTATTCTTTGCGGACGATGAAGGCAGCGCCGGAACAGATATGACATTTTTTGACTTTCCAGGTATTCCGAAAGGTTCTCATGGAACAAATGAAATCTATAAAACATCTTTACGTGTTCCAAGTGATGCGGCGCTCGAATACTGGGTGAAACGTTTTGATCGCCTGGGAATTGCACATACAGGAATCAAACAGCAATTTGATGTAAAAACATTATCCTTCGCTGATTTTGATGATCAACAATATCAGCTCGTTTCAGATGAGAATAATAATGGAAGAGCATCCGGTACACCATGGAAAAATGGCCCAATACCAATAGAATTTGGAATTACTGGACTTGGCCCTGTTGTGGTACGTGTGGCAGATTTCAACTTTTTCAAGCAAGTGCTGGAAAAAGTATTTATGTACAAGGAGATTGCAGACGAGGGAGCATTCCATCTATTTGAAGTGGACGAAGGAGGAAACGGCGCCCGAATCATTGTAGAGCATAATGAAGAATTGCCTCCTGCAAGACAGGGCTATGGTACCGTGCATCACGCCGCATTATGTGTGGACGAACGGGAAGATTTAGATACATGGCAGCAAAGAATAGAACAATTTGGTTTTAACACCTCTGGATTTGTGGAACGCTTCTATTTTGGTTCCCTATATGCGCCAGTTGCGCCACAGGTATTATTCGAAATAGCCACCGCTGGTCCTGGATTTATGGAGGATGAGCCGTATGAAACAGTGGGAGAGAAATTAGCCTTGCCGCCATTTCTTGAGCCGCAGCGTGAACAGATTGAAAGTCAGGTAAGAGAAATCGATACGGTCCGCAGTACAAAAACCATTGAAAAAGAATATGAATAAAATAAAAAGATTCGTTTATCTGTCCATTGATAAACGAATCTTTTTTTGTACAATTTAAGAAATATATCTTAAATTAACGTTAAATCTATTTTTAAGAACGGTATGTACCCATTACTTTAGATACATAAGCTGTTGTTTCCTTAAACGGCGGAATACCCTGATGTTTATCTACGTTGCCCGGTCCGGCGTTATACGCAGCCAAAGCTAATTCTATATTTCCGTTATACCGGTTAAGCATCTGACTTAAGTATTTTGTGCCGCCTTCAATATTTTGGCGGGGATCATACGAATTCGTAACACCTAAACCTGAAGCTGTTCCCGGCATTAATTGCATTAAACCTTGCGCGCCGGCATGGCTTCTGGCGTTCGGATTAAAATTAGATTCCTGCTGAATAACAGCATTGATTAATCGTTCACTTACATTATATTTGTTTGCCATTTCCTGAACGATACCTTGATAATTTGATGCCTCCCCACTGACAGGCTGACTTGCAGCTGGCTGTGCAGAAGAAGCCATTTGTGCCATAGGAGAAGAAACAACTTCAGGATTTTGAATATTCGATCCAAAATCCTGTGCTGTTCGTTCTTCTGCCTCCCGGATTCGTTCTAAAAGCAGCTGCTGAAAAGACTTTCCGCCGAAGCCTGTATTTTCTTCCACATTTCCTGCTTCTGGAGCAGAACCTAGCATGCCTAAAGGGTTTGTAAGTTGATTCGTATTGATTTCCATTCGCATTCACCGTCCGTATTTTACTGAAAAATAGATTCTTTATCCTGCGTAATCACGATATAAAATGAATAATTATTACTAAAAATTTTTAGTTTCACGCACATTAACTAATTCTATTTTATCTGTTTTACAATTTTTAAGCAATATTATATAGAAATTATTTTCATGTTTGTTTCTCGCAATAAATTTTCGTAGAATGGATCATTTCCAATACACACGACAGCGTCACAGATACTTTGAATTTCATCCATATCATGAGAGGTATACATAATCATTTTATGGTCAACCTTCGCTCTTTGTTTCAGATAACCAGCTATTTCTTTTTTGGACCGTAAATCAATACCCACGGTCGGCTCATCCAGCAGCAGCAATTCCGGATTATGGATCAGACTGATAGCCATGTTTAATTTACGTTTCATTCCGCCGGATAATGTATGAACAGGTTCATTCCATTTAAATAGCTCCATATCCTCGCAAAGCTTTTTTAATTCTTCTTTTGAGCGATGGACCCATGAAAGTTTTTCGAAAAACATCATGTTTTCCTTCACAGTCATGTCTTCCCACAAAGCAATATCTTGAGGGACAAATCCTACAATTCTGCGAAGCTGTTTTCGATTTTTTCCGTATGTCCATTCACCTAAACGTATACTGCCTGAATTTGCTTTAGAAATTGTTGCTAAAATACGGAGCAGAGAGGACTTTCCCGCGCCATTTTCTCCAACCAAACCGATGATTTCGCCGGATTCTACCTGGAAGGATACATTTTCAAGCACCTTCTTTTTTCCGAATGATTTAGATACTTTTTCAATTTCCAGCTGCATTGCCAAAAACTCCTTTCACATACCAGACGATGAGACAAATTGGTGCTATAAATGTCCAGCCGCTCCATATCTCTTCATAAACAATCTGTCTTAACGGGTTTGCATATGCAACCCAAGGGAAATGTTTATAAACCCCATCCATGGGTAATATAATTCCGCTGATGATTATCGTTACTAAAATAATCAAAACAGCAGTTATATAATAGGGGAGCAGCTTTTTAAAAGCTAATCCTGTCAAAAAAACAAGCATACAAACCGTTACACGAAAACTGACTAGATAAACTAATTGCGATATACTAAAGCCTTCGTCATATAAAATATGGAAAATGCCCCATGTCAGCATATCTAATACAAATAACCCCATACTGTAAAGAAGGAGGTTGGACAGCAAATAGGTTGGAAAAGAAAAACGATTAAATATGAAACGGATGCGGGTTGTTGCATTTTTTTCTTTTATCAGCCAATCAAATAAAAAGAAGGTAGATAAAAGTGAAAAAACGGACCATAAGCCCCATGGGTTTTGGAATAAAGAAAACCCTTCATCGGTTTCAGTGTCTTCTCCAAGCAAAGTGAAATTAGTGAAAATCAGATTCTCACTTTCTTCAATAGAATAAATTTCATTCATTATTTCATCAAAAGAGAGAATGGATGAACTGTTTAAAGCCTCCCCTAAATCCATAATGGTATATGCTGTTTTGGCTTTTCCGCTATCCTCTTGAACAAAGGAAGCAATCATTTCTACAACCGGTGTATAACCCATAGATAAATCTGTCTGGTAACTTGTAATCAGCCGGTTGCGCTGACCAGCCTGAATAGCATCTTCATATCCTTCTTCAATAATAAATGCACTATCCAGCTCATGCGTCGCTACCATTTGTCTTGCTTCTGTTTCATTCTCTATGTCTACTACACGAATGAGATCGGAGGAATCGAGCTTTTCTCTTAACTGCATTGCCATCTCTGTTTCTTCCTCCAGTATAACTCCAACTGGAATCGAGCTTTGGTTTTGAATAAGCTCTGTACCAGAAAGAAGCAGCCAGGTGAAAAGGATAGGTGAGATTGCCCAAAATAATATAGATACAAGCTGCTTTTTCAAATGCAGCCAACGTGTCGTCAGAATATCCATCATATGCTTCTGCGCTCCTTCCAGCTTAAAAGTCCCAGCAGTATAAATAACAAAACTCCAATTAGCAGAAGGCTGGAAGTATATTCGGCATAATGTCTCCCGTTAAGTACAATTTCCTGAAGCCAGTAAAGACTGTTATAAGCATAAGAGTAGGGAAGATAATCCTGAACTCCTAATGGAAAGTATAGCGTCGGAATCAGTGCGCCGCTAAATATTATCAAAATGGATGTAAATAATATCTGTGTGAGCAGTCTTAATTTTAAAGAAGAAATAAGCACTTCAAAAATGGCCAAACAGATAATAAACCCAACTTGATACAAAATAATAAGTATGAAAGAGCGAACAATATTTTCTTGATTCAGCTCTATATTTAAAAAAGAAAGTAATGCCCAAAAGGACAGACAGGCTAACATAAGGGAGAGTACGAGCGTAACCATTATCTTAGCGAGCATTTGCCTGAGCTGTGTAGCTCCATACAAACGAATACGCTGACTAATCAATGCCGGATTTTCTTTTGTGAAAAAATAATATAACGAAAAGAGCCAGAGACTGCTGATAATAAACCAGCCTCCCAAGCTAAAATAAGCAACAGGGGAGGAACTTGCCTGATTGGACAAGGTTCGTTCCCTTATGACCTGGTCTCTGCCGACAGTATACATTAAAAACTCTTGGAACTGCTCGAAAACAAAGTCATTTCTTTCTTCATCGTCCATTTCAAATTGTTTTGCATAATAATTGATTGCCAGAATATTAGCTTGCGAGGAACGAATGTGACGGACAACGCTCTGCAGCGTTTCATTCATCATGTAGCTTTCCAGCAGCTGTTTTTTATTGCCGACGATGGGAACTTCCACAGAGTATCCTTGATATAAATCCTGAATAAAGCCTTCCGGAAAAGCGATATATGTACTTAAATTGTTTAATTCAATCTGTTCAATAGCTTCTTCCTCGGATAATTGATTGACTTCTAAAAAATCAATAAAGCCTGAGGACTGTTCTAATAATTGCACCATCATTTCTGTTTCTGTTGAATTATCTAAATCAACTAAACCTAATTGGATGGCTTCATTTTCATCCTGGGAAAAAAAACTGACAACAATCACCATCATAAGACCCGCCAACGCAAGCGGAAATATGAAAAGAAGAGGAAGTGAATACCACTTCCTCTTAAGCTGCCGTATATGATTTTTGATAAAAAGCCCAGTTTGCTTTAGAAAAATCATGATCATGCACACTCTTTTCTTTCTAATTCAGTCTTTCAAATGCTGGCTTAAAGGCCAAACTGCATTAACCATTGTTCAAGCTGACTGCTGAAGTCACCTTCGAAGTATTGCTGCAGTTCTTCGGCAGACATGGCGCCGAGGTCAACGACATTTGATGTATCAACACCTTCTACCGCATCGATAACTGCACCTTCAGAATTAATGTCCATGGAAACATTTTCAACATATCCAGGGAAATCTAATGCAATATTATTGTTTGAGCTCATTTGGTCGCCATCGTAGGTAGAGTCACCAGTCCAGCCAAGATTTATTGTTTCATTTTCTACTGTGAATTGCAGTTGACGGTCAAAATCACGAGTAGACCCATCTAACGATTCATCGCCAGTATACGTACCAGCGAATTCAACTGGCATGTAGCCATCGTCAAATGAAAAGCTAAAGTTAGCATTATCTGTTACAGAGTCTCCAGTTCCTTGGAAATCTCCATCGAACGCCATCGTTACATCTTCAGATCCATCGCCCATTGTTAATGTATGGTCAAAATAAATCTGATCATCATTAAATAATTGGCCGCCGGATAAATTGAAAGTAACAGGATCTTCGTTTTCAGGTGCTAGACTGATAGAGAAGTCGCGTTGGACAACTTTATCATCAGATACCCAAAGTGTAGATTGGACGCCATCAGGGAATTGGAAGTTTTCTACTGCTTCAATGCCTTGATCCATGGCGCTGTCAAATTCTCCTAATACTTCATCAATCTGCTGTTGGAAGACTTCGGGGTCTTCTAATGGAGTGCTTCCAGCTCTTTCAAGCTGATTGCTTAAAATTTCCTGAAACTGTTCGTCACCTTTCATTTTTTCTAAAACAGAAGTGATTAGAGATTTAAATTGATCTTCAGAAAGATTCATCGTGATTTTCTCAGCGCTGATTGAATCACCATTTACTTCTACGTCTTCATTTTCACTTTCAAATGCATCGTCTGGAAGCTCATCATAAATGAACATGACATATTCATCCTGAAGGTATTCTTTCTCTTCATCTGTTAATAGCTGACCATCATTTTCAAACATCAGCTCTTCAATTCCTAGTTGCTCATTGCCTGTGAATGTGTAAGGATCTATTTCAGCCAATACACTGCCGATATCCTCATCAGAAATCTTAAGTACTTCTTCCAGGAAAGGAAGTTCTGCATACACATCAGAGCCTTCTACATAACCTGCCAGCCCATCGAAGTTCATGCCAGCAACATTTACGGATAATTCCGTAGAAGCCTGATTGTTTTCCATATCTGTCTCTGAATGGAATGCAAGCTCAGCGTTTGAAAGCATCGCTGCAATTTGCGGGTCTATATAGCCTTGATTTTCAAGTCCTTCCAGGTTTAAACCGAGGCTCACGTTTTGGGAAACAGGATTTTCCATGGATTGTTCATACCAATTATATTCATCCTCATATCGTGTTTCCATAAAATCTTGCAGTTGTTCAATTGAATTTTTCTCAGCTTGGAAATAGGTTGCTTTAGGTGTAGATGTTGTTAGGAAAAATGCAGCTGCACCACCGCCGGCGAGGACGATTACAGCAATAATAATAGCAATAATTCCTTTTGAAATTCCTTTTTTCTTTGGTTGTTCCTCATTATTTTCTACCAAAGTTCATGCTCCTTTCTTGAAACTATATTTGCGCAATTTGCACAATTTAGAATGGTCAATAAAAGCTCAGCGTATGTAGTTTTGCCAGGCTACTGTATCTTTTTCATACTATAAATTATATTCATCAGCTGAGAATTAGAATCAAAAATTTATACGATGAAAAATGACCCTAACCTGTTATAACATTAAAGAAATAAGTAGTCAATCGGTTTCAAGCCTTGGTTCTTAAGACTAAATATCGACTGAGCTTGATTTCCTATTCCCTAAATAGGATAAAAATAAACAGGCTGGAAGCAGTTTTTGTCAAAACATGCTGTCTTTTATTCTACTATTTTCTACGGAACGAAACAGGAAAAGGTTTCAAAGTTTGCTAAATTTGTCGAATTATATGTTTTAAAAATCAAGTGGTGTTCTTGTTTTTTCTCGAAAAAACAAGAAAGTATATAAAAAATGCTGAATATATCCGCTCCAATGGGTTTCATTGAGGGAGTAATCTTCAATGTTGTCAGGTTCATACGACCGCTGCGACGGGTTATGGTGGGGTGAGTAATCGCAACCCCAGAAAAACACTACGCTTTCCATAGGCCCCGAGCTCATCTCCTTTAAAGAAGACTTGCTGATTGGCAAGCCGACAGGCGCAGACAGAAGCAAAGTCGCACTTATGCCCTGCGGGTGAAAAGAAGACTTGCTGATTGGCAAGCTGACAGGCGCAGACAGAAGCAAAGTCGCACTTATGCCCTGCGGGTAGAAAAAAAGAAGTACGCTTTTTTTCTGCGGGGTCTTCCCACTGGGACTGCGATTACTCGTCCCACCGAAAACCATTGCGATTACTCGCCCCATCAAAACCGTCACTAGAATTTGCGTTATTTCCTTGTAAAATAGCAAATAAAATATAATTCCACTTAGATGGGAGCGGATGTTGTCGACTCCTGCGTGAAAAGCAACAGGTAGACCTGAGCAGGAAGCGTTTTTCTTACCGTGCGGCTGAACGTTGCCCGCGGAAATCGACTTCCCGCAGCGGACATCTCTTTGGCAAGAACACCGATATTTTAAAGACCAAGCGGTATTATTGGTTTTTCTTAATGGATTAAAATTTTTGAAACATCCTAAAAAGCATGCCGGCTTCTCATTCAGAGAGCGGCATGCTTTTTAGGATGACATAATAAAGATATAACTGATGTCAATTAGGATAAATCGCTTTGAATTCCATCCTCTAAGGAAGATATCATTTCCTGTTTTTTACTTTCATCTGAATGATTCCAAATCAATTCAAAAAGAACCCCGAGACCAGGAAGCATTTTTTCTTCTCCATTATTAATGGCATCCACAATGGTTGCTTCTAATTGTTCTTGATTATTATTTGATATGTTAGCGTAAATTGCTTTACGGATATTTAAATCCATTCCTGTTCACTCCTTTAATTGTGATATTAAAAGTAGTTTGACCATAAGTTGTGAATTTATGTATGATGTAGTTAGAATTTAAAATTGGATAGGATGAATAAAGTGATTACATCTGTGAAGAATGAGAAAATAAAGGGTTTAAAAAAGCTGCACCAAAGAAAATATAGAAAGCAAATGAATGCATTCTTGGTTGAAGGGGAGCATTTAATAGAAGAAGCGCTGACGAGCGATTGGGAAGTAAAGGAGCTTATTGTTTCCGAAGAGGTTGCTGTGCCGGATATGGCAAAGCATCTTCCTGTTACTGAGGTCACCAAACAGGTGTTTAAAGAACTTTCTTTTACTGCTTCGCCTCAAGGGATGATGGCTGTCGTTGAAATAAAGAAAGAAGAAGCAGTGAACGGAGAGGTAGTTGTTTTATTGGATGCAGTCCAAGACCCGGGGAATGCAGGGACAATCATACGTACTGCGGACGCTGCGGGTGCAGATGGAATTATCCTTGGCAGCGGTTGTGTCGATTTGTATAATGATAAAGTGATTCGTGCCACACAAGGGTCCATTTTCCATTTACCAATTATACATGCTGATCTGGAAGAGAAGCTGTTGCGGCTGAAAGAAGCTGATTACCGTGTTTGGGCTACAGCATTAGAAAAAGCGGAGAATTACAAAGATCTCCCAATCCCGCAAAAAACAGCGCTTATTTTTGGGAATGAAGGAGCCGGCGTAAAGGAATCCTTGTTGGAAAAAGCGGATGAACGGGTAACCATTCCCATCCTCGGAAAGGCAGAATCATTAAATGTCAGCATCGCAGCAGGCGTGTTGCTATATTATTTAAAGAATTAACCTTGCAATGCAGCGATAATTTTTCTATAATAACTGTAATACATCATAAAGTAAATGATACGTTCTTTTGTTATGAAAAGAACAAACAACTAAACGCAATGAAAGAGCAAGTAACTGCCTGTATAAATGATTTAGGGAGGAGATGCCTTGACTGGAAGCATTTCTATCATGTCGGCAATTACGTTTCACTCTGGAGCGGACACTTGGACCATATCAAAATGTAAAGGTGATTCGGACGCCATCCGTTATGAGGCAAGAGTTGGATTGGATAGGTTTATCCAGTCAACAAGGGTGGTACCGCGACCATATAGCTTCGTCCCTTTTTGGGAGACGGGGCTTTTTTATGTTTAAAAAAGTCCATCAAACACAGGAAATGATTAAAAGGAGGTATTTCGGACGATGAAAGAAGAATTGCAGGCGATAGAGCAGGAGGCTCTCGCAGCTATTGAAAAGGCAGAAAACAGCCAGGCTGTACAGGAGATGAAAGTGAAATACTTAGGAAAAAAAGGTTCTCTGACGACCGTTCTTCGCGGTATGGGAAAGTTATCAAAGGAAGAACGCCCGGTTATCGGCGAGCTTGCTAATAATGTTCGGGAATCCATTACAGAGGCATTGGAAGCTAAAACAGAAAAATTAGAAAGAGAAGCTTTAAATGAGCAGCTGGAAACAGAAACCATCGATGTGACACTGCCTGGAAATCCGGTTCATGTCGGCGGCAGACATTTATTAACAAGCATTATGGAAGAAATTGAGGATTTGTTTATCGGCATGGGCTATGAAGTGAAAGAAGGGCCCGAGGTAGAAACAGATTATTACAATTTTGAGAAATTAAATTTACCGAAAAACCATCCGGCGCGGGATATGCAGGACACCTTCTTTATTACAAATGAATTGCTTTTGCGTACACAGACCTCACCTGTGCAGGCACGTACGATGGAAGCATATCAAGGAAAGCGCCCAATCAAGATGATTTGCCCGGGCAAGGTGTATCGCCGGGATACTGATGATGCGACACATTCTCATCAATTCAGACAAATCGAAGGGTTAGTAGTAGATAAAAATATTACCTTGAGTGATTTAAAAGGTACATTAGATGTGTTTGCGAAAAAAATGTTCGGGAAAGACCGCGAAATCCGTTTGCGTCCATCTTTCTTCCCATTTACAGAGCCCTCTGTTGAAATGGATGTATCCTGTAAGGTTTGTAATGGAAAAGGGTGCTCGGTTTGTAAGCATACCGGCTGGATTGAAATCCTGGGCGGCGGAATGGTCCATCCACGTGTATTGGAAATGAGCGGTTATGATTCCACTGTTTACAGCGGGTTTGCATTCGGAATGGGACAGGAGCGCATTGCGATGTTGAAATATGGTGTGAACGATATTCGTCATTTTTACACCAATGATGTCCGTTTCTTATCACAATATCATCAAGCGTAAGAGAAGAAGGAGGAGAGTACATGCTTGTTTCATATAATTGGTTACGAAACTATGTCAATTTAGATCATGTAACACCAGAAGAATTAGCAGAAAAAATAACACGATCCGGGATTGAAGTAGAGGGAGTGGAATATCTGGCCCCTGCTGTAGAAAATATTGTCGTGGGATATGTGAAATCCTGTGAGAAGCATCCGGATGCAGATAAATTAAATCTTTGTCAAGTAGACGTCGGGGAAGAATCCCTGCAAATCGTCTGCGGGGCGCCGAATGTTGGAGAGGGTCAGAAGGTTGCTGTTGCAAAACCTGGGACTAAGCTTCCAAATGGGATGAAAATCAAAAAAGTTAAGCTGCGCGGAGTGGAATCAAATGGGATGATTTGTTCCCTGCAGGAGCTCGGATTGGATGAAAAATACATTCCTACCGACGTCGCAGAAGGGATTTTTGTTTTTCCAGAAGATGCAGAGGTTGGTACACCTGTACAGGAGCTGTTAAATCTAGATGATGCGGTGTTAGATTTAGATGTTTTAGCGAACCGTCCAGATGCATTAAGCATGCTTGGTGTAGCGTATGATGTAGCAGCTGTTTTAGATCAGCCAATCCATTTACCAGATGAAAACCTGAATGCAGATGAATCTATCCAGGCTGAGGATTATATTGATGTGAAAATTGATTCCATTGAAAATAACCCATATTACGGAGCATTTGTTATAAGAGATGTGGAAATTAAGCCGGCGCCACTATGGATGCGGAATTATTTAATGGCATCTGGTATCCGTCCGATCAACAATGTTGTAGATATTACTAACTTTGTATTATTAGAGTACGGACAGCCGTTACACGCGTTTGACTATGACCGGTTTGGCTCCAAAGAGGTCGTTATCCGACAAGGAAAAGAAAACGAGACAATGATTACCTTAGATGATCAGGAACGTCAATTAAATGAGAAGAATCTTGTTATTACGAATGGCAAAGAGCCGGTTGCTTTAGCCGGGGTCATGGGTGGCGCAGATTCTGAGGTGACCGATGAAACCACGAATATCCTGCTGGAGGCTGCTTATTTTGATGCCGCTTCTGTTCGCCATACGGTCAAACAGACCGGCCTGCGCAGTGAATCCAGCACGCGTTTTGAAAAAGGGGTTGACCCAAATCGCGTGAAACGCGCCGGTATCCGGGCATGCAGTCTGCTTCAAAAATATGCTGGCGGAAAAGTAGCAGCTGGTGTTGTAGAAGTAGATGAATTGGATAAATCGGAGAAGTCTGTGACCATTACAACTTCGAAAGTGAACCAGCGATTAGGAATGGAGTTAGATGAAAAAGACGTGACCTCTGTCCTCGCACGGCTGCAATTTGAATTCAGTAAAAATGGAGAAGAAATTGTTGTTCAAGTTCCAACGCGCCGTCTGGATATATCTATTTTTGAAGATATTTTAGAAGAAGTTATTCGTATTTATGGTTATGATCATCTGCCATATACGATTCCGCAAGGCTGGGTACAGGCAGGAGGATTAACAGATGTCCAATTGCTGCAGCGGGAAATCAAAAATTACTTATCCAGCGCCGGATTGATGGAAACATTAACCTACTCCTTAACAAATAAACAGGATGCATCGCGATTCCTGACACCTGATATGGAGGAAGGGACTGCTAATACAGTCGGTTTAGCAATGCCGATGAGTGAGGAGCACAGCCATCTCCGCCTAAGTCTTATTCCAGAGATGCTTCGCGTACTCCAGCATAATGTAGCGAGAACACAAACAGATTTAGCGTATTATGAAATTGGAAAAGTATTCATTTCTGAAGAAGAGCAGATAACCAAACAGCCGATTGAGAATTTGCATGTTGCCGGCGCGTTAACTGGTTTATGGCATAATCACCCATGGCAGCAAGAGAAGAAGCCGGTTGATTTTTATGTAGCAAAAGGAATCGTGGAAGGCTTATTCGCACATTTAGAATTAGATGTTACCTTTGTACAGACTAAAATGGAAGATATGCACCCGGGACGTTGTGCAGAAATCAGATTAAATGGCAAAGGAATCGGCTATGTCGGCCAAATTCATCCGCTTGTTGCCAAAGATTTTGATGTAAAGGAAACCTATGTTTTTGAAATAAATCTGGAATCTGTATTTTCTGTACATCAAGCAACACCTTCCTTTACGGATATTCCGCGTTATCCATCTGTAACAAGAGATATCGCCTTTATCCTGGATAATGATGTTCCTGCTGGAGAGGTTCAGGCAGTGATTAAGGAAACAGGAGCTCCGTTAGTAAAAGAAGTCTCTATATTTGATGTATATCAGGGAGAGCATATGGAAGAGGGCAAAAAATCTGTAGCTTATCGTCTTCTGTATCAGGACCCAAGCCGTACGTTGAAAGATGATGAAGTGGAGACATCTTATCAGGCGGTTGTTGAAAAAGTAAATAATCAATTTGGATCGTATGTCCGTTCCTGATCATGATATAAAAAGCCGCTGGCACAGATTTTGAAGCTGTGCCAGCGGCTTTTAGCGTAAATAGACTTGATTTATTTATCAGGATTTACCGTCAAAGAAAGCTGCCAATTAACAGGAGTCAGATTTTCCTGCTTTAAAATAGCGTTTGTTTTTGAAAAGTGACGGCACCCGAAGAAACCCCGGTGTGCAGATAAAGGGCTTGGATGTGGCGCTTTTAAAATATAATGCTTATCGGTATCGATCAACTCTATCTTCTTCTGTGCTGCTGCGCCCCATAATAAGAAGACAACCGGGTGATCCTTCTGATTTAAAGCATCAATTACTTGATTCGTGAACCGCTCCCAGCCTTGATTTTTATGAGAATGTGCTTGATGTGCCCGGACAGTCAAAACATTGTTAAGCAAGAGCACCCCTTGATCAGCCCATTCTTTCAGATAACCATGGGAGGGAATCTTGAAATCAACATCAGCTGCCAGCTCTTGATACATATTTTTTAAGGAAGGAGGCACTGGCACACCAGGCTGTACGGAAAAGCTCAGGCCATGTGCCTGATTAGGGCCGTGATAAGGATCCTGACCTAAAATGACGACCTTCACTTCCTGGAAATCTGTAAAGCGAAGAGCATTAAAAATATCGTACATATCCGGATATATCGTGTGAGAACCGTATTCTGTTTTTAGAAATTCCCGCAAGTGTTTATAGTAGTCTTTTTCAAATTCTTGCTCTAAAACTTGTCCCCAATCGTTTTTTAAAGGTATATTCATTGTAGCACCTCATTTAGTGTAAATATTTCTTTGCTTTATTTGTATTGGCAAAATGAAGCTTAGCAACATGTCCCAGCTGCTGTTCGCCATGAGCTTTTATATAATTGGCTGCTGCCTTATCCACTTTACCGGACGCACCTTTTGGT
This sequence comes from Oceanobacillus sp. M60, assembly GCF_053839645.1. Lineage (NCBI taxonomy): Bacteria > Bacillati > Bacillota > Bacilli > Caryophanales > Bacillaceae > Oceanobacillus > Oceanobacillus sp. M60. The sequence continues at coordinate 410,279 of NZ_JBSSNH010000002.1, read as the reverse complement.
AAGGTAATGCCTGCTTCTTGGGATAATTTATCCATTGCTGTTACGAACCGGGCTCTGGCTAAAATAGAAGCAGCAGCAACATTAATTGAATGGCTTTCTGCTTTTGTAATAAAAGTAGTTTTTTCATGAAGCTTTAATGCTTCTGATTGCAGATAGCGTTTGTAAACGGCAGGCTCACAAAATTGATCAATGACGATTCCATCATAATCTGTACCATCTAATTTTTTAATTAATTTGTCAATGGCATGATGATGCAGCATTGCTTTCATCTTCCCCTGCGACCAGCCTTTAAGCTGCAGGCGATTATATTTCTCATTCTCCAGTTTAAGGATGGTATATGAAATAGGAAGCTGTATGATCTCTTGTGCAATACGGTGGATGGCGTCATCTTTTAAGTGTTTGGAGTCTTCCACACCCAGCTGCTTTAATTGAACTTGCTGCGCTTTGTCTGCAAAAACAGCCGCAACGGTTATCGGTCCAAAATAGTCGCCGGTTCCTGACTCATCGGACCCTATATGACTTTTTTGAAAAATAGCTGTGTCCACACTTGAAGAGGGCTTCGCTTTAGCTGCTTGTGTCGAAGCAGATGCATCCTTCCATTGGGTGCTTTCCTTCTCTGGCTGGCTGCCCTGAAAGAGAACCTTCCCAGAATGATATGCTGTGATGACAGCATAAGGTGTTTTTGCCCGGAAAACAGCCCCCTGCGGTGTTTTTTGTAAGTAAGTATGATAATGCTTTTTCATTTGTTTGATTTTATCAGCAGATGTTGTTAATACTTCTTGGCCCAAAGCTTCATTCCTCCAATCATCGGATACCTAAGACTATAGCAAATATAACGGGATTTTGAAATACTTCTTTTTCCGCAAAGTTCATGTTAATATATACTAGAATCAACGTTACACAGGAGGAAGTTAAAATGACAGACAATGAAAAACAGCGCGTAACAGTTGAAATATACAATCGGACATACCATGTTATCGGAACGGAATCAGAACGCCATGTTCAGCTAGTGGCTAATTTAGTTGATCAAAAAATGAATGAAATTCATGATGCCAATAAACAATTAGATACAGCCAGCTTAGCAGTATTAACGGCTGTGAATACAATGAACGATTATTTAAAACTAAAAGAGGATTATGCAACACTTTTAGGTTCATTACGAAAGAAAGAGGACTAACAAACATGATTAACTTAATTATAATTATTCTTCTATTATTTGGGATTATGATGGGATTAAAAAGAGGATTTGTTCTTCAGCTATTTCATTTAACAGGGTTTATTGTTGCTTTTATTGTAGCAGTAATGTACTATAACCCGGTTGCAGAAAGACTTTCCTTATATATTCCTTATCCAGACCTCTCAGGTGATGGAGCCTGGTCAGCGTTTTTAGAAAACCTGCCAGTCGAATCGGCATTTTATAATGCGATTTCCTTTGCGCTTATCTTTTTTGCGGTGAAATTTATTCTGCAGATTATTGCTTCTATGCTGGATTTTGTGGCGGCAATACCCATCATCAGCTTTATCAATAAAATTTTAGGAGCCGCGCTGGGGTTTGTTGAGATATATCTCATCAGCTTCATTATTTTATATATCCTGGCGTTAACGCCTGTCGGCGGAGTGCAGGAAGCAATCCAAGGTTCTTCTCTGGCAATGCGGATTATTGAACAGACACCATATTTCTCAGATCGTATTTTTGAATTATGGTTTAACTTGACAGAATCTCTGACCAAATAATATAACAGGTCATTAGCAAGTATAGAAAGCAAAACTGACTCAAACTAACATGGATAGCTTGAGTCAGTTTTATCACGGCATGAGTGTCCGTAATTCGCCCTAACTATATATGGAACAATTATTTTAATATGTATGGGCGAAAACGGTCACTTCATCTCCTGATTAACTAACCTTCCGTGGAAAAGGAAAAATCTCCACGGAAGGAAGTTTCGTTTTATGTAAATAGTGACAGAATAGGGTGAAAGAAAATGAATAAGAAAGATATCATTCGTTTGCTGGAGAATATAGCTGTTTATATGGAGCTGAAGGGAGAAAATCCATTTAAAATAAGCGCTTATCGAAAGGCTGCGCAAGCGATTGAAACGGATGACCGCAGCTTAAATGAGATAGATGACTTTACAAAGATGAAAGGGATTGGAAAAGGAACTGCAGCAGTAATTACCGAGTTTATCGAAGCTGGACATTCAGAAACCTTAGCGGAATTGGAGAAAGAAGTACCGGCCGGGCTTGTACCGTTATTAGATTTGCCAGGTTTAGGCGGGAAAAAATTATCCAAGCTCTATCAGGAGCTGGGCGTCATAGATGCGGAAACGTTAAAAGAAGCTTGTCTGTCTGGAAAGGTAGAAGAGTTACCTGGATTTGGAAAAAAATCTGTAGAGAAAATCGTTGCAGCAATCGAGGATGCGGGGAAGAGACCGGAACGGCTTCCGGTAGCAATGATGCTTCCGATTGCTGAGAAGATAGAAGCTTACCTGGAGGATATTCCGGGTATTGTCCGTTACTCTCAGGCAGGGAGCATCCGGCGTATGCGTGAAACTGTAAAGGATCTTGATTTTATCATTGCTACGGATGATGCAGGCGAGGTAAAAGAAGCTTTAATCGCACTGCCTTCTGTCAAAAATGTTATTGCAAGCGGAGATACAAAGGTTTCTATCACTTTAGAAGAAGCTTATGATATCAATGTTGATTTTCGTATGGTTTCTGACGGGGAATTTGCTTCTACTTTACATCACTTTACCGGTTCAAAGGATCATAATGTAGCTATGCGGCAATTGGCAAAGTCGCGCGGTGAAAAAATCAGTGAATATGGTGTAGAGGTGGAAGAAACAGGAGAGACGCTCCAGTTTGGAACGGAAGAAGCCTTTTTTAATCATTTTGATCTGCATTTTATTCCTCCGGAGGTTCGTGAAAATACAGGAGAAGTAGACCTGTTTACAGAGGAACAGAAATTAATCCGGCTATCCGATATTCGCGGAGATTTGCATATGCATACCACCTGGAGTGATGGAGCACAGTCTTTAGACGAAATGGCTGAAAAGGTAAAAAGTATGGGCTATTCCTATATGGCGATTACAGACCACTCTAAATACTTGCGCGTAGCAAATGGATTAAATGAAGAACGCCTTCGTAAGCAGCGTCAGGAAATTAATGCATTAAATGAAAAGTACGCTGATTTCCATATCTTTTCGGGTGTGGAAATGGATATCCTGCCAGATGGCAGCTTAGATTTTGAGGACGACTTTCTTAAAGAAATGGACTTTGTTATTGGTGCGATACATTCCAGTTTTCAACAATCGGAAGAGGAAATCATGCACAGGCTGACTAACGCCTTAGAAAATCCATATGTTTCGATTATTGCTCACCCGACAGGAAGACTAATCGGAAGAAGAGATGGATATAAAGTGAACCTGGAAAAATTGATTGAAAAAGCAAAAGAAACAAATACCGCATTAGAAATTAATGCTAATCCCAATCGCTTAGATTTATCCCACGAATGGGCTAAAAAAGCGCAGGAAGCAGGCGTAAATCTTGTCATTGATACTGATGCGCACAACTATCAGATGCTTGAGCATATGCAATATGGCGTAGCTACAGCCCGAAAAGGATGGATCAAACCGTCCACGGTAATCAACACATGGACAAAAGAAGAATTAGCCGCATTCTTTAACCAGGGGAAATAAGTGAGCCAGTGTTCTCATACGGAAACTGGCTCAAAGCATAGATTTTAATTTTTAATAAAAGAGGGGTTAAAATGAACGAACGTGTATTAAAAACGCTTGAATTTCACCGCCTTGTTGAAAAGGTTCGTGATCAAGCAGAAACCTCTATAGGAAAGGATTTAGCATCTAAGATACAACCCAAGTCGACGCTTGATGAAGTGGAGGAACTCCAAGCGCAGACAGACGAAGCCGTTCAAATTTTCCGGCTGAATAAAGTGATTCCTTTAGGTGGTATATCTGATATACGACCGAGTGTGAAACGCAGTGCAATAGGGAGCATTCTTTCGGCGGATGAGGTTTTACGCATTGGGGATACGTTATATGGAGGCAGACAGGCCAAAAGTTTTTTAGAACAGGTCGAGGATGTAGAAATACCAATTCTTCAATCTGCCGCAGCAAATATTATCGCAATCCGGGATTTAGAACAGCATATTAACAGCTGCATCGATGATCATGGCCAGATAATGGATGGTGCTTCATCAGCTTTACGTTCTATCCGCAGCTCTATACGGACATATGAAAGCAGTGTCCGCAGCAAGTTAGAAAGCTATACACGCTCTAACAGTAAAATGCTTTCCGATTCGATTATCACGATTCGGAATGATCGTTATGTTTTGCCGGTAAGACAGGAATACCGTGCTGCCATTGGCGGAATTGTCCATGATCAGTCATCATCCGGTCAGACATTATTTATGGAGCCAAAAGCGGTAGTGGATATGAATAATAAATTACAGGATTTATTTTCTAAAGAAAAACAAGAAATAGAACGGATTTTAAAGGAACTCAGCGGGCACATCGCTTCCTATGAACAAGAGCTTTTAAATAATGTCTATTGGCTTTCGGAAATTGATTTTATCAGCGCCCGGGGAAAACTTGCTCAAAAAATGCATGCGGTAAGACCTAAAATGAATATACATGGTTATATAAAGATGCAGCAGGCAAGACACCCATATATTCCAGATGATCAAGTTGTTCCAAATGATGTGGAAATGGGCCAGGACTATCAGGCAATTGTTATTACAGGACCAAATACAGGCGGAAAGACGGTTACTTTGAAAATGGTTGGGCTTTGTACATTGATGGCTCAATCGGGTTTACAGGTACCCGCACTCGATGGCTGTGAAATGCCGATATTTGATGAGGTTTTCGCTGATATAGGTGATGAACAGTCGATTGAACAAAACCTGAGTACCTTTTCCTCTCATATGACAAACATTGTGGAAATTATGAAGCATGTCACGGATCAGTCGCTGGTTTTATTTGATGAATTAGGCTCTGGTACAGATCCGCAAGAAGGAGCTGCTTTAGCAATGTCGATCCTGGATGAGGTGCTTTCTAAAAATGCAAGTGTTATTGCGACGACCCATTATCCGGAATTAAAAGCTTATGGATATAACCGGACGCAGGTGGTCAATGCTTCTGTAGAATTTAATGTAGAAACATTGCGGCCGACCTACCGGTTACTAATTGGCGTTCCAGGACGAAGCAATGCATTTGACATTTCGAAGCGGCTAGGGCTTGACGGAAATATCATTAATCAAGCGAAGCAGCTGATTGGTGTGGATTCTCATCAAGTAGAAAATATGATTGCTTCCTTAGAACAATCCCATACAGAGGCAGAGCGAGACTATGAAAAAGCGCATCAGGTACTGGAAGAGAGTGAAAAACTGCATCAAGAATTAACAAAAGCAATGAACCGATGGGAAGATAAGAAGCAAAAGATTTATGAAAAAACGGAAGAGAAGGCTGAAAAAGCGTTGCTGAAAGCGCGTCAGGAAGCAGAAGAAATTGTGCAGATGATGCGCAATATGAAAGACCAGTCTGGCATGAAGGAACATGAGTGGATTGAAGCCAGAAAGATGCTTGACGAGGCAATGCCGAATCTAAGCAGGGATAAATCAGCTGTCCAGCCTGAGAAGAAACAAGAGCAGAGCGAGCTGAAGCCGGGAGACGAGATTAAGCTGCTCACCGTAAATCAGCTCGGCGAGGTTGTTGAAAAGGTAAATGACAGGGAATATATGGTGCAGGTCGGCATTATGAAAGTAAAAGTAAAACGGTCTGATTTAGAGCTTGTCAAGAAGAAGAAAAAGAAGCAGGCTGAGCCAGTGGCCACGGTTAGAGGCAATAATCAGCATGTGAAAACAGAATTGGATTTACGCGGCGAACGTTATGAGGACGCGATGCACAAGCTGGAGAAGTATGTGGATGATGTATTGCTATCCGGTTACGCTCAAGCATCTATTATTCATGGGAAAGGGACTGGCGCCTTGCGAAAGGGTGTTCAGGAATTTGTGAAGCGGCATCCGCATATTAAAGGCTCAAGGTCAGGCGAAGCAGGAGAAGGCGGAAGCGGCGTTACAGTTATTCGCTTTGAATAAGTAATCGAATTAAATGTTTTGTAAGATCGGAAAAAGGGATGGATTTAATATTGGCAACAAATCCCTTTTTCCAAATGAAGGAGCGAGAAAAATGGAAGGCTTTTGGGAAAATATTTTAGTAATCACTGCAGCGAGGTATAGTGTATTTATTTTATCCACTCTGCTCTTTTTAGCAATTGCTGAACTGGTAACCTCCTATAAAAACTGGGAGGAAATAAAAAAAGGGAATCTGGCCGTTGCGATGGCTACCGGAGGAAAGCTATTCGGCATAGCCATGATTTTCAGATTCTCCATTGAGCATAACGATAGTTTAATGGTATCGATGGGCTGGGGGATTTTTGGTTTTGTATTATTAATAGCAGGATATTTATTTTTTGAATTTTTAACTCCATTTATGAAAGTGGATGAAGAAATCGGCAACGGCAATAAGGCTGTCGGCTTTATCTCGATGGTCATCTCTGTCGGGTTAGCCTATGTTATCGGAGCAAGCATCGTTGGTTAGGAGGGCAATGAGTGATATTTGAACGTTTAGCAAAAATATTAATGGCAGTTGGAATTATTTTTTTCATCGTAGGATTGGTTTATTTATTTCTCTAAATATTAGATAATATTTTCAAAGTTAGCAATTAACCGTTATAATAGGTATAGACTAAATTGAAGGAGGAATGATTTATGTTGGAAAAAAGGGCTTGGCATGATCGCTACCCTGAGGATTTACCTAAAACACTGGAATATGATAAGTGCGCTCTGTATCAATATTTAATTGATGCGGCGAAGCATCACGGAGAAAAGAAAGCGCTTTATTTCATGGGTAAGGAGATGACTTATAAAGAGCTGTATAAAGAGGCGAAAAAAACAGCGAATTATTTGCAATCTATCGGAATCAGAAAAGGAGACAGGGTTGCTATTTTTTTGCCAAATACTCCTCAATCGGTCATTAGCTACTATGGTATCCTGATGGCAGGAGCAATAGCTGTTCCAACAAATCCGCTTTATACGGAAAGAGAATTGATTTTTCAAATGAATGATGCGCAGGCTAGAGCAATTATTTGTTTAGATATTTTACTTCCGCGTGTAAACAGCGCCCGTTCACATACGACATTAGAGCATGTTATTGTAACCGGCATCAAGGATTATCTTCCTTTCCCTAAAAATATGATTTATCCATTTATACAGAAGCGAGAATACAATTTGGTGGTGAAGGTAGAGCCCAGCAATGATACCCATGTATGGAAAAAGATGATGGAGCACTCGGTTGCTGATTATTTAGAATCCCCTATTAATCCGGAAGAAGACCTTGCACTTTTACAATATACCGGCGGGACAACAGGCAGTCCTAAAGGAGTAATGCTGACGCATTATAATTTAAGTGCCAATGTGCAAATGTGCGAAACATGGCTTTCGCGCAGCGAAGAACAAAAAGGTCAGGATGTAGTTCTAGGTATTCTTCCATTCTTCCATGTATACGGGATGACAGCTGTGATGAACTTTGCGATAAAAAAAGCCTCCAAGATTATTCTGATACCAAAATTTGATGCGGGTGACTTATTAAAAGTAATAGATAAACAGAAACCTAATCTTTTTCCAGGCGCCCCAACGATTTATATCGGTCTGTTAAACCACCCGGAATTAGAGAAATATGATTTATCCTCTATAGATGCGTGTATTAGCGGGTCAGCCCCATTGCCAGTTGAGATTCAGGAGCGCTTTGAAAGAATTACCGGTGGAAAGCTGGTTGAAGGATATGGATTAACAGAAACTTCCCCTGTAACACATGCAAATTTTGTATATGCTGAACGTATTAACGGCAGTATCGGCGTCCCTTGGCCGGATACAGATGCTAAAATTGTTCAAATGGGTGAAGCGGGATTAGAAGAAGTTCCGGTTGGAGAAATCGGCGAAATCGCTGTAAAAGGACCGCAAGTAATGAAAGGGTATTGGAATAATGAAGAAGAGACGGCGAGTACCCTGAAAGATGGCTGGCTTTTGACCGGCGATTTAGGATATGTTGATGAATCCGGGTTTTTCTATGTCGTGGACAGAAAGAAGGATATGATTATTGCAGGCGGTTTTAACATTTATCCAAGAGAAATCGAAGAGGTTTTGTATGAGCATGAAGCTATCCAGGAAGCGGTAGCAGCAGGTATACCGGATCCATACAGAGGAGAGACAGTAAAGGCTTATATTGTGTTGAAAGAGGGAGCGGCTCTTACGGAAGAAGAGTTAAATGAATATGCAAGAAAACATCTCGCAAGCTACAAAGTCCCGAGAATTTATGAATTCCGTGATGAATTGCCAAAAACAGCAGTCGGGAAAATCTTAAGAAGAAAACTGATTGACGAAGAGAAACAGAAACAAGAAGCAGCATCTGTTTGAGCCTCGTGCTCTTTTTTTCTTTTCCAAAGCAGCTTGACAGGTAATTTAATTAAGCAGAGAATCGGAATGTATTTATATTGAAAACGTTTTAAATAAAACAGCTTTTCATTGACATTAAACTTCAAGAATTGTATATTAAAAATATGAATGACCATTCACTCATTTTTAATTATGTAATCAAGGAGTAAATCATGAATAATCAAAAACCAAAATATCATCAAATTATTGAAGCTGCTGTAAAAGTGATTGCCGAAAATGGATACCATGGGTCACAGGTTTCCAAAATAGCAAAGGAAGCGAATGTTGCTGACGGTACCATTTATTTATACTTTAAGAACAAAGAACATATTCTTGTTTCTTTATTCGAAGTGAAAATGGGAGAATTTATCAATCAAATAGCAAAAGCAATCGAAGAAAATGATTCTGCTTCTAATCAGCTGTATACCTTAATAAAAATGCATTTCACGCAGCTGTCTTCAGATTATTATTTAGCTATTGTGACCCAGCTGGAGTTAAGACAATCAAATATTTCTTTAAGACTGCAGATTAATCAAGTTTTGAAGCCTTACTTAACCGTGATTGACGGTATTATTCAAAAAGGAATGGAGCAGCAGCATTTTAGAGAGGATTTGAATATTCCTCTGGTCAGGCAAATGATTTTCGGTACACTTGATGAGATTGTTACGAATTGGGTGATGAAGGAACAGAAATATCATCTTGTTGACATGGCGCCTGAGATTCATAGAATGCTCGTCAGTGCTTTAACTTCAAAATAAACAGATAATGAAATATAAAAAAGAGGTGATTGATTTGTCCGTTTTGGAATTAAAAGTAGAGGAGAAGGTTGCTTATTTAACAATCAAAAGCCCTCCTGCTAATGCATTATCTTCTAAGCTGATCGCAAAATTAGATGAACTGTTAACACAGATTGAACAAGAAGGGGAAGCCAAAGTGGTTGTCCTGCAGGGAGAAGGCAAGTTTTTCTCAGCTGGGGCAGATATTAAAGAATTTACCGCTCTTCAAGAGGCATCAGAGTATGAAACTTTAGCTAAGAACGGCCAGAACATTTTTAACAGGATAGAGCATTTTCCGCTTCCTGTTATTGCATCCATACATGGCGCTGCATTAGGCGGAGGATTAGAGCTCGCAATGGCTTGTCATATAAGGTATGCAACGGCTGATGCCAGAATAGGGCTTCCAGAGATGAATTTAGGCATTATTCCTGGTTTTGCCGGTACACAGCGTTTGCCGCGATATATAGGTAATGCCAGAGCATATGAGATGATTTTAACCGGAGAACCGATTTCCGGAAGGCAGGCGGAAGAATGGGGGCTTGTTAACCGGATTGTGGAAGAAGATGAGCTGGAAAATGAAGTTCGTCAATTAGCCGGAAAAATTGCTGCTAAAAGCAAGCCTGGAATCAATCGGATTATGCAATTGATTCCTTATGCAAATACAAGCCAATTTGCAGAAGGAGCTGACAGGGAAGCGGGCTTGTTTGGTGAGATTTTCGGGTCATATGATGCGAAAGAAGGCGTAAGCGCTTTTAAAGAAAAAAGAGCAGCAAACTTTCAGGATAAATAGATTTTCTGGCGGTTCCCAAATTACTCGAATGATAAGAGGATGAAGTATTATTGACTGCTTTTTAAACATACATTCTAGTTTGTGACAAGGAGGAAAAAGAATATGAATATTTATGTATTATTGAAAAAAACGTTTGATACAGAGGAAAAAATTGCTGTTCAAAATGGGAAAATTGAAGATGATGGTGCAGAATTCATCATTAATCCTTATGATGAATATGCAGTAGAGGAAGCGATTGTACAAAGAGATAAGCATGGCGGAGAGGTCACAGTGGTTACCATTGGTGACGAAGACTCTGAGAAGCAGCTTCGGACAGCTCTTGCTATGGGAGCGGACAAAGCAGTTCTAATTAATACAGAAGAAGATTTGGAAGAAGGAGACCAGTTTACAATTGCCAAAATTTTAGAAGCATTTTTTGAAGACAAGGAAGCTGATTTGATTTTGGCAGGGAATGTTGCTATTGATGAAGCAAGCGGTCAGGTCGGTCCGAGACTTGCCGAGCTTTTGGGAATATCCTGCGTTACAACGATAACGAGCCTGTCTATCGATGGGGATACTGCTTCGATAGAAAAAGACGTTGAAGGAGATGTTGAAATCATCGAAACCAGCCTTCCTGTACTAGTTACTTGTCAACAAGGCTTAAATGACCCGCGTTACCCTTCACTGCCGGGAATTATGAAAGCGAAGAAAAAACCGCTTGAAGAATTAGAAATCGATGATCTGGACCTAGATGAGGATGACGTAGAAGCAAAAACGAAAACAATCGATATTTATCTTCCGCCTGAAAAAGAAGCAGGTAAAGTGTTAGAGGGAGAGGTAGCGGATCAGGTGAAGGAATTGGTATCTTTATTGAAAAATGACAAAAAGGTACTTTAAGAGAAAGTTTGTATGATAATGCAGCTGATAGTGAAAGGGGATAATAATAATGAGCGATAAATTACTAGTGATTGGTGAAGTAAGAGATAATGATATAAGAAATGTTTCCTTTGAGGCAATTGCAGCGGCGAAGCAAATTGATGCGGATGCTGAAATTGTGGGTGTTTTATTCAGTGATAGTGATTTAACCAGTGCAGGTGAAGAACTAATTGCTTATGGGGCGGATAGTGTTGTTACAGTCACGCACGACAATTTGAAAACGTATACATCAGAAGGGTATGGACAGGCGGTTTTAGAAATTATCGATGAATTATCTCCAAAAGGAATTGTCATGGGGCATACCTCTATTGGAAAAGACCTGACACCAAAGGTTGCAAGCAGGCTGTCAGCAGGACTTATCTCTGACGTAGTAGACATTGAAAAAAATGGCGATGACAATGTATTTATTCGTCCTATCTATTCTGGAAAAGCATTTGAAAAGAAGACATTTGCAGATGATTTTATATTTGTAACGATTCGCCCGAATAATATAGCTGCTCTTGAAAAAGATGCTTCAAGATCTGGCGAAGTAAATACCAAGGATATAGATATTAAAGATTTACGTACCATTGTGAAGGATGTTGTCCGAAAAACCTCGGAGGGGGTTGACCTCTCAGAAGCAAATGTTATTGTAGCAGGCGGAAGAGGAGTGAAAAGTGCAGAGGGATTTAAACCGCTTTACGAGCTTGCAGATGTACTGGGAGGTGCTGTAGGTGCATCCAGAGGTGCCTGTGATGCTGACTATTGTGATTATGCGCTGCAAATTGGGCAGACCGGAAAAGTGGTAACTCCTGATTTATATATTGCGGTAGGTATTTCCGGTGCAATTCAGCATTTAGCCGGAATGTCTAATTCCAAAGTAATTGTTGCTATAAATAAAGATGCTGAATCAAATATCTTTAATATTGCTGACTATGGAATTGTTGGTGATTTATTTGAAGTCATCCCGCTGCTTATTGAAGAAATTAAAAAAGTAAAGGCATAAAGGAAATAAAAGGTCTGTGAGAAATGCTGAGACACAGGCCTTTTGAAAGTAATTTTAATCAATTCAAGCAAACTATTAGGAAGTATACTTATACGATGATATACTCATACTAAGCTTATGATAAGCTGCATGATGTTTTAAGGAGGTAAAAATAATGGCAATTAAACATGTAACGGATCAAAACTTTACAGACGAGACATCAAAAGGTCTTGTACTTGCAGACTTTTGGGCTCCATGGTGTGGACCTTGTAAAATGATTGCTCCTGTTTTAGAAGAAATTGATGGAGAAATGGAAGAAAAAGTACAGATCGTCAAATTAGATGTGGATGAAAACCAGGAAACAGCTGGGAAATTTGGTGTAATGAGTATACCGACACTTCTTTTATTCAAAGATGGAGAAGTGGTAGACCAGGTTATTGGTTTCCAACCTAAAGAGGCATTAACAGATTTAATTAATAAACATGCCTGATAAAGTCACGTTTTCGTTCTGTGGTGATACCTTATCACAGAACGGATTCTTTGATTTCTATTAGAAAAAAGAGAATCCCTTTGTCATCAAGCAGATGAAAAGGGATTTTCTGATGTATAAAGGGCTGGTTATAGATGAAAGAAGCAATTGAAAAAAAGTTGGCTATTCTTCCAATGCAGCCTGGCTGTTATTTAATGAAGGATAAGCATGGGACAATTATTTATGTAGGAAAATCTAAAAAGTTAAGAAATCGCGTTCGTTCTTATTTTCGCGGGGCGAATGACAGGAAAACGCAGCGTTTAGTCCAGGATATTGCAGATTTTGAATATATGGTTACGTCATCAGAGATTGAAGCACTTATTTTAGAAATGAATTTAATAAAAAAATATGATCCTAAATATAATGTAATGCTGAAGGATGATAAATCGTATCCTTATTTGAAGATTACATCTGAGCGGCACCCGAGGTTAATTGTCACAAGACAGTTAAAAAAAGATAAAGGAAAATATTTTGGTCCTTATCCTAACGTGATTGCGGCAAGGGAAACCAAAAAGCTTTTAGACCGAATCTATCCGCTCAGGAAATGTAATAATCCTCCCGGCAGACCGTGTCTTTATTATCATATGGGGCAATGCTTAGCCTGTGGTAAAAATCCGCCTTCTAAAGAAACGTATCAGCAAATTGTTCAAGAGATAACCTCCTTTTTACATGGTGGGTTTAAGGATATTCGCAACCGTTTGACAAGAGAAATGACAGAAGCAAGTGAAGTGCTGAATTTTGAAAGAGCAAAAGAACTTCGAGACACTATCCAATACATCGATGCAACGATGGAACAGCAAAAAATGGCTGCTAATGATTTAGTGAACAGGGATGTTTTTGGTTACAGCTATGATAAAGGCTGGATGTGTGTACAGGTTTTCTTTATCCGGCAAGGAAAGCTGATAGAACGCGATGTCAGTATATTCCCATTTTATGATAATGCGGAAGAAGCAATCGTCAGTTTTATTGCACGATTTTATTTGCAGGAAAACCATCTGAAGCCAAAGCAGGTATTAGTTCCGATAGGCATTGATGATGAGATATTGGAAAAATTACTTGAAGTCAATGTCCATACACCGCTTCGTGGCAGAAAAAAAGAAATGGTAGAATTAGCTGAAAAAAATGCAAAAATCGCTTTGAACGAGAAATTTCAATTAATTGAGCGGGATGAGGAAAGAACCTACCAAGCAATGGAGGATTTAGGAGATTACTTAAATATAGAGACACCTCGCCGGATTGAAGCGTTTGATAATTCGAATATTCAAGGAACAGATCCTGTATCGGCAATGATTGTTTTTGAGGATGGAAAACCGAATAAAAAAGAATATCGCAAATATAAAATCAAAGATGTCAAGGGACCAGATGATTATGAAACCATGCGGGAAGTAATACGCAGACGTTATACAAGAGTACTTCGCGAGGAGCTTCCTTTACCTGATTTAATTATTGTTGACGGGGGAAAAGGCCAGATGACATCAGCATCAGATGTGCTGGAAAATGAACTTGGTTTAAGTATTCCGCTTGCTGGACTTGCTAAGGATGACCGGCATAAAACCAGCGAATTATTATATGGGGAACCTCCAGAGGTCATTCCGTTAAAACGCCAATCGCAGGCCTTTTATTTAGTGCAGCGGATACAGGATGAGGTGCACCGCTTTGCCATTACCTTCCACAGGCAATTAAGAGGAAAAGGACTGTTTCAATCCGAGCTTGACCGTATCCCGGGGGTTGGAGAGAAGCGGCGCAAGCTTTTATTGACGCATTTTAAATCAGTAGAAGAAATTAAAAATGCCTCTTTAGAAGATATGCGTAAAATTGGCATACCCAAAAATATAGCTACAGAGGTTATCGGACATTTAAAGAAGCAGGAAGCAGAACAAAACGATCGTGAAATCGAATAAGTTTCGCGATCGTTTTGTTCAGTTTTAAAGATTATTAATCCTGTATATAAACCGTAAATTCAACTTGTTTCAGGCGACGGTGAACAGATTCAAGGCATTCACAATCTACGTCTTCCAGCTGCTGCAGCGCCTCTGCTATTATTCCGGCTTCTAAACGGAAATCGGTCTCCATATTTGATTTTAATTTCGCAACAATTGTATCGGATAGAAGGTAAAAGGTTTTTACGTTCTTTTTATCTTTTACTAAATCCAGGGTCCCTAAACCCATTTTTTCAAAAAATAAACTTAAATCTTCCAGACTGCTGAACTCAAATTTCCGTGCCAGATTTCTGCCTAAAAAATAAAGAAGTGTATCTTTTTCTTCCCCAAAAAGCTCCGGCAGACCAATATAGCGTAAAATATCATATCCCGCGCCGTCACTATATAATTGCTCTAACTCAGTTACATCTAATTTTTGATTGCTGCCATACTTTGACACTATTTTCATCCTTTCCTTCACGTCTCGCTCGTGTTACATGTCTATGGTTATTATGTATTGTTGTCTGTTGATTAGCAAGTATAGGAACTAGATAATTTAACTTTACTTGCGTGTTCATACAGGTCTCAGCCTGAGCAGGAAAAGGGGACTCCTTCACCGCCTGTCGTCCGGTCATTCGGTTATTTTTCCTGTCAGCTATATTTCGAGATTTTTGAACACTGCCATTAAATTAATAGATTATCCAAGAGATTAACATCATCTGGAACCGCAAACGAAGTTAAATATCTCTATTATAATAACATTCTCTGCGACTTTTCTAAATCTTTTTCTTGGTTTTCGTATGGTTTTGTTTCATTTTGATGTAAAAACGGCGATTATCTTATAGAATGATGCAATAATATAATTCAATTTCTCATGTAATAGACTCAACTATAGCACCTAAGAATAAGTATATATATCTTGTTGTTTCAGGATTATCAAGTTCTTCTTTATTGTGCTTGCTTTTTAGTTAAATCTGCTTTTTTGAACTAATGATAGTGCATAGCTCCGCTCCGTCCCCATGGAAAACAAAACAGTCCGCCGCAGC
Organism: Oceanobacillus sp. M60; assembly: GCF_053839645.1. Lineage (NCBI taxonomy): Bacteria > Bacillati > Bacillota > Bacilli > Caryophanales > Bacillaceae > Oceanobacillus > Oceanobacillus sp. M60. The sequence goes on along the minus strand of NZ_JBSSNH010000002.1, from coordinate 394,834 downwards.
GGTATTTTACACTCCACCTTCTATTCTTTGTCAAGGGTGTTTTCGAAGGAACGGCCAACTCCTGTTTCTATGGAAATGAAGTTTCTTTTTAAGGTGCGAAAGTTGAGTAATAGAGATTTTAATAAATACTTTTCATTTTCTTAAAGAAGCCGGTCGGGAATTCTTGACGCTTTACAATGTAAGAAGTACAATAATAGATGTTATTGGCTGTACTATAAAAATAAATATTTACAATTTTGTAAAGCGCTTTATTTTTATAGTATACATATTATAGGGATTACGTTTCAAAAGGGGGGTAAACATGGCAGAACAACGTGAGTTCTTCTTTAGAAGACTACATTCGCTGCTGGGAGTTGTGCCGATTGGTATTTTCCTAGTACAACATTTATTTATCAATCATCTTGCTGTGTATGGAGAAGAAGTATTTAATACAGCAGCTGGTATTATGCACGAATTACCATTTGTATTGCTGCTGGAGACATTAGTAATCTATCTACCAATTTTGTTCCATGCGATTCTGGGTGTTTATATTGTTTTTACATCTAGATACAGTACACGACGTTATGGATTCTTCCGTAACTGGATGTTCGCACTACAGCGGGTTACTGGAATTATCCTTGTTATCTTCATTGCATGGCACGTATTTGAAACACGCGTTCAGCTTGCTTTAGGAAATGTGGATATCAACTATAGCTTGATGGAAGGCATCCTTTCCAGCACGCCGATGTTTTGGTTCTATGTGGTAGGGGTTCTTTCGGCTGTATTCCACTTCGCAAATGGATTGTGGAGCTTCATGGTAACATGGGGTATTACACAAACACCGAAATCACAGCGCATTTCTACGTATGTGTGTCTGATTGTATTTTTAGCAGTCGGCTATCTAGGTATAAGATCATTACTTGCATTCGCATATGGTGTATAAATAGTAATGGAATGAAAGAAGGAGTGAGCTAACGAATGAGTAAAAAAGTTGCTGTAGTCGGCGGCGGTCTGGCCGGTTTGATGGCTACGATCAAAGCCGCTGAAGCAGGAGTAAATGTAGATTTATTTTCTATCGTACCTGTAAAACGTTCTCACTCTGTATGTGCACAGGGCGGTATCAATGGAGCTGTTAATACAAAGGGAGAAGGGGATTCTCCAGATTTGCATTTTGATGATACAGTTTACGGCGGAGACTTTCTCGCCAATCAGCCGCAGGTAAAAGCAATGTGTGATGCTGCACCAGGTATTATACATATGTTTGACCGTATGGGAGTCATGTTTAACCGTACGCCGGAAGGGCTATTAGATTTCCGACGTTTTGGCGGTACGCAGATGCACCGTACAGCATATGCAGGGGCAACGACAGGACAACAATTATTATATGCATTAGATGAGCAGGTTCGCCGTTATGAGGTGGAAGGACTGGTCACTAAATTTGAAGGCTGGGAATTCCTTGAAGCGGTTATTGATGAAAACGGTGTAGGAAAAGGAATTGTGGCTCAAGATGTGAAAACACATGAAATTAGAGCATTTCGTTCAGATGCAACCATCTTTGCAACTGGAGGACCTGGTATCATTTTCGGGAAATCAACAAATTCCATGATCAATACAGGCTCTGCAGCAAGTAAGCTTTATTTGCAAGGTGCAAAATATGCAAATGGAGAATTTATCCAAATCCATCCGACTGCTATTCCGGGAGATGATAAACTAAGATTAATGAGTGAATCAGCTCGTGGGGAAGGCGGACGAGTTTGGACGTATAAAGATGGAGAACCTTGGTACTTCCTTGAAGAAAAATATCCGGCATATGGTAACCTTGTTCCTCGTGATATCGCAACACGTGAAATTTTTGATGTTTGCGTAAACCAAAAACTTGGTATCAATGGGGAAAACATGGTTTACCTTGATTTATCGCATAAAGATCCAAAAGAGCTTGATGTAAAACTCGGCGGAATTATTGAGATTTATGAGAAATTTGTCGGTGAAGATCCTCGTAAAGTGCCGATGAAAATCTTCCCTGCAGTTCACTATTCCATGGGTGGATTATGGGTTGATGAGAAGCAAATGACAAGCATTCCTGGAATTTTTGCTGCAGGTGAATGTGATTATTCACAGCATGGCGGAAATCGCCTGGGTGCGAATTCCCTGTTATCCGCAATCTATGGCGGTATGGTGGCAGGTCCAAATGCTATTGAATATATTGATGGGCTGGAGGAGCATGTGGAAGAGCTTCCGGATGAACTCTATCAATCTCGTGAAGAAGCAGAACAAAGCGATTTTGAAAAGCTGATGAATATGCAGGGAACAGAAAATGCATATCAAATCCATAAAGAGCTTGGAGACTGGATGACAGATAACGTAACAGTGGTACGTGAAAATGAAAAGCTGTTAAAAACGGATGAGAAAATCGTCGAATTGATGGAGCGCTGGGAAAATATCAATATTAATGATACGACCCGCTGGAGCAACCAAGGAGTTATGTTCACCCGTCAATTAAAGCATATGCTTCAATTAGCACGAGTGATTACCATTGGTGCATATAACCGGAACGAAAGCCGCGGAGCACATTATAAACCGGAGTTTCCGGAACGAAATGATGAGGAATGGTTAAAAACAACTGTTGCTGAATACAATGCGGAAAAGAATGAGCCTGTATTTAGTTATGAAGATGTAGATATTTCCTTGATTCCCCCTCGGAAACGAGATTATACAACAAAACATTAGAAAGGAGTAAACGAAATGGCTGAACAAAGTAAGGTTACCTTTATTATAACTAGACAAGACGGTCCGGACGCTGCTCCTTATGAGGAAACGTTTGAGATACCTTATAGACAGAATATGAATGTTATTTCTGCTTTAATGGAAATCCGAAAAAATCCTGTAAACAGCAAAGGAGAGCAAACCACACCAGTCATGTGGGACATGAACTGCTTAGAGGAGGTTTGCGGCGCTTGTTCAATGGTTATTAATGGAACAGCAAGGCAGTCCTGTGCGGCATTGGTTGATCAGCTGGAGCAGCCTATCCGTTTAGAGCCGATGGCCACATTCGATGTTGTCCGTGACCTTATCGTCGACCGTGATCGCATGTTTGAAGCTTTAAAACAAGTAAAAGCATGGATTCCAATCGACGGTACGCATGATTTAGGTCCTGGACCGCGCATGCCGGAGAATAAACGCCAATGGGCATATGAGCTGTCTAAATGTATGACATGCGGTGTTTGTCTGGAAGCTTGTCCGAACGTAAATGACAGTTCCAATTTCATTGGTCCTGCTGCTATTTCCCAAGCACGTTTATTTAACGCGCATCCAACTGGTGAAATGAATGCCAGTGACCGTTTAAACGGTTTAATGGAAGACGGCGGAATTGACGGCTGCGGAAATTCTCAAAACTGTGTACAAGTTTGTCCAAAAGGAATTCCTCTGACAACTTCTATCGCAGCAATGAACCGCGCGACCAATATCCAAGCATTTAAAAACTTCTTTGGAAGCGACACAGCACTTTAATAGGTGATGGATAACAAGCGAAAAACCCTAACCACTAATCCGGTCAGGGTTTTTCTTCAACTGAAAATGAAAACGTTTTAATTAAAAGATAGAGATTGATATAAAATTGTACAAGAGAGAGGAAAAAGTTGTATGCCCCGTATTCCTTATATTGAAGATTTTTCGGCATGGGAGAAAGATTTTTCTTTCTATATCCCTATATCTGTCCGATTTTCTGAAACAGATATGTATGGTCATGTGAATAATGTTTCCCCATTTATTTATTTTGAAGAAGCGCGTATTGCCTATTTAAACAGTATCGGTTTTTTATCAAAGGATATGCGTCAAAAAGACGGAATTATTGTTGCTGATTTGCAATGTAATTATCTGAAGGAGCTCTATTTTGGCGATGATATTCGTGTTTATGTAAAAACAGCATCTGTCGGCAATACTTCTTTTGATATTCACTATAAGGTGATGAGAGAAGAGGAGGCCATCCTGACAGCTCGAGGAAGGCTAGTTTATATTGATACAGAAAAGAAAGCCCCAAAAAAGCTGTCTGATGCATTAAAGCAGAAGCTGCTGGAGACATGATCTATATTAATCGCGTTCAAACTAGATGGACACGAAGAGAATGAATAGCCAGGCTGAACGTCTAAATAGAAAAAGCTGGATGGATGATAGTTTTTTATCGTCCATCCAGCTTGCGCATTATTTAGCTCTTCTGTTTTCGCTGCTTTCAAAGAGCTTTCTTAGTTTTTAATTCCTTTCTTCTAGTTAGTAGCTAATTTTTTCTAAATGAATTTAAACTACTACTGAAGCAAGAACTTTTTGAATATCATAAATATTAGTGTCTTTCTTAAATGTTTTAGAAACAAGCGGATTGACTCCGCCTGAAATCCATATTTTAAGTTCCGCATCCATATCAAAATGTCCGGCAGTCTCCACGCTGAAATGGGAGATGCTTTTATACAGTATGGAATGATATTCTGTTTTCTTGCCGGTTAAACCTTGTTTGTCAACCAAAATCAGACGTTTATTGGTGAAAATAAATAAATCACGAATAACTTTAAAAGCTGCGCTTACTTCTTCCCCTTCAATAAATAATTGCTCGTATTCTTTCATGATTTCCTTTTCATCTACGTTTGAAGCATTTCCCATTAAACCATCTAAAATTCCCATCATTTCGTCCCCCAGTTTTATAGTTTATTTATTATACTTTTGTTTCTTCATAGCCATATCTGTAATGTATGTAAAATATTTCTCTAATTCTTTCATTTCATCCGAGCCCATTGCCTCCCATCGATCAATCTCGTGGAATCTCGAACACTCCACCCTATATTCTTTAATCAAACGACTGATTTCCGAGATTGGATTGAATTCATTTTCTAAATTTCTATTATCTGTCCTGCCTAGCAGGTAGTCCACACTTACTTCGAAATAGTCAGCTAATTTAACTACTAAATTATAATCTGGTGTTCTTGTTCCTTTTTCATAAGCAGTATATGCAGGGCGAGTGACACCAATAATAATTGATATTTCTTGTTGGGTATTTTTCTTTTCATTCCTTAATGCTGCTAATCTTTGATTAAGCATTTATTTTTATCCTCCCTATAACTATATTTTACAGTAACAATGTGTTACTTGAAATGGAATGTAACAAATAGCGACTATTCATATAAAAATCTATAAAAAAGTAACAATATGAAACTGTAATCAATTGTAACCTTAATAAGGGAGACGTGAAAAACTAAAAAAGTCAAAATACATTTCTTGAAAGCCTGTAGCAGCAAATTTAGATGTTGGATAGGAATAGAAAAGAAATGGTTTAATAAATAGGTGAGATATTCTCTGGAGCTAAAGAAAAATGAAAAAGAAATGCAGAATAAGGAAAGGATATTCCTATTCATATGTAATGTAATTTAATTAATTTAAGAAAATTTTTTAGTTATAAAAAAGATAAATACTATCTATTACTATTTGATTATATATGGTAAAATTTACTTATTACATATACAGGGGTGATCAATATGTCAAAAGAAAGAAAGCGTGTTTTGAAAAAATGGCAGTTTTTTCTAATCGCGATAATCGCAGCCGCAGCAATTTTAAGCGGTTGCGGGGATGAAGGAGAGGCAGCAGAAGAACCGGATCAAGATGAAATGAATAATGAGGAGGAGACTAAAGAAGCAGAGGAAGAAGCTGCCGAGGAGGAAGAGTCTGAAGAAGCAGAAGAACTTGCTGAAGCGGAGGAGCTTGAAGAAACGGAAGAAATAGAGGAAGAAACGGTTGAAGCGGAGGAGCCTGAAGAAGCAGAGGAGAATCCGGCTGAAGTGGAGGAATCCGAAGAGGCAGAAGAGGATCTGGCTGAAGTGATAGAACCGGAAGAAGTTGAAGAAGAACTTGTTGAAGAGGAAGCATCTGGAGAAAGCTTCTCTCAACAAAATGCAGTGAGCGCAGCTGGCGATTATTTAAATTTTACAGCTTTTTCAGAAAGCGGTTTGATAGAACAACTGGAATTTGAAGGATTTACAAATGAAGAAGCTGTTTATGCAGTCAATCAATTGGATGCAGATTGGCAAGAACAAGCAGTTTTATCGGCAGAGGATTATATAGCATTTACTAGCTTTTCAGAAAGCGGCTTGGTAGAACAGCTGGAATTTGAAGGATTCAGCAATGAACATGCGGTGAATGCAGTCAGTCAATTAGATGTAAATTGGCAGGAGCAAGCAGTATTAACAGCAGAAGATTATTTGTCTTATTCCAGTTTTTCCAAAAGCGGCTTGATTGATCAGCTCGTGTTTGAAGGGTTCAGCAATGAGCATGCTACGTATGCTGCAGAGCAAGTAGGCTTTTAAAAAGATAAATAGTATAAAAGTCACCCTGAAAATAGGGTGGCTTTTTCTTATATAAAATCTGAAGGGGCAGATTTATTATGCGGCGAGCATTTGATTGTTAAACCTTTCATTACTTTTAAAAATAAAAAGTCTGAGCTCTTTTTTCAAAGCTCAGACTAAAAAGCACCTTCATATAGCCTTAGTTTATACCTGTAAGGAATGACGATAAAGTATACGATTGTATGGTGAGTCCTGCCGTAGCATCTCACCACTGAATGCATGTATTGATTTGAGTTCAAAACAAAAATAGAATAAAAAAGAAAATAAATGTATTTTGATCTCGAACGACATGCTGGTGTATCATTTTTTCTTTTTTGTGTGTTTACAGTTTTAATTCGCCCATGCGAAGCAATTCAACAACAGCCTGTGAACGGCCTTTTACCCCCAGTTTTTGCATCGCGTTTGAAATGTGGTTCCTCACAGTTTTTTCTGAGATGAATAGCTCTTGGGCAATCTCTTTTGTTGTTTTATCTTGTACCAATAGTTCAAACACTTCTTTCTCGCGTTTGGTCAGCAGCTGCTTCGGTTTATACCCATTATCCTTCAAATGTTACCCCCTCCTTGCTTTATAGAACTGCATCATGAAGGGAAATTATTTAGTCGATATAGCTTATGAAGGCTGAAACAAAAGAGTGCGTACATTTTTAAAGGTATTTGCCTTGGACGGCTTTAAAAAAGTTTTCAAGAAGCGATTTTTAGTTTACTATGTAATACAAGCAGCAAGAAAATGACTTCATAACCATTGCTATTTAATTAGTGTTAAAATACCAGGAGCAATTCTTACTTTTAGGGGGTATCAATGTGGAAAAAAATAAAGAATTGGAAAAGAATAAAGATGTAGAAGCAGTGAATAAAATGGAAAAACAATTAAGGTATATTTCTGGCATGATTAAACAAAATGGCAGGAAAATATTACATCATTATCCGATTACTTCGCCGCAGTTTATTGCCTTGCAGTGGCTGCTGGAAGAAGGAGATTTGACCGTTGGCGAATTGTCGAACCGTATTAGCCATGCATTTAGTACGACGACAGACTTAGTTGACCGTTTAGAGAAAAATGAATTAGTAGAGCGTGTCCGTGATACAAATGACCGGCGCGTGGTGCGCATCCATCTTCTGGAAAAAGGGAAGCATATTATTGAAGAAGTAATCCAAAAACGTCAGGAATATTTGCAGGATGTTTTATCTTCATTTTCAGATGAGCAGAAAGAAACGTTGAATGATTTGTTAGGCTTTTTGCATGATGAAATGAAGCAAGTTAATGAGAAGTAGCAATAGCAAAAAGGGAGAGAGCGCTTTGGAACAGCCAATTGGTGTAATAGATTCAGGAGTGGGCGGGTTAACGGTTGTTCATGAACTAATGAGACAGCTGCCTAAAGAGCCGCTTATTTACTTAGGAGATACAGAAAGATGCCCATACGGACCGAGAACGAAAGAAGAGGTAAAACAATTCACATGGGAAATGGTCCGTTTTTTACTTAAAAAAAATATAAAAATGCTTGTGATTGCTTGTAATACGGCAACCGCATTTACAATAGAAGAGTTACAAGAAAAATTGGATATTCCGGTTATTGGCGTTATCAAGCCTGGCGCGAGGGCTGCAATCAAATCTACGGAGAATAATTATATCGGTGTAATTGGAACAGAAGGAACGGTGCAGAGCGGTGCATATAGTTATGCACTACGTCAAATCAAGTCTGATATTGAGGTTATTTCTTTAGCTTGCCCTGCTTTTGTTCCGATGGTGGAAAAAGGGATCCTGGACGGGCCGGAAGCAAAACAAGTAGTGGAAACAACCCTGGTGCCTATTTTAGAGCATGATCAAATGGATACATTGATTTTAGGCTGTACGCATTATCCACTATTAAAGGATACTATTCAAGCGGTGGCAGGAGAGAAAATTACTGTTATTTCTTCCAGTGAAGAAACGGCAAGAGAGACGAGTACAACATTAGATATTCATCAAATTGCGAATGGCGATGACCCGATGCCGCCCCATGAATTTTATGCGACAGGAGATTTGAATATTTTTATCGAAATCACACAGAAGATTTTTAAAGATAGTAATTTTGGTGTGCTGACAATTAAACATGCAGATTTGCGTCATGTTTAATCTCAGTAGCTTTAACTCCTATGCAGATGAGAGTGAATCTTTGCATAGGAGTTTTTTCTCACAGCTGCATATTAACCTGACAACATTGCTGCGATTATTCGCTCCATCGTAAAGAGCCATGCGTCGAAACCTCCACTGATTAAAGTTTCAGTTTATGTGGTCTTTTTTCAGATATAAAATGAAACTTCCTTTATAAACTATCTAAATCATGGTCTATTTCTCGGGGTGGGCTCGTATGATTAATAGTACAAACCATCTTGGGAGGTAGTTGCATGAGTAAAATGATAATCCGATTAATCGTGGCTTTTGGAATATTAGTCTTGTTGGCAGGATGTTTTAAAGGAGAACAGTCATCAAAAGAGGTGGATCCTCCGCAAAATGCAGAAGCAGTAAATGGGGAAGAAACAGCAGATGATGAAGCAGCAAACGAGGAAGATGCTGCAGCTCCTCCTGAGGAAGCAGAAGATACGGTTTCTAGAGAGTTGTATTTAATTGATTCAAACGGGATGGTTGCCTCACAAATGATTGAGCTTCCAATTCCTGAAACAAATCAAGTGGCGCAGCAAGTTATTGAATATATGGTTAAAGGCGGTCCAATCACTCCAATGCTGCCAAACGGCTTCCAAGCTGTGCTTCCGGAGGATACAGAGGTCCTTGGCATTGATCTTCAAGAAGACGGTACAATTGTCGTAGATTTATCCGGAGAATTTTCCGATTATGAAGCAGCATCTGAGCTTCCTATTTTAGAAGCTGTTACACACACGCTGACACAATTTGAGAATGTTAATAAGGTCAAGCTTCGGGTGGATGGAGTCGATTTAAAGGAAATGCCAGTAAATGGTACACCGATCAATAATGGTTATACACGGGCAAAGGGAATCAATTTGACCAATAATGATACATTAGACTATTTTAACAGTAGTCCAGTTACCATGTTTTATCCGGTAGAACAGGAAAATAACCGTTATTATGTTCCTGTTACACAATATGTCGAGATGGATGATGAAAATGATTTAACAGGCGTTGTGAATGAACTGGTAGACGGTCCAGGCTATCAAAATCATGTTGTGAATGTTTTTAGCCCGGAAGCAGCCTTGACAGCAGATCCGGTTATAGAGGAAGGAGTTGTCCATCTGACATTTAATGAAGGTATCCTGATGGATTCCGAGCAAAATATTATCTCAGATGAAGTGATGGAGACTATGGTCAGAACGTTAACGCAGCGGCCAAACATCGATGCGGTAAATGTTCAGGTTGAAAATGTGGATGAAGTATTTAATGAAAATGGAGAGCCTTATTCTGCACCGGTGTCAGCAGATATATATACACCAAGTGAAGAATTATAAAAGGATTGCAATGTGCGATGAAGCATCTGGAGAGCAGTTTACCTGTTCTTGAGGTGCTTTTTTCTTTGAACGGATAATTTGAAGATACATACTTCTTTTAACAGCATTCTCATGTTTCTTTTTTCGAAAATATGATAAGCTATGTAATGTGAAATAAGGAGGAAAATAGATGGAAAGACAGGATAATCGAAAACCAAATGAATTGCGGCCGATAAAAATAACACCGGGCTATATTACACATCCGGAGGGGTCTGTATTAATTGAAATGGGCCAGACAAAGGTTATTTGTAATGCGAGTATTGAAGATAGAGTGCCGCCATTTATGAGAGGCCAGGGAAAAGGATGGATTACAGCGGAATATGCAATGCTGCCGCGTGCAACAGAGCAGCGTAATATTCGTGAATCTTCTAAAGGAAAAGTGAGCGGCAGAACGATGGAGATTCAACGTTTGATTGGACGAGCACTACGTTCAGTTGTTGACCTTTCCAAAATCGGGGAACGGACCATCTGGATTGATTGTGATGTTATTCAAGCGGATGGCGGAACTAGAACAGCTTCCATTACAGGTGCTTATGTCGCTATGGCAATTGCACTTCATCAGCTTGTTGAAAAGAAAGTGCTGAAGGAGCTTCCTTTAACTGATTTCTTAGCGGCAATTTCAGTTGGTGTATTGCCTGAGGGATGTGAGGTACTTGATCTGAATTATCAGGAAGACAGTACAGCGGATGTCGATATGAATATTGTGATGACTGGTAAAGGGGAATTTGTAGAACTGCAGGGAACTGGAGAAGAAGCTACATTTAGTCCAAAGCAATTACAAGCGATGCTCGGTTTAGGTGAGCAAGGTATTCAGGAATTGATCAGCCAGCAGAAAGAAACGCTTGGCTCTATTGCAGATTTGGTTAACCAAGACTGATTTCATTGGGGGAGATACCATGAAGAAGATTATTATTGCAACAAAAAATAAAGGAAAAGTAAAAGAATTTAGAGATTTCTTTGCTCCTCATCATATTGAGGTAGTTTCCCTGCTTGATTTAGACGAGGACATTCCAGATATTGAGGAGACAGGGGAGAGCTTTGTAGAAAATGCAGCTATCAAAGCGGAGCAAATTTCTAATCGTTTCCAAAAGACAGTGCTGGCTGATGATTCAGGGCTGGTTATTGACAGTTTAGAAGGAAGACCCGGAGTGTATTCCGCCCGTTATGCCGGCGAACCGACAGATGATCAAGCGAATATTGATAAGGTTCTGGAGGAAATGAAGGAAATTCCTGAAGGCGAACGCGGAGCCCGCTTTGTCTGTGTCTTAGCAATTGCTCAGCCTGGTCAGGAGCCGTTGTTTGTAACTGGGTATTGTGAAGGTCATATTCAAACGGAACAGAGTGGAGAAAATGGTTTCGGCTACGATCCTATTTTTGTACCGGAGGGTTATGAAAAAACAATGGCAGAGCTGGATCCGGCTGAAAAAAATCAAATCAGCCATCGGAAAATAGCGATGAATCAATTGGAACAAAATATACATTTGCTCTAAGGAATAAAGAGGAGGAGTATAATGACAAGCGTACTGATTACAAGTGACAGTCACGGGTTGACGAAAGAACTGGAAGAAATGACGGAAAAGCATGCTGCAGATTTATACATCCATTGCGGTGATTCGGAGCTGGATTTTGATGCGGCAGAGTTGAGCGCTTTTTATAAAGTTGGAGGAAATTGTGATTTTGATTTGCTTTATCCAGAACAAGAAATGTTAGATTTAAATGGTCTTCGTTTCTTTGTAACGCATGGTCATCTTCACCAAGTGAAAGGAAGCTTGACCAACCTATCCTATGCAGCAGAAGAGTATGCTGCAAATGTCGTATGCTTTGGTCATACCCATATTGCCGGTGCTCAAAAAATGGGGAATCAATTATTTATCAATCCAGGGAGTATTCGTATGCCTAGAAATCGTGTGGAAAAAACATACGCTGTTTTAAGCTGGGAAAATACAGATGAAGTGCAGGTAGACTTCTACACTTTAAAAGATGGAAAAATAGAAGATATGAGCTATCGTACTTCTTTGTAAAACGAAACTTCATACATTGATAATGTTATGGACGACTCTCCGTGATAAATAAGATAAAAGCAGTTCATATTTTTCTGAAAAGAGAATGTGAACTGCTTTTATTGCTTTCACTAGAGAATTTTCAAGCTGTTTTTCCCTTGTGTACCGAGGGTTTTCGTCATTTTTATGAAGCCGAGAAATAAAAATTAAAAATCTGTTGACAAAAACTTCTATCCCACATATAATATTACTTGTCCGTTAAAAACGGTGCACATCATTTCATACATAAAACACGGTAATTGCGGGTGTAGTTTAATGGTAAAACCTCAGCCTTCCAAGCTGATGACGAGGGTTCGATTCCCTTCACCCGCTCCATCATGTCCCAGTAGCTCAGCAGGATAGAGCAACAGCCTTCTAAGCTGTGGGTCGCAGGTTCGAATCCTGCCTGGGACGTAAACAGTTTAAAAAGCTCAAAACCTCAATTAATAAGGTTTTGAGCTTTTTTGGTTTCTAGAAAAAGATAATTGGCTCTATATTAAAAACTGGGCTTGCAGGGATATGAATAAATTCAGTTAAGAAAGAAACTAGCTGACGTTATTTTTCGGGTGCAGCAGCTTACATCTATATCACGAATGATTTATAATGCATAGATTTTGATGAAGTGCCTAAAATGAATTTAACTATCTTTTGCAAATTAATATAGACCCGCTGCTTTTTTAAGGGTAACATGATAATGAGACAGGAAGGTTAAACCTGCTGCAGATATAATCTGAAAAAAATAGTTTAAATAGTGCAGGATAGGGTATAACAGATTTGAAGAAAATTTTTGGAAACCCAGAATAGAGGTGAACAAATGAAAGATAGTGCTAAAGTGATATTATTTCCGAATACGAAAAAACAATTGGAAGAAGAAGGTTTGCATGCATTAAAGGAAAAAAGGTACAAAGAGGCATTAGATAAATTAAACAGTCTGATTGCATATCATGAAGGAAGCCATGAAATATACATTGGTAAATTAATGTGTTTGATGGAATTAGGAAAGTATAAGGATGCAGAGCAGCTCAGTGAAGAACTGCTGGCCAGAAAAGACGCACATTATTATCATTACTTCCATATTTATTTAACCATTCTTTTTCAAACAAGCCAGTATCAGCATTTGATGGATTTGTTAGAAATAGAATTTGAGCATAATATGATTCCTGACATGCTTCAAGAGCCTTTTCAGCAGTTATATGAAATGAGCGGCAATATGAAGATTGGGATCGATGAAGATAATGCCGTCAGTTTTATGAAAGAACTTAAGGAAGCTGTAAGGGATGATGATTATCTGAAGCAATGGAATATCATTGATAACCTTCGGCGGATACAGGCAAATCCGGAGGAAGAAAATATCAGACTGCTTGAAAATCCTCAAGTGCATCCTGTTATTAAAACTGCTTTATTAGAATGGTTCAAAGAAACAGGCGTAGAAAGATCTGTCTACATACATAAATTTGAGGCAATGATGGTTACTCAGCCGACGGAATTGATCCAGATATCTGAAGAGAAAAGCTATATAGCTATAACGGAAGAATTAGAAAAAAGGGCAGAAGCCAATCCATCTCTATTAAATTTGATTGAGCAGCTTGTATATCGATACTTTTACGTGACTTATCCATTTACACCGAAAGAGAGTGATATGTTTTCTTTTGCAGAAGCCGTCTATATTCTTGGAAATGACTATTTACAGCTGGATTTGCAGCTGGACGAATTGAATGAAACTGCCCAATCATGGATAGAGTCTATAAAAATTTGTAACTCGCTTTATTTAAGTATCATTGAAGAGTAGGTAGTAAAATGCTTGAAACACAAAAGATATGTGTTATAATGAGGTGGTTGTAAATCAGGAAAAATGATTGATCAAATGAATAATGAAATGCAATGATAGATTTGATTTTGGAGGGAATAATAATGACAACAAAATGGGAAAAACAAGAAGGTAATAAAGGAGTATTAACGTTTGAAGTATCTGTTGAAGACTTTGATCAAGCGTTAGACCAAGCGTTCAAAAAGGTATCGAAGGATGTTCAGATTCCTGGTTTCCGTAAAGGGAAAATTCCACGCAGTATTTTTGAAAAACGCTTTGGCGTAGAATCTCTATATCAGGACGCAGTAGATATTGTACTTCCTAGTGCTTATTCTAAAGCAGTTGATGAAGCTGAGATTTTCCCAATTGCACAGCCTTCTATCGACATTGATCAGATTGAAAAAGGACAACCGCTTGTTTTCACTGCGGAAGTAGAAGTGAAACCAGAGGTGAAACTTGGTGAATATAAAGGTTTAGAAGTGGAAGAAAAATCTGTAGAAGTAACTGATGAAGATGTAGAACAGGAAATCGAAAATCTTCGTGAACGCCAAGCAGAATTAGTTGTAAAAGAAGATAGCGAAATCGAAGACGGCGATACTGCTGTTATCGATTTTGAAGGATTCAAAGATGGCGTTGCTTTTGAAGGCGGACAAGGTGAAAATCATTCACTGGAAATTGGTTCCGGACAATTTATCCCTGGCTTTGAAGAACAATTGATTGGTAAAAAAGCTGGTGATGAAACAGAAGTAGAAATCACTTTCCCTGAAGAGTACCATGCGGAAGATTTAGCTGGTCAGGACGCAGTCTTTAAAGTGAAAATTCATGAAGTAAAAGCAAAAGAATTACCAGAACTGGATGATGAATTTGCAAAAGATGTTGATGAAGAAGTAGAAACACTTGATGAATTGAAAGCAAAAAAACGTGAAGAACTGGAAACAAACAAAAAACAACAAGCTGAAAATGAACAGCGTGAAGAATTACTTCAACAAGCTTCAGATAATATCGAGGTAGAGATTCCAGAAGCAATGGTAGACACAGAAGTAAATCAGATGGTTCGCGAATTTGAACAACAGCTTCAAATGCAAGGCATGACATTAGAAATGTACAGCCAATTCTCAGGACAAGATGAGAATGCTTTGAAAGAACAAATGCGTGAAGATGCTGAAAAGCGTGTAAAAACTAACTTGACGTTAGAAGCAATTGCTGAAGCTGAAAATCTTGAAGCTACAGAAGAGGATATCGATGCAGAGCTTGAAAAAATGGGCTCTATGTACGGAGTTGAGAAAGAACAGCTTCTACAAATGCTTGGCGGTTCCACAGAAACATTAGAAAATGATTTAAAAATGCGTGCTGCAATTGAATTCTTAGCTGAAAACAGCAAAACAAAATAATTTTTATAAACAAGTGAAAAAAGAGGATAAATAAGACAAGGTGCGCCGAGAGACGTGCCTTGTCTTTCCTGTTAATTAGGACAGTGTCGAATAAACGAAGATTTTGTCAAAAGCGGTATTTGTTCCAGGATATAAAGTATACTATACAGATGGAATTGCAAATAGTTGACATTTAAAAGAATTGATTCATACTGTATAGACACACTTATCATAGGATTATCTTTAGAAAATATAAAAAGTATATTGTTTTGTATTTCTATTTGTATCTGATATGATGAATTATAAAGCTGACTGCTAATCCGATACGGCACATGTAGGAGTGAATGAATATGTTGAATTTAGAAGCCGGGATGGGACAATCAAATTGCTCTTTTTGTGGGAAGAACGAAAAAGAAGTTCAGAAATTAGTAGCTGGCCCTGGCGTTTATATATGTAACGAATGTGTTAGGAAAGTCTCAGAGATTGTTGAGGAAGGCGGCGAAAAGTAATGTTTAAATTTAATGAAGAAAAAGGACAATTAAAATGTTCTTTTTGTGGCAAAGGCCAAGAACAAGTACGAAAGCTGGTAGCTGGTCCCGGTGTTTATATATGTGATGAATGTATTGAATTATGCACAGAAATCGTTGAGGAAGAGCTTGGCACCGAGGAAGGCATGGAAATGAATGAGATTCCAAAGCCAAAAGAAATCTGTGATACACTTGATGATTACGTAATTGGTCAAGATAAAGCCAAAAGAAATCTTTCTGTAGCAGTATATAACCATTACAAACGTGTTAATTCCGGCATGCATAATGGGGATGTAGAAATCTCTAAAAGTAATATTGCCATGATTGGGCCTACAGGAAGCGGTAAAACACTCTTAGCTCAAACATTAGCAAGAATTATTAATGTACCATTTGCAATGGCTGATGCAACATCATTAACAGAAGCAGGATATGTAGGAGAGGATGTAGAAAATATTCTTCTCAAACTGATCCAAGCTGCTGATTATGATGTAGAAAAAGCAGAAAAAGGAATCATTTATATTGATGAGATTGACAAAGTAGCAAGAAAATCTGAAAATCCATCGATTACAAGAGATGTTTCCGGAGAAGGCGTACAGCAGGCGCTTCTAAAAATCTTAGAAGGAACAGTAGCAAGCGTACCTCCTCAAGGTGGAAGGAAGCATCCGCATCAAGAATTTATCCAAATCGATACAACCAATATTTTATTTATTGTCGGCGGTGCATTTGACGGTATTGATCAAGTAATCAAGCGTCGTATAGGTAAAAAAGTAATTGGTTTTGGTGCAAATGAAGAGCAGGAAGAATTGGATACAGCACAATTGCTGTCTAAAGTTCTTCCGGAAGATTTATTACGCTATGGTTTAATCCCAGAATTTATTGGACGTATTCCGGTAATTGGCAGTCTTACTCCGCTGGATGAAGATGCCCTGATTGAAATTTTGACTAAACCAAAGAATGCACTTGTTAAACAGTATCAAAAGCTGTTTGAAATTGATAATGTCGAGCTTGAATTTGAACAGGATGCGCTTATCGAAATTGCTAAGAAAGCTATTGAACGGAAGACTGGTGCACGCGGACTTCGTTCTATCATAGAAGGAATCATTGTAGATGTTATGTTCGACCTTCCTTCTAGAGAAGACGTAGAAAAATGCATCATTACAAAGGACACTGTTATCCAGGAAGATGGAAGTCCAAAACTTGTTTTCCAGGACGGTACCGTTCAAGAAGGAAATGAGAAGTTACCAAAGGAAAGTGCATAAGCATAAACGGTTGAGGAATGCAGATTCTGGTCAGAATCTGCATTCTTCCTCTTTTCTGCTGGTATAGGACGTGCTTTCAGTAAAATCTTCTTTTATCACGATGCCCGATTGGCGAAACTCCTGATGAATAAATGTTTCGTTTTATAAAATGACTATAATAATCATAGATACCTGAATACTTGTTTATAATAAAAGAAGGTATGATGGTGTTTACATTTTGTTGATTTTTTTTTACACTTAGAAAGAGCCTTACAGAGAAAATACATAAAAAATGAAAATAGGGGGTGAATGTATGACAGCAAACTATTTAAAAATGCCGCTGCTGCCTCTGCGGGGGTTGATTGTGTTTCCGTCGATGGTATTACACCTTGATGTAGGAAGGGATAAGTCTATTGCTTCTTTGGAACAAGCTATGTTAGCTGATCAATACATATTTTTAGCTTCACAGAAAAAAATGAATTCAGATGATCCGAGTTCTGCTGACATCTACAATATTGGAACCGTTGCAAAAATTAAACAGATTACGAAGCTGCCGAATGGAACACAACGAGTACTTGTAGAAGGGTTCTATCGGGCGGAGGTTATTCGTTATCTGGAAGAAGAAGAAAACTTTATTGTAGAGGCAGAAGAAAAAGAGGAGATTGTTGGAGACAGCTATGAAACTGAAGCTTTAATGCGTACGCTGCTTGAACAATTCCAACAGTACATAAAGGTTTCACGTAAATTAACGGATGAAACATTTGAAACCGTTGGCGATATTGATCATCCGGGCCGCTTAGCGGATATGATTACCTCACATCTTTCTTTAAAGCTGGATGACAAGCAGGAGATATTAGAATGCTTTGATGTCACGGAAAGAATACATAAGCTTCTGGATATTATTGCGGATGAGCGGAAGATTTTATCCATTGAAAAGAAAATCGGTCAAAAGATTAAAACTTCCATGGAAAAAACTCAGAAAGAATATTATTTAAGAGAGCAATTAAAGGTGATACAAAAAGAATTGGGAGACCGTGACGGCAGAACTGGCGAATTGGAACAGCTCAGAACAAAAATTGAACAGTCTGATATGCCTGAAAGAATTACCACCGTTGCGATGAAGGAATTAGGACGTTACGAAAAGGTCCCGCAGTCATCTGCTGAAAGCTCTGTCATCCGAAATTATATTGAGTGGCTTGTTGCGCTTCCATGGCAAACCAAAACAGAAGATAATATTCAAATGAAGAAAGCTGAAAAAGTGTTAAATGCAGATCACTATGGATTAGAAAAGGTGAAGGAACGCATTTTAGAATACTTAGCTGTTCAAAAGCTTACTAATACGATAAAGGGGCCGATTTTATGTCTGGTCGGACCGCCTGGAGTCGGGAAGACTTCTCTAGCGAAGTCGATTGCCAACGCAATCGACCGGAATTTTGTCCGTATTTCTTTAGGCGGCATTCGGGATGAAGCGGAAATTCGCGGACATCGCCGAACTTATATCGGCGCCATGCCGGGAAGAATTATGCAAGGAATGCGGCGGGCTGAAACGGTTAATCCGGTATTTTTATTAGATGAAATTGAGAAAATGTCCAATGATTTTCGGGGCGATCCTTCTTCAGCTATGCTGGAGGTACTGGATCCAGAACAAAATCATAACTTTAGTGATCATTACATTGAAGAGACCTATGATTTATCTAATGTATTGTTTATTGCTACTGCAAATAACATCAACAGTATTCCAGAGCCGTTATTGGATCGGATGGAATTAATCTCTATCCCGGGGTATACAGAGGTTGAAAAGCTGCATATCGCGAAACGTCACCTTATACCAAAACAAATTAAAGAAAATGGACTGACTAAAAGTAAAATACAAATTCGTGAGTCTTCTATCATGAAATTAATCCGCACATATACGAGGGAGGCAGGCGTCCGCGGTTTAGAAAGACAAATTGCGACGCTTTGCCGGAAAGCGGCTAAAGAGCTTGTCTCTGATGAAAGCAAGGACAGGATTATTATAACCGATCGCATTGTAGAAGAATATCTGGGCAAGCCGGCATACCGATATGGATTGATTGAAGAGGAAAATCAGGTTGGAGCGGCAACAGGGCTTGCATATACAACAGCTGGCGGAGATATTTTATCGATAGAGGTAACGCATTATCCGGGGAAAGGGAGCCTAAAGCTGACTGGTAAACTTGGCGGCGTTATGCAGGAATCGGCGCAAGCTGCGTTTAGCTATGTGCGTTCTCGTACAGAACAGTTGAATATAGAACCCGATTTTTATGAAAAATACGATATTCATATCCATGTTCCTGCCGGTGCAACACCTAAAGATGGTCCGTCAGCCGGAATTACCATTGCAACAGCCCTCGTATCTTCCTTGACAGGGCGTCCTATCAAAAGAGAAGTAGGAATGACCGGTGAAATTACACTTCGCGGGCGTGTCTTGCCTATTGGCGGATTAAAAGAAAAAGCATTAAGTGCACATCGCGCCGGATTGACGACGATTATTCTTCCGGAAGATAATGAAAAAGATATAGAAGACATTCCAGAAAGTGTCCGTGAGGGGCTTCAGTTTATCCCGGTGAAGCATTTAGATGAAGTATTAGAAATCGCGTTGGTAAAGGAGGATGAACCAAATGAAAGTTAATCAAGCAGAAATTGTAATCAGTGCTGTCAGTGAGAAGCAATATCCGCAGGAGCAATATCCTGAGTTTGCGCTGGCTGGCCGTTCAAATGTCGGAAAATCTTCCTTAATCAACAAGCTGATTAACCGGAAAAACTTGGCAAGGACTTCTTCCAAGCCGGGAAAAACACAAACGTTAAATTTCTATCTGATAAATGAATCTCTTTATTTTGTCGATGTTCCGGGTTATGGATATGCACAGGTATCTAAGAAAGAACGGGCAAAATGGGGCGGCATGATGGAAGAGTATTTTAAAAACAGAGAACCGCTCCGGGCTGTTATTTTAATTACTGATTTACGCCATGAACCGACGACTGATGATGTTCAGATGTATGATTATTTGAAGTTTTTTGAGCTTCCGGTCATCGTAATCGGGACAAAGCTGGATAAAATCCCAAAAACAAAGAAGGACAAGCATATTAAGCGATCTAAGAAGGTTTTAGAAATAGATCCAGATGATATTTTTATTCCTTTTTCCGCAGAAACCGGCGAAGGCAAGGATGCGGTTTGGGGAGCGATAAAATCTTTTATCGCGGAGGAGCGTCCGTAAAACTTCCGCCTGAGTGAAGTTTTCTTATAAGAGAAGATAAAATAAGGATACAGCCAGAAATTAAAATTTCTGGCTGTATCCTTATTTGCGTTTGAGCATAAACATACCTAAGAGAATAAGCAGAATCGGCCAAAATCGTTCTAAGAGCGAAACAATCGGTTCAAGCCAGCTGGTGTATATAGAAAGCTGTTCCGAAAAAAGAAATAGCAGGCCTAATAAAATAGAGAAAAGACCTAAGAAAAATCCTTTTTTTGTTTTGGTATAACGGATAATAAAGGCAAGTCCTATAATAATGAAATAAACAGACCAGTCATCGATCCAAAAAGAGTAATGTTTGACTCCATGAAGATGAATGCCGATTCCAAAAAGTAATGTACCTATAAATAAATTCTGGTATGTTTTTGTTGTATAGCTATGAATGATGATACCAATTCCAATTACAATCAGGAAAGATTGCCATGAATAAAGGTCAACAAAAAAAGGAATCCGAAGCTCCCGCAGTAAAAGAAAAATACCGATTCCGATACATAAATAAGCAAGCAGTGAATGCTTTCTTTTCATCGAAAAACCTCCCAAATGTCTCTGTTTCTGTGCTGCAAATGATGATACCTGTTGTAACAGACACCCCCTTAAAAAGCAAGTACATTGTCTCTTAAAGTGAGTTCCTTGCTATAATGGGTCAGTTATGTTACATTACAGTCGGAATAAGTTGTTGCAGCGGTCGTTTTTATTTAGCTGGAATGAATCATTTTATCATACATATCTTTATGTTACGTACGAATTGTTTCAGATTCTGTTCACATTTTAGCACGAAAAGCACTTCATGACATGTTATAATGATTATTAGATAATAATCATAAAAAGTTTGAATCATTTAATCATAATGGGGGTAGTACGGTGCATATTTTAAAGGTTGGTTTTAATTACAAAACAACCCCTGTAGAAATTAGGGAAAAGTTTACATTTAATGAAGAAAAATTGTCAGAAGCAATGATTGTATTGAAGGAACAGAAGAGTATTCTGGAAAATGTAATTGTTTCAACATGTAATCGGACGGAAGTATACGCAGTTGTTGATCAGCTTCATACTGGCAGATATTATATTAAACAATTTTTAGCAGATTGGTTTGGAGAAGAAAAAGAAACCTTTTCAACTTACTTGCACATTACGGAGGATGATGGTGCAATGGAGCATTTGTTTCGCGTGACGACTGGACTCGATTCCATGGTTCTTGGCGAAACACAGATTCTTGGCCAGCTGAAGCAGGCTTTTTCAAAAGGACAACTGGCAAATACAACGGGTACCATTTTTAATGAACTGTTTAAGCAGGCCATTACATTCGGGAAGCGGATGCATAAAGAGACAGGTATCGGTGAACATGCTGTCTCCATCAGCTATGCAGCTGTGGAATTAGCAAAAGAAAAGTTCGGAGACTTGAGTAATAAGCATGTAGCTATTTTAGGCGCCGGTAAAATGGGCGAATTAGCAGCGAAAAACATTCAAGGTGCTGGAGTAAAGGATATCACTGTCATTAATCGCACACAGGAGAAAGCAAAAATGATGGCAGAGAAATTTGAAGCTAAGGTTGCCGGGATGGATGAACTATCTGTTGTATTAGAAGAAGCGGATATCCTGATTAGTTCTACCGGTTCAGAGTCTGTTGTTTTATCAAAAGAAGATATTGAAAAGGTACAAAGTAAACGGCAGGATAAAGAACTATTCTTAGTAGATATTGCGGTTCCCCGGGATATTGATCCGGAAATTGCTGAAGTTAATCAAGTTGCTTTATTTGATATTGATCACCTGCAGAATATTGTGGATGAACATCTGGAGTCTCGAAAAGCAGCAGCAGAACAAATTGAAATATCCTTAGAGGAAGAAATTGTCCAATTCAAGGAATGGATGAAAACATTAGGTGTTATCCCGGTTATATCTGCTCTAAGACAAAAAGCGCTATCTATCCAATCCGAAACAATGCAAAGTATTGAACGGAAAATTCCAAGCTTAACGGATCGCGAGAAAAAAGTGCTTAATAAGCATACGAAAAGTATTATAAATCAGTTACTGAAAGAGCCGATTACGCAGGCGAAAGAATTGGCAGGTGCTGAGCAGGCAGATGAGGCGTTGCAATTATTTATTGATATTTTTGGGATTGAGAATGAGGTAAGAGAAGAATTTGCGAAACAGCTGAAAAAGAATGATGCATTCACCAAATTTACGCAAGAGGAAGCCTCCTCATTCAAGGTTATTGAACGAGTAACCACTGCCTAAGCAGGATGGATTCATTCTGTTTACATCATTCACATCCAACCAGAAGGTCATTTCATTTACTTTCTGGTTGCTTTTTATTGTAGAAGAAACCTGGAAAGGTCGAGGAGGACACATCATGCGAAAAATAATTGTTGGTTCGAGAAAAAGTAATTTAGCCATGACACAAACGAAATGGGTTATTGATCAGCTGAAAAAAGCTGGTGTAGAAAATGAATTTGAGATTAAAAAGATTGTTACAAAGGGAGACCAAATCCTGGATGTAACCCTATCGAAAGTTGGTGGAAAAGGTCTGTTTGTAAAAGAAATTGAAAAAGCGATGTTTGACAAAGAAATTGATTTTGCCGTACACAGTATGAAGGATATGCCTTCTTCTCTTCCAGAAGGGCTGGAGATTTCCTCTATTCCTGACAGAGAAGACCACCGCGATGCTTATATTGCGAAAAATAATATCAAATTAGCAGACCTGAAAGAAGGCTCGATTATCGGCACAAGCAGCTTACGCAGAGGGGCACAAATTCTTGCAGCCAGACCAGATTTAGAGATTAAATGGATTCGTGGAAATGTGGAAACACGTATCCGAAAATTAAATGAGGAAGACTACGATGCCATTATCTTAGCTGTATCCGGTTTGAAGCGGGTTGGTTTAAGTGAGAATCTGATTACAGAATACCTGGATCCGGAAATCTGTGTACCTGCTGTAGGACAGGGTTCGCTTGCCATTGAAAGCCGTGAAGATGATACAGAATTAAAAGAAATCGTTCAAAGGATCCATAATGAATATACAGCCAAAACAGTATTAGCGGAACGTACTTTCCTGCATTTATTAGAGGGAGGGTGTCAAGTTCCAATCGGCGGCTATGCTTATTTAGATGGCGAAGAAATCGTCTTAACTGCTTTAGTAGGAACCCCTGACGGAAAAACAATCCTGAAAGAAGTCGTCCGCGGTAATGACTCTGTTCAAGTTGGTAAGCAGGCGGCTGAAATATTAATAAATCAGGGAGCTAAAGATATCGTTGACCGTGTCAAAGAGGAGATGGAATAATCATGGGAAAGCCGCTTCACGGGGAGCGCATATTGATTACGAGAGAAGAGACAAAAGCTGCTGAAATGGCTGACAAAGTCACGAAGCTGGGCGGTAGTCCAGTTATTGTCCCAATGATTGAAATAAATTTTCCAGAAAAACTTGAGGATACTGCTATACTGGAACGCCTCTCGGATTTCAGCTGGGTATTCATGACAAGCGCTAACGGTGTGGATGGTTTTTTTCAGCTGCTCCGTAAACAGCAGATAACGTTTCCGGAAGGATTGAAGATAGGAATCGTCGGCAAGAAAACAGAAAAGGTATTGCATCGATATGGTTATGCTGCTTCCTTTGTTCCGGAAACCTTTGATGCGCAGGCGATGGCAGAAGCGTTTATCTCTTTTTACACATCGGATAAGCCGGTGCTGCTGATACGGGGTAATTTATCAAGGCCGACGCTTCCAGAAAAGCTAAAAGAAGCCCAGATTGCTTATGAAGCATTGGAAGTGTATGAGACAACGTATTGTGTGGAATCAAAACAGAAGTTGAATCAAGAGCTTCCAACTGTTGATTATATAACGTTTACAAGCCCATCAACAGCAGAGGCGTTTGTACAATTAGCGGAATGTATACCGAATAATGCAACCTATATTTGTATCGGTAATACGACGGAAGATAAGGCAAGGGAATTAGGGATTCCTGATGTATATACGTCCATACCATATACAACAGATGCGATGTTGGATTTAATTTCAACGATTGCAAACGAAAGGAAGATAAATCATGAGTGAATTCACATTTGACAGACATCGGCGTTTGCGTTCATCCGTTTCGATGCGCGCACTCGTTCAAGAAACACACTTACGGGCAACGGATTTTATTTATCCGATATTTGTTATTGAAGGAGAAGACATCCGTAATGAGGTTTCGTCAATGCCGGGAGTTTTCCAGGTTTCTTTTGATCATTTATTGAAAGAAGTGGAGGAAGCGTATCAATTAGGAATCCGTTCGCTTATTTTATTTGGCGTGGTAGAAGAAAAGGATGAAATCGGATCCGAGGCTTTTCATGATCATGGAATTATTCAGGAAGCAACAAGAATCGTGAAACAGGCGTATCCGGAAATGCTTGTTGTTGCGGATACCTGTTTATGCGAGTATACCTCGCATGGACATTGCGGCGTGATTGAAAACGGAGATGTAGCCAACGATGCTTCTCTGGAGCTGTTAGCTAAAACAGCTGTATCTCAAGCAAAAGCAGGTGCCGATATTATTGCTCCTTCCAATATGATGGACGGATTTGTAACTGTCATCCGCCATGCTTTGGATGAAGCCGGTTTTCACCATATTCCGATTATGTCCTATGCGGTGAAATATGCTTCCGCTTATTACGGTCCTTTCCGTGATGCAGCAGACAGCACACCTCAATTTGGAGACAGGAAAACCTACCAGATGAACCCGGCTAACCGTTTAGAGGCAATTCGTGAAGCGAAATCGGATATTAAAGAAGGCGCTGATTTCTTAATTGTCAAACCGAGCCTGTCTTATATGGATATTATGCGGGAAGTGAAAGATAATTTTGACGTGCCCGTCGTTGCATACAACGTGAGCGGGGAGTATTCCATGATTAAAGCGGCTGCTTTAAATGGCTGGATTGATGAGAAAAAATTAGTAACAGAAACCCTGCTATCGATGAAACGTGCAGGAGCAGACTTAATTATTACCTATTTTGCAAAAGATGTGGCAAAATGGTTGCAAGAAGATAAATAAGGGAGGAAGAGCATGGTAAACACAAGATCAGTAGATGCATACAAAGAAGCTGTTGATTTAATGCCCGGCGGGGTAAACTCTCCGGTACGTGCATTTAAATCAGTGGGGCTTGATCCGATTTTTATGGAAAAAGGAAAGGGCTCTAAAATTACCGATATTGACGGCAATACGTATATTGATTACGTACTAAGCTGGGGACCGTTAATTTTGGGACATGCAGATGAGCGTGTGACGAAAAGTTTAAAGGAAGTTGTTGAAAAAGGGACAAGCTTTGGAGCACCTTCATTATTAGAAAATCAGCTGGCTAAGCTCGTTATTGACCGTGTTCCATCGATTGAAATGGTTCGGATGGTCAACTCTGGGACAGAAGCAACGATGAGTGCGATTCGTCTGGCGCGGGGTTATACAAACCGGGATTTGATTATTAAATTTGAAGGAAGCTATCATGGCCATGGGGATTCCCTGCTGATTAAAGCCGGCTCTGGTGTTGCAACACTTGGTCTTCCAGACAGCCCGGGGGTACCAGAAAATATCGCTAAGAATACCATTACCGTTCCTTATAATGATGTAGAGAGCTTAAAGCTTGCTTTTGAGCATTATGGTGATAAAATCGCAGCGGTGATTATGGAGCCTGTATGTGGAAATATGGGAGTCGTGCCTCCAAAAGAAGGCTTCTTACAGGCTGTACGCGATATTACCGAGCAAAATGGTTCGTTGCTTATCTTTGATGAGGTAATGTCAGGCTTCCGCGTCGGTTATTACAGTGCGCAGGGACATTTTGATGTTACGCCTGATTTAACCTGTCTGGGTAAAGTCATCGGCGGCGGTCTTCCTGTCGGCGCATACGGCGGAAAACGGGAAATTATCGAACAGATTGCACCGACTGGTCCAATTTATCAAGCCGGTACATTATCCGGTAACCCGTTAGCCATGACAGCGGGCTATGAATCGTTAGCTTCCTTGACAGAAGCGTCTTATGAAGAAATTAATAAGAAAGTAGACCGTCTTACAGAAGGGTTCCGCCAGGCGGCAGACAAATATGATATACCGCTTCATATTAATCGTGCCGGTTCCATGGTCGGTGTATTCTTCACAGATCAGGAAGTCGTTGATTTTGAAACGGCGCAATCCTCTAATTTAGACTACTTTGCGCAATATTACCGTGCGATGATTGAAGAAGGCGTATTTTTACCGCCATCTCAATTTGAAGGATTATTCTTATCTACTGCACATACAGATGAGGATATTGAAAAGACAATTGAAGCGGTGCATACTGCTTTTTCTAAGATTGAAAAATAATGATAAAGAGAAAATAAAAGAGAAATCCATGCGGGTTTCTCTTTTTTACTGACAGAATATTACTTTCTCAAATTCAAGTGGAGGTCATACAAAGATGCTGTTTCAAAATAATAAGCTAACTGTTCGTGAATTAACAAAAGAGGATAATTATTTACTGGCAAAGTGGCTTTCCGATCCGGCAGTTCTTCAATTTTACGATGGGAGAGATAATCCATTTGATTTAGAAAAAGTGAATGAAAAATTTTATCCGCTTCAAGACAATGTAGTCAGATGTATCATAGCTTTTGATAATATTGAAATCGGTTATATTCAATATTATCTATTAAATGTAGACACGAGAAAAAAGTATGGTTATTTAAATGATAATAATGTTATTTAGGGAATAGACCAATTTATAGGAGAAACGCAATACTGGGATAGAGGTATTGGCAAACTCCTGATCCAGTCTATGGTTGCTTATTTAATGAATACGAAACATGTAAATAAAGTCGTCATGGACCCCCAAGCCTGGAATAAAAGAGCGATTCGCTGTTACGAGAAAAGTGGTTTTAAGAAAATAAAATTACTTCCTTGCCATGAACTGCACGAGGGCGAGTATCGGGATTGCTGGTTAATGGAATACCCGGAAACAGAGTGATTTCTTGAAGCGCGTTTAACATAAACGATACCCCTGCTTTTCTTGTTTGCTTTAAACCAATCTTCCTCCTTAGCATATTCCAATGTTTCTTATCATATAAATGATAACGAATGATTCGCATCTGGACTGTTTGCGAGAGGAGGAATACATTTGTCAGTAGATTCTAATTCATTTGTTTTTGAACTGGAAGAATCACTGTTTTTTGAAAAAGGACAGGAAGTAGAAGAGCTCAGAGGAATTTCCATTGAACCAGAAATAACAATCGAATCATTAGATAACTATATTTCTATCCATGGCAATCTTGAACTGCAGGGAGAATATCAAAAAGTAAATGGTGAAGAAGAAGGAGAAGAGATTTTTGACTTTGATCAAATTCAGGCTAAGCGTTATGTCGAAAGTATTAGAGAGGTAAATGGACTGTATGTATTCACCCATAAATTTCCTGTAGATATATCTGTGCCGCCTCATCGGGTGAATAAAATAGAAGATGTCACGGTACAAATTGAATCCTTTGATTATGATTTATTAGGTGCAGATAGTTTAAAAATTACTGCTGCAGTTGAGATTCAAGGGATTTTACAGGATGAAGCATATCGTCCGTCAGAAGAAAATTGGGAAACAGCAGAAGCGGATCAAGAACAGGTAGGAGATACATTTTCCTTCGAAATAGAACTTCCGGAAGAAGCATTGACCCGCAATGAACAAACGATATCGGAAAATCAGCAAAAATTAGAAGAACTGCTAGCGTCAGAAGAAGAAATTAAACCGGAAGTTGAACCGATATTGGAAGAAAGCCCCCCGGAAGAAGCATTAATTCGTAATGAGCAAGCGATATCGAAGGATCAGAAAAAAATGGAAGAACTATTAACATTGGAAGAAAGCTATTCAGAAGAGGAGCCAGAAGATGACCCGGATCGATGGAAAGTAAAGTCACAGCCTCTTTCTGAATATTTCGAGTCTCTTTCGAAAGGAAAGGCTTCAGAGGATGAGTCGGAAGAAGAAGAGCAGGTGGAAGAGGTATTAGAGGCTGAGGAAGATATGGAGATGACAGGGGAGGAGCCAGGCTGGGATGTCGCTGATGAATCCGAGGTGATTGATTATATAGAAGATACCTTCTATCCAGATACACCCAGGGAGGAAGAAATACTGGTGGCTGAAGAACCGAAAAAAGAGGAGGAACGAACAGAAAGCGAATCGTTACTATCTCAGATTTTCCGCGAAGCAGACGAGGATCATTATGCCAAAATGCGTCTGTGCATTGTTCAGGAGAATGATACGATCGATACCATAGCAGAACGGTTTGCAATCAGCCCGCTGCAATTAATCAAGCATAATCAATTAGAAGAAGAATTAGAAGTAAATGAAGGACAGCTGCTTTATATTCCGTCTAAACAATAAATAAAGACTCTGCACAAATAATGAATAAGATTATTTGTGCCGGAGTTTTACATAATCTATGTTTTTAATTATTTTATGCAGGTTAATATTCAGATGTAATGCAGATTTGATATACACGAGCAATTTCAAGTTTACAAATAAGGGGTGACATGTGGTGAATATATGGAAGAAGGTCCTGGAAGCATATCATATCTATCCCGTCAGTATTGAAAAACAGACAGAGCGTGTTGTAAAAGTATTTGACGGTATGCAGGAATATGCTTTGAAGCGCAGTTTTTTAACAGAACAGACGATGGAGAATTGGCAGCATGTCTACCGTATTGCTCGTGAAAAAAATGTGACAGAGATTTTACCTGTGTATTTAACCCGGGACAATGCATTTTTTCATAAGGAGGAAAATTTTTACTATTATTTAACACCTTGGATTGACTCTCCGGAGGTCACAGATTCCGCGTATAACATTGAGCGAACATTGCAGACACTTGCACAAATTCATAAAAAGACAAGGCAGACCAGCCGTATTAAATCTGATCGTCTCAAAGAATCCTTTCAAGGGTTTTCAAGCTTTTGTAAACAATCCTTAGATCAGCTCCATGCCCGTGTCACCGATTATGAAAGCAGAAAATATATGTCGCCGTTTGAGCTGCTTTATTGCACGCATTATAAAGGGGTTTGCCATGCTGTAGGGCTGCTGCAAGATAAACTGTATCAAATCTATGGAGAGGAAGAAACGGAGATTTTATGGTCTTCCAGCTTATGTCATCAGCGAGTCGACGATACGCATTCAAAGGGGGGCTATTTAATTAATTGGGAATCAGGAGGATTCGAGCATCCGGCACGTGATTTATCACATTATTTCCGGGGCTTGACAGGAGCTTATAACCAGCCTGAGGAAACAATACAGCAGGCATTTACGGTCTATCAAAAAACAAATCATCTGACTGTAAAGGAAATGCATCTTGTTTCTGTCTATTTGTTAAATCCATCATTCTATTTAAGTGTACTTAAGAATTATACAGACCGCCGCACAAAGAAATCGATGGTTAATCAGGTCAAAGAGCTGCAGCAGCAATTCCGCCGTTTAGAATTTGGGATGAATTGGGTGGAGTTTATTCAAGAAACATATGAGTCCAAAGAAGAACAGCCAGACTAAATCCATTGCATGTAAAAAGAAAGGGCAAGGCCAATTAGTACAGCTAGTATTAAAATATCAAATGCTGTTGGTATTAAAAGCGTTCGGATAATCTGAAAGACCAGAATTGGTGTGACGCAGGCTTCTACAACGAAAATACATTTTCTGGCCCAAAGCGG
Source organism: Oceanobacillus sp. M60 (assembly GCF_053839645.1). NCBI lineage: Bacteria > Bacillati > Bacillota > Bacilli > Caryophanales > Bacillaceae > Oceanobacillus > Oceanobacillus sp. M60. The sequence continues at coordinate 365,056 of NZ_JBSSNH010000002.1, read as the reverse complement.
TATACGATAACGATAATAACGGGACATTTATTTCCCTCCTTTTTTGAATGAAGTGTGACTTCAGGAATGATATATAATATGTTATGTATAAATGCTCGAAAAGTGTGTCAATAATATAGATACACTTTTTAATGAACTGGGAACAAGCCTATTTATCGGTAAATATATGAAAATCTAGTTGACGTTCTTAAGCGGAAACGATAAAATAAATGTTACTAAGAAAACATACGAATACGTGGAAGAGAAGTAGTAAAGAGTAAACGCTCTTAGAGAGGGAAATCCTGTGCTGAAAATTTCCCGGGAAGGTTGTTCTTGAAGTCGTCTCTGATGTAGAATCTCTGAAAAATGAAGTAGGAGGTTCCGGTTGTCAGCCGATATCCATGACCTTGAGTGTGCTTTAATGAAGCTGCAGCAGCTTTTATTGATCAGCAAACAAAGGTGGTACCACGGAAATATACCTTTTCGTCCTTTATGTATAAGGATGAAAAGGTTTTTTTAGTTGAATGAATGAAGGAGGTTTTTTAACATGTCAGATAAACAAAATCAGCTTCCTCCTAAATATAATCCACAAGAAGTGGAAGCAGGAAGATATCAATTTTGGTTAGATGGGAAGTTTTTTGAAGCAAAAGATGATCCGGAGAAGGAGCCGTATTCCATTGTGATTCCGCCGCCAAATGTAACAGGACGATTGCATTTAGGGCATGCATGGGATACCACGATGCAGGATACAATCACACGTATGAAGCGTATGCAGGGCTATGATGTATTATGGCTTCCTGGAATGGATCATGCGGGGATTGCTACCCAGGCGAAGGTAGAAGCAAAATTAAAAGAATTGGGAACCAGCCGCTATGAGCTTGGACGGGAGAAATTTCTTGAAAAATCCTGGGAGTGGAAAGAGGAATATGCAAGCTTTATCCGCTCGCAGTGGGAGAAACTTGGACTTGGATTAGACTATTCCCGGGAACGTTTCACGTTAGATGAAGGTTTGTCTGAAGCTGTTCGGGAGGTATTTGTCCGTCTTTACGAAAAAGGATTGATTTATCGCGGCGAATATATTATTAACTGGGATCCCTCCACGAAAACAGCTCTTTCTGATATTGAGGTGATTTATGAAGAGATTCCAGGGAAATTTTATCATATGCGCTACCCGATAAAGGATAGTGATGAAACAATTGAGATTGCGACAACCCGGCCGGAAACTATGCTCGGTGATACGGCGGTTGCGGTGCATCCAAAAGATGAACGCTATCAGCATTTAATCGGAAAAACGGTTATCCTGCCGATTGTAGGAAGAGAAATGCAAATTGTTGCAGATGATTATGTAGATATGGAGCTTGGCTCCGGAGCAGTTAAAATTACACCTGCTCATGATCCGAATGACTTTGAGATTGGGAACCGTCATAATCTAGAGCGTGTGCTTGTGATGAACGAAGATGGTACCATGAATGAAAATGCAGGGAAGTATCAGGGATTAGACCGTTTTGAATGCCGGAAGCAGCTGGTTAAAGACCTGCAAGAGCAGGGTGTGCTCTTTGAAATCGAAGAACGTCCGCATCAGGTCGGGCATTCGGAGAGAAGCGGTGCAGTGGTAGAGCCTTACTTATCTACACAATGGTTTGTAAAAATGGAGCCGTTGGCAGAATCAGCTTTGAAGATGCAGGATTCTGACGCGGAAAAAGTCAACTTTGTACCAGAGCGATTTGAAAAAACATATTTCAACTGGATGGATAATATCCGTGACTGGTGTATTTCCAGACAATTATGGTGGGGGCACCGGATTCCGGCCTGGTACCATAAAGTAACAGGTGAAATTTATGTAGGTAAAGAAACGCCGGAGGATGTTGAAAACTGGGAGCAGGATGAGGATGTATTGGATACATGGTTCTCATCTGCCTTATGGCCGTTCTCTACCATGGGCTGGCCGAATGAAGAATCCGCTGATTTGAAACGTTATTTCCCTACCAATGTTTTGGTAACAGGCTATGATATTATTTTCTTCTGGGTATCCCGGATGATTTTCCAATCAAAGGAATTTATGAATGAACGTCCATTTGAGGATACATTGCTGCATGGCTTAATTCGTGATGCTAAAGGAAGAAAAATGAGTAAATCCCTGGGGAACGGTGTAGACCCGATGGATGTCATTGATAAATACGGTGCCGATTCGCTGCGTTATTTCTTAATGACTGGTTCTACACCTGGTCAGGACCTGCGTTTTCATTGGGAACGAATCGAGTCTACCTGGAATTTTGCCAATAAAGTATGGAATGCCTCCCGTTTTTCTCTGATGAATATGGAAGGGTTCCAGTATGAGGATATTGATTTAACAGGGGACTTAACGGTTGCAGACAGATGGATTTTATCCCGATTGAATGAAACAATTGACCATGTAACGAGAAATGCAGATAAATATGAATTTGGCGAAGCAGGAAGATATCTCTACAACTTTATTTGGGATGAATTCTGTGATTGGTACATTGAAATGGCTAAGCTGGCGCTGTATGGTGAAGATGAAGCCAAGAAAAATACAACCCGTTCTGTATTGGCACATGTATTAGACCAGACGATGCGTATGCTGCATCCGTTTATGCCTTTTATTACAGAGGAGATCTGGCAGCAGCTTCCGCATGAAGGAGCATCTATTACAGTCAGCGAATGGCCAAAAGTAAATCCGGCATTTGATGATAAAAAAGCAGTTTCTGAAATGCAGCGCTTAGTTGCTATTATCAAATCTGTACGTAACAGCCGGGCAGAGGTAGATACACCGATGTCTAAGCAAATTGAGATACTTATCTCCGCAGAAAATGAAGAGCTTGTGCAGGAATTAGAAAAGAATCGGGAGTATTTAGAGCGTTTCTGTAACCCGAGCTCTCTGCAAATTGCAGAAGATATTGCAGCACCGGACAAAGCGATGACCTCTGTTGTGACAGGTGCAGAAATCTTCCTTCCTTTAGAAGGCCTGATTGACTTTGATAAAGAAATCGCACGTTTGGAAAACGAACTCGCTAAATGGAACAAAGAAGTAGAAAGAGTGCAGAAAAAGCTCTCTAACCAAGGCTTTATCAGCAAAGCACCAGAATCCTTAGTGGAAGAAGAAAAACAAAAAGAAAAAGATTATCTGGATAAACAGGCGAAAGTAAAAGCCCGTTTAGCAGAATTAAAACAGTAATTAAAAATGCTATGAGACAATTTCTCATAGCATTTTTTCTTTTATATACGTTACATATTCTTCTAATATATTGATATCGCTGAGTTTGCTCAACGTACGCGAACCAACGGCGTCTTCAATTTCATTAAATATAAATTCTCCATTTTCCGTGAACATAAAATCAATACCGGCAAGGCCGAAATCATAAGCATTTATAATTGTTTGAACGATACTTTTTTCTGTTTCATTTAACGTATACAGAGATGCTGTTCCGCCAAGAGAGTAGTTTGCTCGAAAATCGTTTAAGTTCTCACGTAAAACAGCTGCTATAATCCTTGTACCAATCACGAACACGCGTAAATCCTTGCCCGGCTGAATATGTTGAGAAGACTGAAGTACATAGTCTTCGGTCAGGCTCTGGCGGTATGCTTCCCATTCTTTTTGGCTATGAAGCATCGCAACCTGCTTTCCTCCTTTCCCATTAGCTGTTTTGGCAACAAAAGGGAAGTTAAAAGGCAAGGAGGGAGGGGCCATCTTTCCGGGGAAAAAATAGGTTTCCGGAACAGGAATACCTAGTTGCTGGATAGCGAGATAGCCATATGCTTTATGATTAAATGTTTCTGAGATTATAGAGTGATTAAATACGGTAATTCCCATTTGTTCTAATTGTTTATTGAGCAGAGGTTCCATTGTCCGGATAACTGCGAAATCTGCACAGATTTCTTCTCCATTCGCATAGATAACCTGTTTATTTTGATTTATGCCAATCGATAGATCTTCCCTGATCAATAATCTGAGATAGATGGATTGCTTTTTAGCTTCATCTATAAACCAGTCGATATAGCTTTTATTTCTTATTGAATCTGCTTTCGTATATATCAGCCATCCATTCATCGGGAAAGCTCCTTTTTTATATAAGTTATCATGTAATCAGCGGCGTTGACGCCCGTACACTCATAAAGATTGCGGATATGTGCATTCGCATTTATTTCACAAATCAGCAGTTCACTGTCTTGGCCAAACAATAAATCGACACCGGCAAAATCAGCTCCAATGGCTTTAGCTGCTGCTACAGCCAGCTTTTCTGTATTCTCATTAAGGGGAAAGGGCAGCATTTTGCCTCCATTAGTTACATTTGCCCGAAAATCTACTTCGTTTTGCCGTTCCACAGCAGTTATCGCTTTGTCACCAACTACCTGAACGCGAATATCCCTGCCTCTGCTTTCCTCTATATAACGCTGAAATACGAAGGGGCGCTCGCCAATATTCGAGATAATATCTGTTAAGCTCTGTTGATTGTCGATTAAATGAACCTGTTCACCAAAGGAGCCATATGCTTCTTTCACAATCAGCGGAAATCCAAAATGATTGATTATTTCCTGGATATAGTCGGATGGCAGATTATCTGCATGATATTTTTTAGGAGCAATAACCGTTTCCGGAATAGGAAGCTGATTTCTCATGAGCATTTGATAGGTGTAGATTTTATCGTCGCTGATTTCGATAGCAAGTGAACTATTAAAGACACGAACCCCCAACTGCTCCAGCTGTCTTGCCAGATAAATATCCTTGTCGATAAAAAAAGCAAAATCAGGCAGTTTATTATGGTTTGGTATAGGTGACACCGTTCCATTTTTCGGGCATAATAAAGTTAAAACCGCATCATTTTTTAAACAAATGGTTTTCATTTTTTGTTTTGCAGCGGCTTCTTCAATCATAGTTGCATAATCGATAAATTTATCCGTTGCGATACTTCCATTAATAATAATCCAGCCAGTATAATTCAAAGTTGTACATCCTTTCTGCTAAAGGGTGAAAATTTAGCTATTGGTCAATTTCTCCTGATAACCTTAAGGCAGTCACTGAGGAGATGAAGCGGCCACTTCCCTGTATAAAAAAATTTTTAGCTGTATGTAATATAGCAGGGAAAAGCACAGACGCTTATGCTGTGATAATTAGTATACGATGAAATAGATAAAGGAGGAAAGAAAGATGCGTACGAACATCCATGAATTTTTTGAAAAACGTCAGCAGCTTGGTGTACAGCCTGGACTAGACCGGATAGAAGCATTATTAGAAGCTTTAGATCATCCGGAGAAGAAGTTTACTTCGGTCCACATTGCCGGTACAAACGGAAAAGGGTCCACAGGAGCTTTTTTGCAGGCTGCTTTAAGAGCAAATCGTTATCGGATTGGAACCTTTACATCACCGAGTTTAAACGGTTTAACCGGGTTTATCCTTTACAACGGGGAATTTATTTCAGAAGATGTATTTGCAGAGTTGTTTGAGGAAATAGAACCGGTCATTGAACAAATGGATCGAGAAGGCAAACCGCCAAGCCATTTTGAAATTATGACAGCAATGGCATTTTTATATTTCTCCAGAAATGTTGATATAGCTATTATTGAAGCTGGTATGGGCGGAAGAGACGATACGACCAATGTGATACAACCAGTTTTATCCATTATTACCACGGTTTCCAAGGACCATACTGCTTTTTTGGGAGATACACTTGTGGAAATCGCAGCGCATAAAGCTGGAATTATAAAACCTCATACTCCGATTATAACAGGGGTAGAGGGAGAGGCACTCACTCCAATTGTTAATGAAGCAAATAAAAATAGAGCAGTATTATATCGTTTTGGGATGGACTTTACGATGGAAAATATCCAGATAGATGAATTTGAATGGAAAAACCTTGGCTCACGTTACCGAGTAAAGCTTCGGACAATTGGATTACATCAGCATCATAATGCTTCCGTAGCGATACAGGCGTTAAAAGTGTTAAAAAATCGATTCGGTCATCTGGATATGCACACGTCCATCGAAGCAATCCAAAAAGTGACCATCCCCGGCAGAATGGAAAAGATTCATGATAACCCGTTTATTCTAGTAGATGGTGCTCATAACGAAGCAGGAGTAAGAGCTTTTATTAAAACTGTGAGAGCTATTTATCCAAGAAGAAAAGTACATGTACTGTTTGCAGCTTTTAAAGATAAGGATATAGAAGAAATGCAGCGTCTGCTGGCAGATGTCTTTCCAAACTTATATATAACATCGTTTGATCATCCCCGGGCAGCTGCCCTAACCGATTATCCGCTGCAAGATAAGGGAGAGCAGGTCGAGGACTGGCAGGCATGGATGAAAGAAAAAATAAAAACGTCAATGGCACCGATCCTGATAACAGGTTCCTTTCATTTTGTTGATTATATCCGTTCTTTTGTGAAGTCACTTGAAGCGTCTGAATAGAGGGAGGATTATTAAGAAAATTGTAGAACGATTATAATAGATAGTGTCATGATTCGCCTTACTTTTTACAAGGGCTGTGCTAGAGTGAAACAAAACTGGCACTGGAGGGCTGGATGAATGACAAAACATAAACTGCATAGAATAAAAGATACGAAAGGTACTTGGACATACAAAGTCCATATATCCTCCAAAGATGATAGTGCAGAAAGAACATCGGCAGCAACGCTGGAGAACGAACCAGAAGAAACAGACATCACCACGCTGACAGCCGTTAAAGGCACGAATAAGGGAAAATTAAAAAGAAATCCTGTATGGAAAACAATCCTGATTAGTGGGGGAAGTGCTGTGCTTGTCGGTACCTTGATTGGTTTTTTAATTTTCCGGATGTTTCTGCAGGTTGATACACCGACAAGTGCTGAAAATCCATCCCAAACAACCCCAGCGGTAACGCCGGCAGAAAAAGAAGAAGCCAGTCCAGATGTTATTGCTGTCACACTCGCTTCGTTAGAAACCTATATCCTTCAAGCAGGTGTTTTTTCAGATCAAGAAAATGCTGACCCATTAATCGCCAGCTTGAAGAATTTAAATATTCCATCTGTATTTTTTGACAGGGATGGGGAGTTTTATCTAATGGCAGGAGTTGCATCGTCAGAGGATGCTGCACAGGCTCTTGCTGCATCCCTTTCCGATAATCAAGCAGAGCTTTATGTGAAGGCATGGGGAACGCAGACAAAGGACATAGAAATGACCGAAGCAGAAAGGGAATGGATCACAGCGTTTCAAGCTTTTTTTGAGGAGCAGCTTCAGCAGACAGAGTCCAATCAGCCGATTCCTGAGGAAGAGATAGCTGCTCTAGTGGACAAGGCTCCTGCAGAGACTGTGGCGATTGATGAATTATTAAGCAGCATAACCGAAATGCAAGGAGAGCCTTCTTTTTACCAATTGTTGACCTGGATGAAAATCTATGACGAATTATAGGGAGCAGACGTTATAAAACCCTTAGAAAGCTGGATTGAGATGCCCGCTTTCTAAGGGTTTTATAATGAACTGTTGATTTTACATAAAATTTATTTTTATAGTAGTACAAGGTTATCAAAACAACAATTTTTTATTAGAAAACAACGATTATTACTAGATAATTCTTATTGAAAATGGATAATTGTCAAGTTGTAGGAAAAGTGTGTTCTCGCTATGATATAAAGGAAACTTCATTCAGCGAAAGTTTTATCTCCGTTGAAGAAGGAACAAAGGCTAAGTTTACGCCGTCTCCGGGACATTTGTGACCAACAGCCAGTTGAACTGCAATAAATAAACGAAAGGCGGGATACCCGTGGCAAAACCAATTTTTATACGAGATTTACCTACAGAAGACAGACCGAGGGAGCGTTTGTTAAAGCATGGAGCGGATAAGTTGAGCAATCAGGAAATACTTTCTATTCTAATCGGCAGCGGCTCTAAAAATGAACCTGTCCAATTACTAGCAGACCGTATTTTGATGCATTTTGAAGGAATTAAACTGCTAAGAGATGCCACCGTGGAAGAATTGACAGCGATTAAAGGGATTGGAACGGCAAAAAGTTTAAATATACTGGCTGCCATTGAGCTTGGAAAGCGAATCAGCAGCTATAAGCCGGTGGATGCCTATGTAATCCGCTCTCCAGAAGACGGCGCGAATTACGTTATGGAAGAGATGCGTAATTTATCACAGGAGCATTTTGTAGCGCTTTTTTTAAATACTAAAAATCAAATCATTCACCGGCAGACTATCTTTATCGGTTCGTTGAATGCTTCTATCGTCCACCCCCGTGAGCTGTTCCGGGAAGCTGTAAAACGGTCAGCCGCCTCCATACTAGTTTGCCATAACCACCCCTCCGGAGATCCAACCCCCTCACAAGAAGATATTCTTGTTACAAAGCGTCTTGTCGAATCTGGAGATATCATTGGAATAAAGGTTATTGATCATTTAGTTATTGGGAATGAGTGTTTTGTTTCATTAAAACAAAAAGGATACTTATAAATACTATCTATTTTAGCGTTTTTTTCGTATAATTATATTTGGAATTAATTTTCAGCGCCATTTTTCGGAAAATATAAAAGTGGCGCTTCTTAGAATTGTATAAAGTATCACTCCATTCTGCAGGGCGGTTCTTTTCATCCCCTGCAAACGAAGCTTTACTGCGAAAGGAATACATTCTAGAGTGCTGATATAAAACGAAATTGCCTTCCAAGGGAATTTTACGGATGGCTATCCGTGATAGAGGAACAGCTAAAAATTAATATTTGATGGAAGAACGGAAAGGATGAAATTTATGGGGATATTTAACTTTTCACAGGATTTAGGAATTGATTTAGGAACAGCAAATACATTGGTTTATGTAAAAGGTAAAGGAGTTATTGTCCGGGAGCCTTCTGTTGTAGCTAAAAATTTGGAGACTGGGGCCGTCGAGGCTGTTGGAAGTGATGCAAGAATGATGATTGGGCGTACACCCGGAAATATTTCTGTTGTCCGCCCGATGAAGGATGGGGTAATTGCAGATTACGATACTACTTCCATCATGATGAACTACTATATGAAAAAAGCAATGAAGAAACGTTCTCTTTTTGCTAAGAAACCTAATGTAATGATTTGTGTTCCATCTGGCATCACCATGGTGGAGGAACGGGCAGTTATTGATGCAACGAAGCAAGCCGGTGCGAAAGAAGCCTATCCGATTGCAGAGCCCTTTGCAGCGGCAATTGGAGCAGGGCTTCCTGTCTGGGAACCGACAGGAAGTATGATCGTTGATATCGGCGGAGGAACGACGGAAATCGCTGTTATTTCATTGGGAGGAATTGTAACGAGCAGCTCCATTCGAATTGCAGGAGATGATATGGATGAAGCGATTATCTCTTACATAAGAAAAAAATATAACCTAATGATTGGAGAAAGATCCGCTGAATCGATTAAAATGGATATAGCAGCAGCGAAAAAAGGCATTGTTGGAGAAGAACGGGATATTAGAGGGCGTGATTTGTTGACGGGATTGCCAAAAACAATTACAGTTACATCGGAAGAAATTTCTGGAGCTTTGGATGATAATATTGATGCAATTGTGAATGCTGTCAAAACAACATTGGAAAAAACGCCGCCAGAATTATCGGCTGATATCATGGATAGAGGAATCGTCTTATCCGGAGGCGGTGCTCTATTAGAAAATCTGGATAAAGTCATTAGTGATGAAACGAAAATTCCTGTATTTGTTACAGAGGAACCATTGGAAAGCGTGGCAATTGGAACTGGAAAATCACTAGATTACATCGAACAATTCCGTTCAGCTCCGAGTGTGTCTTCACGCGCGTTAAATTAATAAGTAGGTGTTTGTATGAATTTTTTTCGAAGCAAGAAATTATTTATAATCCTTATCGGATTTATTGTACTCGTCGTATTAATAGGATATTCTCTAAACAATCGCGGACATTTAAACGTTGGTGAAAAGATTGTCAGTGATGCCGTGGGGTGGGTGCAGAATGTTGCACAGGCTCCAGTAACGTTTGTCACTGATATTGCTTCCAATATCAGTGATTTCAAGACAACATATGAAGAGAACCAGGTATTAAGGGAGCAGCTTTCTCAACAAAAAAGTGTAGCCTATGACCTGCAAAATCTGGAAGAAGAAAATGAAGAGCTGCGTTCCATGATTGATATGACGGAAACAGCTCGAGACTATGAACCAATCTATGCAACAGTGATTGCCCGTTCGCCGGAGCAATGGGTTAATCAGGTAACCATTAATCGCGGAGAGAATGACGGGGTACAGGAAAATATGGTTGTGCGTACAGCTGAAGGAATGATTGGAAAAGTGCTTCATACATCAGGGGGTACGGCCACGGTACAATTACTGACAGGTTTTGACGAGTTCAACCGTGTTTCTGCAACTGTATTGAGAGAAGACGACAGTGATATTTTTGGAATGATAGAAGGGTTCGATGAAGAGACAGAGATGCTCTTATTCCGCATTATTGAAGAATCGGATACAGATATCGAGGAAGGAGATACCGTATATTCCTCAGAACTTGGCGGAGAGTTTCCTGCTGGCATAACCATTGGTGAAGTAAATGAAGTAGTTGCCGACCAATATGGATTGACCAGAATCGCAATGGTCGAACCGGCGGCGGATTTATTTGACATCCGCAATGTTATTGTTGTGAACCGTTCTATTGACCAGCCGGAAGACGATGTTGAAGAAGGGGATGACGAGTCTTGACTAGACGTGTGATATTCCCTTTGATTCTGTTCGTCGTCATGGTACTCAGCGGCGTGGCTTTAGAGCTTTTACCTCAACAGTTATTAATGGGTACATATATGATTGTGCCGCACTGGCTGTTTATTATGCTCATTTACATTGCCATATTCTACGACCGTAATGATACTTATTATGCTGTTTTATATGCACTTATTTTTGGATTGCTTTTTGATATTGTGTATACAGGTATTTTAGGTGTTTATATGTTTTCTTATGCACTGGTAATTTACATTGTCCGCGGTTTAAAGAAAATGCTGCAAGGTAACTTTTATGTGCTGTTAATCCTTTCCGCTTTTGGAATAGCTTTGGCTGATCTAAGTGTCTATACGGTTTTCACTGTGATTGGATTAGCAGATATGCCGATAGAAGTATACTTATTGAATCGATTAGTGCCTACTATTCTTTTGAATCTTTTATTCCTGGTATTAATCTATCCGCTAATAATAAAACCGATACGGAAATGGGGAAGAGAATTAACCTGATCTGACCGTTTGAAATAAATCTGTTCAAACGTATATTTATGAAAGAGCGGCGGACTCTGCTCAGTCAGTAATCTGCTTTTATGCTGGCTGTAGAAAAAAGAGGTGAATATATCGTGCAAGAAACCAAACCGACCATCACGATTAAAGGGACAAGAGATGGTTTGATTTTATTTATAGATGAAAATTCTTCTTTTGAAGAAATTGTCCAAGATTTAATCAAAAAGCTTGATGAAAGCAGCCCGAAAAAAGAGGAACCTGTAGTTTCTGTAAAAGTAAAACTCGGACACCGTTATTTAACCGAGGAACAGCGCAATCAATTAAAGAAAATTATTGAAGAGAAGAATCGTTTCCAGATTGAAGCAATGGAATCCGAAGTTATACCAATCAAAGATGCAAAAACTTGGCTGGATCAGAGTAAATTAAAAGTAGTTAACCAGATTGTCCGATCTGGACAAGTTCTTGAAACAGAAGGCGATTTGCTGCTGATTGGTGATGTGAACCCTGGAGGCAGAGTAAGAGCCAGAGGAAACATCTATATCATGGGGAACTTATTAGGAATTGCACATGCTGGCACAGAAGGGGACCAAGAAGCTTTTATAGCTGCTTCTTATATGAAACCGGCACAGCTTCGAATTGCAGAATATATCAGTCGGGCACCTGATTATGAAGCAGATGGAGTATACATGGAATGCGGAATCATTGATCCGGATCAGAACAAGATTGTAATTGATTCTATCAAAATACTTTCTAAACAGAGAAAGGTGATTAGCGCATTTGAGAGGAGAATGAATAATGGGTGAAGCGATTGTAATTACATCCGGGAAAGGTGGAGTTGGTAAAACAACGACAACTGCAAATATTGGGACATCTTTAGCATTAATGGATAAAAAAGTTTGTTTAATCGATACAGATATCGGCCTTCGTAATCTCGATGTAATTATGGGGCTGGAAAATCGTATTATTTATGATATTGTTGACGTTATTCAGGGACGCTGTAAGCTGCAGCAGGCTTTAATCAAAGATAAACGTTTTGATTACCTTTCTTTACTTCCTGCCGCACAGACAAGCGATAAGTCATCTGTCACCACAGAGGGAATGAAAGAGATCGTGACAGAATTAAAGCAAGAATACGATTATATCATTATTGATTGTCCGGCAGGTATTGAACAAGGCTTTCAAAATGCCATTGCTGGTGCGGACAGAGCGATTGTAGTCACAACACCTGAAAATTCCAGTGTACGCGATGCAGATCGAATTATCGGATTGATTGAAAAAGAAGATATGATCGAACCGCCGAGACTCGTCATTAATCGAATCCGTAATCATATGATGCAGAATGGCGATATGCTCGATGTAGACGATATTGTTCAGCTCTTAGCAATTGATTTAATTGGGATTGTAGCGGATAGTGAAGAAATGATTAAAGCTTCTAATAAAGGAGAACCCATTGCGCTGCATCCAAATTTTAAATCCTCTATCAGCTATCGCAACATAGCCAGAAGGATTTTAGGCGAAACCGTTCCGCTTCAGTCGCTCGAGGAAGAAAAAAGTTTTATGCAAAAGGTAAAAGCATTCTTTAAAATATAATAATCTTATAAATAAAACATCCGCTGCGGAAGTACCGTGGCGGATGTTTTATTTATTCAGTAGCCAGTAAAAGCTTCTCCAATCGTTTTTCGATAAGGTCTCTCATTAAAATAGAAATCCAAGCATTCATTATCCTCCACAGAAATGCGTTCTCTATCAGGGTATTCAATATAAATAGTATGTTTTTTTTCACGATGAAACCGGGCTAATACATCCAAAAAGCTATCTTGAGGAGAGGCATAAATCGGTTGGATAGCACGTACAAAATGTCCGCTCTCATATCTCTTTAAAAGGAAACGGATAAATACATAAAAGCGATATTTCCATTCTTTTCGATTTTCATGTATTAAAAAGAGCCAAATAAGAAAACTGCTCAGTGTAAATGGAAAGAAAAGAAGCTGAGCGAGAATAATCAGGGCACAAATTACTAAAGAGCTGATGATAGTTACATAATACGCCTTTTTAAAGGTTAAGAAAGTAGTTAAAGCTAAGAAAACAAGTTTTCCGCCATCCAGCGGCCAAATAGGCAGCAAGTTAAATAAGAGGATGATTGTATTATAATAAAGAATTAATCCGTAGTAATAGTCTGGTATCATTCCAAAGGAAAATGCGCTATAAAGGAAGCCAAATATGAAAACTTGTACCATCGGACCTGCCAGTATAACAATTACTTCTTCACGGACGGGGCGAGTCCCGTGTTCATCTGTCTTCATGACGCCGCCGAAAGCCCAAAGAATAATAGCGGAAATTCGCCATTTAAAGGAAGAAGCAGCAATATAGTGCCCTAATTCGTGAAGAAAAACAAGGCTGAATATAATAGCAAGTTCAGTAAAAGAACCTGTTAAAAAGGAAATGACAAAGAATATCCAAAGAATCGGATGTAGATGAATAAGCTGTACGGAATTTTTAAGGCTGTTGATCAACCAGAATCACCTGCTCAGGATCAATATATTGGTTTTCTTGCTCAATTGCGAAAAAAACAGATGAACTTTCGCTTTCCATTTCCATTCCTGAGGTTCCCAGAACTTGCCCATTGGCAATATGCTGATATAAATGAACCTCGATGGAATCTAAAAAGCCATATTGTGTCGTGGTTCCATCTGCATGCTGAATCTTGACTGTTTTTTCTGTGGAACGGTCGTTGCCGGCAAACACAACAATACCTTCTTGGACAGCTGCTACATTTTCTTCTCCCTCCGGTTCAATATAGATGCCTTGCCCATTTTCATGGAAATGCTCTGAAATGATGCCGTTGACTGGAAGATACCCTGCATCGTTGGTTACTTCTTCTGAAACTGTACTCGGCCTGAATGACAGGGGAGCACCAAATGCATCAGAATACCATGCATTTACTTTTGCAAAAGGAAATTGATTCGTTAAAGTGGAAGTAAGCCACTCTTTAGGCTGTTGCATAAATGGCCTGTCTATTTCTGTAACGAATGCGGTCCCCAGAAACAGTGAAACGGACAAAAGAGCCTTCACAGCAATACTGGTAATACGGGAATTGTTCTCAGGACTTGCTGAATTTGTATGGCTGGCGGATATAGAAGGATAAAAACCGTGAGACTCTTCCATTTCCGGTAACGCGTTACTTTGCAGATAATCTTCTTGCTGGCTCCGATTTGTTCGATTTAATCCTTTTGCTTTTTGACGCATTTCAATGGCTTTGCGAATTCTTTTTAAGTTTTTATCCATACATCTCACAATCCTTTATAGCGTGGTGTGATTCATTATATGTGGAACAAGCTGTATATATGAGTAAATGGAAGAAAGATAAATGACAGACTGTGCAGGCTGAAGATGATTGATATTTATCCCTTTATCAACGGATATATCGCAGTGTAATTAAAGGTAAGGTTCTTGCAGAAGGATGCATTATTTTATATAATTTGAAAGACACTCCGTCTAAATGGACGAATATAAAGGTATTTTTTAAAAAAGGTTGACAATGAAACCTGTAAAATGATAAGATTTATCTGTTATGCAAAGTAGCACCCGTGCTACAACCGCGCAGAACAGGTTTTAAAACTGCTGTCTGCAGTACCTGAATGGCGAGTCTGAGTTTAAAGAGGAGGTGCATATAAATGTACGCAATTATTGAAACTGGTGGTAAGCAAGTTAAAGTAACTGAGGGACAAGAAATTTATGTAGAGAAAGTTACTGGTGAAGTGAATGACACGGTGACTTTTGAGAAAGTCCTATTCGTCGGCGGAGACGATGTGAAGGTTGGTGCTCCATATGTGGATGGCGCATCTGTAACAGCTAAGGTTGAAAAACATGGCCGTCAAAAGAAAATTGACGTTGTGAAGTTCAAGCCTAAAAAGAACTATCATCGTAAACAAGGTCATCGTCAACCATATACGAAACTTGTAATCGATAAAATCAGCTTATAAGGATCTGTTGTTCATAATGATTCAGGTAACGGTTTTTCAATCTGACAATCAGGTTACAGCATTTAAACTTACTGGACATGCAGAGAGTGGTCCTTATGGGTATGATCTTGTCTGTGCAGGAGTTTCAGCTGTGACATTTGGTGCTGTGAATGCAATTATGAAGCTATGTGAGACAGACCTCGATATTGATCAGGGAGCTGACGGCGGTTATCTTGCTGTGAAGCTTCCAACAAATATAAGCTCCGAAAAACTTGAAAAAATACAGTGGCTGGTAAAAGGGATGATTGTCTCTTTAGAAACCATTGAAGAAAGTTATGGGGAGCATATTGAACTGAAATTTTCATAAGGAGGTGCATTTTCATGTTACGTCTTGATTTACAATTTTTCGCATCTAAAAAAGGTGTAGGTAGCTCAAAAAACGGTCGTGATTCAGAATCAAAACGACTTGGATCTAAACGTGCTGATGGACAGTTTGTAACTGGCGGTTCTATCCTTTATCGTCAACGCGGTACAAAAATTTATCCAGGTGAGAATGTTGGCCGCGGCGGGGATGACACGCTTTTTGCTAAAATCGATGGTGTTGTGAGATTCGAACGCTTCGGTAGAGATCGTAAAAAAGTCAGTGTTTATCCTGTAGCTAAAGAAGCATAATGCTCGGATAACAGTATAGTTAAGAAACGAACAAGACAGGCTGTCGAGATAATCTCTCGGCAGCCTTCTTTGATTTCTAAAGTATAGCCGGATTCTGCTGTTTACGACTTTTGATTTCCTCTGATTTCTGCTATACTCAATTTTAATGAGGTGAAGGAATGGACGAAAAGGAGACAGTTGGTTTAATCCAGAAGTATCGACATGATCTAATGAACCGATTACAAATTGTTTCCGGTTATTTGAGTATGGGAAAAGCAGATAAAGCAAAAAAGAATTTAGATGATGTAATCAAGTTTTATGAAGAGGAACGAAAACTGATGCGGTTGAATGCTGATGCATTTATGATCTGGGTATTGCGGTTTCAGGATAACTACCCTTCTTTTGCATTAACCTATCGTATAGATTTGCTGGAATCAATGGAAAAATCCATTGACGGGCAAAAGCTTCTCTCTGCTTGTGAAGCATTATTAGCTGTTTTATCAGATGCTGCAGAAGCGTTCCATGTGCACGAACTCTTTCTCCATATGAAAGAAAAAGAAACCCATTGGGAAATCGGGATGAATATAAATGATGTCGTACTTGAGAAAATAAATATGAATAACGTAGAAAAACAATATGGGATTTCTATGACGAATGAAAAAGAACAAACAAGCTTTAATTGGAAAATAACAAAGGAAGAAAGAGGTGAATAGCCATGTTTGTTGATCAGGTAAGTGTCTATGTGAAAGCCGGAGACGGCGGTAATGGACTTGTTGCATACCGCAGGGAGAAATATGTTCCAAAAGGCGGCCCCGCAGGTGGAGATGGCGGTAATGGAGCGGATATCGTCTTTAAGGTAGATGAAGGTTTAAATACATTAATGGATTTTCGCTACAATCGTCATTTTAAAGGTAAACGCGGTGAAAACGGAATGAGTAAAACCCAGCACGGTAAAAATGCTGCTGCTTATGTGATTCCAGTACCACCCGGAACAACTGTAGTCGATGAAGATACAGAAGAAGTAATAGCCGATTTAACAACTCACGAGCAAGAGGCTGTTATCGCAAAAGGCGGACGGGGAGGAAGAGGTAACACAAGGTTTGCCAGTCCGCGTAATCCAGCTCCCGATATGGCAGAAAACGGTGAACCGGGGCAGGAGCGTAATATTAAAGTAGAGCTGAAGCTGATTGCTGATGTGGGATTGGTCGGTTTTCCAAGTGTTGGAAAGTCTACATTATTGTCTGTCGTCAGTGCGGCTAAGCCAAAGGTTGCTGCTTATCATTTTACAACGATTGCTCCAAATCTGGGTGTTGTGGACACAGGAGACCAGCGCAGCTTTGTGATGGCCGATTTACCCGGTTTAATAGAGGGCGCCTCCCAGGGGGTTGGATTGGGCCATCAATTCCTGCGCCATGTGGAGCGTACAAGAGTTATTGTTCATGTGATTGATATGGCAGGGACAGAAGGACGCGACCCTTATGAAGACTATATTAAGATTAATGAAGAGCTGGCGGCGTATGATAAGAAGCTTTTAACAAGACCGCAAATCATCGCTGCCAATAAAATGGACATGCCGGGTTCAGAAGAGAATTTAGCAGGGTTCAAAGAAAACCTTGGGGAAGAAGTTCCGATATATAAAATTTCAGCTGTTACCAAGGATGGTCTGAGAGATTTATTATTTGCAGTGGCAGATAAGCTGGAAGAGATTCCAAAATATGAGCCAGAGATAGAGCAGGCGGATGAAACGGTTGTTTATCGTTACCAGAAGGAAGAGGATCCTTTCCATATCACAAGAGATCCGGATGGTGCATACGTACTCTATGGACATCGAATCGAAACATTATTTAAAATGACTGATTTCCAACATGATGAAGCTGTTCAGCGTTTTTCACGCCAATTAAGAGGAATGGGTGTAGATAAAGCGCTTCGTGAGCGCGGAGCACAAGACGGTGATACGGTTCGGCTGTTAGATTATGAATTTGATTTTATTGAATAGATTTTAATTTTCAGTTCCAAGCGCCAAAAACGAAGAAATAACACATGAGCCCCGGCGGAAAAACTTAGCAGCCTGCAAGCCTGCAGGTGCGGACAGATCAAAGTTAAACCGCTCTAAATGAACAGGGGCTCAAGTTTCGGCGTTGTTTAACAGGTGCTTTGCATTTTTCTATTTAGGAGGAAATGAAGTTGACGAGTATTGGTTATTTAGGCCCCAAAGGAACATTTACAAAATTAGCAGTAGATGCAACGTTTAACGGAGAACATAAAGAAGCTTTTAAAACAATCCCAGAATGTATCGATGCCGTAGATAAAGGAGAAATTGATATTGGAGTTGTTCCGTTAGAAAACGCTATTGAAGGAACTGTACAATTGACGGTGGATTATTTGATTCATCAAGTGCGGATCCCTGTAGTGGGAGAAATCGTTGTCCCGATTCAACAGCATTTATTGGTGCGCAGTGATATAGTTCAAAAAGAATCCGATATAGAAGAGGTACATTCGCATAGTCATGCTATTGCTCAGTGCCATCAATATTTGCACCAGAATTTACATAATGCCAAAATTGCTTTTACTTCCTCAACGGGGAAAGCGGCTGAAATCGTAAGCAATTCTGATCAGCCCATTGCAGCTATCGGAAATCGGGCAGCAGCTTCAGAGTATGGCTTGGAAATAATGAAAGAAAATATTCATGATTATCCAAATAACCATACCCGATTCCTGGTCCTTTCTCACCAGCCGGAGAAGGTTAAAATCAAAAGCGAAGCCAAGGGTGATAAAACAACGCTTTTAATTACGCTGCCAAGTGACCAGGCAGGAGCACTGCATCAAATTCTTTCTGCCTTTGCGTGGCGTAAATTGAATTTATCTAAGATTGAGTCCAGGCCTACGAAAACAGGATTAGGCAATTATTTCTTTATTATTGATGTGAATCAAGCCTATGATGACGTTCTTCTTCCCGGTGTAAAGGCTGAACTGGAAGCATTAGGATGCCAGGTTACAATTTTGGGATCATATTCTGTTTATGATATCTTATAAGCTAAAAGTCCTGTCCCTATTTGAAGTTTAGAAGTGATAACAGCGATAATATAATATTTTAAAATAAAAGATAGGTAACAATTTGCAAACAGAATATAGGAGAACAAAAGAAAAAAGTGCTGAGTGATTACGCCCAGCACTTTTTTCTTGCTTATATACCTTTTGTATCGTCTTTTTGCTTTTCTCTGTACGTTTCTAATTTTTTCTCATATTCCTCTGGCGATGTTTCCAGATAAGTTTTCACCCGCTGTTTGTTCGGTGTAATCGTTAGCCCCAGGAATTTTCTTTCTTCATTAGCAATTTTGAAGAAGGATATAACCAGCAATATGACTACAATACTAAATGGCAGAGCAGCTGTTATCGCAGCTGATTGTAATGCGTCAAGACCAGTTTCTCCTCCCGCTAATAAAAGAATAAATGCAATAGCTGATAAGGAAACTCCCCAAACAATTTTCACTCTTCCAGGCGGTGTCAGAGACCCGAAGGAGGTTTGCATTCCTAAAACGAAAGTTGCCGAGTCGGCAGAGGTTATAAAGAATATGGATACAAGCAGAATCGCAATAATTGATAGTATCACGCCCATTGGAAGTTCGTTGAAAATTCCAAACAATTGTGTTTCGGGCGGCATATCAAATATATGTGGAGTACTTTGACCGATAGAGATGCCAGTGACTCCAAATACGCTGAACCATATAATACCTATTACTGTAGGAACCAGCAATACAGCAAGAATAAATTCACGTACTGTACGACCCTTGGAAACACGCGCAATGAAGATTCCCACAAACGGGCTCCAGCTCATCCACCAGCCCCAATAGTAAATCGTCCAGTCGGACATCCAATCACTTTTTTGCTGATTCAGCGGTGCGACATCTAAAGCATTATATACGAAATTTTGCAGATAGCCGCCAGTGCCGGAGGTCATAATATTCAAGATTAAAATAGTCGGTCCGACAATTAATATGATTAGAAATAAAATTCCGGCCAATACCATGTTTGCATTACTTAAATATTGGATTCCTTTGCTTAAACCGCTCCAAGCGCTGATTAAGAACAGCACTGTTACCACAGCTATAATAATTGCTTGTACGAATATGTTATTAGGTATACCGATTAAGTAGTTTAAACCGCCATTAATCTGCAAAGCACCTACACCAAGTGAGACGGCAACACCGATTACGGTTGCAAAAACTGCAAGAACGTCTACCACGGTGCCCAATGGTCCATCAACGCGATCGTGGAATATCGGGCGTAATGCTTTGGATAAAAGTCCAACTTCCCCTCTTCTAAATTGAGAATATGCGAGTGCCAATGCTACAACACCATATATAGCCCATGCATGGAAGCCATAGTGTAAGAAAGTAGAGCGCATCGATTCAAGCATCGCTTCGTTCGTCTCTGGATCCGCTGTTGGCGGAGCAAGATAATGCGAAACAGGCTCAGACGCACCATAGAACACTAACCCAATTCCCATCCCGGCACTAAATAACATAGCAAGCCAAGAAACGGTATTGAATTCTGGTTTATCTTTTGGTTTTCCTAACTTTAACGTTCCGATTGGACTGAAAATAAGAAAAATACAGAAGAAAACGAGGATGGTTGTAAGAATCATGTAATACCAGCCAAAATATTCTGTAATCCAATCTGATAAATTACCTGCAATGTTTCCAAATCCTTCTGGAAAAACTGCTCCAAGTATTACTAAAATGCCAATAACAATAGAGGCGTAAAGAAAAACGTTAGACATTTTTCTTTTTGATGAGTTTTTACTCATAATTTGCTCCTTCCCGTATTTAAAACAATCCTAAATACAAATTTGAATTTTGTATTTTATAGACTTTCATATCCTAACAAGGAACCATCATAAAATCAACTGCAATCTGGATAAAAATAAAGCGAAAGCCTTATTGTACAGCGGTAAGAATGGATTTTAAATTTTATTAAGCTTCTTGTTTCAGGATATCCCCTTATATCTATATACCTCTATAAGATAAAAGAAAACATTTTTATATCAAAATGCGCCTTCAACAGAATAAATGAACTGTCCAATGAAAAAAGAAAACCATTTTTAAGGTGCCTGTATGTTTGCAGGTTCTGTTCAGGCGGACAGCCCGGGATAAAATAAAACGGTACAAGAAAAAGCGCTGAGTTATTTTCTTCCCAGCACTTTTTAAGCATCTAATCAGTGTTCAAAAATCTTTCATAACAGAACCTGTCCCTAAGCATGCAACAGCACAGAGTCTGACGGAGAAGCAAGCTGAGAGGCGTCCACAGAATTTAATTTGTTTGCATACTTATTTACCACGGAGAACCGTCCGTAAAACTCCCGCTGAGTGAAGTTTTATTTTATATTCCTTTGGTATCGTCTTTTTTCTTTTCCCGGTATGTTTCTAAATTCTTTTCGTATTCCTCTGGGGAATTTTCCAGATATGTCTGCATTCTTTTTTTGTTAGGCGTTATAGATAAACCTAAAAATTTCCTTTCCTCGTTAGCAACTTTAAAGAAGGATATCACCAGCAATATAACCACGATGCTGAATGGCAAGGCAGCGGTTATTGCGGCGGACTGCAGTGCATCGAGGCCATTTTCTCCGCCTGCCAAAAGAAGGATATATCCAATGGCTGATAATGCAATCCCCCAAATAATTTTTATCTTCCTACCTGGAGTTAAAGACCCAAAGGATGTTTGCATCCCTAAAACGAAAGTTGCTGAATCCGCAGAAGTTATAAAGAATATGGTTACGAGCAGAATTGTAACAATGGATAAAATGGTGCCCAGCGGCATTTCATTGAAAACTGCAAATAATTGCGTTTCCGGGCCCATATTAAAGATTTGCGGAGCACTTTGGGCAATCGAAATACTTGTAACGCCAAATACACTGAACCATAAAATACTAATGATTGTAGGAACAAGCATTACAGCCAAAACAAATTCTCGAATTGACCGGCCTCTGGAAACACGGGCGATGAAGATGCCGACAAATGGACTCCAGCTCATCCACCAGCCCCAATAATAAAGCGTCCAGTCAGCCATCCATTCACGCTTTTGAGCATTTAGCGGCGCGACGTCTAAAGAATTATACAAAAGATTTTGCAGATAGGAGCCTGCTCCGCTTGTCATCATATTTAAGATTAGAATAGTTGGTCCAACAATTAATATAGTAAGAAAGATGATGCCGGCTAACACCATGTTTGCATTGCTCAAATATTGAAGCCCTTTATTTATTCCGCTCCAGGCGCTGATAAGGAATAGCACCGTTACAATAGCGATAATGATCCCCTGAACGATTGAGTTATTAGGCACACCGAACAGGTAGTTTAACCCGCCATTGATTTGTAAAGCTCCGACACCGAGCGATACGGCAACACCAATTACAGTTGCAAAAACGGCTAATACATCTACGACAGTGCCGAATATACCGTCCACACGATCATGGAATAATGGACGCAGGGCTTTAGATAATAGTCCGACCTCTCCTTTTCGAAACTGGGAATATGCGAGAGAAAGAGCAACTACGCCATATATCGCCCAGGCATGAAACCCATAATGTAAAAAAGTGGAGCGGATCGACTCAAGCATCGCGGCATTGGTTTCTGGATCTTCTGTAGGTGGAGCAATATAATGTGAAATTGGCTCAGAGGCACCATAGAACACTAATCCAATCCCCATCCCGGCACTGAATAACATGGCAAGCCAAGAAATTGTATTGAATTCTGGTTTATCTCTTGGCTTCCCTAATTTTAAAGTTCCTATAGGACTGAAAATAAGAAATAAACAGAAGAAAACAAGAATCGCAGTAAGAATCATGTAATACCAGCCAAAATAGTTCGTGATCCAGGAGGATACGTTTCCGGAAATTTGTCCGAATTGATTTGGAAATACTGCACCAAGTATCACTAAAATACCTACAACAATAGAGGCATAAATGAAAACATCAGATATTTTCCTTTTTTTAGAGGGGTTGCTCATAATTTTCTCCTTCCAGTATTTAAAAAATACCTACAATGATTTTTATTATTTTTTAGAATCCAGTTTCCTAAGCAAAAATAATCTCTGCCATGAACGACTCATCTCAGACGCTATAACATTTACGGCCAGCATGAAAACAGACTCCAGACTAAAACAAAACCTATGATTGGAGCGTGTCCAAATAAATACCCGACACAAGAAACGTTATTTAAACGATGCTTTCTCTGGTTAGTATGTACAAATCAGATTGAAACATTTATGGATATGGACACTATTTTGACAGGTCGTCTCTTCTGTGAGGAATATGAAATAAAAAATTTGGCATATTTCTTTATCAATATAAAATGCTGGATTGAAAGCTTGAAAATGAACAAGCATGTAACCATACATGTGCAACTTTTTTCTGTTTCATGCATATGCTGATATAGAGCATTAGCCCATTTCAATCATGAAAGGGAAAGGAGTTCGTTATTTTTGAAAATACACATTGTGCAGCTTGGAGATACGTTGTGGAAATTGGCTGAGAAGTATAATGCTTCTTTTGAGGAATTAAAAAAGGTAAATTCACATTTGGCTGACCCGGAGAAACTAATGCCTGGAATGAAGATCAAAATACCCGGATCAAAAAAAGCGGTACAAAAAAGTACATCTAAAAAAGAAGAGACAGCACCACTATCTAAGGAAGAAAAGAAATCCAAGAAAGAACAAATGACGCCGGTTTCCAAAGAAGAGACAAAAACAACCAAGAAAGAACAAAAAAAACCGGTGCAAAAAGAAGAAAAGAAAAAAGAAGAGCATCCTTATAAGCATAAAACACCGACACCAATTGCTGTTTTAAAAGAGGATGATCAAAAAGAAAAGAAAAAGGAACAATTTGAAGCAGTGATGCCCAAAATGCCTCAAATGCCACAGGCGCCTGCTATGCCTATTTTAGAAAAGGAAATGAAAACAGAAAAGAAACCAGCTAAAATGCCGAAGCCTAAAGAACATAAGCAAGAAAAAACAGCACCAGCTAAAGAGCAGCAGCCGGCAAGTAAGACCGAACCGCAAACACAAGCGCCAGAACAGCAACATCCTGTATTTGACTTTGATTCTTACCAGCAGCCGGCAGCGATGCCTTGTGAACCTATGCCGTTTTTACCGCAGATGATGCCAGTATTTTATATACCTTGTCCGCCAATGCATCCGCCGGTACATCCGTATCACCCGTATCCTGTTCATCCGGGAATGCAGCATGGATTTTCAATGATGCCGCCGACGGGAGACTGCGGCTGTGGAGGACAGCAACCACTACCGCCGATGCAAGGGAACTTTGCCCCAATCCCGGCTGGTTTTAATGAATCACAGTTTGAAGCAGCTCCTCAGCAGTTTCAAGAAATGATGCCTTATCAGCAGCCGTCTGTAAATGAAGCAAGTCAGCAAACGCCGATGCCTGAGTCTTATCAGTCAGTAACGAACCGAGCATTGCATTCTAAACAACAGTCCGATAATGATAAACCGTTGTCTTCTAATAAAGCTAATCATCTGCCAACATCAGCATCATTTTTGGAGCAGCCACCGGAACAGAGTCCGAAATTCTCTGAAAATCGACACTATTTTCAGCCTCATCAGACGCCGTTATCTAATTCACATGGAAATACATTCTATCCAAAGCCGCCATTTTTTCCGGAACAGCCTGACGATAAACATGATTCCAGCTCGTAAAAGTTTTGATAAAAAAGGTGTAAAAAATCCTTCCTTATCCATACTAAAGTATAAGGGAGGATTTTTATTATGTTTAAAATACAATATATAGTTTATGCAGTGTTCACCATGATAATATTAACAGGCTGTTCAGATACCGATACAGCTACAGAAAAAAATGCAGGCAATGACCAATCTGTTCAGCCAATTCATTATGAGGAAAACAGAAACCGAACAACCTCGGAGAATGATGCTGAAAAGCAAACAAAGGCCCCGTCATTAGAGAATTTTGACCGGGAAGAATCAGCTGCATTTCAAAAATTGGTCAGCGAGCATGTTGATGCAGAAGATGTTCGGATTGTTACAGGAAGAGATCGAGTGGTTGTTGCTGTTCAAATGAAGAAAGGGACAGATCAGCGTGATTTTGAAGAAATAAGTGAGGAAATCGAACAAATTCTGGATACAGATAAACAGCTTTTTATCTATAATGATGTGGCAAAGTGGGAGCAAGTTAAAGATTTTTATGCACGTGATGAAGCAAACCAAATGGGAGAAGATATGGAACGTATGTTTGAAAATCTGTTCGAGTAGCTAAGGAAAAAAGACGGTTTTCCTTTTCTGATGGGACTTTTTTTGATATAGTAAAAAAAGAGTTTCGAGAGAGGAGTATGTCTAATGGCTGGACATTCCAAATGGAAAAATATACAGAAGAGAAAAAATGCACAGGATGCAAAAAAAGGTAAAATTTTTATGAGGCATGCGAAGGATATCTATCTTGCTGCGAAAAGCGGCGGCGGAGATATGGATACCAATGCTGCTTTAAGAACAGCTGTGGATAAAGCAAAGGCTGATAATATGCCTAATGATAATATAGAGCGAAATATAAAAAAAGCAACCGGCACGCTGGATGGCGCCACCTATGAGGAAATTACCTATGAAGGCTACGGCCCCGGCGGTGTTGCGGTTATTGTAAATGTGTTAACAGATAATAAAAACCGTACTGCGGCTGAAATCAGACACGCTTTTAAGAAAAATGGCGGAAATCTTGGTGAAAATGGAAGTGTATCTTTTATGTTTGATCGTAAAGGCTACATTGTCGTTGAAAATGAAGATGATACTATCGATGAAGATACGATGACTTTAGATGCACTGGAAGCCGGTGCAGAAGATGTCAGTATAGAGGATGGAGCTTATGAAATCTATACGAGCCCCGAGGATTACCAGGATGTTGTCTCTTATTTGGAGGAGCAGTCTTATAAGTTAGCTGATGCAGAAGTCACTTTCATTCCGCAAAATTATAATTCTTTATCTCCGGAAGATGAAGAGAAGATGATGAAGTTAGTGGATGCATTAGAAGAAAGTGAAGATGTTCAAGATGTTCATCATAATCTGGAGTCGAATGAATAAACTTCTATTTATCCTAAATAGAAGTTTATTCATTGATTCTGTTTAAAGAGGATGTTCAAAAAGTCCATAAAAAATGACACGGCGGGGAAAAGATTTTTTCCTATGAACACCTACGTTCTGGCACATTATTAGACGACCTGTTCTTATTTATTGGTCTTTATGAACACGCACTTAAAATAAAGGGAGCTCAATATGATTGCATATATAAAAGGAAAGCTTACGACGATAAAAGATAATGCTGTCATTGTGGATGTACATGGGATTGGGTATGAGCTGATTTGCCCCAATCCCTACGTATTTGAACCGGAAATGAATCAGCAAGTCCAAATACATACGCATCATCATGTCAGAGAAGATGCACAAATTTTATTCGGCTTTCGGAATACAGATGAGAAATATTTATTTACGAAGCTTATTTCAGTGTCAGGCATCGGTCCTAAGGGAGCTTTGGCGATTTTAGCCGGCGTGAATATTCAAGGCTTTATTGCGGCTGTTGAAAATGAAGATGAAAAATTTTTAACAACCTTTCCAGGGGTCGGAAAAAAAACAGCGCGCCAGATTATTTTAGACTTAAAAGGAAAGCTGGTTCATGATTTTGCAATAGAAAATACAGAGGAACAGACTTCCGGAGAAGCAGCAGGCACTAGCGGGCGTGAAATTGTGTCTGAAGCATTGGATGCCTTAAAATCATTAGGCTTTACCACAAGTGAGCTGAAAAAAATCACACCGCAGCTGAAATCAGATAAGACGCTCACGAATACAGACGAGGTTATTCGCAAAGCATTTAGTCTGTTAGCAAAATAATAGAAAGGAGTGTTCCTTTTGGATGAACGTATGATTGACGGAAACCTGCATGATGAGGATGTGTCGATAGAGCAAAGTTTAAGGCCGTTACAGCTAGAGGACTACATTGGTCAGCCAAAGGTAAAAGAAAATTTAAGTATTTTTATCCAAGCAGCTAAAATGCGTGAAGAGCCGCTGGATCATGTATTGCTGTTCGGGCCGCCGGGGTTAGGTAAAACGACACTGGCTTCTATTATTGCTAATGAGATGGGTGTGCAATTCAGGTCTACTTCTGGCCCGGCAATAGAGAGAGCCGGAGATTTAGCAGCAATTCTATCTTCTTTGGAGCCTGGAGATGTATTATTTATTGATGAAGTGCATCGTCTCCCGAGATCTGTGGAAGAAGTGCTTTATCCTGCTATGGAAGACTTCTTTATTGATATTGTAATTGGGAGCGGGCCAAGTGCGCGCAGTGTCCGGATTGATTTGCCGCCTTTTACACTGGTAGGAGCAACAACACGATCTGGGCTCTTGAGTGCGCCGCTGCGTGACCGGTTTGGTGTACTCAGCCGTCTGGAATACTATGATGTGGCGGATTTACGTCAAATTGTTATGCGTACAGCCGATATATTCCATATGACGATTTCAGAAGATGCGGCTATAGAGATTGCCCGCAGATCGAGGGGAACGCCGCGTATTGCAAACCGTTTATTAAAAAGAGTACGTGATATTTCACAGGTAAAAGGAGAAACAGAAATTAGCTTTGAAACGACCAGACAGGCTTTAAAAATGCTGCAGGTGGATGACGCCGGTTTGGATCATATTGATCATAAATTGTTAACGGAGATTATAGAAGGCTTTAATGGCGGGCCAGTCGGGCTGGATACCATTGCGGCAACGATTGGTGAAGAATCGCAGACGATTGAAGAAGTATATGAGCCGTATCTGCTTCAATTAGGTTTTATCCAGCGTACACCCAGAGGGAGAAAAGTAACACCCAAAGCCTATGAACATTTTGGAATACCAATGATAAACGGGGAAGAGTAATGGGTAAATTATTTATTATTGCTGGAATCGTGCTAATTATCATCGGCTTGATTTGGACCTTTATCGGGAGGCTGCCGGGTGATTTTACGTTTCAAAAAGGAAATATGACCTTTCATTTTCCGTTAATGACTTCTATTCTTGTTAGTGTCATATTAACGCTGATTTTATTTATTATCAGCAGATTTAGATAGGTTTTAATGATAAGAGGAAAGTAAGGGATGGACATGAATATTGAAGATTTTGATTTTGATCTGCCTGAAGAATTAATTGCGCAGACACCGCTGAAGGATCGGACTGCATCCAGGCTTTGTGTGCTGGATAAACAGACAGGCCGAATACAGCATCAGCATTTTTCAGATATAATAGATTACCTTCAAACTGGAGATTGCCTTGTTTTGAATGATACAAAGGTGTTGCCTGCCCGCCTGTATGGTGTAAAAGAAGATACAGGTGCGAAGCTGGAGGTTCTTTTACTGCATCAGGAAGAAGGCGACAGTTGGGAAGTGTTAGTAAAGCCGGCGAAAAAAGTAAAAAAAGGGACAGTCATTGATTTTGGAGATGGGCTGTTAAAGGCTGTTTGCACAGGCACGAAAGAACATGGCGGACGTACAGTCGAATTTTCTTACCAGGGTATTTTTTATGAAATATTAGATGAACTTGGAGAAATGCCATTGCCGCCATATATTAAGGAGCAGCTTTCTGAAAAAGACCGTTATCAGACGGTTTACGCAAAAGAAAAAGGATCTGCTGCTGCTCCGACTGCCGGTCTTCATTTTACCGATGCATTATTACAGCAGATAAGGGAAAAAGGCGTCCAGATTATTTTTATTACGCTTCATGTTGGTTTGGGGACATTTCGGCCGGTAAGTGTTGATTCTGTTGAAGAGCATACGATGCATAGTGAATTTTACCGTATGTCCGAAGAAGCGGCTGACACTTTGAATCAAGCCAAAGCAGAGGGCAGAAGGATTATTTCAGTAGGAACCACCTCCACTCGGACACTGGAAACAATTGCCCGGGATTATGATGGTTCCTTTGCAGAAACGAGCGGCTGGACAGATATTTTTATTTATCCGCCATATCAATATCAGGCGATTGATGGATTAATTACAAATTTCCACCTTCCCAAATCAACACTTATTATGCTTGTAAGTGCTCTGGCCGGGAAAGATGAGGTGCTTCATGCATATCATGAGGCTGTAAAAGAACGTTATCGTTTCTTCAGTTTTGGAGATGCGATGCTAATTATCTAGCCTAACGAGGTATAAATACGTTATGATATGTTTAGGCTGAAGAAAAGGGAAGATAAATGATGACACCGATAACGTATGAATTAATAAAGACAGATAAACAGACAGGGGCAAGACTTGGCCGTGTCCATACACCGCATGGCTCGTTTGATACGCCTACTTTTATGCCGGTGGGGACACTGGCAACAGTAAAAACAATAAGTCCGGAAGAATTGCATTCGATGCAGGCAAATATTATCTTATCGAATACCTATCATTTATGGCTGCGCCCCGGAGAAGATATTATTGAAGAGGCTGGCGGCCTGCATAAGTTTATGAACTGGGATAAAGCCATTTTAACAGATTCAGGCGGTTTTCAAGTGTTCAGCTTAAGCGATATGCGTCAAATCGAAGAGAAAGGTGTACACTTCCGAAATCATTTAAATGGAGAGAAGCTGTTTCTTTCACCTGAAAAAGCAATGCATATTCAAAATGCATTGGGATCAGATATTATGATGGCATTTGATGAGTGTCCTCCGTATCCGGCGACCTATGATTATATGAAGTCATCTGTTGAACGGACCTCTCGATGGGCAGAGCGCTGCCTGGAGGCGCATAAGCGTCCGGATACCCAAGGTCTTTTTGGTATCGTTCAGGGCGGTGAATATGAAGAATTACGAAAACTAAGCGCTCAAGATTTAGTTTCTCTTGATTTTCCCGGCTATGCAATTGGCGGATTATCTGTTGGGGAGCCAAAAGATGTGATGAATCATGTCTTGGAATTTACTACACCTCTATTGCCGTCGAATAAGCCAAGATATTTAATGGGAGTCGGTTCCCCGGATGCACTGATAGATGGGGCGATTCGTGGCGTAGATATGTTTGATTGTGTTCTGCCGACCCGGATTGCCAGAAATGGAACGTGCATGACTTCAAACGGCCGATTAGTAGTTCGGAATGCGAAATATGCACGTGATTTTTCACCGATAGATGAGCATTGCGACTGTCATGTTTGTAAGAATTATACAAGAGCTTACATCCGACATTTAATAAAATGCAATGAAACATTCGGATTCCGACTTACGACTTATCATAACCTGCATTTTCTGTTAAAATTAATGGAGCAAGTCCGAACTGCTATAAAAGATGATCGACTTGGTGATTTCAAAGAGGAATTCTTTGAACAATATGGATTGAATCAAGAGAATCCAAAGAACTTTTAGGAAGGAGTTGGAACATATGGAAATGGTTACACCTATTTTATGGATCGTACTTATGTTTGCTATTTTTTATTTCTTACTTATTCGTCCGCAGCAAAAGCGTCAGAAGCAAGTAAGAGAAATGCAAGATAGCCTGCAAAAAGGTAATGAAATCATAACAATCGGTGGATTACATGCGAAAATCCATGCGATTGACGAAGGCACCATTGTGTTAATTACTGAAGAAGGTACAAAATTAACATATGACCGTTCAGCAATCAGAGAAGTAAAACAAAACGCATAATCAATGAAAAAAGCTAATGAGTAACATTCATTAGCTTTTTTTTTATGGATTACTATCGTTTACGAATCAATTTTCTTCAGCCGGACTTGAAAAGTTAACCCCGATAATCCCGCCTAATATGGCTGCAATCAGATAAAACCCGTGATACATTGCTTGTGTCCATGTAAAACCCTGCTGGTAGCCGAGAAATTGCACCAGAAAAACAAATCCGGTAAATCCTAAACCAACCAGTACTCCTAAAAGCCAACCCTTTGCTTTTCCTTTTAAACCAGTAATTATTCCGCAGGTGAATAAAATAACCAGACCAATGACAAAGGTTGCCCATGATAAAGTTGATTCTGTCATGTCCACGAATTTTAATAACAAGCCCAATGCAAAGCTCGTGAGAAAAAGTAAAACGAATAATATAATCCAACCGTAGAGTAAGGATGTCCATTGAATTTTTACCATTGATTCATCTCCTCTGAGTTTGTCCCTTAATTAAATTTATGCCCGGACATTTTATTTAGAAGAAATATTTATAGGAGAATGACAGATAAATTCTCTAAATTTATTTCTTTTTAGAGAAAAACGGCAGCTGTCTTAATTCTTCTTTTCGAATAAATCGTAATAGAATCAGCAATATCATATAAATTAGAGCAATAATGATGAGCAGCAGGATAAACGAGATTAAAGTTGTATCGGCTGTGTAAAATTGGTTTTTTATATAAAACGTCAGCAGGAAAGTAGTTCCGCATAAAATAATCATGCGGATAATCTCCTTCCAGGCAGGAAAATAATTTATTTCCTTTTTTAATACCATAATATGGAGAAAAGTAACGAGAACAACATTTGCGCAGATAGCGATTGCTCCTCCTTGGATTCCTAAATTGGAACTGGTTGCCAGCAGTATCATCGCTCCGAATTTTAAAATGACTCCAATCAATGAGTTCCACATTGCCGGCCGGGCTAAATCAAGTGCTTGCAGTGCTGCCTGCAATGGGGCTTGAATATATAAAAATAAGAAAAAAGGTGCCATAATAATCAACAACGGGGCAGCGGAATCCGAACGATACATAAGATTTAGCAGATCAGCAGCGAATAAAGTCATTACAATGGTGGCTAATGCCCCTGAAGCAAAGGAAATTCGGATGGATTGGTGAATACGGCTATGAATCAGTTCCTTTTGGTTCTTGGCAGCAGCTTCCGAAATAGAAGGAACAAGTGCTATTGACAGGGAGCTTGTTATAAAAGTCGGTAAAAATAATAAAGGCATGGTATAGCCCATTAATTCTCCGTATTGTTTCGTTGCAACAGCTGTAGTTACTCCAGCCAGCGCAAGAGATTGGACAATAATGATTGGGTCGAGAAAATTAGAAATCGAACCAATCATTCTGTTCCCCAGGGTAGGCATAGAAATAGATAATAGTTCTTTTGCGGTTTCTTTTCCGGATAAAACTGTTTCTGTAAAGTGTTTGCGTATTTTCAGCTTTCTTTTTTGACGAAATTTTCGAATCATGTATAAGAGAGAAGCGAATTCACCAATAATAATACTGAACATAGCGCCTGCCGCTGCATATTCCACCCCGTAAGGTAAAAGGATATATATGAATATACCGACGAAGGCAATCCGTACAACTTGTTCAAGAACTTGTGCGATACTTTGCGGCTTCATATTCTGTTTTCCCTGGAAATATCCCCTTAATACTGCGGAGACAGCAGCTATAGGGATAATCGGGCTAATCACCACTAGAGGAAGCAGTACACGTTTGTCCGTGAATAAGGTATCCGATAAAATGGGTGCTGCGAGAATCAAGATGACAGTAAACAGGATACTTGCACTTAAAGTTATCGCAAGGGAGACGGCAACGATTTGTTTTATTTTTTTCGAATCATTTTGAGCATCTGCTTCGGCTACACGCTTGGAAATAGCCACAGGAAGACCGAATTGCGTCAGCGTCATTACCAGAAATAAGGTAGGCAAAGCCATCATATAGAGACCGACACCTTCTTCACCCATAAAGCGTGCGACGACCATACGGTTAATGAAGCCCATAAAACGGGTCAGCATCCCGGCGATAATTAGAATCAATGCTCCTTGGATAAAGGATTGTTTTGTCATTTGTGTTGCCCCGCCTTCTCAAAAAAATAAATTTGATATACAATGATATATATGCTGTATAATGGACAAACCATGACAGTTGAATAAAAAAGTCGTACAATAAGAAAGTACTTCATGGTGATTAACAAGGATGCTTAAGAAGAAATGGTGGGATGAAATGGACAGCCGACATGTAGACACATGGAAAGAAATGATTTATCCGGCACTGAAAAGCAAACAAGAAGAATTAGAAATGCTAGGTTATGAACAAGCGACTCCAGAGGGCGTGTGGAAGTGTCTTTGTGTAAAAATCTGGAACGGAGAACCGGAAAAAAGGTTACATGAAATCGTTCAAGATATTTTTCATTTGAAATCATCTGTTTATTTAAGCTATTTAACGATTCAATCCTATGAAAATGATGATTTAGCCGCTTCAATCGAAGCACTTATAGGCAATTCACCAGATAACGGGTAAATAATACTCGTTTGAACACGTATGAAATGGTTGATATATGAAGGAGGAAGTGCAAACGATGAAAAAAAGAGGCAGAATCGTTGCCTTTTTTCTTGTCATCGCAATTTTGGCAGGAGTAATTGGAACAACGTTTAGTAATCTGGCAAGCAATGTGAACCTTGGCTTGGATCTGCAGGGAGGCTTTGAGGTTTTATATGAAGTAGAGCCTGTTGAAGATGGTCAGGAGATTTCAAGTAGTTTACTGGAAGGGACGGTCCAGACGCTGAATGACCGGGTGAACCGACTGGGAATAAGTGAAGCGGTTATCGATATAGAAGGAGATGACCGGATTCGAGTGCAGCTTGCAGGTGTTGACAACCAAGCTGAAGCAAGAGAATTGCTGTCTACATCCGCACAATTGTCTTTCAGGGATGTTGATGATGAAGAGTACCTTGATGGATCTGATATTGTAGAAGGAAGCGCCAGTCAGGATTATAATCCGAATACCAATGCGCCGATTGTTACCTTGCAATTACAAGATGCATCTAAGTTCGGTGAAGTAACCGAAGAAATTAGCCAAATGACAGATAACCGTTTAGTAATCTGGATGGATTATCAGGAAGGTGAGGATTCTTTTTCAGAAGAGGTGACGAAAGAAGATCCTAAATTTGTCTCTGCGCCGGCAGTAAGCGAGCCCATTCATTCTCGTGATGTCATGATTGAAGGAGACTTTACGGTAGAGTCGGCTCAGCAAATGGCAGATATCATTAATTCTGGTTCACTGGATGTACATATGAATGAAATTTTCTCTACATCTGTAGGTGCACAATTCGGCGAACAGGCATTAAATGAGACAGTTATTGCAGGACTGATTGGGATTGCTTTAATCGTTCTTTATCTCTGTGTAGTTTATCGCTTCAGCGGGATTATTGCTTCCATTAATTTGGCTGTATATGTATTCTTAGTTGTATTGATTTTTGAATTACTGAATGGCGTATTGACATTGCCGGGAATAGCAGCCCTGATTCTGGGAGTAGGAATGGCAGTTGATGCGAACGTTATTACGTTTGAACGTATTAAAGAAGAGCTGCGTGCCGGCAAGTCGGTGAAAGCTGCCTTTCAATCTGGAAATAAAAGCTCTTTTGTAACGATTTTAGACGCTAACATAACAACCTTAATTGCAGCTGCTGTGTTATTTATATTTGGGACAAGTTCTGTTAAAGGCTTTGCAACGATGCTGATTATCAGTATTTTAGTCAGCTTTATCACTGCAGTATTTGGCACAAGGGGACTTCTGGCTTTATGGGTCCAAAGCGGCTTCTTGAAAAAAAGAAAGACATGGCTTGGTGTCAATAAGAATCAAATCAAAGATATTGCAGAGGGCGAAGAAGCAGAGCCGACCGTTTTAGGAAAACAGGTTAACTTTACAAATCATCGCAGGAAGTTCTTTGCTGTAAGCTTAATACTTGTAATTATTGGAGCTCTCGTTATTGGCATCTTTCGAATTAATCCGGGTGTTGATTTTACAAGCGGCTCGCGAATAGAAGTAGTAGCTGACCAAAGCTTGACAGAAGAAGAAATAGAATCGGAATTTGCAACGCTTGGTTATGAAGTCAGCTCCGTGAATTTATCAGGTGAAAATAACGATATCGGAGTTGTCCGGTTTGACACGGTTCTTGACGAAGGGGAAGTGGATACCGTACAGCAGCACTTCCTGGAAATCTATGATCATGAGCCTAGTGTGAGTGTTGTATCACCAATTGTCGGTCAGGAGCTTGTGAAAAATGCAATCTATGCAGTTGCTATCGCATCCATATTTATTGTTGCGTACATTGCCATACGTTTTGAATTCTTCTTTGGGGTTACAGCAATTATTGCCCTCTTGCATGATGTCCTGTTTATGCTGATGGCTTTCAGTATCACGCAAATTGAATTTGATGTCACCATTGTAGCGGCAATTCTGACGATTATCGGTTATTCCTTGAATAATACGCTCGTTATTTTTGACCGAATCAGGGAAAACATTCGTCAGGAGAAAAGAGTCAAATCCTTTAAGAAGCTTGCAGAAATTGTGAATAAGAGTATTGTTCAATCATTTATCCGAACAATGAATACATCGATCACTACTATTATTGCTGTTGTTGCGTTCCTAGTACTTGGAGCTGCGTCTATATGGGCTTTTGCTTTCGCTCTCTTAATTGGATTGATTGCCGGAACTTACTCTTCTCTATTCCTTGCTTCCCATATCTGGTTAGTATGGAGAGGCAGAAAAGTGAAGGATAAGCCGGTAGACTTTAGAAAGAAAGAACGAGTGGAAGGACCGCAAGTATAAATACCTTAGAGTGCGTATTCAAAAAGCCCGAAGTACGGACACTCACTATGTCATGTGTATTGGATTTTTTGAATATCCTCTTTAAATAAAATGGATAAGAGCGATGAAAAAGAGAGCTTTCAACATGGTAATATGGTAATGTATTCGAATACGTCTGATCACGGACCTTGCCGGGTACAGTATCATTTGCAATATGGAAGCTCTCTTTTTTCATTAATATGCTTAAAATGATTCCTTATCGGGTAATAAACAGGTAGTAAATATTTTTTAATGGAGGAAGTTTTATGAATGCACAAGTTTATGTCATACTCGCAATTATATTTGTAATTATTATTGCCGTTTTTGCTGTAATCAATGTGGACCCTGTTGCAGTGAACTATTTATTTTGGACACAGGAGTCTCCTTTAATTCTGGTTATTCTTTTTTCTGTATTAATGGGAGGATTGATTACTGCAGCAGTAGGAGCTATCAGACTATACAGAGCACATCACGAAGTGAAAAAACTCCGCACAGAAAATGAGCGTCTTAAAAAGCGCATGGCAGCAAATGGAATGACGGATGAACTGGATAATGAAAATGGCAGAAACGATAAAAAAGATTACCAAGAATCCCGAAAAGAAATGCGTGTGGAAAGAAGAAATGCGAAAAGAACAGATAAAGAATAATCTGTTTAATCAATTTAATTCATAATCAGAGAAATCTATTTGATGCCCCTGGCTTACTTTAGTATAATAACTAGGTCAGGGGTGAATTTATGCTATCAAGTAAAGCGAATTGGAAATATATAGATAATCCTCCTGTAGAGGAGAGAGAGTCGCTCGACATTGCGATGTCACCTATTGTAAAAGATTTATTTTTACAAAGAGGAATTACGACAACAGAAGAAGCAAAACAATTTATGCAGCCCGATCTCAACCATTTGATTGATCCATTTTGTTTAAACGGTATGGAAAAAGCCGTAAAGCGAATCAAAGAAGCGGTAGATAATAACGAAAAAATAGTTGTATACGGAGATTATGATGCGGATGGAGTAAGTTCTACGGTTGTTTTGCTGCACGCATTGAATAAAATTGGTGCAGTTTATGAATATTATATCCCGAATCGGTTTACAGAAGGATATGGTCCCAATGAAGCTGCCTTCAGGCAGCTTCATCAAGCTGGATTTGGATTAATTATAACGGTCGATACCGGGATTGCTTCAATTCGTGAAGCCGAAGTAGCAAAGGAGCTCGGGTTGGATTTAATTATTACAGACCACCATGAGCCCCAAGCGGAGATACCGGATTGTTATACCATTATTCATCCGAAGCTGTCTGAAGCGTATCCGTTTAAAGAACTGGCAGGTGTTGGTGTTTCTTTAAAATTAGCACATGCTCTTCTCGGAGAACTGCCTGTGGAGGTGCTTCCTTATGCAGCGATAGGTACGATAGCTGATCTGGTCCCGCTGGTGTCTGAAAATCGAATTTTAGCTGCATTTGGTCTGAAAGAATTGCAACGCACAAATTATGTTGGCTTGAAAGCATTAAAACAAGTATGTCAGCTGGAAGAAACCATAACCGAAGAAGATGTAGGCTTTCGCATTGGACCGCGTATAAACGCTGTAGGAAGACTGGGTGATGCTGATCTGGCTGTTGATCTTCTGCTGGAAGAGGACGCGGAAATTGCTCTGGAAATGGCGAATGAATTGAATCACATAAATGAACAGCGTAAGAAAATAGTTCAGGATATTGTAGATGAAGCAATGGACATGGTTCAAACAGATAAGCGGATTATTATTGTAGCTAAAGAAGGCTGGAATGAGGGCGTATTAGGGATAGTTGCTTCAAAATTAGTTCAAAAATATGATCGGCCGGCGATTGTGCTTGCGAAAAAGCCGGAACAGGGAATTGTAAAAGGGTCAGCCAGAAGTATTCCTGCATTTGATTTATTCGAGGGCTGTATGACAGTCAGAGATTTGTTCACACACTTTGGCGGACATGCCCAAGCAGCGGGGATGACATTACCTGCTGAAAATCTAGAGCCGTTAGAAACTGCTTTAAATAAGCTGCTTTTTGAAAATTTATCAGAAGAAGATTTTAAGCAGGAATTATATATTAATGCTATATTAGATATGGAAGATATCAATGTTTCTCTTATCGAGGAGATAGGAAAGCTTTCTCCGTTTGGTATGGGCAACTCAAAGCCGTTATTTGAGATAAAGGAGATACCAAAGGAAGTCCGTCAAATCGGAAGCAGAAAGAATCACTTGAAAATGCAATTTGCTTCTTCCAATGCCCAAATAGATACAGTAGGTTTTGGATTTGGAGAGCTGAAAGAAGCTATTTCGCCATACACTAAAGTATCCGTTGCCGGCGAGCTTTCTGTTAATGAGTGGAATGGGAGAAGGAATGCGCAAATAATGCTGGAAGATTTAAAAATTACGGAACGGCAGCTCTTTGACTTTCGCGGAAAAAAAGCAGAGCAATTGCTTTCTGAAACGGTGAAAGAAGTTTTTGTTTGCGGAGAGCCTCTCCGGTTGAGAGAGCATCAGGAGACATTTACCTATAAAGAGGCGCTTTCTAAGAAACTTGATGCTTATCAGACCATTGGTTTTACTGCGTTGCCGGCTTCATTAGATGATATGAAGAAGATTATTCGGCAGGTGAATCCTGAAAATATTGTCATCGCGATACGTCAGGTGCCAAATCAATATCCATTTCAATTCCCTTCCCGGAAAGAATTTGTAGACTATTATAGCTTGATTAAACAGCATAAGAAGTTTCAGATTAAAGAGATGCAGAAAGCGATTGAACAGCACCGGGGCTGGAATGAAGCAAAAGTAATGTTTATGTCGGAAGTTTTTGCAGATTTAGGTTTTGCAGAGAAAAAGGATGGATGGCTCCGTTATGCGGAATCAGGGAATAAAAAGGATTTATCCGAATCCGAAATTTATCAATCCTGCATGAAACAAAAAGAAGCAGAAAATATACTTATCTATTCGAATTATCAAGATTTAAAAAAATGGTTTGAAGCTTGTATGGACACGCCCAACAACCTGAAGGAGGAAGCAGTATATGGATTATAAAGAATATATTGAGATTGTGGAGAACTGGCCGAAAGAAGGTGTCCGGTTTAAAGATATTACGCCTTTGATGGCTAATGGACCAGCTTACAAATCGTCTGTCGATGAAATTGTAGAATATGCAAAAGAAAAAGAAATTGATGTGGTTGTAGGTCCGGAAGCAAGAGGATTTATCGTAGGATGTCCGGTTTCCTATGCCTTAGAAATTGGGTTTGCTCCTGTTCGCAAAGAAGGCAAGCTGCCGCGGGAAGTAATTAAAGTTGATTACGGTCTGGAGTACGGAGAGAATGTATTAACTATTCATAAGGATGCAATTAAGCCTGGACAGCGTGTATTAATTACAGATGATCTTTTAGCTACAGGCGGTACCATCGAAGCAACGATTAATTTAGTTGAACAGCTTGGCGGAATTGTTGCGGGGTGCGCTTTCCTGGTGGAGTTAAGTTATCTGGACGGCAAGGATAAGCTGGAAGGCTACGATGTACTTACCATCATGACCTATTAAAAGCTATGGAAAAAAGAGTCAAAACAGATTCTGATACTGTGTTGACTCTTTTTGTATAGATTAATTTATCCGTATATATTAGGTTTTAGTTGGACAGACATATAAAAAAAGTCTTATAATAGTAATTATTATCGAATAATGTATTTAAATCGAAGAAATGTAAGAGATTTTAATTCAAAAGATGGCTTCAAGCTCTAAAATACTTGTTGCTATTTTTATTTTTATACAATTTATTGAATACTGAAGGTAAATAAAGGTGATTACATGGCAAAAGATGAAAATGTCAACATTACAGATATTGTAGAAAAAGTAAAAGAGTATTTATCTGATGACGATGTTGCTTTAATTGAACATGCATATGAATTTGCAAAAGAAGCTCATAAAGATCAATTTCGCAAATCTGGTGAGCCGTATATCATTCATCCGGTACAGGTCGCAGGGATACTGGCTGAATTATTAATGGATGCAGAAACAATTTCAGCAGGCTTTCTTCATGACGTAATCGAGGATACTGACGTCACATTTGAACAGATGGAAGAAGAATTCAATCATGAGATAGCTGCGCTTGTAGATGGGGTAACGAAGCTTGGGAAAATCCGCTATGAAACAAAAGAGGCCCAGCAAGCAGAAAACCACCGAAAAATGTTCGTGGCGATGGCGAGGGATATTCGTGTTATCATGATTAAGCTTGCCGACAGATTGCATAATATGAGAACGTTAAAGCATCTGCCGCCAGAAAAGCAAAGGCGTATTTCCAATGAAACGCTGGAAATTTTTGCTCCGCTTGCCCACCGCCTGGGAATATCAACAATAAAGTGGGAGCTGGAGGATACGGCATTACGTTATCTTAATCCACAGCAATATTATCGTATTGTTCAGTTAATGAAGCAAAAACGGGAGGAAAGAGAAACTTATATCCAGGAGGTTATTGCTGACCTCTCCCAGGAATTTGAAGCTGTAAATATTAAAGCAGAGATGTCCGGGCGTCCGAAGCATCTATACAGCATTTATCAAAAGATGGTCAATCAGAAAAAGCAATTTAACGAAATATATGATCTTCTTGCTGTCCGTATTTTAGTTGATAATATTAAAGATTGTTATGCTGTTTTAGGTATTATCCATACAAATTGGAAGCCGATGCCCGGAAGATTTAAGGATTATATCGCGATGCCGAAGCAAAATCTGTATCAATCCCTGCATACAACAGTTATTGGACCAAAGGGCGACCCGCTGGAGGTGCAGATTCGTACCAAGGAAATGCATGATATTGCCGAATACGGGATTGCTGCGCACTGGGCCTATAAGGAAGGAAAGCAAGCAAAAGGAAAAAGCTCTTTTGAGGAAAAATTGTCATGGTTCCGGGAGATTCTGGAGTGGCAAAGTGAAACACATGATGCAGAGGAATTTATGGAATCGCTGAAGATTGATTTGTTTTCAGATATGGTTTATGTTTTCACACCAAAAGGCGAGGTAATTGAGCTGCCGTCTGGATCCATCCCAATTGATTTTGCATACAAGATTCATACTGAAATCGGTAATAAAACCATTGGAGCGAAAATCAATGGGAAAATGGAACCTTTGGATTACGAGTTGCAAAATGGAGATATCGTGGATGTGATGACTTCGAAGCATTCCTATGGACCATCGCAGGATTGGCTGAAAATGGTTCAAACCTCACAGGCTAAAAGTAAGATAAAGCAGTTTTTCAAAAAACAGCAGCGTGATGAGAATATTGTCAAAGGAAAAGAAGCTGTGGAAAAAGAAATTCGCGCCTTTGATATTGAGCCTAAAGAAGTATTGACTCCAGATAATCTGCAGCGTGTATTCGATAAGTTTAATTTTACAAACGAAGAAGATATGTATGCTGCTGTCGGCTATCAAGGAATTACCGCAGCGCTGATAGCAACCCGTTTAACAGAACGAATTCGTCATTTGAGAGAAGCAGATCAGGATTTAGAGACAAAAATAGAAGAAGTAAAAACCAATAAAGCAAAACCATCCTCTAAGAAGGATTCGGGTATTGAAGTGGCAGGAGTAAATAATTTACTTGTCCGGATTGCAAAATGCTGTAATCCAGTTCCCGGTGATGATATTTTAGGGTATATTACAAAAGGCAGAGGAGTGTCTGTTCATCGTGCGGATTGTCCGAATGTACAAACCGAAGAAGCGAGGCAGCGCTATATCGATGTAAAATGGAAAACCCAATACGCGGAACGAAAGCAATATCATGTAGACCTGGAAATTACAGGATATGATCGCCGCGGTCTGCTTAATGAAGTATTGCAGGCGGTCAACGAAACAAAAACAAATATCACACATGTGAATGGCAGGTCTGATCGTAATAAAATGGCAGTAATCCAATTAACTATTTTAATCCACAATACGAATCACTTGAAAAAAGTAGTTGATCGAATAAAGCAAATACAGGAAGTATATACCGTAACAAGAACAGTTCAATAAGGAGCGTTTGTTTTTTATGAAGGTAGTATTACAACGGGTGAAAGAAGCTTCTGTCACCGTCCGGGAAGAGAAAATAAGTGAAATACAAAAAGGATTTTTGCTGCTTGTTGGTATTACTCACGAAGACACAGAGGAAGACGTAAAATATCTCGTAAATAAGATTGTTCACCTGCGTGTCTTTGAAGATGAGAATGAAAAAATGAACCGTTCGATTAAAGATGTAGACGGGGGTATATTATCTGTATCGCAATTTACATTGTACGGAGACACTAAAAAAGGCAGACGACCAAGCTTTATCAAAGCAGCAAAGCCGGCCGAAGCAGAAGCATTATATAATACATTTAATCAAGCATTACGTACAGAAGGCGTCATAACAGAAACAGGAGAATTTGGCGCAATGATGGATGTCCAGCTGGTAAATGACGGACCTGTTACATTGATTTTAGACAGCAAAGACAGATAAAAACGATTAAAGAATAAGATTCTTGTTTTGTGGAGATGCTATAAAAACTTAAAGAGGCCGAATCAAAAGGAGAAATGAAGTTATGCATCGACACACAAAACAACGCAATGCCAATAATTATTCTGAATTGATGATGACAGATTTCCATCATTTTATGAAAATGGAAAAATCATCAACCTATTTAGAAATAGCAACGGAGCTTGGAATTTCCATTCAGGAAGTAAAGCAATTGAAAAAAAGCTTAGGTCGTTCTTGACATTGTGAGCAACTAACCTTATTATTATAATCATTCCACTTCCACAAGTGTTTTCAGCGGGACGAGTAATCCCAGTCCCAGGATGTGGTGTGGCTTCTGCGTTGTCCACAGGGCGTGGGCGGTATTAGTAGAAGTTCCTTAAAATTAAATGATAAAAACCATTGAAGGAAAAAGTAATGTAAGTACAGATAGCAAGAGAGTAGTTGTCAACGGCTGGAAGCAACTATCTATACGACTTATATGAAAGACATTCTGGAGGAGTTATATCGAAATAGATGAGTAGATATAAACGTGTTGCAGGCGTTAACTGATAAAGGTGGATATCATTCAGATATCAACTAGGGTGGCAACGCGGGTAAAAACCCGTCCCTTATTTTTTATAAGGGACGGGTTTTTTTGTATTGTCCAATAAAAATATGGGGCAGCCGTCAAACGTTGCTTGTTATCATTTTCGCTAACCAGAAAATTACTTTCATCCGTGTTCTGTATATTCGCAAAGGAGGAAATAAAATGGCTATGAAGGCTCCAAGAGGAACAGTGGATATTTTGCCGGAAGATACGGCGAAATGGCAGTATGTTGAAAACAAAATTAAAGAAATTTGTGAAGCCTATTACTATCACGAAATACGCACGCCGATTTTCGAGCACACAGAAGTATTTCAGCGTGGGGTGGGAGATTCTACGGATATTGTACAAAAGGAAATGTATACTTTTGAAGATCGTGGAGGAAGAAGTCTGACCCTCCGTCCAGAAGGCACAGCTGCTGTAGCCCGTGCTTTTGTAGAAAATAAGTTATTTGGCAGTCCCAATTTACCGGAGAAGCTTTATTATTTCGGCTCGATGTTCCGTTATGAACGGCCGCAAAAAGGAAGAATGCGTCAACTAAATCAATTTGGCGTCGAAGCAATGGGAAGTGAAGATCCTGCAATTGACGCAGAAGTGATTGACCTGGCAATGCATATTTATCGCAGCTTAGGCTTGAAATCTTTGAAGCTGGTGATTAACTCATTAGGCGATAAAGAAAGTCGTCAAGCTCATCGTGACGCACTGGTGACTCATTTTGATCCATATCGTGAGGAACTTTGCTCCGACTGCCAATCACGATTAGATAACAATCCATTACGTGTATTGGATTGCAAGAAGGATCGTGATCATCCAGCAATGAAAACTGCGCCATCCATCTTGACCTATTTAAATGAAAAATCACAGGCTTATTTTGAGCAAGTGAAAGCTTATTTGGATGCAATGGATATTTCTTATACCGTAGACCCTAATTTGGTTCGCGGTCTAGATTACTATAATCACACTGCATTCGAAATCATGAGTGAAGCAGATGGATTTGGGGCAATCACAACACTGGCCGGCGGCGGCAGATATGATGGATTAATCAATGAATTTGGCGGACCTAACACTCCAGGTATCGGTTTTGGGATGGGATTAGAGCGCTTGTTAATGGCTCTTCAGGTAGAAAATATAGAAATCCCCGTAGATACAAAGTTAGACTGCTTTGTAGCAGGTTTTGGCTCTGAAAAGGTACGTACAGAGGCTGTGAAAGCTGTTCATCAGCTACGTATGGCCGGTATCCAGGCAGACACAGATTACCAGCACCGCAAAATGAAAGGCCAGCTTAAAGCAGCAGACCGGTTAAAAGCTAGATTTGTGATTTTCTTAGGCGATGATGAACTTGAAAAACAAATCGTAACCATTAAAAATATGGAATCCGGGGACCAAAAGGAAGTTCCGATGAAGGATATTGTTAGCGAATTTAAAGTGTTATTGGAGGAGAGCTAAAAAATGACAGAACGTGTTTTATCTGGACACTTAACTGAAAAAGAAATTGAAAAGGAGGTCAGGCTGAAAGGCTGGGTCCAAAAACGCCGTGATCTTGGCGGACTTATATTCATTGATTTACGCGATAAATCCGGAATCATCCAAATCGTTTTTAACCCAGATTATTCCGGGGAAGCATTAGAAATAGCTGAAAGCATCCGCTCGGAATATGTAATCGATGTGGTCGGAAAACTGGTTTTACGTGACGAGGCAACCATAAATCCCGCTATTGCAACTGGTAAATTGGAAGTGCTGGCCAGTTCAATCACCGTATTGAATAAGGCAAAAAATCCGCCGTTTATGATTCAGGATGATGTAAATATTGCAGAAGATATCCGTTTGAAATACCGTTATTTAGATCTGCGCCGTCCAGGCTTGCAAGAAACGTTTAAATTACGGCATCAAACAACGCAAAGCATCCGCAACTATTTAAATAAAAATGAATTCTTAGAAATGGAAACTCCGATTTTAACGAAAAGCACGCCGGAAGGAGCCCGTGATTACTTGGTGCCAAGCCGTG
This sequence comes from Oceanobacillus sp. M60, assembly GCF_053839645.1. Classification (NCBI taxonomy): domain Bacteria; kingdom Bacillati; phylum Bacillota; class Bacilli; order Caryophanales; family Bacillaceae; genus Oceanobacillus; species Oceanobacillus sp. M60. The sequence goes on along the minus strand of NZ_JBSSNH010000002.1, from coordinate 320,666 downwards.
TACATCCTGGTGAATTCTATGCGCTGCCGCAATCTCCACAGTTATTTAAACAATTGATTATGATGAGCGGTTTTGAACGTTATTACCAAATCGCACGCTGCTTCCGGGATGAAGATTTGAGGGCGGACCGTCAGCCGGAATTTACACAGGTTGATATTGAAACTTCCTTTTTAACAAGTGATGAAATTATGACAATGACGGAAGAAATGATGAAAGAGGTTGTTAAAGAAGTAAAGGGCGTCGATATTCAATTACCTTTACAGCGGATGCCTTATGATGAAGCAATGGATCGTTATGGCTCGGATAAGCCGGATACCCGCTTTGGGTTAGAGTTAATCCATGTATCTGATATCGTAGCTGATTCTGGGTTTAAAGTATTTAAACAGGCGGTAGAGAATGGCGGTAAAGTAGCCTTATTAAATGTGGAAGGTGCTGCTGCCGGCTACTCTAGAAAGGATATTGATAAATTAACAGAGTTTGTCAATATTTATGGTGCAAAAGGCTTAGCTTGGCTGAAAGTAGAGGAAGAAGAAGTGAAAGGCCCAATCAGCAAATTCTTGTCAGATGATGAAAAAGCAGCGATTGTGGATAAAGCCAATGCAAGCAGTGGAGATTTGCTGTTATTTGTAGCTGATAAATCAGCTGTTGTCTATGATAGTTTAGGCGCTTTACGCTTAAAGCTTGGAAAAGACTTAGGGTTAATTGATGAAGAAGCGTTTCATTTCTTATGGGTAACAGATTGGCCATTATTTGAATATGATGAGGAACTGGGCCGTTATTTTGCAGCACACCATCCATTTACATCGCCAATTGAAGCGGATAAGGAAAAATTATTGACTGATCCAATCAATGTTCGGGCAAATGCATATGACTTGGTATTAAATGGATATGAGCTTGGCGGCGGGTCCATTCGTATTCACCAAACGGAACTTCAAAACCAGATGTTTAAAGCGCTGGGATTCACAGAAGAAGAAGCAAGAGAACAGTTTGGTTTCTTGCTGGATGCACTGGAATATGGTGCGCCTCCTCATGGAGGAGTTGCGCTTGGTCTGGACCGTATCATTATGCTTCTGGCAGGACGCTCGAATCTGCGTGATACGATTCTATTCCCTAAAACAGCGTCTGCATCTGACTTGATGACAGAAGCTCCGAGTGAAGTGAGCGGAGATCAATTGCAGGAATTGTCAATTGCATTGTCAAATCATGAAATGAAAGAATAGAAATAGTAGAATATGCACGGTATTTAAAATATCGTGCATATCATTTCAGGAATATTTGCTGAAAAATGTGAATTAAAAGCAACAAATCCTCAAGAATCTTGTGTTTATTTGGTTTTTCATATAAAATATAAAAACCTTCTAGTTGAGGAATCGGTTGAAATAAATAAAGGAGATGAATGATAGAAGCCATGGAAAATAAATTACAATATCAAAACAGAACAGCAAAAGAGTACGTGCAGGGAGTCTATGAGGAACTAAAGAATAGAAACAGCCACGAGACAGAATTTTTGCAAGCAGTAGAAGAAATTGTCGAATCTTTAGAAGGCGTTTTTGAGAAGCATCCTAAATATATGGAATTAGGCATTTTAGAGAGAATTGTAGAACCAGAGCGCTTGATTGCCTTCCGTGTACCCTGGGTGGATGATGAAGGCCGGGTTCAGGTAAACCGCGGATATCGTGTTCAATTCAGCAGTGCAATCGGACCTTATAAAGGCGGGCTTCGTTTTCATCCAACAGTAAACACAAGTATTATTAAATTTTTAGGCTTTGAACAAATCTTTAAAAATTCTTTGACCGGGCAGCCTATAGGCGGAGGAAAAGGTGGATCAGATTTTGATCCAAAAGGAAAATCAGACTTAGAAATTATGCGATTTTGTCAGAGTTTTATGTCAGAATTAGCTAGACATATCGGACAGGATACAGACGTGCCTGCAGGAGATATTGGTGTGGGCGCCAGAGAGATTGGCTACCTTTACGGGCAATATAAGAAAATCAAAGGCGCTGTAGAACCAGGCGTTCTAACAGGAAAAAGCTTAGGTTTTGGAGGCAGCTTGGCACGTAAGGAAGCAACTGGTTACGGTACAGTTTACTTTGTACAGGAAATGCTTAAAGATAATGGGCAGGACTTTTCTGGCAAAACAGTTATTGTATCCGGGTCAGGAAATGTATCGATTTATGCCATGGAGAAGGCAGCTGAATTTGGGGCAAAAGTTGTTGCCTGCAGTGACTCTAATGGATATGTCTATGATAAGAACGGCATCGATGTGGAACTTGTAAAGAAAATCAAAGAGGTAGACAGAGAGCGTATTAATGTATACTTAGAAACTTATCCAAATGCAGAATACGTTGCCGGCGGATCCGTTTGGGAGATTCCATGTGAGATTGCTTTACCTTGTGCGACACAAAATGAAATCGACGAAACTGCAGCAAAAACATTAATCAAAAATGGTGTTATTGCAGTAGGTGAAGGTGCTAACATGCCATCATCCTTAGATGCAATTAACCAATTCCAGGGAAATAATGTTTTATTCGCCCCAGCGAAAGCTGCAAACGCAGGCGGTGTAGCAGTATCAGCTCTGGAAATGGCGCAAAATAGCAGCCGCGTTTCCTGGAGCTTTGAAAAAGTCGATGAAAAGCTGCAAGGCATTATGCATGATATTTATCATAATAGCATCCAAGCCGCAAATGAATATGGTAAATCAGGAAATCTTGTTGCAGGGGCTAATATTGCAGGCTTCTTGAAAGTAGCAGATGCTATGGCAGAACAAGGAATTATTTAAATAAAAAATAGGCTTTCATATATTTGAACTTTGAATCAATGTATGCTAAGATTAATTCAAATAAAACGTTAATCATCCTGATGTGTACGTTAACAATTGGTATTTTGACCGAACACCTATAAGTTAGGGAGTCCGATTGGTCTTTAAAGTGCATGCATGCCTCAAGCAGGAAGCATAAAACCTTTAAAGCAGGACACCCACCTGCCAAAAGCGGGATCAAAACTTTATTGTTTGACGGCACTATCGGGATTACGCAAAAATACTGCACATTTTTTGTGCAGTATTTTTGTATATTGAAAAAAGGAATTCCGACTCCCTCCATCATTCCAATATATATGTCTGATTCAAACTAGTTAGAGCCTTGTGCAATCTGTTCAAGATTTCCGTTTTTATCCATACGGAAGGAAGGAGAATTCACAAGATTGGTATCCTCAAAAACTGTCATCTTGCGGGCACGATCCATAATCTGGATAAATGTCTGATAATCTTCTTTCATCGCTTGCAGCTGTTGTTCCGTATCTGCTAATTTCTTTTTTAATTCTTCGACTTTTGTCTGCAAGGATTGATTCTCACTCTCTAACGATTGCATCGACGATCTCGATTGATTGGAAGTATATAATTCTTTTTTTAGTGATTTTAAATACTTAATAACAGTATCTAAATTAAATGCTGCAACCGGTTCAGCACTTGTTTGTACGGCCGGCACCTCCACGGAAGTCTCCAGTGGCGGGATATTTTCTGTGCTTTCAACAGGCTCTGCTTTGGGAACAGCCTGAATGGTTTTGTTTAAAGCTCTTTTTCTTTCTTTTCTTTGTCTTTTTGCTAAATCAATTGCATTTTCGTATTTATTACGCACTTCTGCATTCCATCTGAATCCACAAGCTGCTGAAGTACGGTTTAAATGATCTCCCACTTCTTCAAAAGCGTTCAATTGGGTGCTGCCCTCACGAATATGCCGCAAGACAGTTTCTGCCAACAGCAAATCATCTTCATGAGACCAAGCGTCTTGTCTTACTTTTACCATGTTATTCACTCCTCATAATTATAAAAATACGTAGAAAATCTGTCATCCTTTATCGTTTAATGAATATACAGTTTTTCTTACACCTGCACGTTAAAAAGTGAGATTTCCTAACGTACTAGAAAGATTATAGTAATCTCTATTCTTTCCAGAGGAGTTTAAAATTATACATTGCTTTAAAATTATAGTGTGAGTTCAAAAGTTTGATAAAATGAAGCCTCCTGTTCTTTAAAGAGAGTGAAGAGTGCAAAAAAGCCCATACACATCAGGTCTAGAATGGATGTGTATGGGCGGAAAAAGGTCACTTTATCTAATTTTTGTTAATTCGTTCATATACTTGTTTTAATGCAGTCTCAAATTTTCCTGTGTCTTTGGGTGTATAGTAGTTTCGATTTTTAATGGTGTCAGGTAAATATTGCTGTTTGATCCATGCCCCTGGGTAATTATGCGGGTATTTATAATCTGCTCCTCTGCCAAGCTTAGTTGCCCCTGAATAATGTGCATCCTTTAAATGTGCTGGAATATCACCGCTGTTGCCTTTGCGAATATCCTCCAAGGCTGCGTCCAAAGCTTTATAGGCTGTATTTGATTTGGGAGAAAGGGCTAATTCCACAATAATATTAGCTAAAGGAATCCGCGCTTCCGGAAAGCCGATCCGTTCAGCTGCTTGAACAGCAGCAATGACGCGCGGGCCAGCCTGCGGACTTGCCAGACCTACGTCTTCATATGCAATGACAATCAGCCTTCTGGCAATACTGTCTAAGTCGCCGGCTTCAATCAGACGTCCTAAATAATGAAGCGCTGCATCCACGTCGCTTCCGCGGATTGATTTTTGAAAAGCACTTAAAACATCGTAATGAGCATCTCCGTCTTTATCGTGAGAAAAGCTTTTTTTCTGCATACATTCTTCCGCAATTTCCAGTGTTATCTCGATTTGCCCCTCTGAGTCCGGCGGGGTAGAGCTGACCGCCAGTTCCAGGCCATTTAAAGCTGATCTCAAGTCCCCATTTGCTGAGATGGCAAAATGTTCTATAGCATCTTCATGGATATGAATCGCTTTATCTCCGTATCCGTTCGATGTATCCCGGACAGCGCGCTGCAGTGCCGTTTTAACATTGTCCAGCGTTAACCCGCGTAATTCAAATAAATGACAGCGGCTCCGGATTGCCGGGTTGATGGAATGGTACGGATTGCTGGTTGTACAGCCTATCAAGGTCAGTAAATTATTCTCTAAATGCGGCAGTAAAAAATCCTGTTTTGCTTTATCCAGACGATGTACTTCATCTAAGATAAGAACTGTTTGACCTTGCATTTTAGCCTGCTCGACAACAATTTCCATATCCTTCTTTTTATCTGTAACGGCATTTAAGGTTTTGGAGGGAAGTCCGATTGTTTCTGCAAGGGCAAATGCCATGGATGTTTTTCCTGTTCCGGGAGGGCCGAATAAAATCATGGAAGAAAGCTGGTTAGCTTTTATCATCCGATCAATTATTTTCGCTTGACCTACCAGGTGTTCTTGTCCTATAATATCATCTATGTTTTTTGGTCGCATTCGAAATGCGAGTGGCTGTTTATACATGACATAACTTCCTTCATCTGTTTAGGTATCGTATTCTATTAGCTTAAAGCGAATATAGAAGAAATGCAAGAGGTTAGCAGTCATGCTATAATAGGTATTGATAATATAAATAATCAAATTTGTATAGGTGGAATTAAAAGTTGGTATAATGAAAGAATAGGTTTGAATAGAATCTTTCAGCTATTATTCGTCCGCTTGAAGACCTTTATACTTCAGGGATTAAAAAGGAAGTTTGAGTACGTTTCATAACTTGATGGAACTTTACTTGCTAAAGTTTTTCAGCGGGGCGGGCAGCTGCAGTCCCGTTTATTAGAAAAGGTAAAGTGAAGCCGGACTGTATGAGGTTTCCCTTTGTAACAACTTATTATAGTACATTATATAAATGACAGAAGATAGTTAAAAAAATTGAGGTGTAAATGATGAAAATTTCAACTAAAGGAAGATACGGACTGACAATAATGATAGATTTGGCAAAAAACGAAGGGAACGGGCCGATTTCCCTAAAGGTTATTGCAAAGGATAATGATCTGTCAGAACATTATTTAGAGCAGCTAGCTTCTCCATTAAGAAATGCTGGATTAATTAAAAGTATACGCGGTGCATATGGAGGATACCAGCTTGCTAAAAAACCGGAGGAAATTAAAGCCGGTGATGTGATTCGGGTGTTGGAAGGTCCGTTAACCATTGTGGAAGGCATGGAAAATGAGAAGCCGGCACAGGCATCCTTATGGCTGCAAATCAGAGATGCGGTAAAAGATGTATTAGAAAAAACGACTCTGGAAGATTTGGCAAATTATGATGAAAGTGATGAAGGACCTGCAGAGGCATATATGTTTTATATTTAAGGGCTGGAAAGGATTTTGACTCATGGAAGCAATATATTTAGACCATGCCGCTACTTCTCCTATGGCAAGAGGAGTTGCGGAGGCAATGATTCCTGTATATGAAGAAATCATTGGCAATGCATCAAGCGTTCATTCTTTTGGACGGAAGGCAAGGCAGCAGCTGGATGCTTCAAGGCAGGCTCTGGCAGCATCTATTGGTGCAAATGAAAAGGAACTTATATTTACAAGCGGCGGAACAGAGGCGGATAATATGGCGCTCACAGGCGTTGCAGAAGCAAACCGGAATAAAGGGAACCATATTATCACTTCCATTCAGGAACATCATGCTGCTTTGCATACAGCTGAAAAGTTAGAGAAACAAGGCTTCCGTGTAACCTATTTACCTGTTGATGAAAAAGGGCTGGTCTCGACGCAAGATGTTGAAGCAGCTTTAACGGATGATACGATTTTAGTTTCTATTATGTATGTAAACAATGAGACAGGTGTTATTCAGCCTATCAGTGAGATTGGAGAATTGCTAAAGGAGCATCAGGCTTATTTTCATACGGATGCTGTGCAGGCTTACGGTTTGCTGGATATTGATGTGCATGCACAAAACATTGATTTACTGACAGCAACTGCACATAAAATCGGCGGTCCTAAAGGGATTGGCTTTTTATATGCAAATGAAAAAGTAGCTATGAGTCCGATTCAATTTGGCGGGGAACAGGAGCGGAAACGCCGCCCCGGTACAGAAAACATTCCGGCGGCAGTCGGTTTTGAACTGGCATCGAATATTGTAATGGAAACGAAAGCTGCAAGAAATCAACAATATGAGAAATATAAACAAATTTTAATAGATACTTTTACAGAAGCCGGCATTGATTTTGGTATCAATGGAGATCCGGAGAAGACTGTCTCCACGATAATCAATGTCCGTTTTCCAGGGGCGAATGTAGAAGCACTGCTTGCCAATTTTGATTTGAGCGGTGTTGCGGCTTCAAGTGGAAGCGCGTGTACAGCAGGAAGTGTTGAGCCTTCTCATGTATTGTCAGCCATGTTTGGTTCAGAAAGTCCGGTTACGACAAATTCAATTCGATTCAGTTTTGGACTGGCAAATACAGAAGAGAATGTAAAGGAAGCGGCAGAAAGAATTGCCGGAATCGTAAAACGATTAACAAGCTAAAGGAGGGGCGGAAATGAAAGAGAATAAAAATACACGTGTTGTTGTTGGTATGAGCGGCGGTGTCGACTCTTCCGTTGCAGCACTACTATTAAAAGAACAAGGATATGATGTTGTAGGGATCTTTATGAAAAACTGGGATGATACAGATGAATTTGGAGTCTGTACCGCGACAGAAGACTTTGATGATGTTGTCCGGGTCTGTAATCAATTAGATATACCCTATTACTCAGTCAATTTTGAAAAACAATACTGGGACAAGGTATTCACCTATTTTCTGGATGAATATAAAGCGGGAAGAACGCCAAATCCGGATGTGATGTGTAATAAAGAAATCAAGTTCAAAGCATTTCTTGACCATGCGCTTTCTTTAGGGGCAGATTATCTAGCTACCGGACATTATGCGCAGGTGGCAAGAGATGAAAATGGCAGTATTCAAATGCTGCGCGGGGCGGATGACAATAAGGATCAAACTTATTTCTTAAATCAACTCAGCTCAGATGTATTAGAAAAAGTCATGTTTCCGTTAGGGCATCTGCCAAAGCCGGAGGTCCGCAAAATTGCAGCTGATTATGGTTTGGTAACGGCAGCGAAGAAAGACTCTACCGGCATCTGCTTTATTGGAGAACGAAATTTTAAAACCTTTTTAAGTGAATATTTGCCGGCACAGCCAGGAAAAATGATGACGTTGGATGGGATTGAAAAAGGAAATCATGATGGGTTAATGTACTATACAATCGGTCAGCGTCAAGGGCTTGGCATCGGCGGTTCTGGTGACCCTTGGTTTGTTGTGGGCAAAAATTTAGAAGATAATTATTTATATGTTGCACAGGGCTATCATAATGATTATCTATATTCGGACTCGCTCGTAGCAACGGATATTAATTGGGTACAGCCGGATCAAATTGAAGAAACATTTACTTGCACAGCGAAATTCCGCTATCGTCAGAAAGATTCAGAAGTAACGGTGACAGTGAAAGACGATAAAGCCTATGTCGCATTTAAAGAAAGCCAGCGGGCAATTACGCCTGGCCAAGCCGTGGTATTTTATCAAGGCGATATTTGTCTCGGCGGCGGAACGATTGATGAAATTATTAAAGATAATAAAGCATTACAATATGTTGGTTAGTAGGATGGTTTGATAAATGGATAAAAATCAGCAGGCAATTGCATTATTAAATGAAAAAAAGTATGAAGAAGCAGCACAGCTGTTTAACGACGTTATTGAAGAGTCACCCAACGATCCGCTCGGTTATATTAATTTCGGCAACCTTTTAATGCAGCTGAATGAGACAGAAAGGGCAGAGCGCTTTTTTGAGCGTGCTGTTGAACTGGATGAAAAAGCAGCAACAGCTTATTATGGTTTAGGTAATTTATATTTTGAGAAGGAAGATTACCAGAAAGCTTCGCAAAAATTTCTAAAGGCAATTGAGCAGGGGCTGGAGGAAGCGGATGCTTACTTTATGCTCGGGATGTGCTTCCGGAATCAAGAACAGTGGAAGCTGTCTTTACCTTATTTACTGCGGGCAACCGAACTAGATTCTCAGGATGAGAGCTTTCTGTTTCAATATGGTTTGTCCTTGGCTCAGGTTGAATTGTTAGATGAAGCGCAAAAAACATTTGAAAAAGTGCTTGAATTGGATGAAGCGCATAGCGATGCTTATTATAATCTGGGTGTGATTTCTTTATTCCATGAGAAAATAGAGGAAGCTTTGCGTTATTTTGAAAAAGCACTGGAATTGCAGTCAGATCATGTCTTAGCTGCAAACGGAAAGAAAATTGCATTACAGTATATGGAGCAATTTGAGGATAAATAAGGGGTAATCATCATGGGAAACCAGATAGAAACAAAGGAAGCACTGCCTTTTGTAACAGGGAGCGTCATCAATACAATTTTTCGCAATGAGGCAGAACATTTCTCTATCGTCCGAATTAAAATAACAAAAACAAACCTTGATTATCAAGATAAAGAAATCATTGTAAAGGGGTATTTTGATCAGCTTCAGGATCAGACTGCCTATTGTTTTTATGGAGTGATGGAGAAGCATCCCCGCTATGGTTCACAATTAAAAGTACAATCCTATGAGACCATTCTGCCGACCACAAAGGATGGGCTTGTCCAATATTTATCCAGTGATTTATTTTACGGTGTCGGAAAAAAGAGTGCCTTAAAAATTGTAGAGAAGCTTGGAGAGAATGCTGTGTCTAAAATTATGGATGATCCCTCTGTTTTAGACGGCGTTTCCGGCGTATCCAAGGAAACAGGAAAAAAGCTGGCTGAGCGTCTCCGGGAAAATCAAGGATTTGAACGGGTTGCTGTTAAATTATCAGAGTACGGAATTGGTCTGAAAATGGCTCAGGTCATTTATCAGACTTATCGAGATGAAGCATTAGAGGTTCTGAAAAAAGATCCGTATCAATATGTTTTTGATATTGAAGGCTTCGGGTTCAAAATGGCAGATCAAATAGCTTCCGGACAAGGGATTTCACATACACATGAAAGCCGTATTGGTGCAGGTGTCATTTATATTCTACAGCAAAGCATTCAGGCAGGTCATGTGTATCTTCCGTTTGAAAAATGTATGCAGGAGGTTATTTATTTACTTCATCTGCCTAATCCAGACCAAGGCTCTGTTTCTGATGTAATTATGCAGTTAAATACAGAGAAAAAAGTTATTGTCATTGATGAACGTGTTTACCTGCCCTCGTTATATTATGCAGAGGATAACTTTACTGCCAGCTTGAAAAAAATTCTTACCAAACCGATAGAGGATGAAGTGCCTTTGGCGGAGCTTTTGAAGATAACGGGTGAGATTGAGGAAGAAGAGTCATTGAGCTATGGAAAAGAACAATTTGATGCCATTGTTCAGGCAATCCACTCAAAAATTATGATTTTAACAGGCGGACCGGGAACGGGGAAAACAACGGTAATCACCGGAATTATTCAAGCATTTGCCCAAATCCACGAGCTTTCTTTAAATCTATCGGATTATCAAAAGAAAGATAATTTTCCGTTTATATTAACAGCTCCTACCGGGCGGGCAGCAAAACGGATGTCTGAGTCAACTGGCTTGCCGGCTGTGACCATCCATCGATTACTTGGCTGGAACGGTATGGGCAGCTTTGAAAAAGATGAGCATGAACCATTATCCGGAAAGCTGCTGATTGTTGATGAATTTTCCATGGTTGATACCTGGTTAGCCAATCACTTATTTAAAGCTATTCCCGATACAATGCAGATTATTCTGGTTGGTGATGAAGACCAGCTTCCATCGGTGGGGCCGGGTCAAGTTTTAACTGATTTGATGAAAAGTGAGGTATTGCCGGTTATTTCATTAACGGATGTATATCGTCAAAAAGAGGGCTCTAAAATTATTCAGCTTGCCCACCAAATTAAAAACACCGATTGTGATAAAAATTCGTTGGAGAATGCGCGTGATTTCAGTTTTATTTCCTGTCATGATTATCAGATGACAGATGTGTTGACATCTATTATTGATAAAGCGCAAAAAAAAGGAATTGATTCTTCTTCTATTCAGGTGCTGTCTCCCATGTATCGTTCGCAAGCTGGCATTCATGCAATCAATGAAGCATTGCAGCAATTGATTAATCCTCCCGGCGAGAAAAAACGGGAGATTGCATTTCAGGATGTGGTTTATCGTGTCGGCGATCGTGTAATACAGTTAATCAATCAGCCTGAGGATGGCATATACAATGGGGACATTGGAGAGATTGTCGCCATGTTTAAACCGGAAGAAAATGCAGAGAATGAAGAACAGATTGTAATTGCATTTGAAGATAAAGAAGTTGTTTTCATTCGAAAAGATTATAATAACTTTACTCATGCGTTTTGTATTTCCATTCATAAATCACAGGGAAGTGAATTTCCAATTGTGATTCTTCCGGTGGTTTATTCACACCACCGCATGTTGCGAAAAAATCTTTTGTATACAGCAATTACAAGAGGAAAAGAGTCATTGATTATTTGCGGTGAAAAAGAGGCCTTTATTAAAGGTGTGCAAACGGAAGATACGAATCGCAGATATACTTCATTACAGGAAATGCTGCACATTCAATTAGCGAATCAAAAAGCGGAGAAGAAGGAATATGAAACGGTAGAGGACATCCCGGAGGAAGAACTGTCTCCCTACGATTTTATGGATTAAATGTATAAATATTTTTATTTGGGGCAATACTTGGACTGATAGAAGCAGAAAAAGGATGAAGATGTATGCTAGTATGTCCAAATTGCCGGGAAAAACAAATAGGAAAATTAAGCCCCACAAGTTATTATTGCTGGGTGTGTTCGATTGAATTAACAGTGTCTGGAAAGGAAGTACACATCCACCAGGTAGAAGCGGACGGGACACTCAGTTCATTAGACGATCTATTTTCAAAAGAAGAAAGAAGATTATTATAATATGGGTTTCTAAATCGGGCAATGGTTTTCGGCGGGGCGAGTAACCGCAGTCCTAGCCCCATCGGAAAAACCACGTCAGCTAAAAAGAAAAAGTTCGCCGATTATCATTTAGTAACTTTTTGAACATCCTATTATAAACTCCCAGTCTGTTGGTTACACTACCATGGACTGGGAGTGATTATTATGTGGAAAAAAATAAAGGCAAAGCAAGTCATCTATTTCCTTGTGATTGCTATCCTTTCTTTTATTCTTTTATATTTTTTAGCTATCACCAAACCATATTATGCGGCATTTTTTTCCTTTGTCTTTAAGCTGGTGCTTCCATTTTTGATTGCCGGAATTTTGGCTTTCTTGCTGCACCCATTGATTGAGTGGCTGCATCGATACCGGATTCATCGCGGGATCGCAATATTAGTGATATATCTGCTTTTTTTTGGAGGTGCCGGCTACGCAATATATCGCGCGTATCCATTAATTGTTGAACAGGTGAAGGAAATGAGCCGTAACTTTCCAGAATTTATCGCGCTGTACCAAGACGGGTTAAATAAGGTATATACCTCTACTGCTTTTTTACCGGAGACCGTACATGACAGGATGGATATGTTTATTCAATCCCTAGAGAATGCGATGAACAACTTTTCAGGGAAAATCATCGGCGGTTTTAATGGAATGATGGATGCGGTTATTCTCTTAACGATTATCCCGGTCCTTGTCTTTTATTTCTTAAAGGATTATCCATTTATCAAATCCTTTCTGTTTCGACTTATCCCGTATAAATATCGAAGCGACACAGGAAATGTATGCAAAGAAATAGGGAAAGGACTCGGCGGTTATATTCGTGGACAGTTTATTATCAGCGCAGCAGTCGGCGTTATTTCCACCTTGAGCTGGATGTGGTTAGATTTACCTTATGCTTTATTGCTGGGAATCATTTTGGCAATCGTCAACATCATTCCTTATTTTGGTCCGATCCTTGGTGCTATCCCGGTAGTAACCGTTGCTTATATGGTTGAACCGGAAAAAGCATTATTCGTTATCGTGATCATCTTTGTCATTCAATTGATTGAGAGTAATCTGTTATCGCCATATATAATGGGAAAAACAGTAAAGATTCATCCGATCGGCATTATTTTCGCCTTGTTATTAGGCGGACAACTGGCCGGCGTCATTGGTATGGTTATTTCAGTCCCTGTTTTTACCATGTTGAAAGTATTGATTCAGCAGTATCAGGTTTCAAAAGCCGGCTAAATTAGAAATAAGTATTTCATTATGTATTTTCTAAAGGCGAAAAATTGACATACAGCGGAAAAATCACTATAATAACGCTATAATCATACAAACAACAGGAAATGATAAAAAACTGTCATTTTTAATCATGTAGAACACGTTGAAGGTATTAAGTACATGACATGATATTTCAAGAGAGGGACTCCCCCGGCTGAAAGGAATCCTAATTATACTGTTATGGAAAGCTACACTGGAGTACGGCTAATCCCCGTCGGTATCATACCGTTATAATGATGAAAGTGATGAACATGGATTGTTCATAATAAGGGTGGTACCGCGAAATCTCGTCCCTGCAATGATGCAGAGAGGAGATTTTTTGTTTGATAAAAAAAGGAGGGAAAATGATAATGAAATTTTTAAGTTCCGCAGAAATTCGGCAAATGTTTATTGATTTTTTTAAAGAGAAAGGGCATCAGGTTGAACCAAGTGCTTCTTTAGTACCGCATGAAGACCCTACGCTTCTTTGGATTAATAGCGGGGTGGCAACATTAAAAAAATATTTTGACGGCCGGATTATCCCGGATAATCCTAGGATTGTGAATGCACAAAAAGCAATACGTACAAATGATATTGAAAACGTCGGTTTTACAGCGCGTCACCATACGTTTTTTGAGATGCTAGGAAACTTCTCCATTGGTGATTATTTTAAAGAAGAAGCGATTGAATGGGCATGGGAGTTTTTGACAGATGAGAAATGGATAGGTTTTGATCCGGAAAAATTATCTGTCACGGTTCACCCGGAAGATGATGAAGCGTATGATCTTTGGCTGCAAAAAATTGGTCTGCCAAAAGAGCGGATCATCCGATTGGAAGAAAACTTCTGGGATATTGGAGAAGGCCCAAGCGGACCGAATACCGAGATTTTTTATGATAGAGGCGAAAGCTATGGAAATGACCCGGCTGATCCAGAACTTTATCCGGGGGGAGAAAACAGCAGGTATTTAGAGGTTTGGAATCTCGTGTTTTCGCAATTTAACCATAATCCAGACGATACGTATACACCGCTGCCAAAGAAAAACATTGATACAGGAATGGGATTAGAACGGTTAACCTCCATTATTCAAGAGGTACCTACAAACTATGAAACAGATTTATTTATGCCGATTATCCAGGCAACGGAAATGATTGCAAACAGCAAATATGGGGAGGATGATGCAGCGGATACGGCATTTAAAGTAATTGCTGATCATATTCGAACAGTCAGCTTTGCCATTGGTGATGGGGCCATGCCGTCGAATGAAGGCAGAGGTTATGTCCTGCGCCGGCTGCTTCGCCGTGCTATCCGTTTTGCGAAGGACCTTAATATCCATGAAGCCTTTATGTACCGTCTTGTTCCGGTAGTAGCTGAAATTATGAAAGATTTCTATCCGGAGGTTGTAAAGGAAACAGACTACATTCAAAAAATAATTAAAGTGGAGGAGGATCGCTTCCATGAAACGTTAAATGATGGATTAGAAATCTTAACCAAACTTATGGAAGCAGAAAAAGAAAAAGGAAGCACGATATTTCCTGGGGAAGAAGTATTCCGCTTATATGATACGTACGGTTTTCCAAAGGAATTAACAGAAGAATATGTAGAAAAACTTGGTTTTACTGTGAATCAAGAAGGCTTTGAAAATGAAATGAAGCTGCAGCGTGAAAGAGCAAGAAATGCACGGCAAAAAGTGGATTCCATGCAGGTTCAAGACACTGTTTTTTCAACGATAGATGTAGAAAGTGAATTTGTAGGATATTCTTTATTAGAAAAAGAAACGGTCATTCAAGCAATCATTCAGGGCAAAGAAACAACAGAATCTGCAGAAGCAGGACAAGAAGCATATATTCTGCTGAAGGAAACGCCATTTTATGCGGAAAGCGGTGGGCAGGTTGCTGATATTGGTTTCATTCAAACAGATCATGCCTATGCGGTCGTTACGGATGTGCAAAAGTCTCCAAATGGCCAGCATATACACCGTGTAGAAGTAAAAGAGGGCGTATTACAGGTTGGGGAGCAAGCAGAAGCGGTTGTTGACCGTGCATTTCGGAATGATGTCATTAAAAACCATACGGCGACGCATTTACTTCATCAGGCATTAAAAGATGTACTGGGTTCTCATGTTAATCAGGCAGGTTCATTGAACGGGACCAATCGTCTCCGCTTTGATTTTTCTCATTTCAGCAGTGTAACGGATGAAGAACTGGATGAAATCGAAAAAATAGTAAATCAAAAAATATGGGAATCGATTCCGGTTGTGATTGAAACAAAAGGAATTGAAGAAGCAAAAGCGATGGGGGCAATGGCCTTATTCGGTGAAAAATATGGCGATGTTGTCCGGGTTGTTCAAATCAATGATTACAGTATTGAGCTGTGCGGCGGATGCCATGTGAGCAATACAGCTGAAATAGGCTTGTTTAAAATCGTATCAGAAAGCGGCATAGGTGCAGGTACAAGAAGGATTGAAGCTGTTACAAGCAAAGAAGCTTACAGCTATTTAAATAATAAAATCGAATTGTTGAAGCAGTCAGGTACATTATTAAAAGCTAAAGACGAGCAGATTCCGCAAAAAGTGACTGCTTTACAATCGGAATTAAAAGAAACACAAAAACAGGTAGATTCACTGCAGGCTAAACTATCTAATCTCGAAGCATCTTCTATTTTAGATGAAATAAAAGAGGTAAATAATGTAAAAGTTCTGGCTAAACAAGTCGATGTAAAAGATATGAATCAGTTACGTTCGATGGTAGATGAATTAAAACAAAAAATAGAATCAGGTGTAATTCTTCTCGCAGCTGTCAATAATAATAAAGTACAGCTTATTGCAGGAGTGACAAAAGACCTGATGAAACAAAATCTCCATGCCGGAAACTTGGTGAAGCAGGCAGCTGCAATTTGCGGCGGCGGTGGTGGTGGCCGTCCGGATATGGCACAGGCTGGGGGAAAAGACCCATCTAAAGTTACAGAAGCATTACAAAGTGCTTTAACTTATGTAACAGACGTGACAAATGCTTAATCCTTGGTTGTATGTTTTCTCGTTAATAAGTATAATGATAGAGATAAACATGTTAAAATAGAAGTAGAAGGTTAATGAAGGACGAGGTGTCATTATGAGTTCAATTGATAAAACAATGAAATTCAACTTTTCCGAAGAACCATTTGACCAGGATATTAAAAAGATTTTAATGACTGTTCATGAATCATTACAGGAAAAAGGATATAATCCGATCAATCAGATTGTCGGATACCTATTGTCAGGTGATCCTGCATACATTCCTAGATATAATGATGCGCGTAATTTGATACGTAAAGTTGAACGGGATGAAGTTATTGAAGAACTTGTAAAGTTTTATCTAGAACAGAATAAGGAGAATTCATGAAAGCGATAGGTTTAGACGTGGGTTCAAAAACAATAGGTGTTGCCGTAAGTGATGCCCTTGGCTGGACAGCGCAAGGGCTAACCACTATTTATTGGGATGAGAATGAATTTGAATCTGCAGATGAAGAACTAAAGGGTCTGATTGAGGAAAATGAAGCATCTCTGATTGTAATCGGACTCCCTAAAAATATGAACGGCACGATTGGTGAAAGAGGCGAGGCGTCCGAGCGCTATGCTGCGTATGTAAAGGAAAAGTATGAATTGCCTGTGGTATTATGGGACGAGCGTTTAACCACGATGGCAGCGGAACGTGTACTGCTGGAAGCGGACATGAGCCGTAAGAAAAGGAAAAAAGTAATTGATAAGATGGCAGCTACAATGATTTTGCAGGGTTATCTAGATTCAAAAGGAGGCATTATGTAATGACATTAGAAGAAAAAGAACGCATTATTATCCCCGACGAAAATGGGGACGAGCATTTGTTTGAAGTGCTATTCACCTTTGATGTGGATGAAACAGAACAATCTTATATTGCTGTCGTGCCTGCTGAACAAGCAGAGGATGAAGAGGTAGAGGTATACGCATTCCGTTACGAAGAACAGGAGAATGAAGATTTTACCCTGTACCCGATTGATTCCGATGAAGAGTGGAGCATGGTAGAGGAAATGTTAAACACATTAGCTGAAGAAGAAGAGTAAAGAGATAAAAGAAAGCTGACATTCACATTTTGTGACATCAGCTTTCTTTTCCCGTGTAATTGCTGCTTTCTATCCCTTTTCATACCTGCTGAAATATATATTTTTTTCAAAATTCCTGTTGAAAATGAATCTTTTTGTTTAAGATGTAGAAGGATGAAATAAAATAACAGGAATATTGGATAATTTTATATGAATTTAGTATAATGAAGCGGATGAAAGGGGGACACAGAGTGTCAAAAGATGACAAGCATAACGGATTCCAAAAGAATCTTATACAAAGAGCAAAAGATGCTTCTAAAGTAAGAAAGATTGTCGCAATTATTATTGTTTGTTTTACGCTCATCTTAATAATCGGCGGAATTTCAGGTTATTTATATATTCATTCTGCACTACAGCCTATTGATGAAGAAAATTCAACTCCTGTAGAAGTGGAAATCCCGATTGGGTCTTCCAGCTCAACGATAGCCGGGATACTTGAAGAAAACGGAATTATCAAGGATGCCCGTGTATTTCGTTTTTATACAAAATTTAATAATGTGAACGAATTTCAAGCTGGAAATTATACATTCAATACAGCCATGAGCATGGATGAAATTATTGAATCGCTGCAGCATGGAAGAATTATTGTCGATGCGGTCCATACTATTACAATCCCTGAAGGATTGACTGTAGACCAAATTGCTGAAATATATAGTGAGCAGCTTTCTTTTTCGGAGGAAGATTTCCTGGAGGTTGCCAATGATCCAGATTTTATTGAGGAATTAATGGAGGAATATCCTTCCTTACTGACGGAGGATATTCTGGATGAAGATATTCGTACCCCTTTAGAAGGTTATATGTTTGCTTCCACTTATGAGTTTTATGAAGAAGAACCATCCATTGAATCGATAATAGATCGTATGGTAGAACAAACAAATTCTATCTTCCAGCAATATGAAGGAGAGATTGCAGATCGAGGTTTTACTCCACACGAAGCGATAACCTTTGCATCCGTAGTGGAAAAAGAAACTGCTCATGAAGAGGAGCGCGCACAAATTGCCGGCGTATTCCAGAATCGTTTGGATGAGGATATCCAGCTGCAGACAGATCCAACGGTATTGTATGCAAAAGGAGAACATCAAGCAGTGGTCACCTTTGATGATTTAGAAACCGAGTCACCTTACAATACCTATTTGGTGGATGGACTGCCGGTAGGCCCGATATCGAATTTTGCGGAAAACTCCTTGAAAGCAGTAATCTCACCGGAAGATTCCGATTATCTGTATTTCTTACATGATGAAGATGGTAATATTCATTTTGCTGAAACATTTGATGAACATGTAGAAAACCGGGAAAAATATATCAATTAAAGTGTGTTCCAAAAGTGCTCACTCTTAAACGGACTAATGGAGAGCTTCTCCATTTTCCGTTTTCTTTTTTAGCCGTCAGGAAAGGGTCGTGTTTTTCTAAGAATTGGTTGCGATTGCTCAACCCGTCATGCCCTCACAGCGGTTGTTAATATTAAAAATAAAGCTGCATTGTCACCCATCGATTTTGGTGAAGAACCAATTATAATGGTTGAATGTAAAAGGAAATGATGAAATGGAAAAAGATATCGAGAGCTACTTGGAAAATCTGCTTCCTGCTTCTTCAGGAGCTGCAGACGTTCTTGAAAAATATGCCGAAATCAATCATGTGCCGATTATCAACCGGAGCAGCATGCATATGATTAATCTTATTTTAAAGATGAAGCAGCCGGAAAAGATTTTAGAAGTAGGCACAGCGATTGGTTATTCCGCATTGCGTATGCTGGAAGGAGCGTCAAAAGCAAATATCGTTACCATTGAAAAAGATGCCAATCGTTATCAGGAAGCAATCACAAATATCAAGGAACAGAAACGTGATAATCAAATCGAAGTTATTTTTGGAGACGCCGCAGAAGTCATGCAGGAATTAGCTGAAAAAAAATTACAGTATGATGTTATTTTTATTGATGCAGCAAAAGGGCAATATCAAGTTTATTTTGATTTAGCAGATAAAATGCTGATGCCCGGAGGTGTATTGATTACCGATAATGTATTATTTCGGGGCATGGTCTTCTCGAATGAAGAGGTGCCTAAAAAATATAAAACACTGGTACGGAAATTAAGATCGTACAATGAGATGCTAGTGAATCATCCGGATTATCATACATCGATTATACCGATGGATGATGGTGTCTCCATTAGCTATAAAAAGTAAGGTGTGTAAGGAGTTAGCAGCATGGAAAAAAATAAACCCGTTGTAATCGGTGTTGCCGGGGGAAGCGGCAGTGGAAAAACCTCCGTTACAAGAGCTATCTATGAGCGTTTTAAGGAAACGTCCATCCTGGTAATTGAGCAGGATGCATATTATAAGGATCAGTCGCATCTTCCTTTTGAGGAAAGATTAAAAACAAATTATGACCATCCCTTGGCATTTGATAACGATTTATTAGTAGAGCATCTTCAACAATTACTTGAATATAAATCAATTGAAAAGCCTATATATGATTATAAGGTGCATAACCGTTCAACAGAAACAATCCATGTTGAGCCCAAAGAAGTCATTATCGTTGAAGGAATTCTGATTTTAGAGGATGCTAACCTCGTTGATTTAATGGATATAAAAGTATTTGTCGATACCGATGCAGATTTGAGAATTATCCGCCGGCTATTAAGAGACATTAAAGATCGCGGGAGAACATTGGATTCAGTCATTGACCAGTACATTCAAGTGGTCCGGCCGGCACATATGCAATTTATTGAACCGTCAAAACGATATGCAGATTTGATTATTCCAGAGGGCGGAGAAAATCATGTTGCAGTGGATATTATGGCATCTAAAATTGAAAATATCTTAGTAAAGAATTCAAATTTATAATTATTTTTCTTGATATTTTAGGTAATATCTGCCATAGTATTGATTAGTATATTTTGAAGAGTTAGCACATAAGCTATATAGCCAATTTTATTAATTAAATTATATATACTAGGAATAGGCAGCTGTGTTCTTTTGGATAAACCAGGTTTGAGAATAAGCTGCGATTATTACCAGATAGAAAAGAAATTAGAAGGAGTGTTTAGAAGATGGCTGCAGAAAAAAGCTTTTACATGACACAAGAAGGGAAAGACAAGTTAGAGGAAGAATTGCATTATTTAAAAACGGACCGTCGCCAAGAGGTCGTTGAAAGAATAAAAGTAGCTCGTGATTTCGGAGATTTGTCCGAGAACTCGGAGTACGATGCGGCAAAAGATGAGCAGGCGTTTGTGGAACAGCGTATTACCCAAGTAGAAAACATGATTCGCAATGCCGTAATTATTGAGAATGATAATGAAGATCCTAATGTAGTCGGAATGGGAAAATCAGTTACATTTGTGGAATTACCTGATGGGGATGAAGAAACATATACTATCGTCGGCAGTGCAGAAGCTGATCCCTTTGAAGGGAAAATTTCCAATGATTCTCCAATGGCAAAAAGCCTGTTAGGACAAGAAATTGGACAGGAAGTTTCCGTAGCTACACCAGCTGGAGACATTGAAGTCCGCATAACCAATGTTGAATAAAAATTGGAAAGCGTTTGCGTAAACTTTTATCTCATTGAAGCTGCTGAGAAAAAGGTATTATCTTTGACCAGTAGAAAGGTTATCCAAACGTATATTTTTGAAGTACGAAAACTTACAGTTAAACACAACTGTAAGTTTTCGTACTTCTATATATTTCTATATTGTTTGAAAATATAAACCTGTTTGCTGTATTAATGCGGCGATGTTGTAAAACAGGAACCGCAATAGTTTTCTAATTAAAACGTTAAAAACCAAACAATATGTACGAATAGTATTACATACCCGAATTTTTAAGGATTTAAATAAGGTGTCTATCTTCATCACATTCTCTTAATCCTTTAAGTTTAAACAAGAAATAAACAGTAATTTTGTGCTAAAATAGAATAGACAAAAATCGCTGGATTCGATAGGATAGTATAAAGTAAATAGTGTAGCGAGGGGGAATCTCTGGTGAGTCAGACAAGATCAAACAAATTTGAAAAAAGAAGAAAAAATACAAACGCAATTACCATTCTATCTATTGCTGCAGGAATCGTCTTAGTTATTTTTCTTGCGATATGGGTGTTTGGCGGCGGAGATGATACAACGGAGGAAGGTACTGAATCGGATGCATCCGAAAATACGTCAGAGGAAGATAATGGGGAGGCCGGCGGAGAAGATGATAATGGCTTCTTAATAACCGATCCGGAATCTAATGAAGATGAAGAAAATAACAATGAATCTGACAATGAGGACGCAAATCGAGAAGAAGACAATGCAGATGAAGACGAGGATGCTGATGAAGATGCAGCCAATGAAGAAGATGAGAATGAGGAAGAAAATGAAGAAGATAATTCCTACGAAGACAGAGAGTCTGCAGAACCTTCCGGTGATGACGTTGCGGAGGCCTATACCGGTGACTGGGATCCGATCGGTACAGAACAGGAAGGCGACCATAATACAGATTTTAGTGATGGATCTTCAGACCGTGTTGAAATTAAGAGAGCAGTCTCTAAAGTTACTGGTTTAAGTGAAGATGGTATGATAGAGCACTGGGTTGGAAATAATGGACCTGACAAAGTAATTGCTACCGTTTCCGATTCAAGCAATTCAGAGAATTATCGTGTATTCCTAGACTGGGTTGACGGTGAAGGCTGGCAGCCGACTCAGGTAGAAGAATTGAATTAAATTGACGCGGGACAATAATGGAGGATTAGAATGACTATCGGAATTATTGGAGCAATGGATGAAGAAATTGAATTACTGAAACAAAGCATGACTGATGTACGAGAAATTGAAATAGCAAAGACTCATTTTTATCAAGGTTACCTGGAAGGGAAAAAAGTTGTCCTCATGCTATCCGGTATCGGGAAAGTAAATGCAGCCATGTCTGCAACCATCTTACATGAACGGTTTAATCCGGATAAAATTATTAATACTGGGTCTGCAGGAGGTTTTGCTGAAAACCTGGAGGTTGGAGATGTTGTTATTTCCACCGAGGTATTGCATCATGATGTGGATGCGACAGCATTTAATTATGTCTATGGACAAGTTCCGGGGATGCCTGCAGTCTATACAGCTTCGCCTGATTTGATAGATTTGGCAGGTAAGGTAGTATTAGAATCAGGTATTCAGGCAGAAACAGGTATTATTGCAACTGGTGATTCATTTATGCAGCGTGAGGATCAGACAGCTGTTGTCCGTGGACGTTTTCCTGAAATGCTTGCTTTAGAAATGGAAGCTGCTGCAATTGCGCAGGTATGCTATCAATATCAAACGCCATTTGTCATTATTCGAGCATTATCAGATATTGCCGGAAAGAAATCATCGGTTTCATTTGATGCATTTTTAGAAAAAGCAGCAAAAAATGCAGCGGATGTGATTATAAAAATGGTTCGTGAATTATAAGTTGTTTAGTTAGAAAAACTCGTATTTGCTAATGAGCGAATACGAGTTTTTTAATGCATTGGTATTTCTTTGTGAAATATCATCCTTGAAGACCTGGACGGGTATCCTTTTACTCCCCAACATCAAAATAATCCTGAATAAAATTATAAAAAACTCGTTCAGATGGAGCCAGGTTACGGTTTTTCGGAATGATAATACCGACTGCCCGCTTGAGAGGCGGATTATCAATAGCTACCTTGGCGCTATAAGCGGTATTTAAATCATTAAAGGCACTTTCAGGAAGTAACGTAATCCCCATCCCGGCCGCAACTAATCCTTTAATGGCATCTAAGTCCTCTCCTTGGGATTGAATATTCGGTGTAAACCCGGAACGGATACAAGCATCAATAACTAGCTGATGAAGCACATACCCCTCAGGAAACAATACAAAATTCTCCGCTTCTAACTCTGCGACAGAAATTTTTTCTTCGTTTGATTTAGCGTGAGAACTGGGAATAAGAGCATAAAAATTTTCCATAAATAGAACCTTGCCAATGATGTCCGGCTGATTATCGGGAACAGGGCCAAGGAATGCTAAATCAATTTCTCTATTCCGGACAGATTCAATTAGAAAATTATAAGATCCCTGTCTTAATTGAAAACGGATATTAGGATAGCTTTTCTTAAATGCGGATAAAACGGTCGGCAAGAGATTACTGGCTAAGCTTGTCGGAAAGCCGATTTTTATTGAACCGCCTTCCGGGTCTAAGTATTCATCGACCTGTTTCTTAGCATAATCCACTCCCCTTAAAGCGGATTTTATATGAGTTAAAAATATTTTTCCAATAGGTGTTAAATGTACATTTCTCCCAGCTCTTTCAAAAAGCTGAACCCCTAATTCACTTTCTAAATTTGAAATTTGCCGGCTGACTGCAGATTGGGCAACATGCAGTTCGAAGGCAGCCTCTGATACATGTTCTCTTTCTGCTACAGCAACAAAATATCTTAATTGGCGCAGTTCCATATTTCCACCTCATATCAAAATTAGATTATTCCTATGTTTATTATATATTGTTTCGATAAATAAAAAAACATAAAATATATTTTACCCACTTTTATTGCAGTGTGAGATGAAAAGAGCATCCCGCTGAATGAAACAGATATTAATGGATACGGAATGGAGGAACAAAGATGATATTTCAAGATTTGCCAAAAGCACAAGGTCTATATCAACCGGATTTTGAGCATGATGCTTGCGGCATTGGCTTATATGCACATATTAAAGGGAAGCAGACGCATGACACAGTTACAAAAGGGCTGGATATGCTTTGTAAGCTGGAGCACCGCGGCGGACAGGGAAGTGATCCGATGACGGGCGACGGTTCTGGTTTAATGGTGCAGATTCCCGATCAATATTTCAGAAGAGTCTGCCCGGAATTTCAACTGCCGTCTGCAGGAGAATATGCTGTTGGTATGATCTTTCTTTCTCAAGATAAACAAGAGCAAACAGCAGTCATAAACCAAGTCAATCAGCTGATTGCGGGGGAGAGACAGCAGTTGATTGGATGGAGAGATGTGCCTGTAGACACTGCTTGTATCGGTAAAGGTGCAGTAGAAACGCTCCCGGAAGTTAAGCAGGTATTTATCCGGTCGACCATGGCGTCAGACGAAATGGCTTTTGAAAGAAAGCTGTATGTGATTCGTAAGCAAGCAGAGCATTGGGCTGAGGAAAAGAATATTCGCTTCTATGTTCCGAGTCTTTCTGCCAGAACCATTGTATATAAAGGCCTGCTGACTCCAGAGCAGGTAAATGGATTTTATTTAGATTTACAGGAAACGGATTTTGTTTCAGCTTTTTCACTCGTTCATTCCCGATTCAGCACAAACACATTTCCATCCTGGGAACGGGCGCATCCGAACCGCTATTTAATCCATAATGGCGAAATTAATACATTACGTGGAAATGTCAATTGGATGCGAGCGAGAGAAAAACAATTTGTTTCTGATGCATTTGGCGATGATTTAGAAAAGCTGCTTCCCATTATCCGCAGTGACGGAAGTGATTCAGCAACATTAGATAATGCACTGGAATTTTTAACACTTGCAGGGAGAGAGCCTGCTCATGCGGCGATGATGCTGATACCAGAACCATGGGATAAGAATAGCCATATGAATCAGGAAAGACGTGCTTTTTATCAATATCACAGTCTGATGATGGAGCCTTGGGATGGGCCGACATCAATTACCTTTACGAATGGAAAGCAAATCGGAGCAATATTAGATCGAAATGGGCTGCGTCCGGCAAGGTATTATGTGACGAAGGATGATTACATTATCTATTCCTCTGAAGTAGGTGTCGTTGACGTAGAGGAAAGCAATGTTTTATTAAAGGAACGATTAAGTCCTGGGAAAATGCTGTTAATAGATATCGAGAAAGGAAGAATTATTTCCGATGAAGAGATAAAATCTGCTATTACAACAGAATACCCCTATCAAGATTGGGTAAAGGAGCAAACCGACGTCTTAGCTCCAGAAGTTGATGAAAGCACGGAAATGGATCCGCAATTGTATCATAAACAGAAAGCATTCGGTTATACGATGGAGGATATTGAAAAGTATTTGATTCCGCTTGTACAGGATGGAAAGGACCCGATCGGTGCAATGGGGAATGATGCTCCGTTAGCTGTTCTATCCGAACGTCCGCAAAGCCTGTTCAATTATTTTAAACAGCTCTTTGCTCAAGTGACAAATCCGCCGATTGATGCTTATCGGGAGCAGTTAGTGACATCCATGCTGACCTGGCTTGGAAGCGAGGGGGATATGCTTCACCCGGAAACTGAAAAGAAAAGACGAATCCGTCTGGATTCACCAATTTTATCGAATGTGCAGATGGAAAAAATTGAAAATAATGAAATAGACGGTTTAAAAGCGGAAGTCATTGAAGCATTATTTACAGATGATTTGGAAGCTGCGCTGAAACAAGTGTTTGAGCAGGCGAAAGCAGCAATCTATAAAGGGAAAAATATATTGGTGTTGCGGGATACAGAAATGAATCAAATGCAGAAAGCAATCCCGGCACTGCTTGCAGTCAGCGGGCTGCATCAATTTTTAATTCGTGAGGGTATCCGTACAAAAGCGAGTATTCTTATCCAGTCAGGGGAAGCGCGTGAGGTGCATCATTTTGCAGCCATGCTTGGTTATGGAGTCGATGCGATTTACCCATATCTCGTGTATCAAACCTACCATCAGGCATTTGATACGGGTAAATTAGCATTAAATCCAAAAGAAGCACAGGCAAAATATATTGCCGTGGCGACAGAAGGCATTATCAAAGTAATGTCTAAAATCGGAATTTCAACTGTACAGAGCTATCGCGGTGCTCAGATTTTTGAGGCGGTCGGCATCAGCAAGCAGGTCATTGAAGATTATTTTACCGGAACGGCTTCGCAAATAGACGGAATTGATTTGGGTGTGATTCAGCTTGAAACAGAGAAACGTCATCAGGAAGGGTACCAGGAAGCATTTGATCAGCTTCTGGATTCAGGAAGTGAGTTTCAATGGCGAAAAACAGGTGAACATCACGCATTTAATCCGTCAACGATTTATAAGCTGCAATGGTCCTGCCGGCGCGGGGACTATAAGCTGTTCAAGCAATTTTCTAAAGAATCAAATGAAGCGCGTATCGGCTTTTTACGAAATCTATTTGACTTTAAAAAGACAAACTCGATTTCTATCGATGAGGTAGAATCTGTGGACACGATTGTAAAACGGTTTAAAACAGGAGCGATGTCGTTCGGATCTATTAGTAAAGAGGCACATGAGACATTGGCGATTGCCATGAATCGCCTCGGCGGTAAAAGCAACAGCGGAGAAGGCGGCGAGGATACAGCACGCTTCACCCCGGATGCGAATGGGGATTTACGATCCAGCGCAATTAAGCAGGTAGCATCCGGCCGCTTTGGAGTGACCAGTAATTATTTGATAAATGCGAAAGAACTGCAAATAAAAGTTGCGCAGGGAGCGAAGCCTGGAGAAGGCGGTCAGCTGCCGGCGGAAAAAGTATATCCATGGGTTGCTGATGTGCGCAGGTCCACACCTGGAGTCGATTTAATTTCTCCGCCTCCGCATCACGATATCTACTCCATTGAAGATTTGGCACAGTTGATCCATGATTTAAAAAATGCGAATAGCAACGCAAGAGTGAGTGTTAAACTTGTTGCTAAATCAGGTGTCGGAACAATTGCTGCCGGTGTGGCTAAAGGAAATGCCGATGTTATTTCTGTAGTCGGTTATGATGGCGGAACAGGAGCATCGCCGAAAACAAGTATTAAGCATACAGGTCTGCCGTGGGAACTGGGGCTGGCAGAAGCACATCAGACATTAATGCTAAACGGACTGAGAGACCGTGTTATTTTAGAAACGGACGGCAAGCTGTTAACTGGAAAAGACGTGGTAACAGCAGCCTTGCTGGGAGCAGAGGAATATGGGTTTGCTACAGCACCGCTCGTTGTGGTCGGCTGTGTGATGATGCGCGTCTGTCACAAGGATACCTGCCCAGTCGGTGTCGCTACCCAAAATCCGGAGCTTCGTAAAAAGTTTGCAGGAGACCCGGACCATGTTGTGAACTATATGCGGTTTATTGCGGAAGAGGTTCGGGAAATTATGGCAGAGCTCGGCTTCCGGACAATGGATGAGATGATCGGGCGTACAGAATATCTGGAAAGGTCAGCGCGTGCTGACGGACATTGGAAAGCGAAGCATCTCGATTTATCAACGCTTGTTTATCAGGTGGAAGGAACCAAAAGAAACACTACACAGCAGGATCATAAATTAGATCAATCCTTAGATATAAAAGAAATTCTGCCTGCTGTTCAAGAATCATTGGAAACAGGCGAAGCAATGGAAGACAGCTTCTCTATAAAAAATACGGATCGTGTTGCCGGTACGATTGTCGGCAGTGAGATAACAGCTAAATATGGGGAGGAAGGTCTGCCGGAGGATACCATCAATCTACATTTTACCGGCTCAGCCGGTCAAAGCTTTGGTGCGTTTATTCCAGCAGGTATGACCATGACAGTAACTGGAGATGCCAATGACTATGTAGGCAAAGGGCTTTCAGGCGGAAAAGTGATTGTGCGTGCGCCGGAAGAAACAACCATTGACGCAAGCCATAATGTCATCGCAGGAAATGTTTCCTTCTACGGTGCGACAAGCGGGGAAGCATATATTCACGGCTATGCTGGAGAGCGTTTTGCAGTCAGAAACAGCGGTGCCAAAATTGTTGTAGAAGGCGTCGGAGATCATGGCTGCGAGTATATGACAGGCGGCAAAGTGGTTATCCTTGGCAACGTCGGTAAAAACTTCGCAGCTGGAATGTCTGGCGGAATTGTTTATGTAAGGCCGGATGATGTTCCTGCCTTCCGTGCTTTAACGAATGCGACGCTGATTCAATTTGAAGAAATAACAGATTTGGAAGAGCAGGAAGAAGTAAAAGATTTGATTATCAACCATTTAGATTATACCAACAGTGAGAAAGCAGCATTTATCTTAAAGCACTGGAAGGAAGAAGTAAAGAAATTTGTCAAAGTAATCCCGACAGACTATAAATTAATGCTTCAGCAGATTCAATGGTTTAAAGAACAGGGCTTAGGTACAGAGGATGCGCGTTATGAAGCGTTTATGGCAAAGAAAAATAACGAAATGACCGTAAAGTTAGATGAGGAATCCTTGATGAAGGAAGAGAAAGGAGCCAGAGTAAATGGGTAAAGCAACTGGATTTATGGAAATAAAAAGAAAAAAAGCAACGGAGCGTGACCCGCTTGAAAGAATAAAAGATTGGAAAGAATACGCTGGCACCTTCTCTGATGATGCAGCAAGCCAGCAGGGTGCGCGCTGCATGGATTGCAGTATTCCGTTTTGTCATATCGGCATGGAAATCGAGGGGGCAACCTCAGGCTGCCCTGTCTATAATTTGATTCCGGAGTGGAATGACCTTGTTTATAAAGGCAGATGGAGAGAAGCGTTAGACAGGTTAATGAAAACTAATAATTTTCCTGAATTCACTGGGAGAGTTTGTCCTGCCCCATGTGAAGGCTCTTGTACCGTAGCGATTAATGACCCGGCTGTATCGATCAAGAATATTGAGCAGAAAATTATTGATAAAGGCTTTGAAGAAGGCTGGATTGAACCGCGAATTCCAGAAGTGCGTACTGGCAAAAAAATCGCTGTGATTGGTTCGGGGCCGGCTGGATTAGCGGCAGCAGATCAATTAAACCAGGCGGGGCATGAAGTAACTATTTACGAACGTGCAGACCGTGCCGGCGGATTATTGACCTATGGTATTCCAAACATGAAGCTGGATAAGGGAGTCGTTGAACGGCGTATTCAATTGCTACGGCAGGAAGGGATTCATTTTGTATTGAACACCGAGGTAGGAAAGGATATTTCAGCCGAGGATATGAAAGCAAGCTTTGATTCGGTGATTATTTGTACTGGTGCCCAGAAGCATCGTGATCTGCCTTTAGAAGGAAGAGATGGAAAAGGAATCCGTTTTGCGATGGATTACTTGACGCGTTCAACGAAAAAGCTGCTTGATGCAGATATCGAGTTGGAAGAGGAGTTAAATGCAGAAGGAAAAGATGTGATTGTTATCGGCGGCGGAGATACTGGCGCGGATTGCATCGCCACAGCCCTTCGTCAGGGCGCTAAAAGTATTGTCCAATTCGGAAAGCATCCGCAGCTGCCGGTGAAACGGGCTGACTCCAACCAATGGCCGGCTTATCCGCAGGTATTCAGTCTGGAATATGCGCATAAGGAAGCGAAAGAAAAATTCAGGAAGGATATTCGTGAATATTCTATCCAGACACAAAAATTTGTAACAGATGCGCAGGGGAATTTAAAAGAGCTGCATACGATTCAAATGGAGAAAAAACAGGATGAAAATGGTGTCTTCTTTTTTGAGGAAATACCGGGAACTGAAAAAGTGTGGCCGGCACAGCTTGTGTTAATTGCTATCGGTTTTGAAGGTGCTGAGGAAACAGCTGTCAAAGCATTTGAGGTGAAAACGATGCGAAACCGCGTGCTTGCAGCTTATGGAAAGTTTTTAACAACAGAAGAAAATGTATTTACAGCAGGAGATGCCCGCCGGGGTCAGAGCTTAATTGTCTGGGCAATTAATGAAGGGAGAGAAGCGGCTTACCAGGTTGATGAATATTTAATGGGAACCACTTCCTTGCCGACTGTTGCGAATATGTAATAGCAACGTGATAAATAAGCGAGTTACCTGTCTAAGCATAGATGGGTAGCTCGCTTGTTGTATGAATATACTTTTTTTAATGAAGGTAAAAGCATTATGCTTTGATAAGCCTATGGCGAATCTTTATAGGCATCTGTCACCTCTTTTTAGGTATTTGCGTATATTGTTAGGGAATAAGGGGTGATGGAGAATTGGCACAGGCAGAAGGGTATAAAAATGGCCGTATTAATATTATATTAAGTGAGAATACACCGCAATCCAGCGCGAATCTCCGTGTAAAAAAACAAAAGCATTCGCCGCTTGAAATCGTCGATAAAGAATTTGCGTCGTTTGTCGGATTAAATGACTTAAAAACGTCCATTAAAGAGATTTATGCGAGTATTCTTATCAATGAAAAGAGAAAGGAAGAAGGGTTAAAAAGTTCGAAACAGGTTCTTCATATGCTGTTTAAGGGGAATCCGGGAACGGGAAAGACAACGGTAGCCCGAAAATTAGCAAAGCTTTATCATGATATGAATATCCTTTCGAAAGGACATTTTATAGAGGCAGAGCGTGCCGATTTAGTCGGAGAATATATCGGCCAGACAGCGCAGAAAACAAGAGCGGTTATCCAGAAGGCGATGGGCGGTATTCTGTTTATTGATGAAGCTTATTCTTTATCTCGGGGCGGAGAAAAAGATTTTGGTAAAGAGGCGATTGATCTGCTTGTAAAACATATGGAAGACGGACGGGAAGATATGGTGCTTATCCTTGCTGGTTATCCGCGCGAAATGGATCGTTTTCTTTCGATGAATCCCGGCCTCGAATCCCGATTTCCATTTATTTTAGATTTTGATGATTACTCTGTGGATGAATTATTAAATATAGGAAACCGTATGCTGAGCGAAAGACAGTATCAATTATCAAAACAGGCGGAATGGAAGTTTCGCAATCATTTGGCCAAAAAATTGCGGGAAGATAACTATAATTTTTCGAATGCGAGATATGTGCGGAATGTAATTGAAAAAGCAATCCGGCTGCAAGCGGTCCGGTTGCTTAACTCTGACAAAATGGTATCCAGAGATTTAATTGTTTTAACAGACCAGGATTTGTTGCTAGAATAGAAATAATGGGTATGATAGTATAAGAACTATTTTAAGAAAGAGGTAGGCTATGACAGTAGAAAATGTATTAGTAATTGCGGTTAACCAATCTGAAAGATCTGAACGTCAATTCGAGTCTTCTTTAGATGAGCTTGTTTCTCTATGTAAAACTGCAGGAGGGCAGGTTCAGGACGTTATCACACAAAATCGGGAACGTATCCATCCGGCTACCTATATCGGAGAAGGAAAGCTTCAGGAAGTAGCTCAAATCGTTCGCGCAGAGGGAATTGATTTGGTAGTAGCTAATAATGAGTTATCGGCTGGCCAGGTTCGCAATTTAGCCGATACACTGGATGTTCGTGTCCTTGATCGAAGTCAATTGATATTGGATATTTTTGCGATGCGCGCGCAAACGAAGGAAGGAAAGCTCCAGGTCGAGCTGGCTCAGTTGGAGTATTTGCTTCCCCGTTTGCATGGACAAGGTGCTAATTTATCCAGACTTGGCGGCGGAATCGGGACAAGAGGTCCGGGGGAAACAAAATTGGAGACAGACCGCCGGCATATCGAAAGAAGAATCTATGATATCAAACGCCGCTTACAGCTGGTTGTGAAGCAGCGTGACCAATATCGGAAGCGCAGACGGTCAAATGATGTTTTCCAAATAGCGATTGTCGGTTATACGAATGCAGGGAAATCGACGATATTTAACAGATTGACAAATAGTCATTCATTAGAAGAGGACCAACTATTTGCGACGCTGGATCCGCTCACACGCCGTATTCAATTCCCCAGCGGTTTGAAAAGCTTAATAACAGATACAGTCGGGTTTATCCAGGATCTCCCGACGGCCCTGATTGCTGCATTTAAATCAACACTGGAGGAAGTGACAGAAGCAGATTTTCTTCTGCATGTGGTCGATATCTCAGATCCTGATTTATTACAGCAGCAGGAAACCGTTCGCAAGCTTTTGCAGGAATTAGACGCCGGCCATATCTCGGTACTGACCGTGTATAATAAAAAGGATCAGCTGGAAGCCGATTTCTTTTTGGCAAACCAATTCCCTAATATTCAAATCAGTGCGTTAGAGGAAGAAGACTTACATGCATTATTAATCAAAATGGAAGAAGTATTAAAAGAAGAATGGGATTTATTTGACATTGTGTTAGATTCAAGTGAAGGAGATTTGTTGTACCAGCTTCAATCAGCAGCGTTAGTTGTCAAAAAAGAACTGCTGGAGGAAACGAACCAATTTCATGTGCAGGGCTATGTCAGAAAAAATCATCCATTTCACCGATTTGTAGAGGAGAAGTAAACGATGCAAGCAGAATCACTTATGATAGAAGCAGAAAAAGATTGTTTAGAAGGTCACCAGTATATACAAGAAATTGTAGAGAAAAATCAAAGACGTGTTCTGGAGGCCTTCCGAAATCATCGGATTAGTGACGCACACCTGCAAGGGACGACAGGCTATGGGTACGATGATTTAGGCCGGGAAGGCTTAGAAGCAGTATATGCGCAGGTTTTCGGCGGAGAGGATGCCGTTGTGCGTCCGCAGATTGTTTCGGGCACACATGCTATTACAACAGCTTTATTCGGTATGCTCCGCCCGCAGGATGAGCTTGTTTATATTACGGGGCATCCATATGATACGTTGGAAGAAGTAATCGGGAAGCCCGGCAAAGAAGAAGGATCGCTGGCTGATTTTCAAATCGGTTATCGTGAGGTTGCCTTAAAAGAAACAGGAGAAATTGACTTTGAAGCGATAAAAAGCAGCTGGACAAAGCAGACGAAAGTAATTGCTATCCAGCGTTCAAAAGGTTATGATGCCAGACCTTCCTTCACGATTAGTGAAATAAAAGAAATGGTGGATTTTGTGAAAGCCATTGATCCATCTGTTATCGTATTTGTTGATAATTGCTATGGGGAATTTACAGAAACAAAAGAACCGCTGCATGTCGGTGCCGACTTGATTGCCGGTTCACTCATTAAAAACCCTGGCGGCGGATTAGTCCGGGCAGGAGGATATATTGCAGGCCGTCAAGACCTGATCCATTTGTGTGCAAACCGTCTGACAGCTCCTGGTCTGGGCAAGGAAACAGGAGCTTCTCTTGGTATGCTTCAGGAAATGTATCAGGGTTTCTTCATGGCGCCGCATACTGTAGGGGAAGCCTTAAAGGGCGCCTTGTTCACAGCGCGTTTTCTGGAGCTGGCCGGGTTCCGCACAGCCCCGTCCTATCACGAAAAAAGAACAGACCTGATACAAACAGTTACTTTTCATACAGCGGAGGAAATGATTGCTTTTTGTCAGGCGATTCAAGAGAACTCTCCTATTAATTCTTATGTAACACCTTATCCGAGTGAAATGCCGGGATATGAAGATGAAGTGATTATGGCAGCAGGAACGTTTATACAAGGGGCGAGCATCGAGCTGTCTGCGGACGGGCCTATCCGTGCTCCATATACAGCTTATGTTCAGGGCGGTTTAACCTATACGCATGTGAAAATTGCCATTATCGAAGCGGTAAAAACATTGAAAAATCAAGGTTTTATTTCTTAGTGAAAGGGTAAAAACAAGTATGGAATAATTTATATGTTAAATAACCTAACATTTCATTGACATTAAAACTGACATCCATTATACTGAATATATCATATAAAGAAGGGGGTCATCTTTTGAATGATCAAGATCGTCGTTCAATGCCCTTATTCTCAATAGGAATAGTTATGAAATTAACCGAACTGACTGCGAGACAAATTCGTTACTATGAAGCAAATGATTTAATTGCTCCCGAGCGGACAAAAGGAAATCAGCGTCTATTTTCATTTAACGATGTAGACAGGCTGCTTCAAATCAAGGATCTCTTAGACAAAGGATTAAATATGGCCGGCATCAAGCTTCTGCTGGATGAAGAAAACAAAGAAACTCCGGAAGAAGCACCGAAGAAAGAGAAAAAAACGCCGGCTAATTTAACGGATAAAGAGCTTAGAGGAATCTTGAAAAATGAATTAAACGAAGCGGGAAGGTATGGAAAAGCCAGTATGAGGCAAGGAGAACTGGCACGCTTTTTTATAAAGCATTAACATCAGGTTAAAAGAGTTTTCGCTGCAAAGACAGTGTAGTGGAGGTTTTCTTTTCATACTTAAATGAATTTTTAGGAGGAGAACAAATGGCTAAGAAATTAACCAGAGAAGAAATTATTACACAGATTAAAGAGGAGAATGTACGTTTTATCCGTCTGCAGTTTACAGATATGCTCGGAACCATTAAAAACGTTGAAATCCCTTTAAGCCAGCTTGACAAAGCATTAGATAATAAAATGGCTTTTGACGGGTCCAGCATCGAAGGGTTTGTCCGTATTGAAGAATCAGATATGCTCTTGCATCCTGATTTGGATACATTCATTGTATTCCCTTGGACTTCTGAAAAAGGAAAAGTGGCGCGTTTTATCTGTGATATCTATAATCCGGATGGTACTCCTTTTGCAGGCTGCCCGCGTTATAACCTGAAACGCAACCTGAAAAAAATGGAGGAATTAGGATTTGATGCATTTAATATTGGTGCGGAGCCGGAGTTCTTCTTATTCAAATTGGATGAAAACAGAGAACCTACACTGGAATTGAATGACCATGGCGGTTATTTTGACTTAGCGCCGACAGACCTGGGTGAAAACTGCCGACGCGATATTGTATTAGAGCTGGAAGAAATGGGCTTTGAAATTGAAGCATCTCACCATGAAGTTGCCCCTGGACAGCATGAAATTGATTTTAAATATTCGGATGCAGTGAAGCATGCAGATGATATTCAAACCTTTAAGCTTGTAGTAAAAACCATTGCCAGAAAGCATAATTTACACGCTACATTTATGCCGAAACCATTATTTGGAGTGAATGGATCAGGAATGCATGTAAATATGTCCCTTTTCTCAGGAAAAGAAAATAAATTTTACGATACAAAAGGGGAGTTAGAACTAAGTCAGACAGCTTATCAGTTTATCGCCGGCATTATTGATCATGCGACAAACTTTACAGCGATAACAAATCCTACAGTCAACTCTTATAAGCGTCTTGTACCCGGATACGAAGCGCCTTGTTACGTGGCATGGTCTGCATCTAACCGCAGCCCGCTTGTCCGTATCCCGAGCTCACGCGGTTTAAGTACTCGTGTAGAAGTACGAAGTGTTGACCCGGCTGCTAACCCGTATATGGCATTATCCGTACTATTAGCTTCTGGCTTAGACGGCATTAAGAGAAAGTTAGACGTGCCAGAATCTGTCGACCGCAACATTTATGTTATGAATAAAGCAGAGCGCGAAGAGAATGGTGTGAAAGATTTACCGTCTACTTTAAAAGAAGCAATGGATTTGCTTGAGCAGGATGAAGTGCTTGTTGAATCTTTAGGAGAGCATTTATTTGAACACTTTATTGAAGCAAAAGATATTGAGTGGGATATGTTCCGTACAACTGTGCACCCATGGGAGCGCGAGCAGTATCTGACGAACTATTAATTCAGACGTAAAGAATTACTATCTCTTAAACATTAATAAATAACAGCTGTTTAGGTACTGTGCATAGACTTTTTGTTCTAGGGCAGTACCTTTTTTTGGGTGAAAGGGACAGATTTTGGATGCGTGGAATAATTCGAAAAAATATGATGGAATGGTTTTTTATTGCTCTTGTAAATAAAGAAACGCAAGCAGTTCGTGCTTCAACCTGCTTGCGTTTCTTTATTTGTTTACTTTTGATTCCTGCGATATAAGATAAATCCAGATCCGGTTAAAATAGGCGTAGCTATAGAGAGAGCAAAAATAAAACGATGTGCCGTCTGATCAGAGAAGTGAGAGGAAATGTAAATGGATTCTAAGCCGCCGCCCCGACATTGTATGCGGTCAAAATGAGAGTACTCGTTATCGTTGGTAAAAAGATGAGTTACCTCTGTATCTGAAAAAGCGGCTTCCGTATTTTTATAATCCAAAGAAACCTCTTTACTATCTTTTTCTGTAGCACAGTGTACTTCATTTACGTCGGTTGTAACCGGGTAGGCCCAAATTTCTGTGGTTTTACGATTGTCTGCCGGCGAGAAGGATTCATTTATTTCTATTCCACTTGCTGATAATTCTCCTGGGAATGCTGCTTTTTGATATACCATCCAAATACCTAACGGACCGGCTATAATACAAAGCATGCAAGATATTGCAAGTAAGGAGGTGATTTTTTTAGCATTTTTCATAACTAAAACACCTTTCTGTCAGTAGATAGCTATTATACGTTTGCATAACGGGATTTGTTTCAAAAAAAAAGCATCGCCTAGGAGCGGGGATTCCGTTCCTGGGCGATGCCTTATATTTGCTTATTATTGATGGCCTCTTGCGGCTGCAGAAGGGAAAGTTAAATTGGATTCATCCTCTGTGAAAAATTCTTTGTACAGTGACTGAATCGCTTTTTCCAAATCCACTGCGTGAACACCGAACATCATGGATACTTCCGAAGATCCCTGGTTAATCATATCAATATTGATACCAGCCTTAGCAAAAGATGCGGTAGCTTTAGCGGCAACACCGATTGTATTTACCAGCCCTTCCCCGACCACCATAACAACAGCCAGATCGCGATGAATACTTACGGTATCCACATGCAACTCATTGCGGATTCGGTCGATAACAATCTGTTCCTTTTCAGGTGTGAAAAGATGATCTCTGAAAATAACAGACATATCATCAATTCCAGAAGGTGCATGCTCGAAGGAGATTCCTTCATCTTCAAAAATATTTAACAGCTTTCGGCCAAACCCGACTTCCCGGTTCATCAGGAATTTACTGACGTATAAGCTGCAGAAGCCGACGTCGCTTGCTATGCCTACTACACATTGATCTGTGGAATCTCTTTCTGCAACAACCATTGTGCCGGGCGCTTCCGGGTTGTTGGTGTTTTTGATACAGACCGGGATTTCTTCTTTAAAAGCCGGGATAAGCGCTTCGTCGTGAAATACAGAAAAGCCGGCATAAGATAATTCCCGCATTTCCTTATATGTTAGAACAGTAATATCTTTAGGATTTTCTACAAAGTTTGGATTTACCGCAAACACTGAATCAACGTCTGTGAAATTTTCGTACAAGCTTGCTTTGGTACCTGCAGCTAAGATAGCTCCAGTAATATCGGAACCGCCCCGGGAGAAGGTAACTAAATCATTATTTTCGGTATAACCAAAGAATCCGGGGACGACAGATACACCTTCGCGTTCTCTGAGTTTATAAATTCTAGAAAAGCTTTCCGGCAATAATTGAGCATTTCCAGGTTCATTACTGACAAAAATTCCAGCCTCTTTTGGATTGACATAGCTTGCATTTAAGCCTAAATGCTTTAAATAAGCACTTACGATTTTAGCAGAACTGTCTTCACCGATGGATTTTAAAGCATCAAGCTGTGCCATAGGTGATATATCAAACTGAAGATACTTTTCAATGGTTTGCTGAATATCTTCTAAAATAGACTGGTCAAGGCTCAAATCCTCTATTATTTCTTGAAATCTAACCATGATGTTTTGTAACTGCAAATCATGATCTTGATTTTGCTGTTTTGCATAACAAAGCTCGATTAATAAGTCTGTCATTTTTACGTCATCTGAGAAGCGTTTCCCTGGTGCAGATACAACAATCACTTTTCGGGAGGAATCAGACTTAATGATATTCGCTACCTTTTTAATCTGTTTTGCATTTGCTACAGAACTTCCTCCAAATTTTGCTACTTTCATTTACATGATACCCCATTTCAAAATTCCCACTATAAACTAGCTATTTTAGTTACGAAGATTTTTAGTGCGTGGTATTTTTTATTTTTACTAATATAACATATTTTCTGTTAAATTAAAGAGGAAAATGAAAAAAAGAAAGAAAAATAACGAAAATACCATTTTTATTCTCTTTGCTGGACAAATGTTTACCATTTTAGGCCATTTAGAAGGAAAAACAAGTGTTTAGCAGGGATGAATCAAATTCCATTTTTAGTATCACTGCAAGCATGAACAGTGTAGCGGAAATGTAGTTTAAATGAAAAAATCCCGTTTCAATGAAACAGGATAGATCAGCTTGCTGATTCCTTTTCTTGACTGCGCTTCTTCCTGTCTCTGTAGACAATAAAGCCGCCAAGGAATAACAAACCGCCGAGAAAAAGAATTAAACCAACAATAAATTGAATGCTTCCAAAAATAAAAAATGGATAAAATGTATCAAAAAGCGTATCCCGC
The DNA here is from genome assembly GCF_053839645.1 of Oceanobacillus sp. M60. Classification (NCBI taxonomy): domain Bacteria; kingdom Bacillati; phylum Bacillota; class Bacilli; order Caryophanales; family Bacillaceae; genus Oceanobacillus; species Oceanobacillus sp. M60. The sequence goes on along the minus strand of NZ_JBSSNH010000002.1, from coordinate 282,516 downwards.
ATCAATTTAATACCAAAAGCTGCAACCACCCCTGGAATAAATAGGATGATTAAAGCGAGGTTTCTTTGCATAAAAACTCCTGCTCCTTTATAGATATACTTGCAATCATTCATCAATCTTCTGTCCGTTCAGATGCCTCTTTATTTTTAATCAAACAATTTCTTAAAACTTCATTATAAGTATATCAAAATACGTCGAAAAATAGAAATAGAATTCATTTGCTAAATTATGCATGGTATCGTATGATGAAACTGTGCAAATAAATTCAAGGTGGATGAAAAGTATGAAGCAAATTCTGATAGTCGGCGCTGGTAAAGGTGGTACAGCATTATTCCGCCTGTTTAAAGAAACAAAAAGCATGCAGATTTGTGCAATCGTTGACAAGGAAGCAGACGCTCCTGCTATGAAGCTTGCGGAAGAAATGGATGTTCATACAAGTACAGAGTGGAAAGATTGGATTCACCATGACATTGATATTGTAATTAACGTAACAGGCGAAGAGGAATTATTTGAAAAGATGATTGAGCTGTTTCCAAGAAAGACAATTATCATCCCTGGTTCTGTAGCCAATATTATTTATGAATTAATTCATGAGAAAACTGTTTTAACAGATGAGGTAAAAGTACAGGCGAGCCGTTTGGAATTAATTTTAAACCATATGAATGACGGCATGATTGTTGTCAATAAAATGGAACAGGTTCAGCTGTTGAATCGCCGGGCGGAACAAATTCTCGGCAAAAAAGAAAAAGACTACAAAGGGAAGCATATCAAAGATTTACTCAAAACAAGCCGTTTATCTCACGTGTTAAGGAGTCAAAGAAAAGAGTTAAACCAAAAGACAATTTTAGATAATGGCAAGAAAGTGATTGCTTCACGTATCCCCATTATTAATAAAACAGGAGATTTAGTGGGAGCCTTTGCTGTTTTTAAAGACATTACGGAAGTAGTGCAATTAGCAGAAGAAAATACCGATTTAAATGAAATCAAAACCATGCTGGAAGCCATTATTAAATCTTCGGATGAGGCAATCAGTGTGGTGGATGAGCATGGAAAAGGCTTAATTATTAATCCCGCCTATACGAGAATCACTGGTCTGACCGAAGAGGAAGTAATAGGGAAGCCGGCAACAGTAGATATATCTGAAGGGGACAGTGTGCACATGAAGGTCTTAAAAAACCGGCGTGCTGTTCGCGGTGTACATATGAAGGTCGGACCGTCAAAAAAAGATGTTATCGTTAACGGGGCGCCGGTGATTGTACAAGGAAAGATAAAAGGCAGTGTTGGCGTGCTCCATGACGTCAGTGAATTACAATCTGTGACAAGGGAGTTAAAGCGTGCCAGACAAATCATCCGTAATTTGGAAGCAAGGTATACATTCGATGATATTATTGGTAACTCATCCGAAATGAAGCTTGCTTTAGAACAGGCAAAAGTAGCTGCGAAAGCACCGGCTATTGTTCTTTTGAGAGGGGAAACCGGCACCGGCAAAGAATTATTCGCCCATGCAATACACCATGAAAGTGATCGGAAATTTAATAAATTTATTCGTGTGAACTGTGCTGCATTGTCAGAACCAATGCTGGAAAAAGAGCTGTTTGGTTCGGCAGAGGAGCAGGCAGAACATTTGAAAAAAAAGGAAGGTCTGTTTGAACAGGCGAACAATGGAAGCATCTTTCTTGATGAAATTGGTGAATTATCTTTATCAATCCAGGAAAAATTAATCCATGTACTCAAGGAGAACAGAGTCACTCCAGTCGGCGCATCCAATTCGGTGCCGGTTGATGTCCGCGTGATTGCCGGAACGAATACAAATCTGGAGAAGGCTGTGATGAATGAGAAATTTCGTGAAGATCTTTATTATCTCATTAATAAACTTCCAATATCCATCCCATCGCTAAAGGAACGGGAGGAGGATATCCCTGAGTTGGTGGAGCATATCATCCATCAGCTGAACGAAGAATATGGAAAAAATGTGCAAAAGATATCGGATGAAGCGTTAAAAAAACTAATGGCATATCATTGGCCGGGGAATGTCAGGGAAATGGCTAATGTTATCAGTCATTCCATGATATTTATCGGCAACATGGAGGAGCAGATTGAAGTATCTCATTTGCCTAAATTGCAAACGAAAGAAATGACAGCAGGACCGGATATGGTACAGACAGATAAACCATTAAAATTACAGGAAGCGTTAGATCGTTTTGAAAAAAAATACTTGCAGGAAGTGTATCTGCAATGTAATAAAAACAAGACAAAGACAGCAAAAGCGTTACAAATATCTGTCCGCAATTTGTATTATAAGCTTGAAAAATATCAGCTTGAATAAGGTGTCTGCAACATTTTGCAGGGAGGGCAGGTATATCATGCTGTGGAAAATTTACGGAGGGTTCTCCGTGGTAAATAGGGAATACTGACAAATGTATTACAATAGCATACCATTCAGGAGTTGGATTCATTTGTCATTTTAAATAAGTATGTATGATTAGTGAATCACGATGTATTACAGGAGGGGTTAAGATGGAAATCTTCAGTTACTTAGAAAAATACGATTATGAACAGGTACTTTTCTGTCAGGATAAACAATCAGGGCTAAAGGCTATTATTGCCATTCATGACACGACATTAGGACCAGCATTAGGCGGGACCAGAATGTGGACGTATCGTTCAGAAGCAGAAGCTATCGAAGACGCACTGCGTTTAGCTCGTGGAATGACATATAAAAATGCGGCAGCCGGCTTAGATCTCGGCGGCGGAAAAACAGTAATTATCGGAGATCCCAAAAAGGATAAGAATCCGGAAATGTTCCGTGCATTCGGTCGTTATATCCAAAGCTTGAATGGAAGATACATCACTGCTGAGGATGTAGGAACGAATGAATCAGATATGGATCAAATTGCGCTTGAAACAGAATATGTAACGGGATTGTCCTCCTACAGCGGAACTGCCGGCAATCCTTCCCCTGTTACTGCATGGGGAATTTATCAGGGGATGAAAGCAACTGCAAAAGAAGCATTCGGATCAGAATCTTTAGAGGGCAAAGTTGTTGCAGTTCAAGGAGTCGGAAACGTGGCTTACAGCCTATGCGAATTATTGCATGAAGAGGGCGCAGAATTAGTTGTTACAGATATTAATAAGGAAGCTGTGAAGCGTGCGGAAAATGATTTTAATGCCAAAGCAGTCGATCCAGATGATATTTATGATGTGGAATGCGATATCTATGCTCCTTGCGCACTTGGAGCAACCATTAATGATCATACGATACCGAGGCTGAAAGCTAAAGTAATTGCAGGTTCGGCTAATAATCAGCTGCAGAGTCATGAACATGGAGATATTCTGCATCAAAAAGGAATTTTATATGCTCCTGATTATGTGATCAATGCAGGCGGGGTAATCAATGTTGCAGATGAACTGGTTGGTTACAATCGCGATCGCGCTTTACATAATGTACAGCGCATCTATAAAAATCTGGAGCAGGTCTTTGCCATTTCTAATCGTGATCAGGTACCGACTTATATTGCGGCTGATCGTCTGGCTGAGGAAAGAATTCAAGCAAAACAACAATCACGCAGTCAATTTCTTACAAATGAGCGAAATATTTTAGATCGCCGACAATAGAAATTTACTGTTGTACTTATCATTTACAGCTTTGGAAGAACGGCATATTGGAGGGTATTTTGTGAATCAACGTGGTCGTATTTTAGTTATCTACCCCGACTTGTATTTCACCACGATCGGTGTATTTGAAGGAAATCATCTTTTATATCAGCAAAAAATTTCACATAACGAAGATGAACTGCATCGTTTTGAACAGCTGATGGAGCAAGTGCCGTACAGAAAGCAGGCTATATTTGAACAGCTTGATTTGGATGGAATGAATACATCACGTTTTATTAGTGTATGCGGGCGGGGAGGACTATTGCGTCCAATCAGCGGCGGAACGTATAAAGTGAATAACGCGATGCTATATGATTTAAAAACAAATGCTTACGGGGAACATGTATCCAATTTGGGAGCTGTTCTAGCCCATGAAATTGCTGAGAATTTAAATATACAAGCATATATTGTTGACCCGCCGGTAGTAGATGAACTGCAAACCATTGCAAAATATACAGGTATACCGGAAATAGAGAGAGCCAGTATCTTTCATTCGCTAAATCATCGTCATGCCGGCCGGATTGCGGCAAAACAAATTGGTTCAGCCTATCATTCGTTAAAGCTCATTTCCATTCATATTGCAAGAGGGATTACCATTGCATCCCATCATAGCGGCAAAATTATTGATGTAACGAATGGCGTAGACGGAGAGGGTCCGTTTACTATCGATCGATCCGGCAGTATACCGTTAAAAGGATTTCTGACTTATCTATCTGAACAATACACTACAGATGAAGATTTTTTGTGGAATCATGTCCAGCAGGATGGGGGAATCAAAGCATATCTGCATACAGAGGACCCTTCCATCATCCGTTCCCGGCTGACGAAAGGTGATCAGTATACGAAAGAAGTAATTGAGGCACAGGCATACCAGATTGCTAAAGAAATTGGAGCAATGAGCACGGTATTGCATGGAGAAGTAGATGGCATTGTTTTTACTGGAAAAATCAATGAAAATGATTTTGTTATTGATGCGGTTATTCCAAGAGTCAATTGGATTGCCGATGTGATGGTGTTTCCTGGTAAAAATGATTTAGAAGCGATGAATGAGGGCGTATTAGAGGTTTTAAACAATACCCAGAAAGAAAAGATATATGTTGCAGAGGAGGCAAATTAGATGGCAACTGAGTACGATTTAGTCATTTTAGGGGGCGGAACAGGAGGCTATGTTTCTGCTATTCGTGCCACTCAATTAGGCATGAAAGTGGCAATAGTAGAGAAATCTGAGCTGGGAGGGACCTGCTTACACAGAGGCTGCATACCCTCTAAAGCATTACTTCGCAGTGCAGAGGTTTTTCAGCAGACAAAAAAAGCAGATGCATTCGGAGTAGAGGTAAACGAACCAGTCTTAAACTTTTCAAAAGTCCAGCAGAGAAAAAATGAGATTATTGAACAGCTGCATAAAGGTGTCCAGGGTTTAATGAAAAAGGGAAAGATTGATGTCTATCAAGGGTTCGGCCGCATTCTTGGACCAAGTATCTTTTCTCCAATGCCTGGAACTATCTCTGTTGAATATGAAAATGGAAATGAAAATGATATGCTGCTTCCTAAAAATGTTTTAATTGCGACCGGATCGCAGCCGAATACATTACCTGGTCTGGACTTTGACGGTGAGTACCTCATCAGCTCAAATGAAGCTTTAGAAATGAAGGACCTGCCTAAATCAATGCTTATTGTAGGCGGCGGAGTTATTGGCATCGAATGGGCCTCCATGCTAAACGATTTTGGAGTTGATGTAACCGTCTTGGAATTTCAAAAGCAAATCTTGCCGACAGAGGATAAAGATATCGCAAAAGAGATGGAAAAACAGTTGAAAAAAAGAGGCGTCAATATTATAACCGGAGCCAATGTTCAGACGGATACAATAGAAAAAAATAACGGCATCGTGATAGAAGCAGTAATCGGTGATAAAAAAGAAAGATTTGAAGCTGACAGACTGCTTGTATCTGTCGGCAGAAAAGCGAATATCCAAAATATTGGTTTAGAGAATACGGAAATTCAAATTTCTAATCATACGATTGACACAAACGCGTTTTATCAAACAAAAGAATCACATATTTACGCTATTGGCGATGTTATTGGAGGCATGCAGCTGGCTCATGTGGCTTCCCATGAGGGAATTGCTGCTGTGGAGCATATGGCAGGGGAATATACCCAAGAGATAGACTACCAGACGGTATCAAGCTGTATCTATGCCAGTCCGGAAGCTGCAAGTGTCGGCTTGACGGAAACACAGGCCAAAGAAGAAGGATATGACCTTGTCATCGGCAAGTTCCCATTTAAAGCAGTAGGAAAGGCATTGGTTTATGGTGAATCAGATGGTTTTGTCAAAATAATCACAGATAAAAAGACACAGGATTTAATTGGGGTTCATATGATTGGTCCCCATGTGACAGATATGATAACAGAAGCTGGATTAGCAAAAGTGCTCGACGCAACAGCATGGGAAATCAGCCAGACTATTCACCCGCATCCGTCCTTATCAGAAATTATCGGTGAAGCAGCACTGGCAGTCGACGGGTTACAAATTCATGGTTAAACTATCTGGGCAGTCTGCATGATGTCATCATGTGAAATGGCTGAAGGAGGGAAAAATAATGACAGAAACATCTTGGGAAAATGTAAGTGATGAGATGGCTTTAGAAATGTTTGAAATGATGTTATTAGCAAGAAAAATTGACGAAAGAATGTGGTTGTTAAACCGCTCGGGGAAAATACCATTCGTCGTTTCCTGTCAGGGACAGGAAGCAGCACAGGTCGGAGCGGCCTTTGGTCTGGATCGAACGGTCGATTATACCGCTCCGTACTATCGGGATCTGGGTCTTGTATTAGGCTTTGGAATGACAGCAAAAGAATTAATGTTATCTGCCTTTGCCAAAGCTGAGGATCCAAATTCAGGCGGACGTCAAATGCCTGGTCATTTCGGACAGAAGAAAAATCGTATTTTAACCGGTTCTTCTCCAGTAACAACACAGGTTCCTCATGCAGTAGGCGTTGCATTAGCAGCGAAAATGGATAAAAAGGATATTGCGACCTTTGTGACATTAGGAGAGGGCTCTTCTAATCAGGGTGATTTTCATGAAGGATTAAACTTTGCCGGTGTTCATCAGCTGCCGGTGATCACCATGGTGGAAAATAATAAGTATGCTATTTCTGTTCCGTATGATAAGCAGGTAGCCAGCAAAACGGTTTCAGAGAGGGCATCATCTTATGGCATGCCGGGAGTTACTGTGGACGGGAATGATCCGATAGCTGTGTATCAAACTGTAAAAGAAGCGAGAGAACGAGCGGTAAAAGGAGAGGGGCCGACATTGATTGAAGCGGTAACCTATCGTTTTACTGCCCATTCCAGTGATGATGATGACAGTGCTTATCGTGAAATGGATGAAGTAAAAGAAGCTAAAAAGAAGGATTCCATTGTTACGTTTGCTGAAAAGCTAAAAGAAAAGAAAATAATGGATGAAGCCAAAGAAAAAGAAATTCATGATAAAGTCAATAAACTTGTTAATGAAGCAACAGAATATGCAGAAGAAGCCCCATATGCAGCTCCAGAGGATACGTTGAAGTATGTTTATGAGGAATTGGATAAGGGAGGGGAATAATCATGCCTGTGATGTCTTATATACAAGCAATTACAAAAGCTTTAAAGGAAGAAATGCAAAGAGATGAGAATGTCTTTATTCTTGGGGAAGATGTAGGGAAAAAGGGCGGCGTATTTAAAGCAACAGACGGGCTGTACGATATGTTTGGTGAAGAACGTGTATTAGATACCCCATTAGCGGAATCAGCAATTGCCGGTGTTGCTATCGGTGCAGCTATGTATGGGAAACGGCCGATTGCTGAGATGCAGTTTGCAGATTTTATTATGCCTGCGGTCAACCAGATTGTTTCCGAAGCAGCCAAAATACGCTATCGCTCCAATAATGATTGGGATTGTCCGATAACCATCCGTGCTCCATACGGCGGCGGGATACATGGTGCTTTATATCATTCCCAATCAGTAGAAGCATTGTTTGCGAATCAGCCGGGATTAAAAATTGTTATGCCGTCGAATCCATATGATGCGAAAGGATTATTAAAGGCATCAATCCGAGATAATGACCCTGTTCTATTTTTTGAACATAAACGTGCGTATCGTCTGTTAAAGGAAGAGGTTCCGGAAGAGGATTATGTTCTGCCAATCGGTAAAGCAGATGTAAAAAGAGAAGGGGATGATATTACTGTCATCACTTATGGACTTTGTGTTCACTTTGCATTGCAGGCTGCGGAAAGATTAGCAGCAGATGGCATTCATGCGCATATTCTTGATTTACGTACGGTATATCCGTTAGATCAAGAAGCTATAATTGAGGCAGCCAGTAAGACTGGAAAAGTTTTGCTTGTTACAGAGGATAATAAAGAAGGCAGTGTAATGAGTGAAGTGGCTGCAATTATTTCGGAAAACTGCTTATTTGACCTGGATTCACCTATTGAACGCCTGGCAGGTCCGGATGTTCCGGCAATGCCTTATGCACCGTCCATGGAAAAATACTTTATGTTAAATCCGGATAAAGTGGAAAAAGCAATGCGTGACCTTGCAGAATATTAATTGGAGGTAGAAATATGAGTGTGGAAAAAATGACAATGCCTCAGCTTGGTGAGAGTGTAACAGAGGGAACGATTAGTACCTGGCTGGTTTCCGTCGGGGATCAAGTGAATAAATACGACCCGATTGCTGAAGTGATGACGGATAAAGTAAACGCCGAAATCCCATCTTCTTATACAGGTAAAATAACAGAGCTTGCAGCAGAAGAAGGGGAAACGGTAGAAGTTGGTTCCCTAATCTGTTATATAGAGACAGAGCAAGCCGCTTCAGAGGATGCGGAAGCAGCTCCTGAAAAAGAAACAAATACAGTGGAAAAGGACACAGCTGAGCATGCTGAAAATACAGAAAGCTCTATGAAAAAAAGATATTCACCGGCAGTACTACGTTTATCTCAAGAGCACAGCATTGATTTGAACCAAATCGAAGGAACGGGCAGAGGAGGCAGAATTACCAGAAAAGATGTGGAAAAACACATTGGAAGCAGTGCTTCTGCGCAAGAAGAACCAGCCCCTTCACAAGAAAAGAAATCAGATACTGCTGCTGGAAAAGAAACACCTGCTGCGCAAAAAGAAAGTATCCAAAGCGCAGCAGGAGATATTGAAATCCCTGTAAAAGGTGTCCGGAAAGTAATTGCAGAGAATATGGTCCGGTCCACACAGGAAATCCCGCATGCATGGATGCAGGTGGAAGTAGATGTTACAGATTTAGTAAAATACCGGAACAGTGTAAAGGAATCATTTAAGCAGCAGGAAGGCTTTTCGTTAACTCCTTTTGCTTTCTTTGTAAAAGCTGTGGCTCAAGGTTTAAAAGAATTTCCTGAATTAAACAGCATGTGGGCCGGAGATAAAATTATTCAGAAAAAAGATATACATTTATCCATTGCTGTGGCGAAAGACAAAGAATTATTTGTTCCAGTTATTAAGCATGCAGATGAAAAAACGATTAAAGCCATTGCCCGTGATATTACTACCTTAGCATCCAAAGCACGTCAGGGTAAGCTGTCACCGGAGGATATGCAGGGCGGTACCTTTACTGTCAACAATACAGGCTCCTTTGGTTCGGTTTCGTCAATGGGAGTAATCAATTCGCCGCAAGCAGCGATTTTACAAGTCGAATCTATCGTAAAACGGCCTGTCATTATCAATGATATGTTTGCTGCCCGCGATATGGTGAATTTATCTCTTTCTTTAGACCATCGTATTTTAGACGGTCTTGTATGCGGAAGATTTTTATCTAGTGTGAAAGAAATCCTTGAAGGGATGAACGACTCAACTATAACCCTTTATTAAGCCAACACGAATAGATTGAATTTTTAACTGCTAGCTGATAAGCTATAATTATATTTTAAGTAAAAAGGGTGAAGTACAATGGATTTCGATTTATTTATGCAGGATGTTGTTAACGTTGCAAGAACAGATATAACAGAATCAGGTTATGAGGAAGCACGTACAGCAGAGGAAGTAGATGCCGCGCTGACTCGTGAAGGAACTACACTTGTCATGGTGAATTCAACATGCGGCTGTGCCGGCGGTGTAGCCCGTCCAGCAGCAGGGAATGCGATTCATTATGATAAGCGTCCAGATCACTTAGTCACGGTGTTTGCCGGACAGGATAAAGAAGCGACAGAGCAGGCAAGAACTTATTTTGAAGGATATCCGCCATCCTCTCCTTGTTTCGCATTGCTTAAGGACGGAAAAATCCTTGATATGGTAGAGCGGAATGAGATTGAAGGACATAGCGCCATGGAAGTATCTGCGAAGCTTCAAGGCCTGTTTGATCAATATTGCGAAGAAGTATAAGAGATATTAAAAGGCTGTCATCAGGCAGCCTTCTTTGTGTATTCTTATATCAGGAGGTTTATAAAGGGTGAAAATTGGATATCGTACCCTAAAAACTGCTATCGGAACTCCCATTGCAATTTCGTTGGCACAATGGGTTGGTCTTTCAAATTTTATTTCCGCTGGAATATTAACGATTCTCTGTATCCAGCCGTCGAGAAAATCTTCTTTTTTAAGTGCGTGGCAGCGGTTTATTGCATGTACAGCAGCCGTTGTTTTTTCATGTGTTATTTTTGAATTAATAGGCTATCATACAATTTCTATATTTTTACTGCTTCTTTTATTTATTCCAGCAACGGTTAGATTAAAAGCAACTCCAGGAATTGCATCCAGTTCCGTTGTTATGCTGAATTTATATGGCTCTGGAGGTGTAACACTTTCTCTGGTCGGCGAGCAGTTCGTTCTAATTACCATTGGGCTGGGGGTAGGACTTCTGTTGAATATTTATATGCCAAGCTTGGATAATAAATTAAAGAAGCTGCAAGCACAGTTAGAAAAGAATTTCAGCCGTATTCTATATGAATATTCTTTGTATATCCGGGATGAAAATGACGCGTGGCAAGGAAAAGAAATAGCAGCTACAGAGGATATCCTGGCTGAAGCAAAACAGTTAGTTATCCGGGATAGAGATAACCATTTATTACGAAATGAGCATACCTATTATAATTATTTTAGGATGAGAGAAAGACAGTTTGAGCTGTTGAAGAAAATGCTTCCGCTTGTTACGCATCTTCCAAAGACAGATCATATTGCCCTTGAGATTGCAGATTTCTTTGAGCGATTATCTAAAGCTGTCCATCCAGGAAATACAGCAATTACTTTTTTAGAGCAGTTAAAAGAATTAAAGCGGGAATTTCACGCGGAGGAGTTACCGGAAACGAGAGAAGCGTTTGAAACAAGGGCGCACTTATTTCAATTATTACATGAAATAGAAGAGTACTTGATTATAAAAAATAAATTCAAAAAAAGTGACGTAACGCCTTGGAAGAAAAGGAAAAAAGAAGCTTAGCTTTTCCTTTTTACATAAGATTGGAACCATATCAAAAGGCTGTGCCAAAATGAAATAATCATTTTGGCACAGCCTTTTATTTTTAAACAAATGCAGCCAGTCCAGCTGTAATTGCTGAAATAAGCATTAGAGCGACCATGAAATAGATAATCATTTTCGTGCGGCGTTCACGTTTTGAACGCTTTTTTTGCACAGATTGCTTTGCTGCCATGAAATATCCCCCTTTAGAATCCGATATCATCTACCGCTATTTTAACGTGAAATGATTCATCCGACAAGCTAATCGTATGGTTTTTCTTAAAATGTTCTTCCGGATTTTAATTAACGGATGAGAGAAACTTAGACTCCAATTCATTCTACTGTAAAAAAAAGAGAAAATATAGTAGCCTAGAAGGTAGGAGGTTACGCAAATGAGTGTGAATGAAGAAAGATTAGTTAATGAATTTTTAGAACTTGTGCAGGTAGATTCTGAAACAGGTTTCGAAAGAGAGATAGCATCGGTTTTAACCAAAAAAATGGAAGCTCTAGGTGTGCAGGTGGAAGAAGATAATGCAAAAGAGCAGACAGGTCATGGTGCAGGAAATTTAATTTGTACATTGCCTGCAACCAAAGACGGTGCGGATGCTATTTATTTTACTTCCCATATGGATACGGTTGTTCCCGGGAAGGGTATACATCCAATTATTAAAGATGGCGTGATTTCTTCAGAGGGAGAGACAATTCTAGGTTCAGACGATAAAGCAGGCTTAGCTGCCATGTTTGAGCTGATTAAAGTGCTTCAGGAAAACAATATTCCTCACGGCCAGATTCAATTTATTATTACTGTAGGAGAAGAATCTGGTCTGGTAGGCGCTAAAGCGTTAGATTCCTCGAAGTTAGATGCTCGTTATGGATATGCGCTAGACAGTAATGGAAACGTTGGTGATATTGTTGTGGCTGCACCTACGCAGGCGAAAATCCATGCAACCATAACCGGCAAAACAGCACATGCTGGATTGGAGCCGGAAAAAGGTGTTTCTGCCATTACGATTGCCTCTAAAGCTATTTCTAAAATGCCTTTGGGACGTATTGATAAGGAAACAACTGCTAATATCGGACGCTTTGAGGGCGGCAAACAGACAAATATTGTTGTAGATCATGTAGAAATTTTAGCAGAGGCACGTTCCCTGTCTGAAGAGAAGATGGAAAAACAGGTCGAGAAAATGAAAGCAGCTTTTGAAGAGGCTGCTGAAGAGCTTGGCGGTTCCGCTGATGTAAAGATAGCAATCGCTTATCCCGGCTATCATTTTAAAGCGGGAGATCAGGTGGTTGAAGTTGCCAGAGAAGCTGCAAAAGCAATCGGCAGAGAAAGTAAATTAGAACAGAGTGGCGGAGGCAGTGACGCCAATGTGATTGCAGGGTATGGAATCCCTACCGTTAATCTGGCAGTTGGCTACGAGGAGATTCATACGACCAATGAGCGGATTAAAGTGGAAGATCTTGTGAAAGTAACTGAATTTGTTGTGGAAATTGTTAAAATCGCAGCAAAATAAGATAAAGCTTCCATTCTTGGAGCGGCTTTCTGTGAAAAAGGAGAATGCATTCCATGATGGAGTGTGTTCTTCTTTTGTTAAGAATAGAGGTGTTATGATGGAACAGCCGGTCAATTCGAAAAGACGAGTTATCTTCCATATAGATATGAACTGCTTTTATGCTTCGGTAGAAATGGCGCATAATCCGGAATTAAAAGGAAAGCCGATTGCAATCGCCGGAAACCCGGAAGAGCGGAAGGGGATTATTGTTACAAGCAGCTATGAAGCCAGAGCAAAAGGCGTGAAAACGACGATGCCCGTGTGGCAGGCAAAAAAATTATGCCCCGATTTATTATTGATGCGGCCTAATTTTGACAGATACCGGGAAGCGTCCCGGGCTATTTTTAAGATGCTTTCAGAAATTACACCGCTCGTCCAGCCGGTTTCGATTGATGAAGGCTACCTGGATATTACTGATACGGAAGGATTCGGAACGCCGGTAGAAATAGCTAATTACCTGCAGCAGCGGATATTAAAAGAGCTGGATATCCCATGCAGTCTTGGTATTGCCCCGAATAAATTTCTGGCAAAAATGGCGTCAGATATGAAAAAACCTTTAGGAATAACTATCCTTCGAAAGCGGGAATTATCTAACGTATTATGGCCACTTCCAATTGAAGAAATGCACGGAATCGGGAAGAAGACTGCTGAAAAACTTCGAAAAGTATCTATTCATACAATCGGTGATTTAGCTGTACATGATGTCTATCAATTAAAGCAGCTATTAGGGGTTAATGGAGAAAGAATGAAGAACCTGGCCAATGGAATAGACTATCGGATTGTGGATCCAGAAGCGGTACATGATTTCAAAAGTATCGGTAGCTCACAGACATTGGCTCATGATTCAACAGATTGGGATGAACTTCACCAGCTGTTAGGCCAGCTTACCGACAATGTAGCAAGAAGAGTGAAACGAAAAAATGCGACAGGAAAAAGCGTTCAATTAATGATTCGTTTTCACAACCATCAAACGATTACGCGCAGTAAAACATTGCAAGGGTATATCGATGAAAAAGAAGATATTCTTTTTGTCGCAAAGGAGCTATTAAAAAAACATTGGAATGAAGAGCCTGTACGGCTATTGGGTGTCTCTTTGCAAAGTGTAGAGGAGAAGAGTCAAGTAGGAGAACAGCTTGATTTGTTTACTTACCGCGATAACGCTAAAAAAGAAAAGCTCTACGAAACCATGGAAGCATTAACGGATAAATACGGAAAAGATATATTTTTATCTTTAAAAAATGAAGAGAAGGACAAACAGCAGCCACGGACAAGCTTTCAAAAAGATTTCCTAGATGATTATAAAAAGCCTTGATTTTATATCTATTGAAATAGAATAAAATCAAGGCTTTTGTTTTTTTAAGATAAGAATTTCTTCAAAATATTTGAAGTAACCGTACCGCCCGAATAACGGAATGGCAAATCAAATTTCGTTGTTTGTTTTAAGATGCTTTTCTGATGTGAAAATGTATCAAAGCTGGCTTTCCCGTGATAGCTTCCCATTCCGCTCTGCCCGACTCCGCCAAACGGAAGATACGGGTTTGCTAAATGGAAGAATGTATCATTGATAGAACCGCCGCCAAATGAAACGTATTCCATTACCTGAGACTGCATTCTCGGATTTTCTCCAAAATAGTATAGTGCTAATGGTTTTTCTCTTGATTTAATCAACGAAAGGGCGTCCTCTATATTCTCAAAGGATAATACGGGAAGAATCGGTCCAAATATCTCTTCTTGCATAATAGGGTCTTCCCAATCTATTTTATCAAGAATAGTAGGTTCAATGATTAATTCTTCATCATTATATTCTCCGCCATGAACAATATGATCTTCATTTAAAAATGCTTTTAAGCGGTTAAAATGATCCAGATTTATGATTCTTGAATAATTTTCACCCTGGAGTACATTCTTGCCAAATAAAGACTTTATTTGCTTTTTCATTGCTTTTAAAAGCTTGAATTTAACAGATTCTTGTACTAATAAATAATCCGGCGCCACACAGGTCTGACCGGCATTTGTATATTTTCCCCATACAACTCGTTTAGCTGCCAATTGGATGTTTGCATCTTCATCTACAATTGCAGGACTTTTTCCGCCCAGCTCTAACGTTACCGGAGTTAAATGCTCGCTTGCGGCCCGCATCACGATTTTTCCAACTGCACTTCCTCCAGTAAAGAAAATGTGATCAAAACGCTGTTTTAACAGCTCTGTTGTTTCTTCGACAGCACCCTGAACAACAGTGAAATAAGACGGGTCGAAATGCTCTTCTGCGATTCTGGCAAGAAAATCGGATGTATGCGGAGCATGTTCAGACGGCTTTAGAATAACTGAGTTACCTGCTGCAATCGCTCCGATAACAGGTACTAATGATAATTGTAAAGGATAATTCCATGGTGCAATAACGAGCACAACACCGAGCGGTTCTTTTATAATATAGCTTTTCGAGCCTTTATGCGTTAATGGAGAGGCAACTTTTTCAGGCTGCATCCAGTAGCGGAGATT
Source organism: Oceanobacillus sp. M60 (assembly GCF_053839645.1). Lineage (NCBI taxonomy): Bacteria > Bacillati > Bacillota > Bacilli > Caryophanales > Bacillaceae > Oceanobacillus > Oceanobacillus sp. M60. The sequence goes on along the minus strand of NZ_JBSSNH010000002.1, from coordinate 267,360 downwards.
TTTAATGGCTACTTCCAATTCGCTTTGAATAATGCCAATCTCCGTAAGTATTATTTCATGATCAGGTTTATTTAAATCTTTTTTTAATACATCATATATCTCTTCTTCATTATCTTTGAAAATCTTTTTGATTTTTTCTAATTGTTGTTTACGAAACGTATAATCAACGGTATTTCCTTGATCAATATATTTTCGATGATCATCAACAATTTGCTGATAGTTTTCTTGTAAGGTCATCAAATCTGTCTCTCCCTTTCTCACTTCAAGAGGATGTGCAAGCTGTAAACGATGCACAAACTATAATTGAAACACACTAAAATCGCCGGCTATGGATGTATTCAAAAATACTTCTTTTGTCTCTTCCAGAAACGCATCCATATCTGAAAATTGATATCTTGAAGATATGTGTGTCAAGATTAGCTGTTTACATCCTGCATCAAGCGCTATTTTAGCGGCTTGTATATTTGTTGAATGAAAATAGTCCTCTGCAAGTGTCTCTTTATCTGCAGCAAAGGTTGCTTCATGAATTAACAGATCGCTATTTTTTACAAATTCTTTATGCGCCGCCTGATAGGTGGTGTCCCCAAGAATCGAAATAACCCTTCCTTTTTTGGGCGAGCCGATAAAATCAGAACGGTAAATTATCGTGCCATCTTCCAGAGTGACAGAAGGTTTTTCTTTTATTTCGCCGTAAACTGGACCGGGACGTATCCCTTTTTCTTTTAATTTATCTACAAGAAGCTCACCTGGCTTGTCTTTTTCAACAATACGGAAACCGAAGCTTGGTACACCGTGGACAAGTTTTTTTGCATATACTTCGATGGCTTCCGTTTCAAATAACAGTCCTTCTTTTATCTCTATAACAGTAAGAGGATACGTTAAATGCGTATAGCTTAATTTCAAAGCAGCTTGGATAAATTCCTTTGAACCCTCCGGACCATAAATGGTTAATGGTCTGTCTGCGCCTGCCTGAAATGAACGGCTGCTGAGAAATCCCGGTAATCCATAAATATGATCGCCATGCATATGGGAAATAAAGATTTTATTTATTTTTCCCGGTTTAATTTTAGTATGAAGAAGCTGATGCTGCGTGGCTTCTCCGCAATCAAACAACCAGACTTCATTTAATTCTTGCAGCATGCTGAGTGCAACGGCTGTTACATTCCTTTCTTTAGAAGGAAGTCCTGCTCCGGTGCCTAAGAAAGTAATTTCCATGTTTCAATCTCACCTTAATATTATATTATAATTTAAAATTTTACCCAAATATACGACAATCATCAACGCAGAAGGTCAAAAATTAGGAAGCGCTCTTCAATCAAGACAAAAAACTGCGATATAATGCTTTGCGTACAGCAAACGCCCGATTGGGTACATCAGTAAATATGCTATTTACTTTGTAAGAAAAGCATCGATTTAAAAGCCGGGTTGAATTCACCGTATACACTCTTACCGGAATCCCGTTTTTCATCGCTTCATTTATGAGCTGCTGACGCAGCAGCGTGTGTTTTATATGAACGGCTGTTGCGCCGATAGACAAGGCATATGCTAATAAATCTCTTCTTGATCGCTTGGTTAACCAACCGATATTTGAAATTTCATCAAAACTTGCCAGGCGCGTTATACTGGTATCAGAGAATGTAGAAAAGTATGTCCGGTCCAGCATTTGATATTGTTTAATAAGCTGATATGTAATTTTCTCCAGATTCTTATGTGCAATTTTATTATTTTTTAATTCTAAATGAAGAATCAAAGGTTTATCTTTGATCCAGATTAGAAATTCCTCCAGTGTTACGATCCGTGTTCCTGCAAATTCAGTGTGAAAGGATTTGCCCATGTCTAATTGTTTTAGCTCGTCCAGCGTAAATTGAGTAATCCATCCTTTTACTCCAAAAATACGCTGCAAACCTTCATCATGAAAAAGGACAGGAATATTATCCTTTGTTAATTGGACATCTGTTTCAATGCCATCAGCCTTCATCTCGTAAGCAAGCTCAAAAGCCGGGAAACTGTTCTCAGGGGCATAATTGCTTGCACCCCGGTGTGCGATAATGGACGTCATCGTGTCACCCCCAATCTTATTGTGTTAGATTTTCCCCCGTAAGTCAATGTTTAAACCAGTGTACGGGAGGATTGTTTCGTTGTACAATATATATAAACACAGGATATCCATCTAATAAATGTTGTTCACACTTTGAAAGCAAGGTCACACACTTTAAATCATTATATGAAGTAAGGGTCGATAAATATGAGAATAGGAAGAAATCATTTTGTTAAAGATAAAAAAATTATTGTCACCGGTGCATCAAAAGGAATTGGAAGAGGGATTGCTATAGAAATCGCTGCTCATGGCGGCATACCTATTTTAATCGCAAGGTCACAAGAATTGCTGCAAGAATTAGCAGATGAAATAGAAGCAAATAACGGCATTTGCAGGGTTTATCCCATTGACAGATTTTCAAGGGAAGCAATTGAAGAACAGATTAATGATATGTTGGAGACAGAGAAGCGTATTCATGGATTAATCAATAATGCAGGCTTTGGTGTATTTGATTCAATCGAAGAATTAAATATGGATGAGGTAGAGGAAATGTTTCAGGTGAATGTTTTAGCAGGGATGCAATATGCAAAAGCCTTCCTGCCACATTTTCTGCAGTTTAAAGGGAAATCGCATATTATTAATATTGTTTCTCAGGCTGCAAAATTGCCAACACCAAAAGCAGCAGGATATGCTGCGTCTAAACATGCGATGCTGGGCTTTACAAATGTACTCAGACAAGAGACAAGGGGAAGCAGCCTGACGGTCACTTCTGTTAATCTGGGCCCGGTGAAAACAAACTTTTTTGAGATGGCTGATAAGGAGGGCAAATACCAGCAGAATGTAGAAAAGTATATGCTTTCTCCTGAAAAAGTAGCTTCAAAGGTAGTGCATTCTTTATTTTCTAATAGAAGAGAAATCAATATGCCGTGGTGGATGGAAGCTGGCAGTATTCTGTATCGCTTATTTCCAGGGTTAATGGAGAAACTCCTTCAATCTCAATTTGATAAAAAATAATAGAGTAAGTATATCTTATAAAACAGGTCTGCTTTTCCTGAGCATCATCTCTCAGTGAAAGCAGACCTGTTTCTTTGGCAATGCTGTAAAAGGCTTATGAAGTTGCGGAAACTCCGCCTTTTTTAACGATGCTGCTCATACTGTGAAGCTTTGGACAGCTGCTGCAGAATAGGATAAGCTGCATCGGTGATTTCGTTAATTGATTGGTGAACTGCAATATTTTTTTCTAATTGTTCCAGAGAGCTTGCTCCAAAGACGGTTGACGTAATCGCAGGATGATTAGCTGCATAATACATCGCTAATTGCTGCAGAGAACTGTCCGGCAACGCCTGTTCCAATTCATAATAAAGTGATTTTAATTCGCTGTAGGAATAGTCGAGGTAGCCGTCCTCCGCTTTTTTATCGAGAACTTCATCGGCTTTATTGCTTAGTAGCCCCTGTGCCAGCGGACCGCGGGCAACAACACCGATTTTATTTTCTTCTGCAATCGGTAGAATGGCTTCCTCTGGTCTTCTGTCTAAAAGACTGTACTGTGTCATTAAAATATCAATAGAGGAGCGGATGGCGTATTCCCGGACAACATTTGGACGGATGGACGAAATACCATAGGTGCGGATTAGACCATCTTTCTTTAGTTCATCAAAAGCTTCTATGGTTTCATCGATTGAATCCTCCAATGTGCCGCCATGAAGCATGTAGACATCAATATAGTCTGTATTCAGTCTTTGTAAACTATCCCGGACGGCTTTGTGGATATATTTCTTCGAAGGATCCCAGAACCAATCATCTTTACCTTTTTCAAAATGGTTTCCGACCTTTGTAGTCACAACTACATCCGATCTGCGATGCTTTATTGCTTCTCCAACGATTTTTTCATTCTCGCCAAAGTGATAAAGGTCTGCCGTATCTAAGTGATTGATTCCTTTATCTAACGCATAATCAATCATTTTTTTACCTTGCTGTACATTTGTTCCCAGCGACATACAGCCGAGAGTTAAATCAGAAATTTCGATATCGCTTTTGCCAAGCTGCCGTTTCTTCATGCTATTCCTCCTTGTAAATCCGGTATGCATATATTGTAGAGGGTGATAGAAAAGAATACAATTAATACACTTTTTTAACGAATGAAATAAGTCATTTCTATCAAATAGTTTGTGGGGCGGATGGGAATGATAATCAGTGTCTGAAAGTAATGAATGGTTAAGAAATAAAATACCGTTTGTCATAAAAAAAGAAATCGAATCAGAAGAAAAAAAGAAATAGACTTGCTACAATAGAGTTCTGCGAATAAAATGAATGGAAAGACACATATAAGGGAATTGCATTCAGCAGGAATTTCACAGGCGATTGTCCATAAAAAGTACTTGTTCAAACTGCTGGCGGGTCAGCCTGTTAACCTGCACTAAATGACGAAAAGGTGGAGTAGCATATATGCAACGTTTTGAAGAAAAAACAATGACATCCAAAAAAATATTTGAAGGGAACATTATTGATGTACAACTAGATGAGGTACGGCTTCCCAATGGAGAAACAGCTCAAAGAGAGCTTGTCTATCATCCAGGAGCCGTAGCGATTATTCCAATTACACCAGATAATAAAATTGTACTTGTAGAACAATATCGCAAACCATTGGAAAGAACATTAGTAGAAATTCCGGCAGGGAAGCTGGAGCAGAATGAAAATCCATTAACTGCCGCAGTCCGTGAGCTGGAAGAAGAAACAGGGTATACAACAACTAATCTCTCGCAAGTGACCTCTTTTTACACCTCTCCAGGCTTTGCTAATGAACTGGTGTATGTTTACGTCACCAATGATTTAATTAAAATGGAAAATCCGCCGGCGGGCGATGACGATGAATTTGTGGAAATCATGGAAGTAACGTTAGATGAAGCAAAAGACCTCGTGGAAAAAGGGCGTATTCAAGACGCAAAAACGAACTATGCTGTTCTTTATTTACATGCTTTAACGAAATAAGAAAAAAGGTTTTCACCGGACGCGTTCTACCTGCTCTATTAAAAGATAAAAATTAATAGGTATGTTTTAAGAGGGATTCTCATAGTTTGAAGTATAGGAACTATAGTGAAGTCAGGAGGATCTCAATGTATAATACCTCTCAACATTTATTAATCGGGCATATAAAACGGCACACGACCATTTATGTATTTACTGCCATTCTTTTTTTGACAGGCATCGTGTTCGGGGCTATCTTGGTAAATAGTATGGATTTTGTACAAAAACAAAATCTGTTCTTTTACTTGGAACGGTTCTTTACACAGCAAACAAATGAAGGAGAAGTTATTGGACGGCAGGATATATTTATTCAAAGTCTTCTTTATCATATTAAGTATCTTTCTTTTATTATATTATTGGCATTGAGTATGATTGGGCTCCCTATTATTTGGATTATGATATTCATGAAAGGGCTCGTTGTCGGTTTTTCAGTCGGTTTTATGGTCAATCAGCTGGGAGGGCAAGGGCTTCTTTTATCAACGATATCGATTGCTCCTCAAAACCTATTGATTATTCCTATATATATCATTGCAGGAAGTGTGGCTATGATATTTTCAATTGGTTTATGGCAGAAGCTTTTATTAAAGCATCAGTACCAGGAAGTATGGCCGCCTTTTATAAGATTGCTTATCACTTTTGCAATTTTAATTGTATGTACAGCATTAGCAGCATTGATGGAAGCTTATCTGTCAAATACACTTCTGTTAGAATGGATAGAGAGGTACCATGGATAATCCTCCTGCGGGAGAATAAAGTATCTTTATCTTAACTCCTTTACATTTTACATTACTTGCTTATTGCTTGATAAAAGGTATTTGTTTTAATATAATAATTTATGTTATTTTATAATAATTATTATTAACAATTGAGAATACCTTTGACACATGGAAGATAGATGCATATAATAAAAATGTAGAGTGAGGGAGGCGACTATCCATGGAACACCGGATTGAAAAAATAAAAAAACAGCTACATTCGCATAGCTACAAATTAACTCCCCAAAGGGAAGCTACGGTTCGAGTGCTTCTGGAAAGAGAAGACGATCACTTAAGTGCGGAGGATGTGTATCTTCTTGTAAAGGAGAAATCACCAGAAATTGGTCTGGCAACCGTTTATCGTACATTAGAATTATTATCCGAATTGAAAATAGTAGACAAAATTAATTTTGGTGATGGTGTATCCAGATATGATTTGCGTAAAGAAGGCGCAAAGCATTTCCATCATCATTTAGTATGTATTGAATGCGGCTCTGTTGAAGAGATTGAAAATGATTTATTAGGTGAAGTAGAACAAATCGTTGAAAATGACTGGGGCTTTGAGGTGAAGGATCATCGCTTAACCTTTCATGGGATTTGTCGCCAATGTCAAAAAGCAGCTGCAGCAGAAAAAGAAGATGTTCAAAAAGCAACATAAGTAATGAGAGTAAAACCTTTTTCCGGGAGAGAAAGGTTTTATTTTTATTTGGAGCAAAATACATATTGATCAGCAACAGGGATAGCCGGCGGCAGAATGTCATTACATACTGCCGCCGGGCTGAGGCGGTGAAGAAAATCAAATATATCTTTTTAAAATGCGATCTACGCTGCCGCCATAGACCTCGCCAAACATATTTAAATGAACAAGCAAGTGGAAAAGCTGGTAAATCGGCTTCACGTCCTGATAATAATCAGCTAGTGGCATTGCTTCCTGATATTGCGAATAAAACGTATTGGAAAACCCACCAAAGAGTTCCGTGAAAGCTAGTTCAAATAAATGGTCCCCGTAAAGTATAGAGGGATCAATCAGATAAGGCTGTCCTGCGCCCCCTATAATCCAATTGCCTCCCCATAAATCACCGTGTAATAAGGAAACCTTAGGCTGACTGGGGAGATAAAGATCTAAATCACGAATCAATGCCTCTAGTTTTAAACGTCTATTTTGGTTCATCCGATTGTACTGCACCGCCAAATCTAACTGGGGCTGAAGCCGATGCTCACGATAATAATCCACCCAATTGGTGTACCACTCATTTGACTGAGTTAATTTTCCAACATAGGTTGACTGATCTAAACCATATGCTGTGGAGCCGCCGACTAAATGCATCGAGGCCAGCTGTTTGCCTAAATGCTGCTCTGCAGCTGCAGTTTCTTCTCCCTCAATCCACTCCATAATCAGCATCATTTCTTCATTTCCGGCGGAATTATCAAAGTAGTATACTTCCGGTACAGCAATTGTCTGTGTCGAACGAATTTTTTCCAGTCCATTTACTTCTATTTGAAAAAAATCACTGGCTGCACTTTGATTCGCTTTTATAAAATATTCCTGCTTTCCGGTTTTTACATAGTAAGCCTGATTAATATCGCCGCAGGAAATGGGCGTCTTTGTTTCGATAGCGGAGTTGTCACCTAATTGTTTTAATTTTTCTTCAAGCACCTGTAAGACCTCCTTTTTGATTAATTTTAGTATGGCAAAAATCTGGACGACACAAAAGTGTAAAAGTGTTTGTAGTTTAACTCTGCTTCCAATCATTGTATAATATTAACAGAAGGAGATGTACCGATTTTGTTCCTGTCCGCATCTTTTTCTTGTATTTTTGAAGAGCTTGTTTGCATATTCTAACTATAAACGTGTTTGGCTGCGATACAGCGTAACAGCACAGGGAGGTTAGAGTATGGAGAAGCATGTTAAGGAAACTGTTAAAATATTTATTTGGTTTATGATAGGTGCTTGCTTTTTTTCGGTTTGTCTGCATTTTATATATAAAGAGTTTCAAGAAATGCATCGTTATGATTTGCCGGAAGGACCAGCGGTTAAGGTGGTGGAGGAGGGGATTCCCTGGTTTCCATTTGATTTTCTGAAAGGGGAATAAATATGTTGAAATATGCATTAGAGGATTTTTTTCATTTTCTGCGGGTAGAGAAGGGATTGTCAGATAATACCATCACTTCCTATCAGAGAGATCTTACTGCTTACGAGAAACAATTGACCCAAATCGGCTATAATGTTTGGAATGAAATCACCCGAAATGATATTATGCGCTTTTTGTATGAGCTAAAAGACAGCGGTAAGTCGACTGCTACGATTTCGAGGCATATTTCTTCTATCAGATCCTTTCACCAATTTTTAATACGGGAGAGAATTGCTGATACAGATCCCAGTCTGCATATTGAAACTCCGAAAAAAGACCGGAAGCTTCCGGATACACTTTCTCAGGAGGAAGTAGATCGATTATTAAGCATAAACACTGCAACACCGCTGTCACTGCGCAATAAGGCAATGCTAGAATTATTATATGCCACGGGCTTGCGTGTATCTGAAATGATAGGCTTAAAACTGGAGGATTTACACTTGACGATGGGCTTTGTCCAATGTATGGGGAAAGGCTCGAAAGAAAGGATTGTTCCACTGGGAGACACAGCCAGAAAGACTCTGGAGGATTATATACAAACGGCGAGAAAAGAGCTTGTGAAGAAAAACAAACAGGAGAGTGCACTTTTTTTAAATCAGCATGGCCGTCCTTTAAGCAGACAGGGATTTTGGAAAATTTTAAAGGGATTGGCTATAAAAGCTGATATTCATAAGACAATCACTCCGCATACTTTAAGGCATTCTTTCGCCACCCATCTATTGGAAAACGGAGCAGATCTAAGAATTGTACAAGAGATGCTTGGACATGCGGATATATCGACAACACAAATTTATACGCATGTAACGAAAGCTAGGCTGAAGGATATCTATCAATCTTATCATCCGAGAGCTTAATTTTATCTTTATTAAATGTAAAAAAGTGTTTCAGCAAAAATTTCATTGACCTTTTGTTGTCAGACATCTAACATCTATAATAAATATCATACGGAACCATAGTTTCGGGAATATAGTACATAGGAGGTAGATACAAATGAAATCATTTAAACGTGTATTTTTAATTGTCATGGATTCAGTAGGGATTGGAGAGGCACCGGACGCCGCGAAGTTTGATGATTTGGGAGCGGATACACTAGGCCATATTGCAGAAGAAATGAATGGGCTGGATATGCCGACGATGGGAAGCCTAGGCCTGAGCAATATTCGTGAAATTAAAGGGATTGCTTCGGCGGACAAGCCTAAAGCACATTATACAAAAATGCAGGAGGCTTCTAATGGAAAAGATACCATGACTGGTCATTGGGAAATTATGGGGCTCCGTATTGACCAGCCATTCCGAACGTTCCCGGATGGATTCCCAGATGAGCTTATTCAAGCATTAGAAGAAAAGACTGGAAGAAAAGTAATTGGCAATAAACCGGCATCTGGAACAGAAATATTAGTAGAGCTTGGAAAAGAACATGTCGAAACGGGCAGCTTGATTGTGTACACATCTGCAGATTCTGTTCTGCAGATTGCTGCTCATGAGGATGTGGTTCCAATCGATGAATTGTACCAGATTTGTGAAATTGCCAGAGAGCTCACGCTGGATGAGAAGTATATGGTAGGGCGTGTCATTGCCCGTCCGTTCGTAGGAGAGCCGGGGGCTTTTGAACGTACATCCAACAGACATGACTACGCGTTAAAACCTTTTGGGCGCACAGTGATGAATGAATTAAAAGATGCCGGAATTGACGTTATCGCACTTGGGAAGATATCTGATATTTATGATGGGGAAGGAGTGACAGAGGCAGTCCGTACAAAGGATAACGATGATGGAATGGTGAAATTAAGTGATACGTTGAAAAAGGAATTCACCGGCTTAAGCTTCCTTAACCTGGTTGATTTCGATGCAAAGTATGGCCATCGCAGAGATCCAATGGGATATGGAAAAGCGCTGGAGACCTATGATAAACAGCTGCCGGAAATACTTGATCAGCTGCAGGAAGATGATTTATTGATTATTACAGCTGACCACGGAAATGATCCGATACATCACGGAACGGATCATACCCGCGAATATGTGCCGCTGCTTGTTTACCACATAGGTATTGAAGAAGGGAAAGAGCTTCCGGTCAGGACAACCTTTGCGGATATCGGTGCAACCATTGCAGACAATTTTAATATTACATTACCGGAACATGGTACGAGCTTTTTAGACGATATTAAATAAATAGAGAGGGAGATTAACATGAATACGGTAGAGATAATCAATAAGAAAAAATACGGAGAAGCATTATCTTATGAAGAAATCGAGTATATGATAGATGGATATGTCAACGATACGATACCGGATTATCAAATCGCAAGCTGGTTGATGGCCGTATATTTTCAAGGTTTAAACAGTGATGAGACCTCTGCACTTACAGACTTCATGGTGAAGTCTGGGGAAACCATTGATTTATCCTTTTTAAATACCACAGTTGTAGACAAACACTCTACTGGCGGCGTAGGGGACAAGGTCAGTTTAGTAGTCGCTCCGATTATCACGTCCTTAGGCATCCCTTTTGCAAAAATGAGCGGACGCGGGCTCGGTCATACCGGCGGAACAGTAGATAAGCTGGAATCGATTAAAGGGTTTCATACAGAGCTTCCGTTAGACAGGTTTAAAGAGCAGGTACAAGAATTAGGTATCGCGCTGGTCGGACAATCAGGGAATTTAGTACCTGCGGATAAAAAGATTTATGCTTTAAGAGATGTGACAGGTACGGTTGACTCTATTCCATTAATTGCAAGCTCCATCATGAGTAAGAAAATAGCCTCCGGAGCAGATGCCATCGTATTAGATATTAAAGTCGGCAATGGCGCTTTTATGAAAACAGAAGAGGAAGCAAGGAAGCTTGCGGAAACAATGGTTGCCATCGGGAAAAAGTTAAATCGGGAAACCGTGGCTGTTTTAACTAATATGGATCAGCCTCTTGGCACAGAAATCGGTAATGGAAATGAAGTGCTGGAGGCAGTAAAATTATTACGTGACCAGGAATATAGTCAGGATTTATATGATGTCTCTGTAGAGATTGCTGCGCAAATGGTCTATCTGGCCGGAAAAGCAACGACGGAAGAACAAGGCAGAAAATTGGTTGAAGAAGTGATTCAAAATGGAGATGCTTATGAGAAGTTTGTTACCTTTATTGAGGCACAAGATGGGGATATGTCCAGTATTCATGAAATCGAAGCAAAGCAATCTATTGATGTGACTGCAGAGAAGGCAGGGTATATTTCTTCTGTCGAAACACAGCAGATGGGAGAGGCTGCTATGCTGCTCGGCGCCGGCAGAAAAACAAAGGATGATCAAATCGATCATCAAGTAGGAATCACCTTTCATGTAAAGCTGGGTGATAAGCTGGAGGCTGGCGATAAGCTTGCAACCATCCATACTAATATAGAAGATAATGCAGCTGTCATTCAGAAAATAAAGGATGCAATTACAATTACAGAAACTCCCGTTCAAGTAAATCCAAGTGTTATTGGTGTTATCCATTAAATAGAGATGAGTGGAAAAAGAGCTTTAGAAATCACTGTATAGTGTCTAAAGCTCTTTTTTTAAAATGGATTGGTCGCCCATTGTGCAGATTGCTTAATAAAAATACGCTGATTTAATTTTAATTGAGCTGCGATATATTCGGCGATATCTTCCGGCTGCATAAACTTATCTTCGTTCTTTTCTTCTAATTCATCGCCAAAAGCTAGCTCAGTTGCGACTAAGCTGGGGTTCATGGTAAATACACGGATGTTTTCTCTGCGTACCTCCTGCATCAATGCTTCTGACATGCCCTGAATAGCAAATTTAGATGCGCTGTAGGCAGTTGAGCCTGCGGTTGCTTTTAATCCATTGCTGGAAGAAATGTTGATAATGTCTCCTTTTTGCTTGCTGACAAGATGCGGCAGCACTTCCTTCAGCATATGATATGTTCCAAAAACATTCACTTCAAAAATATGCTTCCATACTTCCTCATCCATATCCTGAAAATTACCGTAATCGCTTATTGCTGCATTATTAATCAAAATATCTGCTTTGCCTAATTGCTGTTCTAGCGTCTGAACCGCAGATTTGACTTGGTCATGCTTCGAAATATCCGCACTGCAGGTGACAACAGAAATACCTTCATTTTCTAATCCCTTTTGGACATTCTCCAGCTTTTCCTGGTTTCTGGCAATTAAACCTAGATGAACGCCTTCTTTTGCTAATTGGCGCGCAGTCGCTTTGCCAATTCCGCTGCTTCCGCCAGTTATATAAGCAATTTTTCCCCTGATATCTTGACTCATTTCCAAAACTCCCTTCTTTATCCCAATTCTCATCCTAGTATAGATGAGAGTTTGCTGAACAACAAAAAAGATGCTCTCTCCTTCATTTGTTAATCAAAAATATAGTATGAAATAGCGTCAATATGGAAATCCTAACAGTATTATTGTAATTTGGAGGGAAGCAGTATGAAGAGACGAATCTTATGCATGATTGGATTACTTATTGGAACGATATTTTTTAACTATTCAACTGTTTTAGCGAATGAAGAGAACAAAGAAGAAACAAAGTTAGCTGAGGATGCGTTATCCAGTGTTTTAATCGAACAAAACACAGGCACCGTATTGTTTGATAAAGATGCGCATGAACAATTACCGCCAGCCAGTATGACTAAAATAATGACCTTGCTTCTTATTATGGAAGCTTTAGAAAAAGAGGAAATCTCCAAAGAAGACATTGTTGTCGTCAGTGAATATGCTGCTTCAATGGGAGGGTCACAGGTATTTTTGGAGGCAGGGGAAGAAATGTCAGTTGATGATCTGATAAAAGGAATCGCGATTGCTTCCGGAAATGATGCCAGTGTTGCCATGGCAGAGAAGATTGCTGGAACAGAAGAGGAATTTGTCCGGGCGATGAATAAAAAAGCGGAAGAACTTGCGTTAGAGAATACTCATTTTGCGAATACAACCGGGCTGCCGGCAGCCGATCATTATAGCAGCGCCTATGATATGGCAGTAATGACGAGAGAATTATTACACTTTGAAGATATCACAAATTATACATCCATTTACGAAGATTATTTACGACAGGGGGAGGAAAATGAGTTTTGGCTGGTAAATACAAATAAGCTGATTCGTTCATACCCGGGGGCAGATGGCATGAAGACGGGTTATACAAATGAAGCAAAGTATTGTCTTACAGCTACAGCCAAACGCGATGATATGCGGGTTATCGCTGTAGTTATGGGAGCAGAAACGCCTAAAGAACGTAACAAAATGATATCCGGATTAATGGATTATGGATTCCAAAGCTACAAAACAGAACAGCTTTTTGCCAAAGAAGAAACTGTGATGGAGCTCAACAAAATAAAAGCAGACCCGCATCATTTTGATATTGTTACTGAACAGAGTGTGCATACCCTGCAGAAAAAAGGGCAGGAAGAAGCAGCTGTCACAACAGAAGTTTCCATTCAGGATAATTGGGAATTCCCAGTTAAAAAAGGCACCGTGGTTGGAGAGCTCACCGTCAAAGAAAATGATGAGCCTGTATACGCTACCCCGCTTATTGTGAACGAGGATATCAGCGAAGCATCTGTTTTAGAATTAGCAAAACGTACCATGCAAAAAATGGTGAAAGCAGCCGATTAACACGGATTTCCACTTCTTTTGTCGAGTAGCAGGAAATAGTCATTTGTTTAGAGAATACACTAACTAAGGACGTTCCGAAAGTCTGTAAAAAGAGCTTGAGAAAGAAATTTCCTGTTCTCTTTCCCGGACTTTCTGAACATGTATTTTAAGCAAAAACACAACTATTTCACAACAAAGAGGAGGAGCATTTGCACATGGGATTACAAACAACATTTGAAGTAAGAGGCGATGTGCTGATTGTACGTATGGAAGGTGAGCTGGATCATCATGAGGCAGAAGGATTGAGAGATACGTGGAAGGATTGGATTTATATGCATTCCATTAAACATATCATCTTGAATCTAAACGGAGTTAGTTTCATGGACAGTTCTGGGCTGGGGGTTGTTTTAGGACGTTATAAAGAAATTGTTCAATTGGGAGGAGAGATGGTTCTTTGTTCTGTGTCTCCTTCACTGCATCGTCTATTTGATATGTCAGGCTTTTACAAAATTATACGTTTAGAAGAAAATGAAGAACGCGCACTTCAAGGCTTGGGGGTGACATCATGAGAAATGAAATGTCTTTTTCTTTTTCAAGTATCAGTGAAAATGAGGCTTTTGCCAGAGTTGCTGTCGCATCTTTTATCACACAGCTGGACCCGACAATGGAGGAATTAACAGAAATTAAAACCGTTGTTTCGGAAGCAGTGACAAATGCCATCATTCATGGCTATGGAAGCGAACCGCATCATAAGGTATATATTGACTGCGTTCTATACGATGGAGAAATAGAGCTGACCATCCGTGATGAGGGACAAGGTATTTTAAACATTGATGAAGCAAGGGAACCTTTATATACATCAAAGCCAGAAATGGAACGATCCGGCATGGGTTTTACGATTATTGAAAATTTCATGGATACCGTGGAAGTCATTTCTGCTCCTGAAAAAGGGACTTCCGTTTATATGAAAAAGCAATTATCCAAATCAAAAACGGTATATAATTAAGGTCTCTGTCGTGAATATTCATAAAACGGAGGAAAGAGAGCAGCTTTCCAATGAGCAAGTAAAGAAAATGATCCGGTTAAGCCAATCCGGTGATAACGAAGCAAGAGAAGAGCTGATCCGCCGAAATGTCCGGCTTGTCTGGTCTGTTGTGCAGCGATTTGTTAATCGGGGATATGATCCAGATGACTTATTTCAAATTGGGAGCATTGGGCTGATCAAAGCAGTGGATAAATTTGATTTATCCTATAATGTTAAATTTTCTACCTATGCCGTTCCCATGATTATTGGAGAGATACAACGTTTTATTCGTGATGATGGCAGTGTGAAGGTCAGCCGATCTCTGAAGGAGATGGGGAATAAAATCCGCCGCAAACGGGAAGAAATGTCGAAAGATTTAGGTCGTTCTCCATCTGTAAATGAGCTGGCAGAAGCTTTAGAGCTGGAACCAGAAGAAATTGTACATGCACAAGAGGCGGCAAAATCACCCCAATCCATTCATGAAACGGTCTATGAAAGTGATGGAGATTCCATTACTTTATTAGACCAAATCGCGGAGCAGGACTCCAGATGGTTTGAGAAATTATCCATTCAGGAAGCCGTACGATCGCTTACTGAACGGGAAAGGTTAATTATTTACCTACGATATTATAAAGACCAGACACAGACCGAAGTGGCTGAAAGGCTCGGAATTTCTCAGGTACAGGTATCCAGACTGGAGAAAAAGATTTTAGAGGATATGAAAAAAAATATGGATGCAGGCTAAGATGCAGGCTAAGAGGAAAGCTTATTTGTGTGACTCACACAGATAAGCTTTTTTTCGTTCAATTGTATTTATCGCAGTGTAACTAGCTGGGACTAGGACTGCGATTATTCCTCACATCGAAGAACTTTTGTAAGACTCCCGCTGAGTAAAGCCTTGTTTTACATTTAAGGCTTATATTTTGTTCTCTTTTAACAAATACTATTGGTTAAGGAAATGAAGATAAGGGTGAGTTAACCATGGCAGAGCTTGTATATATAAGAATGCGGAAAAAAATAGTCCTAGAAACATGGCAGGAGCTCAAACTAAAAGATATTGCTTATATATCCACACAGTCAAACAAAAAGGAATTATTGGAAGATACGTCGATTTACCGCCTATCCAAAAAAGATAAAAATATCTTGGTAATTGACAGCTTTTTGGTAATTGATCACCTTACAAAGGAATATTCCGATATTGAATTTCAGCTGCTCGGACCGGAACAAACGCTGATACAAATTGAACCGCGTAAAAAAGCAACCCATCCTTTGGTTCTTACATTTGTCTGGCTGCTGCTGTTTGTCGGATCGGCAATGACTATTATGAACTTTCATTATGATGTAAGCATGCAGCCCGTCCAGCAAAAACTGCATTTGCTCCTGACTGGCACCGAAAATGAGTATCCTTTATGGATTCAGATTCCTTATTCATTAGGTCTCGGCGTAGGAACCATTCTTTTTTTTAATCACTGGTTTAAAAAAAGATTTAATGAAGAGCCAAGTCCGCTGGAAGTAGAAATTTTTAATTATCAGCAGGATTTACAGCAGTATATCAATACAATGGAAAATGAACTGAATGATCCAAGAAATTCTTCTTAATATCCTGCAAATTTTTATTGGCTTCAGCAGCGGGGTTGCAGTGGGTGCGGGTTTTGTTGCTTTTATTACGGTATTGGGGATTATTCCGAGACTGATTCAATTAAGCAAGACAGAGAAATACATCAAAGTTTATGGAGCGGCAGTTATTATTGGGTTATTAATCGGGACTTATTTCTCTTTTGCTCCTATTTCCACATCACAATCTGTGTTTGCATTGATGCTATGGGGATTATTTCATGGCATTTTTAACGGAATGCTTGCTGCAGCATTAACAGAAGTATTAAATGTTTTCCCGATTCTCTCACGGAGGATAGGTATGGACGGCTATGTGATTTTATTTATGATGGCCCTGATGCTGGGTAAAGTATTTGGTTCGCTGTTTCAGTGGGTTTATTTTGTCCGGTAAAATACAGCAGGTTTTTTATCCAAAATTATTAATTCTTGATAATTTAAGCTTCCAAACAAGAAGCTGAGACGCAAAACAGTTTTGCTTTTCCAATATAAGCTGACAAACAGAAGGTGATTACATGCAGACAGATAAAGAAAAAAAGAGCCCAATCTCTCCTCATATTGATGATATCTATGCGTATATGAAAAAGAGGGTAGGCTTAGAAAAATCGTATGATTTGGGCTACAGGGAGACAGTCGTCCTGAATCAGCGTATCCAGATGTACTATGTAAATGGTCTTACGGATACCTCCGTTGTACAACAGATTTTAAGAGTAATGGTTGAAATCAATGATAATGAATCAGAAAGTGACAAGATTGGAAAAATCATTGAAAACCGGCTGGTCCATCAGCAGGTAGAACATGTTCAAACAATGGATGAAGCAGTTGATGAAGTACTCAGCGGTCTGATAGCTGTATTTATTGATGGAAAAGAATATGCACAAATTATTGATGTGCGTAATTATCCCGGAAGAACTCCAGAAGAACCGGATACAGAGAAAGTCATTCGTGGATCAAGAGATGGGTATACAGAAAATATTGTAGAAAACACAGCGCTCACCAGAAGACGCTTGCGGGATGAAAGTTTGCGGAATGAAATGATGAAGGTTGGCGAACGTTCGAAAACAGATGTTTGTATCACCTACATTGAAGATATAGCTAATCCGAATTTAGTAAAGCACTTAAAAAATCTGATTGGAAAAATTCAGGTCGATGGTATGTCGATGTCTGATAAATCATTAGAAGAATTTTTACTGGTTAAAAAATGGAATATATATCCGCTGGTTCGATATACAGAGAGACCAGATGTAGCGACAAGTCATTTATTAGAAGGTCACGTCATTATATTTGTCGATACTTCTCCCAGTGCCATTATTATTCCAACAACTTTTTTTCATCACTTGCAGCATGCGGAAGAATATCGGCAAGTGCCGACAATCGGTACATGTATTCGTTTTATTCGCTTTCTTGCTGTGCTGGCTGCATTATTTCTTTTGCCGACCTGGCTTCTGTTTGCGGTTGAACCGTCTTTGCTGCCGGATAAATTAAGTTTTATCGGGCCCAATGATGAAGGGAACATTCCAATAACCGTTCAGATTATTATTGCAACGATAGGGATTGAATTCTTAAGAATGGCAGCGATACACACCCCGACTCCTTTATCCACAGCGATGGGATTAATTGCAGCTGTTTTAATTGGGGAAATAGCGATTGAGGTCGGATTGTTTTCGCCAGAGGTTATTTTATACATTTCAACGGCTGCTATTGGAAATTATGTGACACCAAGTTACGAGTTAAGTGTTGCGAATAAGGTAGTTACAATTATTCTGGTCCTTGCGGTAGGATTATTCGGTTTTCCCGGCTATATGATTGGAATCACCCTTTATATATTTTTTATTGTTCAGATCAGATCGATGAGAACGCCGTATATGTGGCCTCTGCTTCCTTTTAACTTAAATGCAATGAAACAAATTATATTTCGGATGCCGGTTCCGAATAACAAACATCGCCCGAGTATTGTACATCCTCGTAATAACTATCGCCGTCCTTGAAACGATTATTCAAAAAGACAGGGGCATGATCGGTTTCCAGTTACTTGCCGCCTGTAAAATGGAGGGACTGCGAAAAGGAAATACAGCAATCCCTCAACCTTTGTTTATGACAGCTTATTGATTGTTTCATCTCCTTCTGGCTGAAGTATTGTTTTTTGCTTTCATTATTTACTGTCTTGTGATAAAGTATTTAATTATTTAAACAATGGGGGAAAAAGAATGATACTTGATGCACACCCCTTTACCGTCAATACAAAGGGACATTTAGAAATTGGTGGTGTGGACACCATCGAATTAGCAGAAAAATATGGAACACCTTTATATGTCTACGATGTAGAAATGATCCGAAAGCATGCCAGAGCTTTTGTACAAGCATTTCGTGATGCTGGAATTACCGGAAGGGTTGCTTATGCGAGCAAGGCCTTTTCAACTATTGCGATGCTACAGGTTGCCAAACAGGAAGGACTATGTCTAGACGTGATTTCTGAAGGTGAATTATATACAGCACTTCAAGCAGAGTTTCCTGCTGAAAGAATTCATATGCATGGAAATAATAAGAATGAAAAGGAAATCGCGATGGCTGTGGAGCATGACATCGGCTGTATCGTGATTGATAATTTTCATGATATTGCACTGTTGGACCAAGAGCTTATCAAACAGGAGAAAACGATGGATGTGTTATTCCGGGTAACCCCTGGTGTGGAATCAAAGACGCATAAATACATTATGACAGGGAATGAAGACTCTAAATTTGGGTTCGACCTGCAAAATGGACAGGCAGAAGCTGCTCTTAAGAAGGTGTTGGGACATCCGAGAATCCATCTGAAAGGCCTTCACTGTCATATTGGTTCACAAATATTTGAAACAAATGGTTTTCGAGCAGCAACGGCTATCCTTTTTGCTAAGCTGGAAGATTGGAAGCAGAAATACAAATTTGAAGCGGATGTGTTAAATTTAGGTGGAGGATTCGGCATTCGTTATACCGAAGATGACCAGCCGCTTCCGCTGGCGGAATATGTGAAAGATATGATTGACAGCGTGGAAGAAAATTGCGATAAATATAAGATGAAATTTCCAGAGATTTGGATTGAGCCCGGCCGCTCCATTGTAGGCGATGCAGGAATTACGTTATATACAATCGGATCTAACAAAAAAATTCCTGGTGTGAGAGAATATTATTCCATTGATGGCGGGATGACAGATAATATTCGCCCTGCACTATACCAATCAAAATATGATGCGGTGATTGCAAATCGTCCGGAAGCCAGTCCGGAAAAAGAAGTTTCTATTGCAGGGAAGTGCTGTGAATCTGGCGATATGCTGATTTGGGACCTTCCAGTGCCGCGTATTGAAGATAAGGATATCCTGGCTGTATTCTCGACAGGAGCGTATAATTACTCGATGGCAAGCCATTACAATCGTTTGACCAAACCTGCTGTTGTGTTTATTGAAGAAGGGCAGGATCACCTTGTCGTCAAGAGAGAAACATATCAAGATATTGTTAAAAATGATCTGTCTTATGATGGGATAAAGAGCTTTACTTGAACGGAATAAGTGGTAAAATAAAGTATAATTGTTTTTAGAAGGAGATTTGCTGAAATGAAAAAAGGTTATATCGAAATGGAAAATGGAAATAAAATTGAATTTGAATTGTATCCAAATGAAGCGCCGGGAACTGTAGCTAACTTTGAAAAATTAGCGAATGAAAAATTTTATGATGGATTGACTTTTCATCGCGTAATCCCCGGTTTTGTCAGCCAGGGCGGCTGTCCAGTCGGTAATGGTACAGGTTCTGCGGGATATACAATCAAATGTGAAACAGAAGGGAATCCGCATAAACACGAGGAAGGCTCTTTATCTATGGCGCATGCCGGAAAAGATACAGGAAGCTCTCAATTTTTCATTGTTCATGAGCCGCAGCCGCATTTAAATGGCGTTCACACAGTTTTTGGAAAAGTGACCTCCGGTGTTGAGCTAGCAAAAGCAATGTCTAACGGAGATGTAATGAAAGAGATTCGTGTCGAAGGATAACATTATATTTCTCGCTTCATCGTTATCGTTGTTTTTACTTAAATTTTAAAATGGTGCTTTTCATTATATTGGAAATGCGTTATACTTTCAGAGTAAATACTGATTAAAATTTAAAAGGATTACCATACAAGAAATTTAATGAGGGGTAATTATGTTAATTCGCTTTAAAAGAAACTTAGAAAAAATTGCTATGGGCTTATTATCATTTATGCCTGAGGAAAAAGATGTAAAAAAATTGCAAGAAACGATTCGTGAATATGAAGAAAATGAAGATTTGCATTTACATTTGTGGAAAGAAGGCGATGATGTCCTCGGAGCAATCGGCGTACAAATCGTGGATGACAATCAATTGGTTATTAACCACCTTACCGTGAATCCATCTCATCGGGATCATGGAATCGGTTCACGAATGATTGCTGAGATTCATCGTATTTATTCAAATAAATACGAGATTGTGCCCTCTGAAAGTGTAAAAGCCTTTTACGAGAAAGCAAAGGATGATGATAAAAGCCAACCCTGATACGGGTTGGCTTTTCATTCGTTGCAAAGTCTATTTATTTCAAGTATTTTAGTACCAAGCTGCTCCTACAATTACTAATAAAATAAATAGTACAACGATTAAAGCAAATCCACCTGCGTAACCACCAGAATAACCACTCATTTTATTTCCTCCTTTTTAGTTCAATCCATAAATGTTTTGTGCTAACATTTATATTACGTTATAACTTATGTAAGCTGAGCAAATAGTGTATGGGCTTTTGCAATTAAATTATTACTTTTTAAAGTAAATGATGCATTGTTTTGGTCAGCTTGAGAGGAATTACAGCGATGATTCAAGGATATGAAGTTAAATTAGAAAAATTTGAAGGACCATTAGATTTATTGCTTCATTTAATAAATCACTATGAAATCGATATTTATGACATTCCGGTTGCTCAGATTACACAACAGTATATGGATTATATTCATACGATGCAGCATTTGGAATTAAATATTGCCAGCGAATATCTGGTAATGGCTTCTACCTTGCTGGCGATCAAAAGCCAGATGCTTCTTCCCAAGCAGGAATTCGAAGAGGAAGAGATGGATGAAGCATATATGGAGGATCCCCGTGAAGAACTGATGCAGCGTTTAATTGAATATCGAAAATATAAAGAAGCTGCGGAAGCATTAAAAGAAAAAGAGGCGAAAGAGCAGCAGGTCTATACGCGCTCGCCAGTTGTTTTTGATTTTAAAGATGTTCTGCCTGAAAATGTGAATGCAGGGAATGCTTCTGTTTTTGATATGATTGGCGCTTTGAAAAAAATGATGCAGCGAAATCAATGGAAAGAGCCGCAAGATACCGTTATCGAACGAACGGAAATACCGATAGAAAAACGGATGGATGAAGTACTGCAGCAGGTTAAAAGCAGTAAAAATGGCATTACATTCTATGCTTTATTTCCTGTTCCTACGAAATCATATATCGTATCCACTTTTGTAGCTGTTTTGGAATTAATGAAAAAAAGAGAAGTATATGCAATGCAAGAAAATCATTTTGAAGAATTATATGTTTATAGCATGGAGGAGTCATCGTGGAATTAGATTATTTAAAAGGGGTTGCGGAAGGCCTGTTATTTGCCGGCGGTGATGAAGGAATAACCGTGAGCGAGCTGAGCAATGTCCTTGATGTTTCCTTAGATGAGGTTCGTCAAATTGTAGATGAGCTTCAAACAGATTATAAAGAACAGAATCGGGGGCTGATGATTCTCAATGCTAATGGGATGCTCAGCTTAACAACCAAACCGGTTCACAGTGAATATTTTAAGAAATGGGTTATTCAGCCCAAGCCAAGCAGGATGTCTCAGGCTGCGTTAGAAACATTGGCAATCATTGCTTATCAGCAGCCGATCACACGGACAGAAATCGATGAGATACGGGGTGTCCGCAGTGAAAGACCTTTGCAAACCTTAGTATCCCGGATGTTAGTAGAGGAATGTGGAAGAAAAGAAACAGTCGGCCGCCCGACTCTTTTTAGAACAACAAAGGAATTTCTCACCTTTTTTGGTTTGTCTACGCTTAAAGAGTTACCGGAATTAGAAACCTCCTTAGACTCTGAAGCGGATGCATCCGATGTTGATTTATTTTTCGACCAGTTTCCGAACGAGTAAATAACAAGACCTTACAGATAAGTGATTCCCGCTTATCTGTAAGGTTTTTTCGTCCCCAATATACATAATAGCTTGTTCCTCACATATAAATAAACAAGAAGCATGTTATGACTGGCTGGCAGACAAGGAGTTAGAAATAATGCAGTGTTTAATGAGGAGGAGCCAAGCTGATGCGTTTGTTTATATGGATAATTGTCATTATCATTAGTTTTTTATCATTCCCAATTCATGGACATGCTGCGGTAAATGTATCCGCACAGCATGCTATTTTAATTGAACAGTCCTCAGGCAGAGTTTTATTTGAAAAAAATGCAGAGGAACCAGCTTCAATAGCAAGCATTACTAAAATAATGACTGCAATTATTGCTGTGGAGTCTGGAAAAATGAATGAACAGGCGACGGTTTCCAGAAATGCCATTTATACAGAAGGCTCATCAATTTATCTAGAGCAGGGCGAAAAGATGAAGCTGACAGATTTAGTGTATGGACTGATGCTCCGTTCAGGTAATGACGCTGCTGTAGCAATTGCGGAGCATGTTGGCGGAAGTGAAGAAGGATTCGTCTATTTAATGAATGAAAAGGCTAAATGGCTGGGGATGGAGAATACACACTTTGATAATCCACATGGGTTAGATTCTGATACACATTATTCAAGCGCTCATGATATGGCGATTCTCATGCAATATGCAATGGAAAATCCAATTTTTCAAGAGATAAGCGGGGAAACCAGTTATTTATCGGAGAACAGGACGTACCACTGGCAAAATAAAAACAAGCTGCTGACCTATTTTTATGAATATTGTACTGGAGGGAAAACAGGGTACACCAAGCAGACAGGCCGGACGCTTATTACCACTGCGGAGAAGGATGGAATGGAGTTAATTGCAGTAACACTGGATGCTCCAAACGACTGGCAGGATCATATTTCGATGTTTGAATGGGGATTTGACCAGTTTGAAATGAAAGAAATCGATATGAACGGGGAAACGATAACAAATAGGGAGACAACAAAAGATACTGTCCAGGTACCGCTTTATAAAAATAGGCATGATGACTGGGCAAAGGATGTTTATCTCGAACAAAACCGGCCGGCGCTTCAGACAAGTAATGCGCATCACGTGCATCATGAGGAAGATTTGTTGAGTGAGGTAATGCATGTATTTCATTCGATAATAAGGTGGGATGCAAATGATTAATTGGATTTGGATCTGCATGGCTGCCATTGGAATTATTTATGCAATGTTTTCAGGCAATATGGAAGCGGTGAATGAAGCTATTTTTGAAAGTGCCGCACAGGCGGTTACGTTGGCTATAGGATTGATTAGTATCCTGGTATTTTGGCTGGGCATGATGCGCATTGCGGAAGAAGCGGGTATTTTACGGGGACTTGCCAAAATTTTTCGTCCGCTTATTTCGAAAATATTCCCGGAAATACCTAAGGATCATCCGGCGTTGGGCTATATTTTATCTAATTTAACTGCAAATATGTTTGGGCTGGGCAACGCTGCTACCCCTTTAGGAATTAAAGCAATGGAGGAAATGAAAAAACTAAATAAGCATTCAGAAACAGCATCTCGTTCAATGATAACTTTCCTTATTTTAAACACCACCGGACTGACACTAATCCCCACAACGGTTATCGGTATCAGGATGCAATACGAATCTGCTTCTCCTACTGAAATTGTCGGAGTGACGTTATTGGTTACCTGTATTGGTACCATTGCCGGACTGATTATTGATCGGTTTTTTTATTATAAGAGTACGTGGAGGAAATCATGATGGGGTTTATCAGTGTAATTAGTATTTGGATGATTCCTTGTTTTATTTTGTTCATTATGATCGCGGCAAGCATGAAGAGATTACCGGCATATGATTTGTTTGTGGAAGGAGGAAAGGAAGGCGTAAAAACAGCTGTTTCTTTACTCCCTTTTTTAGTAGGAATGATTACTGCTATTTCGATATTGCGCAGCTCCGGGGCGTTAGATGCGTTTGTAGATATATTATCTCCTCTGCTAGCCTTTATTGGTTTTCCAGCAGAAGTTTTACCCCTTGCACTCATCCGCCCAATCTCCGGAACTGCAGCGTTAGGGATGACAACTGAAATCATTGCCACCTACGGGCCGGATTCTTTTATCGGGACAATTGCTTCGGTTATGCAGGGAAGCACGGATACTACCTTATATGTACTTACCATCTATTTCGGTGCAATCGGTATTAAAAAAATTCGTTATGCACTGCAGGCAGGATTATTAGCTGATTTAATTGCTATACTTGCAGCTGTATTTCTTGTTACAATGATGTTTGGGTAAATAATCAGCTGAAGTGGAAATACCTTTTCCCTAAAATTATACTTTCCCAACAGATAAAATAAGGCTATGATGAAGATATGTGAAAAAATATCTTTATCATAGGCTTTCTTATTTTTGTGAAAACAGCAGATTATTAGGTATAACAAGTGAAAATAGTATAATATAAGAAAGCGATACATGGATTGGAGCTCGGATATCAGTTACAGTATGTTATCCATTTTGGGGAAAATAAAAGAAAAAGATAGGAGATTTATATGTCAAAGCATGAAGAAAGATTACAAAAGGTTATTGCTCAAAGCGGAGTGACATCCAGAAGAAAGGCTGAGCAATTGATTCTTGATGGAAAAGTAAAAGTAAATGATCAAATCGTTACAGAGATGGGGGTAAAGGTAACCTCCCAGGATAAAGTAGAGGTAGATGGGGTTCCGCTAGAAAAAGAGGAATTTGTATATTATTTGCTGTATAAGCCTAGAGGGGTCATCTCCAGCGTGAAAGATGATAAAAATAGAAAAGTAGTTACCGATTTTCTTCCGGAAGTCGAAGAACGCATTTTTCCGGTTGGCCGGCTGGACTATGATACATCAGGAATATTACTGTTAACGAATGATGGGGAATTCGCTAATCAGCTGATGCACCCAAGTAAAGAGATTAATAAAGTGTATGTAGCAAAAATCAAAGGTATTCCTCATAAAAAGGAATTGTTAAAATTACGGAAGGGTGTTGTATCTGATGGAGAGAAATTAAAAGCCGTCGATGTTCATATGCTTTCCAATGACAAAGAAAAGAAAACTTCCATTATTGAATTGACGCTGCATGAGGGCAAAAACAGACAGGTGCGAAGAATGCTGGAAGCGATTGACTTTCCAGTAATGAAACTGAAGCGTGAGCAATATAGCTTTTTGACACTGCACGGATTAAATGCCGGTGAATATAGAGCACTCACGCCGAAAGAAGTCAATCAGCTTCGGAATATGTCCACAAAATTGTAAGATAATATTCAAATTTAAACGCTTTAGTCAATGTTATAATGAGTTGGGAAAGGGGGACGGAAAACTATGAGCAGGGAAGAAAGAGATATTCAAAAACAAAAAAAGAAACGAAATCGCTTCATTTTTCGTTCTTCTATATTAGTTGTGTTGGTTGGCGCAGTCATATTTGCACTATTTTCAAATTCAAAGGACGAGGATGAGATATACCGTGCAGGCGACGCTGCTCCTGATTTTCAATTGACTCAAGTAAATGACGCAGTTGATGAAGATGTTACACAGCTCAGCGATTTCGAAGGCAAAGGGGTTATGCTAAACTTTTGGGCAACATGGTGCGGACCGTGTAAAGACGAAATGCCGTATATGCAGGAATTATATCCGAAATACAAGGAAAAAGGCGTTGAAATTGTAGCAGTCAGTCTAGATGGAACCGAATTAGTTATTGATAATTTTATTGAAGATTATGGGTTGACTTTCGCTATTCCGCATGATACAAATTCGGATGTCAGAGACTTGTATCGAATCAGGCCGATGCCGACAACCTTCTTCATTAATCCAGATGGTACGATAAATGAGGTTGTCCAAGGAGCTTTGACATTAGAAAGATTAGAGGGGCATTTAGACGCAATCACACCGGATGCATCATGATAATCCATGAGAATGGGGGCAGACAATGAATAAAATAAAATGTGAATGCGGCCACATGAATCCTGAAGGTACCGTATTATGTGAAGCGTGCGGAAAACCGGTAGAGGGAAATCAGCATATCGACGGAAATGATGATAAAAAACTGTTGAATATGCGATATGATGGCAGTGCCCGCCGTTCACAAACATATCAGAAATCAATCATTGATAAGATTTGGAGTTTTTTCTCTTCTGTAAAAGTAGGGGTATGGCTGATTGTTTTAGCGTTAATTGCCTCGATTATGGGTACGATTTATCCGCAGGAACAATTTATCCCGCAGGATGCTGTATCAAGAGACCCTGCCATTTTTTATGAAGAAACGTATGGTATTTTAGGGTTGATGTATTATCAGTTAGGATTCCATCATATGTACAGTTCTTGGTGGTTTATCACTTTAATCGCGTTAATAGGTATTTCGCTGGTCATAGCCAGCTTAGACCGTTTTGTTCCGCTATACCGGGCATTAAAACATCAGAAGCCTAAAAAACACAAGAAGTTTTTATCCAGACAGCGATTATACAGTGAATCAGCTAATGCAGCTGATGCGGATGTAGACAAGCTGGTAAAGAGTTTAAAGAATTCCAGATATAAAATAACAGAAAAAGATGGCCATATATTAGCTGAGAAAGGCCGGTTTTCAAGATGGGGTCCTTACGTAAATCATATTGGTTTAATTATTGTATTAATTGCAGCTATTTTGCGTACGACACCTATCATGTTCTCTGAAGATTATATGTGGCTTCGTGAAGGGGAGCAGAGAGTTATTCCCGGCACAGATAACCAGTATTACATAGAGAATAAAGACTTTATTGTGGAAACACACAATGGAGAAGGAGAAGACGGTTTTCAAGAGGGATCTGTTGATGATGAAATTGCAACGAATTTCCAGACCGATGTTGTTATTTATGAAGCAACGAATGCGGATATCGTTGGTGCTGAACCGGAGCTGGAGCCAATTCTTGATTACTCAATCCAAATGAATAATCCGGCAAAATTTGATGGATACACCTTATATCAACAAGGTTATCAGTTAAATGAATTTGAAAATATGACTTTTTATATTCATGAAGAAGATGATGAAACGCAAGAATCTCTAGGCTCTTTCACGATTGACTTAACTAATCCAGACCGGGTGTATGAATTAGACAGCGGTTTCCAGGTAGAGTTAACGAATTATTATCCAGATTATATTATGACGGAAGAAGGAACACCGGCTTCAGAAACAGACTATCCCAGAAATCCGGCATTTGTAGTGACTGTCTATCCTCCTGATTCAGAAGAAGGAGAGGTCAGCTTTCTTGGAATTGGCATGAATGTAGATGCTACAGGAGAGAACCAATACAAAGTAGCAATTGACGGTGTGGAATTCAGGGATGTCAGCGGTATTACAGTTAGTTCCGATCGGACGCTTCCTTTCTTTTTAATTGGTGCTATGATCTTTATGATTGGGGTTATTCAGGGAATGTACTGGCAGCACCGGCGTATTTGGATTAATAAACAAAAGGACAATACACTGCTTCTCGCAGCTCATACAAACAAAAACTGGTTCGGACTCAAACGTGATATTGAAAAAGCAGTAGAAGGTACGAATGTCACTATGGTGAAAGACCAGCAGGAGTTAGATGAGTAAAAATGAAATGGTTGAGAAAGGATTGGAGGTAAATGAATGGGTATATACAGTGTTAGCAGTACCGCCCTGCTTATTGCTTTTCTTTTATATTTGGTTGCCACCTTCTTTTTTGGAGGAGCAATTCGTCAAAATAAAAACGAGCGTCATCAGAAAACAAAAGCAGGGACTATCGGTTTAGTTATTACAATAATTGGTTTCGCTTCGCAGCTCGTATACTTTATAGCAAGATGGGTGATGACTGGTCATGCGCCGGTGAGTAACCTTTTTGAGTTTACAACCTTTTTAGGGATGTCGATGATTTTAGCATTTATTATTATTTACATCTACTATAAAACAGCGTTTTTAGGGGTATTTGCTTTACCTTTGGCTACGATTATTATTGCATATGCAAGTATGTTCTCGTCAGATGTGGCGCCATTGGTAGCGTCTTTACAAAGTTATTGGCTCCCAATTCATGTTTCGACAGTATCTTTGGCACAGGGCATTTTATTTATCAGCTTTGTTGCCGGATTAATGTATTTAATTCGGCAGATTGACCAAACCAGAGCAACACTGCGTAATACCATGCTGGAACTAGTTATTTATGGTATCTTTTTATTTGTTGGATTTATTGTCATGACAAGCATATTTAATGCTGTTTCGTATCAAGCAACCTTTGAAGTGGAAGGGAACGGACAGCAAACCGTTGCGGAATATCATCTTCCGCCTATTGCAGCCCCTCAGGACAGCACGTTATTATCGGAAAATGTTATGAGTCCGTGGTTTGAAGTGCCTGGCTGGATGCATGGTGATGATGCAGGCAGAAAATTTAATACGGTGATTTGGTCATTCTTTGGAGGAAGTATTATTTATGGAATTGCCTTTTTAATTTCCCGCAAACGAATCGGGAAAAGACTGCAGCCTCTTCTGAAAGGGGTCAAACCGGATATGCTGGATGAAATTATGTATCGTTCAGTGGCAATCGGTTTCCCTGTCTTTACTTTAGGCGGTTTGATATTCGCGGCGATTTGGGCCCAGATTGCCTGGGGAAGGTTCTGGGGCTGGGATCCAAAAGAAGTATGGGCATTAATTACCTGGCTTTTTTATGCAGCATTCCTGCATTTGCGGCTATCCAGAGGCTGGCATGGGGAAAAATCAGGCTGGCTTGCGGTTGTTGGTTTTGCCATTATTATGTTCAATCTGATTGTCGTAAACCTGGTCCTTGCCAGTCTGCACTCTTACGCATAATGTAAGTTGCAGAAGAATGCAGGAAGGGTGTGCGATAGAAAAGAGAATTGTTATCACAGAGCTGGTAGCAATTCTTTTTTCTATGGACATAAATTTAATAGGCGTCATAACAGAGAGGAATGCTCTTAATTCCTTAACTTTTCAAACGGGTTCGTTTATAATGCTAATTAGAGTTGATATGAGGAGTGAAATATAAATGAGTGAAGCACAGAAATTATTAGTGGTAGATGATGAAGAAAGAATTCGACGTTTAATAAAAATGTACTTAGAAAAAGAGGACTTTGAAATAGATGAAGCGGCAGATGGGAAGACTGCCTTGGAAATGGCTCTGCAAAATAATTACAGCGCTATTATTTTAGATATTATGATGCCGGAAATGGATGGCATCCAAGTATGTGAGGAGCTGAAAAAAGAAAAGGATACACCAGTTATTATGCTGACAGCTCGCGGAGAAGAATCGAATCGTGTGCAGGGATTTGAAGTAGGTGCAGATGATTATATTGTGAAGCCGTTCAGCCCGAGAGAAGCAGTATTACGGGTGAAAGCGATTCTGCGCAGAGTTTCTAACTTGAATTATCAGCAATCCGATACGACTGCCAAAAATCTATTAGTGTTTCCACACTTGACTATTGACCATGATGGACACCGGGTTACAGCAGATAATCAGGAAGTCAGCTTAACACCAAAGGAATATGAGCTGCTTTGTTTTCTGGCAAACTCTCCGGATAAAGTATTTAATCGGGAGCAATTATTAAAAGAAGTATGGCAATATGAGTTCTTCGGCGATCTTCGTACAGTCGATACACATGTGAAGCGTCTACGCGAAAAACTAAATTCTGTTTCTTCCGAAGCTGCGAAGATGATTGTGACAGTGTGGGGAATCGGCTATAAATTTGAGGTTGAACAAGACTGATGTTTTGGAAAAGCGTTGTCGGAAAATTATCATTAACGATTTTATTATTAGTATCCTTTGTGTTATGTGTATTGATGTTTTTTTTAATGCAGTTCTTTGAAAATTATCATATACAAGAAGCTGAAAATGATATGTCACAAATGTCTGAGAAAATTTCTTCGTTGGTAGATTCAGATTATGATACGGAATTTATTGAGGATGCAACAGAAATGCTGAGAGATCCTTCCAGCCGTGTTGTCATTTATTATGCTGATGAGGAACAGTGGATTTCGGGCACTGAGGATACGGATTTGGATTTTATTAATGAATCGTGGATAATAAACGATGCAGAAGCACAAAACTTGACCAGCCAGGTGGCATCACAGAGTTCACAAGGATTAGTCGTGGACGAAAATGAGGTTATTTCGGTAGGCTCTCCTCTAGAGGACGGCGGGGCAGTATTTGTATTTAAATCATTGGATATGATTAACGAAACAAGAGATCAGACAACCAAGCTGATTTTATTGAGCGGCGGAATTGCTATTCTCTTAACAACTTTTTTTGCCGTATTCTTATCATCCCGGGTTACAGCACCATTAATTAAAATGCGGGAGGCAGCTTATAATTTGACCCGCGGGGAGTTCAACACGAAAGTACCTGTGCTGACACGGGACGAGATCGGTGATCTAGCGATTGAATTTAACCGGATGGGAAGCCAGCTTAATTATCATATTCAAGCTTTGAGGCAGGAGAAAGAGCAATTATCAAGTATTGTAAGCTCCATGGCCGATGGTGTCTTTACATTGAACAGAGATGGTGAAATTGTTGTCATCAACCCGCCTGCGGAAGCGTATTTAGATAATTGGAATTATGAGCATAAACAGGGAGAACATAAAGAGAGACAGCTTCCGACAAAACTCAAGGATGCGCTTAATGAAGTGATAGCTGAAGAAAGAGCGGTTTTAAAGGAGTCTGTTCTACAAGGAAGGAACTATGTGATGCTCGTCACTCCTTTATATGATGAATCTCATGTCCGCGGCTGTGTTGCTGTTATCCGTGATATGACAGAAGAGCGCCGCCTTGATAAATTGCGCAAGGACTTTATCGCAAATGTGTCACATGAATTACGTACGCCTATTTCCATGCTTCAAGGGTATAGTGAAGCCATCGTTGATGATATTGCCGAAACAAAAGAAGACAAGAATGAGCTGGCTAAAATTATTTATGAGGAATCGCTCCGGATGGGCAGACTAGTTAATGAATTACTTGATTTAGCACGGATGGAAGCAGGGCAAATCCAGCTCCATGTTGATTCTGTTGCTGTTCAGGCCTTTGTAGAGCGTATTGTTCATAAATTTCAAGGTATCGCCCAGGATAACGAAGTGGAGCTCACCTTAACGTTAGATATGCATGAACAAATCGGGGAGATGGACGCGGATCGTATCGAACAAGTATTGACCAATTTAATTGATAATGCCATTCGTCATTCGGAAAAAGGCGGAAAGGTAGAAGTACATGCGCTTAGTAATTCCGATTTCCTTCATGTGGAGGTAGAAGACAACGGCAGCGGCATTCCGGAGGAGGATCTGCCATTTGTTTTTGAACGTTTTTATAAAGCGGATAAATCAAGAGTAAAGAAAGAGAAACAGGGAACTGGCCTGGGACTTTCTATTGCCAAAAATATTATTGAAGCCCATCAAGGGAAAATTCAAGTGAGAAGCAGACTGGATATTGGCACAACTTTTAGTTTTGAAATACCTATGAAACATTCCTAAAAAAGGAAAGATATGATAATATAACGGTATATTTAAATATCTATTGAGAGACGGGAAGGTCGCCTCAGTTGGCATGCCTTCTCTTTCTCCAGCTCTATATATTAAAATAAAGAAACGGCAGCGGACAGGGTACTGATATAGGTTCACAGCCGGTCAGACTTTCTTTACGAATAAGATGGAGCTGGCTATAGGGGGGAGATAAGAAATGAATAAGTGGCTGAAGTTTTTAAGTATTATGCTGTTATCCTTCGTTTTTCTTGCGGCATGTGGTAATGATGAGGGAGCTGAAGAAAATGAAAGCTCTAATACTTCGGTAAGCACCAATGAGTCAAGCGGAGAAGCTCAGGAACTTGCCGAAGATGAAGTACGTATAACGATAACGATTGATGAAGGAAACGAGAATGTATCAGAAGAGGTCGTACAAGTAGAAGAAGGAGATATTCTTTTGGATGTGATGAAGGATACTTTCTATGTAGAGGAAGACAGCGGCTTTATTACTTCTATTGAACGTGTATCAGATGATGCAGATGAAGGAAAATATTGGATGTATTTTGTAGATGGTGAAGCTGCAGAAGTCGGCGCTGGAGAATATGAATTGAATGGCGGCGAAGAAATTATCTTTGATTTACAATCGATGGAATAAGAAATGAACACATACAAGCTGACATTACTTGCACTCCTTGCAACACTGGCTGTTGTAGGCAGATATGCGTTTCAATTTATCCCTAATGTTCAGCCTGTTACCGCAATTATTATTTTAACAGGTATTTTCCTTGGACCAATGTCAGCTGTTATATTAGGAATATTAGTAGTATTTCTTTCTAATATGCTGCTTGGAATGGGAATCTGGACTGTCTGGCAAATTATTTCATGGTGTGTCATTGGCATAATCGCAGGTATCATGGGAATCACTTGGAAAAGAGTACCATTTATTTTTATAATTATTTTTTCTGTGGTCAGCGGTTATTTTTACGGATTTATTATTTCTTTAACCACGTATCATGTAACAGGATATTTTTGGCCATATTATTTGGCAGGACTTCCTTTTGACACAGCACATGCAATTGGTAATGCAGTGTTTATCACTCTTTTATATCCATTGCTTCATGCATTATTTCAAAGATATGCCAAAAATAGATTTCGAATAAAGGATTAACCGGTAAACGATCGAAAAACTGCTAAACGGCAGCCTTTTCGGTCGTTTTATTGTTTATTTCTTTTCCTGTACCAGACAGATAGAACAATAATAAAGAAAATACATGTCGCTAAGCTGGCTATTGCGAAGAAAATGGAAGTTTGAAGTAAATTAGTGAAGGAGTAGAAAAAGCCCATTGCTATTAAAGCAATGAAAACATACGCTTTTTTCTTATCCTTTCCAGACACGCATTTTATCGAAGTGCAGCTGACTGCAAGGCTCCAATATCAAGAAAGAATGTAAGTGAAACTATCTGGCTGGGGAAAACATGGAAAGCGTATTGTTTTCGCCAACGGTGGCATTAATCTGACAAACTTAGTTAAAGTAGTCTCATTCAGCAGAGGTGAAAATCCGCTTGAAAGAAATATCATTTATCATCCTGCATATATAAACATCCATCCATTCGTGATATACTTTTTTATGAAATCAAATGAATTTTTATGATATAAAAACAGGAGTCAAACAAATGTCTATATTTTTAACCTATGAAGAAATTCTGCTCAAATGCGAGGAGATAAATGCAAAATATGAAATAAACCAGGAACGATTTGATGAAATCGTCGATGGCATCCTGGTTAAAGAAGATGTGTCAGCGGATGATAAAATTGCTCAAGCATTCGCTCAGCTGCTTCAGGCGGTAAGTGAAGAAATCAGTGATATGGAATCGACAGCTGATCTTATGCCAACATGTCAGATGGGCTGTGCTTTTTGCTGCTACTTTCCAATTATTACAAATAAGATGGAAGCCATGCTGATCAAAGATGCTATTTCTAAAATGCCTGCAGATCGAAAGCATTTTATTGAAAATCATCTTAGCGATTATTATCAAGTTTATGAAGAAAAAGTAGAGCAGCTAAGTGGCATCGATATCATTTCTGATCCAGATGCAAAATACAAATACAAAAAAGAGCAGCTCCCATGCCCATTTTTGAACTTGAAAACGAATGCTTGTATGGTCTATGAAGTACGCCCGCTGCCGTGCCGAACCTATGTGAATTATACGAATCCCAAAGTCTGTGCGGATAATATCATGCCTAAGGAAACCATCAGTTATGAATTTCTGTATCAGGAATATATGGGTGCAATGAATGAATTATTACAATACCTTTATGAAAATGACAGGATAGAGAAAATGGATTATCCTGGAGATTTGTATCAAGAGGGTTTATTAATCAATTGGATGAAAGAGTCTGTATTATAACTTTTTTAGAGAATGCTTTTGTATGAATGGTGGTGTCAGGATGCTTTTTCAAGGGATTCTTATTGAATGTTTCCAAAAAATAAATCAAGAGCGTACAACCTCCAGTGTTTACAATCTTTTAATCGGGAAAAAAGCCATTCAGACTATACAGGATGCCAGATTTTATCATATTGCTGACTACTACGGCATTTATCCTGATTTAACGAAAACAGACTATTATCAACAGCTGCAACAATTACTGGAGAGGAATTATTTGCTGGCGGATGACGAGCAGAGGCTGCAAATAACAAAAAAAGGACAGGAGTGGCTTACAGCCAATAAAACAACGCTTGCTGGATTTTATGGTTCGACTTACAAAAACATGATTGAGTCCTTCAAGCAGCGGTTTCTGCTTTTCATTCAGACCTTTACAAACATTGCTAAGAACGAATATCGATTCATTCCTATTACAGATAATCACGAAATCGAACAATTTGTAAAAGGCTTTTATAAACAATATAAGCATCGTTCCATGGTATTGCTTCAGCAGCTGTATAAGGAATTAGAACATGCCTTATCGATGGTGTCTGATTTAGAAGCCTCGATGTTTGTTGACCGTCTGACGAGTTTTTCTTCCTATGGAAGCAGTTTGCAGCAGCTTTCCCAGGATTATCAGCAGTCTATTCCAGATTGTTATTTAACCTTGCAGAAGGTGTTTTATCATTTATTATACGTACAGGAGTATGGCGAAGAATATTCAATGCTTAAGCTTTTCGCTAAAGACTTGGGTACTGCGGATACACCTTTAAGCCAAACAGCACAATTTACACGCCGGTTATTGAAAAAACAGCATACTTTTGAGGAAATCATTCAAATTCGCCGGTTAAAAGCAAATACGATACAGGATCATTTTGTGGAGATTGCCATGCATGAAGAAGCGTTTCCTTTTTTTGATTACTTAGATTCAACGATTTACGAAGAAATTAAAGAAGTTGTACATAAAAAGCAAACCTATCGTTTAAAAGAAATTAAAAATAATGTTCATCCGGATATCAGCTACTTCCAAATTCGCTTGGCACTGGTCTTATATAATAAATAGGGGGTGAGAATCATTCACTTAGAAGAAGCATTACATCAACATTTTAATTATGATTTCTTTCGTCAGGGACAGAAAGAAATCATTTCTGATGTCCTGCGTGGAGAGGATGTCCTCGGCGTATTGCCCACCGGCTCTGGTAAATCTATCTGCTATCAGCTGCCTGCAAAGCTGTTAGATGGCATCACCCTTGTTGTATCACCGCTTATTTCTTTAATGGTCGACCAAGTAAAGGAATTAAAAGCGGCTTCCTTTAAAGAAGTAATTGCTTTAAACAGTTTTTTACCTTTTCAAGAACAGCAGAGAATATTAAAAAATTTAGATGCTTACCGGCTTATCTATGTTTCGCCGGAGTGGCTGCAAAAAAGTGCACATTTAAATTATTTGAAACAGCTGCCTGTTAAATTGTTTGTCGTCGATGAAGCGCATTGTATCTCACAATGGGGACACGAGTTTCGGCCAGATTATCAGCGGCTGCATGAAGCAATAGCAGCATTAAATCATCCGCGGGTATTAGCGCTGAGTGCTACAGCAACTCCAGACGTGCAAAGAGACATTATCCAGAGCCTGCATAAACCGGATATGAAAAAGCATATCTATCCAATGGATCGGAAAAATATTGCTTTTTGTGTAGAGGAAGCAGAAAATGATCAAGAAAAATTAGAGCGCATTACAGAAATTATTGCATCGTATGCTGTTCCCACATTAATCTATTTTACAAGCAGACAGGCTGCAGAGGAGGTTGCTTTGTCTCTGGCCGCCAAGCATCCGGAACGAAATATTGCCTATTATCACGGAGGAATGGAAGCAGCAGAGCGCCTGCGGGTCCAACAGCAATTTATGAGCAATCATATTGATATCATCTGCTGTACAAGCGCATTTGGAATGGGAATTAATAAACCGGATATACGGCTGGTCATCCACTACCATCTTCCACTTCAGATAGAGTCATATATTCAAGAGGTAGGCAGAGCTGGGAGAGATGGAAAATCCAGTGTCGGTATGATTCTTTATCAGAAAGGTGATTTTCGTCTGTCGGCGAACATGGTGAAAAATGAACTGCCGGCGATAGAGAATATAGACCATCTGGTTTCGACGATTGTTGCCCTTCAGCGTCAGCATATGGATTTACCGTCTCCAGAACAGCTGCATATGCTTTTGGATATCAACGAAGGAGCAGCACGTTTTATTCAAAGACAGCTCCAAAAGCATGGGCTCCTTCGCGATAATGAATGGTTGATAGATGAAGAGAAGTGGAAGCAAGTTAGAGTTAGTGTCATGAACTATCTGGAGAAAAGACAATTATATAAAAACAAGAAGCTCAATGAATTGTATCAATGGATCCAGACAAAGAATTGTTTGCGGAAAACACTTTACCATCCTTTTCAAAATGGATTTGAGAAGCCGTCTGATCAATGCTGCAGCAATTGCGGATTTGATTGGAGTAAGTGGATGCCTTCATCGTCTTTCAAAACTGCAGAAGCCTCTTATCCTGTGAACTGGCGTAAAAAACTTCAGCGAATTTTACATTTGGAAGAGGTATAAGATGAAACAATATGACCTGTTAAAGCAAATGTCCGTCAAAGAGCGAAGGATTCAATTATTTTTTTCACAAGGTTTATTATTCCTGATAGCGATAATTATGAGTTTTTTCCTTTTTGATTCCTTTTTCGATTGGATGCATCTTTTCAAATGGGATACAAAAGAAATTTTCATCTTTGGTTTTTTATCTGCTGTTATAATTGTTTTAATTGAAATTGCTATCGTGTATACAATGCCAAAAAAGTGGTGGGATGATGGCGGAATCAATGAACTTATATTTAAAAATCAGCCGATTGGTTTTATTTTTATATTTACGCTGACGGTGGCCATTTGCGAGGAACTTCTATTTAGAGGTGTTGTCCAGACAACTTTTGGGTATGTATTTGCAAGTATTCTTTTTGCTGCTGTTCACATACGATATATTAAGAAGCCTGTTCTATTTTCCGCTGTATTAGCCTTAAGTTTTTATATCGGCTGGGTTTATGAACATACAGCTAATTTAATTGTACCTATTGTCATGCATTTTTTTATTGACTTTCTACTTGGTTTAGTTATACGGTTAAACAAATGAGGTGATGGCATTGAGTTCCAAACAAAATGATCAGGCAGAAGCATTAAGACAAGCTATTCAAGATATAACAGAACATAAACCGGAAGAAACCAGACAAGCAGGCTCAGATGAGGAAGAACAATTGGAACAGGCATCTGTTGAAATAGATATATTGAATCTTCCTCCAAGAAATGAAGTACATAAAGGCAACCATAAAATGCGCTGGAAACTGAATCTTCCATTACTGCGTTTTATTTTCATGGTTGTGGTTCTTCTGGCACTTGCCGGTGTCTTTCTTTGGTTTACTTAAATTAAGACAAGCATCATATCATTCAATAATCACATAAAATGTTATAATAAATGTACAAGCATAGGAAGAATATATATAATGAAACTTCATTCACCAGAAGTTTTTGCTTATCTCTGTGATAAACAGGTTTATATAATAAATAAACGCTATGCTCATTTATAACCCATTTTCAAAACGATACAAGCAGGTTATGTTCATCATTTGAAAATAGTGCATATATTAATATAAATACTTGTTGCAAAAGTGAAGAAGATAAGGGGGATGCAGTATGCGGATCGAACGAATTTCAACAGACCAGTTTAAAATTTTTCTCACGTTCGATGATCTAATAGAAAGAGGATTTACCCGTGAGGACTTGTGGCATGATGCATCTAATGTTCGTACGCTGTTTAGTGATATGATGTACGAAGCAAGCAGTGAACTGGGAATGGAGTTTGAAGGAATGTTACTTGTACAGGTGCATCTCATGCAAGCTCAGGGAATGCATATTTTTGTTACCCATCAATACGACGATGCCGATATTGAAATAGATGATGAATATATTGAAATGAAAGTGACACTTGATGAAAGCAAAGAGCTTATATTTTCATTTGATGACTTTGAAGATGTAATTGCTGTGGCCGGTTATTTACCGAATATGCATATCAAAGAATCGAATGTGTATTTTATGGAGAACCGTTATTTTATGATGCTGGATCCTTATGTGCAAACAGCCCGGCATAAGGAAAATATTATAGGACTGATGTCAGAATTTGCTCATCCAAGTATCTTAACTTCCCATCGTTTACAGGAATACGGCAAGATTATTTTTGAAAGCGACGCAATAGCTAAAATCAATCATTATTTTGCTTCCTAAAAGGATGGACAAATGGGGAAGCAGAAAGCCCCTTGTTTGATTAAAAACTTCTCATCCAGCCGGTCACCTCTTTCATTGCATATTTTGTATGAAAGTGTATACTAAACCATGAGTGAGTAAAACATTGATATAATGGTAGGGGGTAAATATTAATGGCAGGCGATAAAGCAGGAGATGCTTCCCAAGCTAAAAAACAAGAAAATACGGATGTGTTAAATTCAACGTTATCTATTGTGGAAACCGCATTAAATAAACTTGGTTACCCTGAAGAAGTTTTTGATTTATTAAAAGAACCTTTGCGTATGCTTACTGTTCGTATTCCAGTCCGTATGGACGATGGTAAGGTGAAAGTCTTTACCGGTTATAGAGCCCAGCATAATGATGCGATTGGTCCGACAAAAGGCGGCATTCGTTTCCATCCGGATGTTACGGAAACAGAAGTGAAAGCACTTTCGATATGGATGAGTTTAAAAGCCGGGATTGTAGATTTGCCTTATGGCGGAGCAAAAGGCGGTATCATTTGTGACCCGAGGGAAATGTCTTTTAGAGAACTGGAAGCTTTAAGCCGCGGGTATGTTCGGGCGGTAAGTCAGATTGTCGGTCCGACAAAAGATATTCCGGCTCCAGATGTATTTACAAATTCACAAATCATGGCATGGATGATGGATGAATATAGTAAAATCGATAAATTGAATAATCCTGGTTTTATTACCGGAAAACCAATTGTTCTCGGCGGGTCTCACGGCAGAGAATCGGCAACAGCTAAAGGGGTAACGATTGCTTTAAATGAAGCGGCGAAAAAGAAAGGCATCGATATCAAGGGAGCCCGGGTCGTTATTCAGGGATTTGGGAACGCAGGAAGCTTTCTATCAAAATTTCTGCATGATGCCGGAGCAAAAGTTGTCGCAATCTCAGATGCTTATGGGGCATTACATGACCCGAATGGTTTAGATATTGATTATCTGCTGGATCGCCGTGACAGTTTTGGAACCGTAACTAAACTATTTGATAAAACGATTACAAACAAAGAATTATTTGAGCTGGACTGTGATATTATTGTTCCGGCAGCGGTACAAAACCAAATTACAAGAGATAATGCACATAATATTAAAGCCTCAATTATTGTAGAAGCAGCCAATGGCCCGACGACAATGGAAGCAACGAAGATCCTTACCGACAGGGATGTCCTTATCGTTCCGGATGTTCTGGCATCAGCCGGGGGAGTTACAGTATCCTACTTTGAATGGGTACAGAATAACCAGGGCTTTTACTGGACAGAGGAAGAAATCGACAGACGATTACATGAAATCATGATTAATTCTTTTAACAATATATATCATATGGCAAAAACAAGAAAAATTGATATGCGGCTGGCAGCTTATATGATAGGTGTAAGGAAAATGGCTGAAGCTTCCCGTTTTAGAGGCTGGGTTTAATTCATAAGGAAATAAATAAAAAACTCTTCCATGATAAGAGTTTTTTATTTGTGTAGAAGAAAAGCTTTTGTATTGCGATGCAGTCTGCTTCGTTGTACGATAGTAAATGAAAAATTTTTACGTGATAATATAGAATAAATCAGCGATTGGTTCTCTGATTAATAGCGGATGAATCGTTTTTCTAAGTGATGGATGAAGGAAGGATAAGAAATGCTAGACGAAAAAATTATTATTATTGGAGCTGGACCATGCGGAATGGCGTGTGCTTTAGAGCTTCAGCAAAAAGGCGAAAACCCTTTATTAATTGAAAAAGGAAATGTTGTTCAGACAATCAGCAACTTCCCGACTCACCAAACGTTTTTTAGCTCAAGTGACCGTTTAGAAATTGGCGGTGTCCCATTTATCTCTGAAAATAAAAAGCCGGTGCGCAATCAGGCAATGGTCTATTATCGGGAAGTTGCCGAACGAAATGAACTGCGTATAAATGCGTTTGAAACATTAGTGTCTATTGAAAAAGATGAAGAGCATTTTTGCTTAAAAACTGTTAAAAATAATGGAAGTGAGAATGAATATCGTGCGGAAAAAGTAATTATGGCTACTGGATATTATAACCAGCCTAACTACTTAGATGTCCCAGGAGAATCATTGCCTAAAGTAACCCATTATTTTAAAGAGGCACATGAATTTTTTAATCAAAAAGTTGCTGTTATCGGCGGTAAAAACTCTTCTGTAGATGCAACGCTGGAACTGCATAAAGCCGGGGCAGATGTCACCGTCATTTATCGTGGAGATATCTATTCGGAAAGTATTAAGCCATGGATTTTGCCAGAGTTTGAATCACTTGCCAGAAATGGGAAAGTGGATATGGTTTTCGGCGCATCTGTAACAGAAATAACCGATACGCATTTAACTTATGAAAAAGAGGGGCAGGAAGTAACGATCGAGAATGACTTTGTCTTTGCTATGACAGGCTATCGTCCGGATTATAGCTTGTTAAAGCAAGCTGGTGTGGAGATTAATCTGGAGAATGGCAAGCCTGTTCATGATGAGAACACGATGGAAACAAATGTGAAAAATTTATATATTGCCGGCGTAGTAGCTGCAGGATATGATAATAACAAAGTATTTATTGAAAATGGACGTTTCCATGGAGAGCAAATTGCTGCATCTATCTGCTCCAGATAATGACATGCTTTGGAACAGATAAAGCGGGAGGCCTGTTCTTCCTCTCGCTGCCGCATGCAGCTTGAACTTTATTTCAGTAAAAATTATTGTGATATACTAATAGATGATGCAGATAACTAACCAATAAAGAAGGTAATAACATGAAAAAAGTGTTGATGATTGCAACAGGAGGCACCATTGCAAGTGATAAAAACGAGGAGAGCGGTAAACTGGCTTCTGGTGTATTAACTGGAGAAGATATTATTGAAAAATGTGATGTTCCCTCCGATATTCAGGTGAAGGTGGATTCTTTCTTTCAAAAAGCTAGTATGCATTTAAACTTTTCTGATTTAATAAAAATCAAAGAAAAGTTAGACGAGTACTTAAATGAAGAAGCTTTCGACGGGATTGTAATCACACAGGGAACAGATACACTGGAAGAAGCTTCTTATTTTATGCACCTTATTTCAAACTACCATATTCCAATTGTATACACCGGATCGCAGCGTTCACCTAAAGAGGTGGGGACAGATTCCTTTATAAATATTAAAAATGCAATTTTGGCAGCCTGCAGTGAAGATTTAAAGGATGTCGGTGTGACGGTTGTATTCAATGAGCGTATTTTCCATTCCCGTTATGTCCGAAAAGAGCATGCTTCGAATATCCAAGGTTTTAATGCTTTTGGCTACGGCTATTTAGGAATTATTGATAACAACACGGTTCGAGTATTCCAAAAGCCGACGTACCGGGAGCATTTAGAGTTAAAAAAAGAGCTCCCGACGGTAGATATTATTAAAGTATATATGGAAACTGACGGAAAATATATCCAAGCAGCGATAGACAATGAAGTAGATGGACTGGTTCTGGAAGGTGTCGGCAGAGGACAAGTATCTCAGGCTATGATGCCTGCGATTAAAGAATGTATCCGAAAAGGGATAAAAGTAGTAATTACGACCTCTGCTGTGGAAGGAGAAGTTTATCCTACCTATGATTATGAAGGAAGTACCTATGATCTTATGGAGAATGGAGTACTTTTGGGAAGAGATTATGATAGTAAAAAAGCAAGAATTAAACTTCTTGTGGGAATGGCAAGTAACGCGGAACTGGAACATTTATTTGATATATAATTGTTTACCGACTAAAGAAGAGGAGTAAGAATCAATGATAGCTGCTCTATCTGCTGGTATAGCCCCTGCTGTAGCTTTTATGACGTTTATTTATTTGCGTGACCGTATCACAGAGCCGCTTTGGCTGATAGTACGTATGTTTATCGCCGGCGCATTGATTGTGTTGCCGATTATGTTTATTCAGTATGGTATTCATGCGGAGCTGGACAATATCCCGATTGTTGCAGAAGCTTTTCTATTTAGTGCGTTTCTGGAAGAGTTCTTCAAATGGTTTATGTTCATGTTCTTAATTTATCAGCATGATGAATTTGATAACCATTACGATGGAATTGTGTATGCCAGTGCAATCAGTTTAGGATTTGCTTCCTTGGAAAATGTATTTTATTTATTATCAAATGGAGTTGAATTTGCATGGATGCGTGCACTGTATCCTGTTTCTTCACACGCTCTGTTTGGAATTATTATGGGATATTATTTAGGAAAAGCAAAAATGAAACCAAAAAACAAACACAAATACTTGACGATTGCCTTTGTACTTCCATTTCTGCTGCATGGAATATATAACTACATATTACTCGGATTAAATCAATTTATTATTATCCTGTCGATATTTTTAGCTGGTGTATGGTTTTTTGCGATTTATCGTTTAAAGCATGCCAGAATGTATGATATCCGTTTCCTCCCAGACAAAATGTATAAAAGTAATAGATAAGAAGCTGACGAAATAGTTGTTCGTCAGCTTTTTTTGTGGCAAAAAGACGATTAAAACCGGCATGAAACAGGACAGAAAATGTATCCGCGAGAAAGCAATTAATTCGATTTTCATTGTTTATGAATAAAAAGAGGAATTGCACAAAAAATAGACGTAGATAAAACGAAACTTCATTCAGCTTAAGATTATCTGCTGGATGTTAGTTGAGTGGTTCAGGGAGTTAGCGCCTGTTATCTCCAACCTCAATAAATATATTTTCACTCTCTATTTCGAGGCAGGAGTTTTACGGGCGGTTCTCCGTGAGAAAATTTCTCATTTGCCAATCTTTTGCCGGCTATCCCTTTAAATATTAGAAGCAGCTGGTATGAAAAGAAAGGTTTATAGGAAGAAAATGGAGGCATCAATATGAAAAGACATCGCAAGCCTATGATTTTTAGCTTTACCCTTTTTATATTTCTATCTGCATTTATTTTTGCAAAACCAGAACAGACAAGTGCATTTAGTGATCAAGTGATTCAACAAGGAGCAGTTGGAGATGACGTTATTGAATTACAAGCCAGATTAAAACATATCGGTTTTTATAATGGCAAAATAGACGGTGTTTTTGGCTGGGGAACTTACTGGGCTTTAAGAAATTTTCAATATGAATTTGGAATGGAAATCGATGGGCTGGCCGGGCAGGCAGCAAAGGATAAGCTGACGCAGGCGACAGAATTCGATAAAGAGAAGGTGAAGCAAGAAATGTATGGGACTGGCTCTGCTCCATCCGGAGGGAATAATGGAGGAGAAGAAAGTACCCCTACCAGCTCGGTAAATGTCCCGCAAGGATATTCTAATAATGATATCCAGCTAATGGCAAACGCAGTATATGGAGAAGCAAGGGGAGAGCCTTATGAAGGCCAAGTGGCAGTTGCAGCAGTTATCCTCAATCGGGTAAACAGTGAGCTGTTTCCTGATACAGT
Organism: Oceanobacillus sp. M60; assembly: GCF_053839645.1. Lineage (NCBI taxonomy): Bacteria > Bacillati > Bacillota > Bacilli > Caryophanales > Bacillaceae > Oceanobacillus > Oceanobacillus sp. M60. The sequence goes on along the minus strand of NZ_JBSSNH010000002.1, from coordinate 223,386 downwards.
ATCCGGAGTTATCTTTGAACCGAGAGCATTTACAGCAGTGGCGGATGGACAAATATGGCTGGAGCCGAATGATCAGGCCCGAGAAGCAGTGCTGGATGCGATTAATGGTTGGGACCCCTCTGGTAATGCACTCTATTATTTCAATCCAGATACCGCAACTTCAGGATGGATTTGGACCAGACCACAGATTAAGACAATTGGAAAACATATATTCTGCAGTTAGAAAGGTGTGAAATGAAATGTATCGTTGGATTACCATCACATTGTTAACCGTAGCTCTTATTTCTGTTTCCATTTGGGGCTACCAGACAAATAAACAAAAAAATGATTTATACGTTCAAGCAGAAAATGAATATCAAAGATCCTTCCATGAACTCACCTACAATATGGATGTGTTAAACGACCAGATTGGGACCTCACTGGCAATGAATTCGCCAGATAAATTATCACCGCAGTTTGTCGATATTTGGCGAATCAGTTCCAATGCACATGCCAATACCGGGCACTTGCCAATGGGATTGTTGCCAATTCATAAAACAGAGCAATTTCTCTCAGAGTTAGGAGATTTCACTTATCAGACGGCTGTTCGTGACTTGGATAACGACCCATTAACAGAGGAAGAAACAGCGCAGCTGGAAGAATTCTATCAACAATCTGGAGAAATACGGGATGAACTCAGGGAAGCGCAGCATCACTCCTTAAGTGATGGTTCAAAATGGATGGATGTAGAACAAGCATTATTAAATACAAATGACGAAAAAGATAATGATATGGTCAATAGCTTCCAAGCGGTAGAAGACTCTTTTGATACCTCTACGGAGGAAACGCCTGAAAACAGTACAACCAGTACAGAAACGGAAGAACATTCTTATAAAAATATAACAGGTGACGATCTTTCAGAAGAAGAAGCCATGAAGGAAGCCGAAAAGATATTTGGCAAGGAAGATGGGACTGATTGGACGGTTACAAAATCTGGGGACGGGGCATTAACGCCAATGTATAGTGTCTCCTATGATGAAAATGGGGAAAGAGGCTACGCAGATTTGACTGTGCAGGGCGGCCATCCGCTTAACTTATTAGTTTCAAGAGAAATAGGCGGCAAGCAATTAAGCTTGAATGAAGGGTTTGAAATAGCAACGGATTACCTTTCAGAGCTGGGATTTGATGAAATGGAGCTTTTCCAGAGCAGTGAATATGATCAAGTCGGTATATATTCTTTTGTCTATGAAGATGATGGAGTTCGAGTTTTTTCGGATGCTGTCGAAGTGAAGGTAGCTTTAGATAATGGAGATATTACCGGTCTGACGGCAAATAATTACTTTAAAAATCATACAGAACGGGATATACCAGAACCGGCTATTTCAGAAGAAGAAGCACGTGATGCAGTAAATCAGGGCGTGAAAATTCAAGAAAATCATCTAGCGATTATTGATGATAATCAGGGTGAAGAGATTCTCACCTATGAATTTTTAGGAACCAGAGATGACGCGACGTATCGCATATTTATTAATGCTGAGACAGGGGAAGAAGAAAAAATTGAGAAAATGACAGATGCGGAAATTAATTACAATTCTGTAATATAAGTAAAAACATTCTTATATAGTAACTGCCTTCGAGAATTTATTTTATACATTTTCGAAGGCAATTTTCTTTGTTATTCTTACAAATAAGAAGTCTTATGGAGCGTCTGACTTTAGAATCCTGAAAGCAGAGATATAGAAATGTTCAAGAAAAATTGCAGGTGTTCTCGACTGTTTAATAAATTGGGAATATGTTATGATAGAGTAGTGTAGAACTCGCTTGGCAATTGTCAGGCTTTTTAATGGCAGGAGTGAAGAGAATGGAGCTTATTTCAATTGCAATTGACGGTCCGGCAGCAGCTGGAAAGAGTACGGTTGCTAAACAGATTGCAAAAAAGCTGGGTATTATTTATGTGGATACTGGAGCGATGTATAGGGCGCTTACTTATCAGACCCTGCAAGAGAATATTGATCTGGAAGATGAAAAAGCGGTCATGGAAATTTTAAATAAGATTGATATCAGGCTTGCACAGGATAAAGAAGGACAGCGTGTATTTATCAATGAGAAGGATGTCACGGAGGCAGTACGCTATCCGGATGTTACAGCGTCCGTTTCGGTTATTGCGAAGCATCCATTGGTTCGAAAAAAAATGGTGGCTGCTCAGCAAGAGCTTGCACAGGATAATAGTGTTGTCATGGACGGACGCGATATAGGATCGCATGTTTTGCCGGATGCGGATGTGAAAATATTTCTTATCGCTTCTGTAACAGAACGAGCCAAGCGCCGCTTCGAGGAAAACAGGCAAAAAGGCATCCCCGCTGATTTACATACACTGGAAAAAGAAATAGAAAAGCGGGATGAACTCGACTCTACCCGCGAGGCATCCCCGCTGGTCAAAGCGGAAGATGCGGTTGAATTGGATACTACTTCCTTATCCATTGATGATGTGACAAATAAAATTCTCGAGATATGCCAGCCATTTATTGAAAAACTTGGCATTCGCTAACGTGTTGTTTTTCTGGAATACCTTGGACTCTGAAGTGTAAGCTTGTTAACGAATACCTTCGTTGTTAATTGTATGTAACAAGGGAATAACCTTCCCCTGTTACATGCAAAAGTTTAAAAACAGGAGGCGGGCCTCCATGCTTTATTATTTGTTCCAATCATACTTCTAACCTTGACCCGCCTGTGGTAGGAATGACAGCATCTAGAACAATCCATTTTATGGCAAAGGAAGAGCTTTTCAGCGGAAAAATCTTAGGTGGTATCTTAAAGAGGGTCCACGCTTTTCCGGTCAAACGGGGTCTGGCTGACCGGAATGCTTTAAGAGGCGGCCTGAAAATTTTAGAAGAGGGAGGAACGCTCGGCTTGTTTCCAGAGGGGACAAGAAGTAAGGATGGCAAACCGGGAAACGCATTGCCTGGAGTCGGCTTTTTTGCACTCCGATCACAAGCGGAAGTCGTTCCCTGTGTCATTATGAGTGATTATAAATTATTTCGTCGGACGAAGGTTGTTTATGGAAAACCAATGGATGCAGAAGCTTTTCGGAAAAATAAATCTTCTGCAAAAGAAATGTCAGAGGGAATTATGGAAGAAATCAGAAATTTATACGAAATTCATAAAAATTAATTGACTTTACTTGACAAATAAAACTAATTATTAGAAGTTATAGGTAGAACATATGAATAATCTTTTTCTATTCGAATGTGTGAATAGGCGAACTGTAACTAGGAGGCTAAGGATATGAGTGAAGAAAATAAAGACCTTCAAGAATTAGAAGTTGGTGCTACGGTGACGGGAACAGTTGTAAAATTAGAAGAAAAACAAGTTCTTGTTGATATCGGATATAAAACAGAAGGTATTTTACCGATAAGCGAACTTTCCACGCTCCATGTAGAGTCTACAACTGATGTGTTAGCTGAAGGGGAAGAAGTCACTTTAAAAGTAAAGAAAATCGATGATGATGAAGTTGTATTATCAAAAAAAGCTGTAGATGCAGAACAATCCTGGGAAGAGCTTGAAAGAAAATATGAACAGGGTGAGACTTTTGAGACAACAGTGAAGGAAGTTGTTAAAGGCGGACTTGTTGTGGATGTAGGAGTACGCGGCTTTATTCCGGCCTCTTTAGTTGAAACCTATTACGTGGAAGATTTCAGTGATTATTTAGATCGTACGTTAAAGGTGAAAATTACGGATATGGACCGGACCCAAAACCGGGTTATCTTATCCCATCGTGCGATTGTAGAGGAAGAAGAAAAAGACAGAAAAGAAAAAGTTCTGCAATCATTAAACCCTGGTGATGTAATTGAGGGTGTCGTACAACGTATTACCAATTTTGGTGTATTTGTTGATTTAGGAGGAGTTGATGGGCTTGTCCATATCTCCCAATTAGCGCATGAGCATGTTGAAAAAGCTTCAGATGTTGTTTCTGAAGGAGATAAAATCAAAGTAGAAGTTATTTCTGTCGATTTAGACAGTGAACGTATCTCTTTATCTCATAAAAATACGCTCCCTGGACCTTGGGCAGAAGTAAGTGAAAAAATTAAACCTGGTTCCACTGCAGAAGGTGTTGTCAAGAGACTGGTCAGCTTTGGAGCATTTGTTGAACTATTGCCTGGCGTTGAAGGCCTTGTTCATATTTCTCAAATTGCCAACCGTCATATCGGCACACCACAGGAAGTCCTTGAAATTGGACAGCCTGTTACAGTGAAGGTATTAGATGTGAATGAAGAAGAACAGCGCATTTCTTTAAGCATCAAAGAATTGGAGCAGGAACAAGAAGAAAAAGAATACAAGCAATATGAAAAATCCGATGATCAGCCCGGCTTTCAGCTTGGTGATGTGATTGGAAATAAATTGGATAAATACAAAAAATAATAACAATGATTATTAGAAAAAGAAGATTGTCTCGAAGTATCAAGGGACAATCTTCTTTTTTTATGCAGTAAAAGACGTTTATGCTTTTTTGTTGCCCAAAAACTGTGCCTATCGATGAACAGTTTTTTTCAGGCAATAAGACCGGGTAAATTTATAAATAATCCGTTTAAAAAATAGCCATACTAACACATAAGAAAAAGAGGTGGTTTGTATGGAAATTGAATATTACGCACAAGCAATTTTATTTGGAGTGGTTGCAGGGACACTGGCCAGATTAATCACATTACGTAGTGATTATAGGCAGTATCCTACCTATCTGCATGGCCGGATTATTCACTTATCATTAGGATTTATAGCTGCGTCACTTGGTGCATTGGCTATTCCTGCTTTATTGGAAATGGAATTTACTGCTGTAACCTTCTTAACGGTAGCCGCAACTCAATTTAGAGATGTCCGGAATATGGAGCGAAATACGTTAACAGAATTGGATCAATTCGAACTGGTCTCCAGAGGCAGCACGTACATTGAAGGAATTGCTATTTCTTTTGAAGGAAGAAATTATCTTGTTATGTTTGCAGCCTTTTTAACAACGTTTGCTTATATAAATTGGGGGTGGTTTCCTTCCACCGTTGTTGGTGTATTAACCATCGTTGCAGCGCTTAGCTTTATGAGCGGGTCTTCGTTAAGAGACATTGTCGAAATCGAAGAATCAGATATCTCCTTTGACGGGGCCGGCTTGTATGTTGATAATATTTATATTATGAATATCGGGATAGAAGAAAGACAGGAAGAGATTTTAAAATATGGAATGGGGTTTATCCTCACACCAAAAAATATAAATGTTATCACTACGATCAGCAACCTGGGTCAGCGGCAGGCCATATTACATGATGTTTCTGCTACTTTAGGAATTTATAAAGATTCGGGAACCCCTGCTTTAGCCCCTTTGATAAAACGTGATCTTGATGACGGTAGGCTGGGTGTTTTTATTTTACCGCTTGTCCGGGATGCAGATCTGGCTAAAAAAGTAATCGGCTCGGTTCCTGTATTAGAAAATGCGATTAAAATGCCTTCAGAAGCTACATTTTTAAAAGGGGGTAAAAAGTAAATGATTGTCGAAAAAGCGATTTTAGCTGTCATCACTACTAAAGAAGAGCAAGTTGGAGGAGGAGCTCCTATCTTTATCTGTGCCTCGAATGAGGAGCTTCAGTTATTTTCAACCAATCTGGAAGCGATTATGGACGGCATTGCACATCGTTTGAGTGATGAGGTCTATATTATTGTAAAACACTAAAAGTAAGAGGCTGCTTTAAATAAAATCATTTTGAACAAGCGTTAATATATTTCGTTGTGGAACTTTCCTACTTTTGCTAGAATAAAGACTGAGATGCAGTGAGATTGTGTATTACTGGGTCGTATAACCTGCTGATATTTTAGAAGGAATTTTGAAAAAAGAGAGGATGTTCCTTACGTGAGGAAATCTGTAGTAGCAATTGTTGGTAGACCAAATGTTGGTAAATCAACGATATTTAATCGATTAGTTGGAGAAAGAATTTCTATCGTGGAAGATACACCTGGTGTAACCCGCGATCGTATTTATTCGGAAGCAGAATGGTTAAATCAAACATTTAACATAATAGATACTGGCGGTATTGAAATGGTCGATGAGCCATTATTAAATCAAATGAGACAGCAGGCTGAAATTGCCATTGATGAAGCAGATGTTATTATTTTTATGCTTAACGGCAGAGAAGGTATTACTGCGGCCGATGAAGAGGTTGCAAAGCTTTTATTCAAATCCAATAAGCCGGTTGTTTTAGCCGTGAATAAGATGGACAACCCCGAAATGCGTGAAATGGTGTATGAGTTTTATGCCTTGGGATTTGGACAGCCGTTTCCTATTTCCGGAACACATGGCCTCGGGCTGGGAGATATGCTGGATGAAGTAGTGGCTCATTTTCCGGAAAATGAGGAAACAGAAAAAGAGGATGATACGATTTACTTCAGTTTAATCGGTCGACCAAATGTAGGAAAGTCCTCCCTGGTAAATGCTTTACTAAATGAAAATCGCGTGATTGTAAGTGAAATAGAAGGCACAACCAGAGATGCTATCGATACGAAATTACGTAAAGATGATCAAGATTTTGTGATTATTGATACAGCTGGAATGCGTAAACGCGGTAAGGTTTATGAAAGCACAGAGAAATACAGCGTTTTAAGGGCGCTGCGGGCGATTGAACGCTCTGATGTGGTCTTGGTATTAATAGACGCAGAAACGGGCATCAGAGAGCAGGATAAGAAGATTGCGGGTTATGCACACGAGGCAGGCCGGGCAATTGTTATCGTTGTAAATAAGTGGGATACGGTGGACAGTGACGAAAAAGCAATGAAGGATTTTGAAACAAAAATTCGGGCGCATTTTCAGTATTTAGATTATGCACCAATTGTATTTTTGTCTGCAAAAACAAAAAAACGGCTTCATACGCTGATCCCAATGGTTCAATTAGCAAGCGAAAATCATTCGAAGCGTGTTCAGACAAATGTTCTCAATGACGTGATTATGGATGCCATTGCAATGAATCCGACGCCAACATTGAAGGGGAGAAGGCTGAAAGTGTTATATGCGACACAGGTAGCTGTGAAACCGCCTAGCTTTGTCGTGTTTGTGAATGACCCGGAACTCATGCATTTTTCTTATGAACGATTTTTAGAGAATAAAATTAGAGATGCTTTTGATTTTGCAGGAACTCCGATAAAAATATTTGCACGACGGAGACAGTAAAGGGGAGAGATACGATGCGTAAGGTTGCAGTACTTGGAGCAGGCAGCTGGGGAACAGCACTTGCAATAGTTTTAGCTGATAATGGGCATGAGGTGCGATTGTGGGCACATCGACAGGAGCATGTAGACGAAATCAACCAAACTCACCGGAATAATAAATACCTGGACGTTGATATTCCCGACGCTATAACTGCATTTCATGACATGAAGGAAGCTGTAAAAGATGCAGATGCAGTTGTTATCGTTGTTCCGACAAAAGCAATTCGTGAGGTTTGTCAGCAGTTAAAAGATGACATTCATTCAAGCACACAGATTATCCATGCGACAAAAGGGATTGAGCCCGGTTCGTTGAAACGTGTATCTGAAATGATTTCGGAGGAGATACCTGATTTCCCTTATGAGAACATTGTGGTGTTATCCGGACCGAGTCATGCAGAAGAGGTAGCATTGCGTCATCCAACGACAGTATCTGTATCAGCAGTCAATCTGGACAGGGCACGTCAAGCGCAAGATTTATTCAACAGTGAAAATTTACGTGTTTATACAAGCGATGATATTTTGGGGATCGAAGTCGGAGGAGCTCTCAAAAATATTATTGCATTAGGAGCCGGTATTTCAGATGGTCTCGGCTATGGAGATAATGCAAAAGCAGCTTTGATTACACGCGGTTTAGCCGAAATTGCCCGCCTCGGTACATCCCTGGGAGCTAATCCATTAAGCTTCCTTGGTCTGTCAGGTGTAGGAGATTTGATTGTTACCTGTACAAGTGTCCACAGCAGAAACTGGAGAGCTGGAAACCTGTTAGGTAAGGGGATGAATCTCGACCAGGTTTTAGAAGAAATGGGCATGGTGGTAGAAGGTGTCCGGACAGTGCAGGCAGCACACCAATTTGCGAAAGAGCAGGGTGTTGAGATGCCGATTACCCAAGGAATCTTCCAAGTGCTTTTTGAGGATAAAAAACCAAAGGACGTTGTAGACGAATTAATGAGCCGGAATAAGCGTCAGGAAATGGATGATATAAGCAATCTTTTAAAAGAACGTTATTCGGATAAGTAACACATAACTTTCCTTCTTGCATATACTGTGACGAATGAACTGCAAGGAGGAAATCATGTGAATAATTTTCAAAAAGGTATGTTTGATAAGATACAAAAGAACACAAACATTCGTCCTGAGGAAGTCTATAAAGTAGCTGATTCGGTAAAGCATGCAAATTTTTCGGATGAAAAAACCGTTCGAAATCTTGTGAAACAGCTTTCACAGATGGCAGGTAAACCCCTTTCAAAAGAAAAAGAAGACAAAATTGTACAATCCATTGTCAAAAATAAAATGCCTGGGGATGTCAATTCGTTAAATAATTTATTTAAGAAATAGGTTTTTATCACAGTATAACTGGCTGTGAAATTCCCGTGTCACGAAAATGAGAGAACTCGAAAATTCTATGCGGGAATTGGCGCCCAAGATAACATTTTACGATGGGGCGAGTAACCGCGGTCCCAGCCTTTGTTCTTTATTCAGCGGGGATAAAAAAATCTCCGCTGAATAAAGTTTCACTTTATAGGCAGTTGAGTATACAGATTTTCAAAATACTGCATAAGATAAATCGCACCAGCATTCAAGGAATAGAGTTGCTGAGGATATTATTTAGTCAACCTGTGGTGAAGATACCCCCTTTGCCGCAGGTTTTTATATGAAGAAAAGACAATTTCAACTGAATGCGAAAGAAAGCGTTTAAAATGTTCAATGTTTCGTCAGTTATCTTAGAGTACATCGCCCAGAAGTTATGTTATAATAGCATCTGGTAAAATGTATTTTGATTGAAATAGAGGTGAACGCTTTGTCAGTATCCATGTTAATGATGTATATATCCTTTGTCGGGATGTTTTTATTAATCTTAGCTACAGGCTTGATTGTCTGGAGCAGAACAAAGCTGCGAGGCTGGTTTGGCAGTATTATTACATTTTTAGCTTATATAAGTCTCGTCAGCGGTGCTTTGATTATTTTATATGTTACATTTAGTGGACCAACAAGATAGGAAAAGGAGTTTCATGATGAAATATACATATTTATTGACGATACCCTTTATGTTCTTGCTTTTAAGCGGCTGTATGTATCCTCAAAGCGAGCGGTCGGAAAATCAGATTCCGAATGAAGAACAGTTAGCTGTTGTCCAGCAGGCAGTTGAAACCTATAGAGAAGAGGAAGATGGTTTAGTGCCGATTCAGACGAAAGACAGCGACACACATATCTTTGAAAAGTATTTGATTGATTTTAAGCAGATGCTGGAGAAAGGTTATTTGTCTGAACTGCCTGGAAACTCTTTTGAAGAGGGCGGCGTCTATCAGTATACGATTATTGACCCGGAAGACGATTTGCAAGTCCGCCTTATTGATTTACAAACCACGGAGCAATTGCGAAGCGTCAATGTACGATTAGACGTTTACAGGCAAGAGCACACATATCCAGCTTACGGACAGCAGATCACAGATCAAATATATACGGTGGATTATGAAAAGCTCGGATTAAGTGAACCGCCGACTGCGAAAAGTCCTTATTCGCAGGCTGATTTGCCGATTGTGATGGATTTAGACGGCAAATTATATATTGATTATTCTTATGATTTGAATCAGGCGCTGGAAGAGGATAATCATGGCTATGAAGAGGGCGATGATATCCGTTATCTTTTAGTGGATAATTATCCGTTTGTTCCAGCATATTCCCTGCCTTATACCGTAGAAGATGGACAAGCCGTATTTATGGAAGAAGACTAAATAGAAAAGCCATGCAGTTTCAATAATTGAACTGTATGGCTTTTTTTGAAGAATAAGAATGTTTATAAAAATAGCCGCTCCGGAAAAACACTACGCTTTCCATGGGCTTGCGCTCAGCTTCCTCGAAAAAAAGAAGTTCACTTTTTTTCTGCGGTGTCTTCACACTGGGACTGGGACTGCGATTACTCGTCCCATCGAAGAGCTTTTGCGATTACTTGCCCCCCCGAAGACCATTGCGCTTTCCCATAGGAGTCTCCGTGTTTTTCCACCGCTAGAATCAGCTTCATTTCTTTGAAAGAAAGCAAATAAAACATATTTCTTCAAAGATGGGAGCGGAGGGAAGTCGACTCCTGCGGGAAAAGCAACAGGTGAAGACCCCGCAGGAAGCGGTTTTCTTCCGAGGAGGCTGAACGTTGCCCGCGAAAAGCGACTTCCCGCAGCGGACATCGCTTCGGCGAGGACACCGGTGATTTAAAGACCAACCAATATTCTTGGTTTTCTTTGTCGTCTTCAAACAAAACAGAATAAATAGATTCATGCTGCATATACATGAGATATAAAGTTTGTTTATAAACACCTGTGTTTTATTTGTAGCTTGCTTAGAGGACCTTTTAAAGTCAAATATGACGTCTGATGGACGTGTGATAAAAATGTGTAAAACTTAGTCATAATCTAATAGGACAACGTCATAGACTGTTAGTGTCCAACTATTACGGGTGATGTATATCAAAGTACGGAGATCGGGAGGGGATCTTTTGGAAAAAACAGATATTTTTAAGGATATATCGAAACGTACAAATGGCGACATATATCTTGGAATCGTCGGAGCAGTCCGTACGGGAAAGTCCACCTTTATTAAGAAATTCATGGAGTTGGTTGTACTTCCTAATATTGAAAGTGAAAGTGAAAGAGCAAGAGCACATGATGAATTACCGCAGAGCGCAGCAGGAAAAACCATTATGACAACAGAACCAAAGTTTGTTCCGAATCAGGCTGTTCAAGTAAATGTGGAAGATGGATTAGATGTAAATGTCCGTCTTGTTGATTGTGTTGGATACGCTGTAGAAGGGGCGAAAGGGTTTGAGGACGAAAATGGCCCGCGTATGATTCATACACCGTGGTACGAGGACCCTATCCCGTTTCATGATGCAGCAGAAATAGGAACCCGTAAAGTAATTCAGGAGCATTCTACCATTGGCGTTGTCGTGACAACAGACGGTACTATCGGTGAAATAGATAGAGAAGACTATATTGAAGCTGAGACAAGAGTGATTGAAGAGTTAAAAGAGGTTGGCAAGCCATTTATTATGGTAATCAATTCTACAGAACCGCACAGTCAAAAAACAACTTTGCTTCGGGAAGAGCTGACGGAGCAGCATGATATTCCGGTATTAGCGATGAGCGTAGAAACAATGACAGAACATGATGTCTATAGTGTACTGCGTGAAGCATTATTCGAATTTCCGGTACTTGAGGTAAATGTAAACCTGCCTAGCTGGGTAATGGTTTTAAAAGAAGATCACTGGCTTCGTCAAAATTATCAGGAGGCCATTCAAGATACCGTAAAGGATATAAAACGCTTGCGTGATGTCGACCATATCGTTGGCCATTTCAGAGATTATGAACATATTGAAGGTGCCAATTTAGCAGGGATGGAGATGGGCGAGGGTATTGCCGAAATCGACTTGCATGCCCCTGATCAGTTATATGACCATGTTCTGAAGGAGATTGTCGGGGAGGAGATTCGAGGTAAAGACCATTTATTAGAGCTAATGCAGGATTTTGCCTATGCGAAAAGAGAGTATGATCAAGTTTCAGGTGCTCTGCAAATGGTAAAACAAACCGGCTATGGTATTGCTGCTCCCAGTTTAGAGGATATGCAGCTGGATGAACCGGAAATCATCCGTCAGGGCTCCAGGTTCGGTGTCCGTCTGAAAGCTGTTGCCCCGTCTATTCATATGATTCGGGTCGAAGTAGAATCTGAATTCTCTCCTATTATCGGAACCGAAAAACAAAGTGAAGAGCTGGTCCGTTATCTGATGCAGGATTTTGAAGAAGATCCGCTGTCTATCTGGGAATCAGATATTTTTGGCAGATCGCTCAGTTCGATTGTCAGAGAAGGTATTCAAGCTAAAATCTCGTTAATGCCAGAGAATGCAAGATATAAATTAAAAGATACCCTAGAGAGAATTATTAACGAAGGGTCAGGCGGTTTAATCGCTATTATTTTATAAAAAAACACTTCTCGATAAGCAGCTAAATTGATAGCTGTTTATTTTTTTTATAATTTTTTTGTCAGAACGGCTAAAAAATCTGCAAAACACCGTATAGATTTATGGAAAGGTGACAATGCTTGTTGCATAAGAGTTTAGCCTGTTTCTCTTAAGAAAAAGGAATTTTTATGTAAAATCTCAATAAATTCTAGAGAAATCGATAGTTTTTGTTGAATTTTATTCCAAACTCGTTTATTATAAGCCTTGTCATCACATATTAGGGTGACTTTGATGAAACAGACCATGGGATAGGCAGACTAACTAGCCTATTTGTCTAAAGAACATCCTGGGAGGAGGTGAATGTCATGAATAAAACAGATTTAGTAAATGCTGTGGCTGAGAAGAGCGATCTTTCAAAAAAGGATGCAACAAAAGCTGTGGATGCAGTATTTGATGCAGTCATGGATTCACTGAAGAATGGTGAAAAAGTACAACTAATCGGTTTTGGTAACTTTGAAGTTCGTGAACGTTCTGCACGTAAAGGACGCAATCCACAAACAGGAGAAGAAATCGAAATTCCTGCAAGCAAAGTTCCTGCTTTCAAACCAGGTAAAGCTCTTAAGGATAGTGTAAAATAATATTTTACATATCCGGACAGGAGTGTACAAAAGGGAGGGATACGTTGATAAACGTGTCCCTTTCCTTATTTCTGCATGAGAAAAGCATCAAGGGGCTGAACAGCCTATTAAAGCAAAGATGTTATTTAAATAGATTTATTTTACATAAAGAATTCCATTTAAGGAGGAGTAATGTATGAATGATCAGAACGCAAAAGCAGATTATTTCGTTATTAAAGCATTAGAAGACGGTGTTCATGTTATTGGCCTGACGCGTGGAAGCAATACAAAATTCCATCATTCTGAAAAACTGGACCAAGGCGAAATTATGATTGCTCAATTCACAGAACATACTTCTGCTATTAAAGTTCGCGGTAAAGCACTTATTCAAACAAGTCATGGCGAAATAGAAAATTAATATAATAACATCCCCTTATTAGTATTTTACGAAGTAATCCATAGCCTCGCTCAAAAACAACTCCACCTGAAGAAAGTTAGGAAACAGCTGGAAGGTTATTTGTTTTCCAGTCCATGTGAGATAAAGACTTGTTCATTTCTGTGAGCAGCGGCGATGTTTCGATGCCGAAAAATATTCTGGATATTGTTTCTCTGACAGAAGCAGTTGGAATAGGGGTTTTTATTTTTTTGCACGATAGGACAGGATAAGAAAGGCTGTGGATTCGCTGAAAAACAAGCGAATGCGAGGTTTTCTAAGACCAAGCCTATAATAGAATAAGTTCTTTCGTTTTTATAACATTTAAAATGTGCTATAATAGCTAGAGCAAAGAAAGGCTGAAAGGGTCCGGGTGATAGTGTTGACTACATTTATTACAACAGATAGAGGTTATAGAAAAATACTGGAAAATAAATTATATGATTCTTACATTCATAAGCATATACGTTATCCAGTGATCGATGAAGAAAAGTGGAATTTATTGCTATTTCTTGTTGAACAACATAAATCATTAACTCCTTTGCAGCGTGAAAAGTATATTATTTCAACCATGCTTGTTCAAATCGCCCTGGATACACATGATTTTGTTCCGGTCAAACAACATGCTGATACAGAAAATGAAATGATTGAGAAGCAGCTTCAGGTCCTCTCAGGAGATTACTATAGCGGACTGTATTATTTATTGCTTGCAGAAGCGGGGGAAATTCAGTTTATCCAGATACTCGCGAATGCGATTCGTGAAATAAATGAACTAAAAGTTACTTTATACTATGAAGAACAATTACCGCTTGAAACCTGGTTAAATATCAAAATGAAATTAAATGCATCCGTGCTGGTACATGTTGCTAAATATCTGCATGATCCTGAATTAGAATCGATTATTCAAAACTGGCTGATGTATCGCCGTTTAGATACAGAAGAAGCAGATAACGGATATACTTTACTGCGCAAAGAGTGGGAAGCACGTAATAATAAAGCAACTTCGATTCCGCTGATTGACGGGAAATTGATTCGGGATTTTGAAAAAGCTGTTTACCGTGATGTTTCGGAATTATCCAGCTCTAGTTTATTTATGGAGCAATTTATTTATTCCCGGGAAACGAAAGAAATAAGAACGTCAAGACTTTAAAAGGAAGTGTAATGAATTATGGGTTTTTCATCCAAGGAAGAACGTGTCCATCACGTCTTTGAGAAAATATATGAAAACTACGATTCCATGAACTCGGTAATTTCGTTTAAACAGCATACGCTATGGCGTAAAGATGTTATGAAACGAATGCACGTATCGCCGGGAGACAGTGCATTGGACGTATGCTGCGGTACAGGAGACTGGGCTATTTCCTTAGCGAAAGCTGTCGGAGCTGAAGGAAAGGTCATAGGGCTTGATTTCAGTGAGAACATGCTGTCTATTGCCAGAGAAAAAGGAAAGCAGGAACAGCTGGATGAGATTGAATGGATGCATGGCAATGCGATGGAGCTTCCTTTTGATGACAATCAGTTTGATTACGTAACAATTGGCTTTGGCTTACGAAATGTTCCTGACTATATGGCGGTTTTAAAAGAAATGTACCGGGTGGTTAAGCCGGGAGGAATGGTGGTTTGTCTGGAAACCTCTCAGCCTACACTGATTGGCTACAGGCAGTTATATTATTTTTATTTCCGTTTTATTATGCCGCTTTTTGGAAAAGTATTTGCGAAAAGCTATCAAGAATATTCCTGGCTGCAGGAATCCGCAAAGGATTTTCCAGGGAAGGACAAATTGAAGCAAATGTTCTTTGATGCAGGCTTCAAGCATGTCGATGTCAAAATGTATGCCGGTGGCGGTGCTGCGATGCATATGGGGCATAAATCTTAAAATAAAGAATGAATTTACTAGTAAAATAAGGTGACGTACATGAGACTACCAAAGATTTATGGATTTTTAACAAAAGATATGGACACTATTGAAAAAACATTACAGAAGAGCATTCAGGCTGAACATCCCGTACTTCGAGACGCTTCTACAGCATTATTGAAAGCAGGAGGGAAACGCATTCGTCCTGTTTTTGTTTTGCTTTCATGTCAAATAGGGGATTATGACTTTGAAAAAATACAAAAAGTTGCTGTAACGCTAGAGCTTATTCATATGGCAACGCTTGTTCATGATGACGTGATTGATGAAGCTGAGCTGCGTCGCGGGAAACCGACAACCGCTTCTCAATATGGAAACCGGATTGCAATGTACACAGGCGATTTCATTCTTGCAAGAGCTCTGGAAGAAATAACAAAAATAGATGATCCGAGAATACATACTTTATTATCCAAAACACTTGTTGAAGTATCCATTGGGGAAATTGAACAAATTCAATTTAAATACCAATGGAATCAAAATTTTCGGGACTATCTGCGCCGGATAAAACGGAAAACGGCATTACTGATAGCGTGCAGCTGCAAACTGGGTGCGCTCGTCGGCGGGTTAAGTGAACAGGATGCAAATAAAATGTATCGTTACGGCTATAATGTCGGCATGTCTTATCAAATTATTGACGATATCCTAGATTTTACATCTACTGCAAAAGAACTTGGGAAACCGGCAGGAAATGATTTATTACAGGGTAATATCACGCTCCCTGTTCTATATGCAATGGAGGATCAGGAATTAAGAAATCAATTGGTGACATTGATCAACAGCAATCAGGACATTGATGAAAAAACAATGCAGAAGCTGATTGCCTGCTTAAAAAATACAGATGCTATTCAAAGAAGTTATGCAGTCAGCGACCTTTATCTGCAAAAAGCGTTGAAATCTTTAGATGGCCTGAAATCGTCCAGGGCAAAGAAAAGTTTACAAGATATTGCTACTTTTATTGGAAAAAGGCGTTCCTGATTAAATAAAGATATTGTTATTTGTCTGATAATTTGTTACTATTTTAGAGGCTACATTTTTCATTTATTATAATTACATAGGGGCAGGGTGATTTTAATGGAAAGAACTTTTTTAATGGTAAAACCAGATGGTGTGCAGCGTAACTTAATTGGAGATATTGTTGCACGATTTGAACAAAAGGGGTTTAAATTAGCCGGAGCTAAATTAATGACAATATCTACAGATTTAGCTGAAACACATTATGGCGAGCATAAGGAGCGCCCATTCTTTGGGGAACTGGTTGATTTCATTACTTCCGGACCAGTTTTTGCCATGGTATGGGAAGGCGAAAATGTCGTTGCTTCTGCTCGTACCATGATGGGGAAAACGAATCCATCAGAAGCACTCCCGGGAACAATCCGGGGCGACTACGGCATTAATGTTGGCAAGAATATCATTCATGGTTCGGACTCTTTAGAAAGCGCTTCAAGAGAGATTGACCTCTTTTTTGACGAGAAGGAATTGAATTCTTATAACAAACAACAGGATGCGTGGATTTATTAAACTGAAAGCGTTGTCGAAACCTCCGTTAAATATACGGGGGTTTTTGCGTACAAGCAGAGGAGGTTAACGAATGAAAGATGATTATGATTTAATGAAGCAGAAGGTGCATCAATCACTTAAACTGAATTTGAGCTTATATAAAGAAGCGCAGATGAAACGAAGAATCACGACTTTAAGAGATAAACATGGTTTTAGAAGCTACATAGATTATTTTTCAGCCTGTCAAAAGGATACCAAGTTATTGGAAGAATTCACAGAGAAATTAACTATAAACGTATCGGAATTTTACCGGAATCCAAATCGATGGGATGTTCTGCAAAAAAAGATTATTCCAGAATTAACAAAAAATAAAAGAAAAATTACGATTTGGAGCGCTGCCTGTTCTACTGGGGAAGAGCCATATAGTCTCGCAATGATGCTGGAAGAATACTTTCCGGGTTTACGTTACCAGATTCGTGCTACAGATTTTGATCAGGCTGTTTTAAGCGCAGCAAAACAAGGAAACTATCAAGAGCG
This sequence comes from Oceanobacillus sp. M60, assembly GCF_053839645.1. Classification (NCBI taxonomy): domain Bacteria; kingdom Bacillati; phylum Bacillota; class Bacilli; order Caryophanales; family Bacillaceae; genus Oceanobacillus; species Oceanobacillus sp. M60. The sequence continues at coordinate 206,227 of NZ_JBSSNH010000002.1, read as the reverse complement.
TTCTTTAAAAGAACTCCCGGCTGCTCTGAAGAAAAAGTATTTTACATCACAGGGGACCATTTTTCAAGTTGATCCGTCTTTAAGAAAGCATATTCGTTTTGAACGCCATAATCTATTAGAAGATACTTACCCTAGAGATGTAGATCTTATCGTCTGTCGAAATGTATTGATTTATTTTACCGATGAAGCAAAAAATAATATATTCCATCATTTTAATAAAGCATTAACGAAAGGAGGCTGCTTATTCGTCGGCAGTACAGAACAGATATTTAATGCAGAACAGTTTGGTTTTTATTTAGAAGACAGCTTTTTTTATCGGAAACAATAATTTATACTACCCGAAACGGGCTTTTATATGGTATAGTAATTAGAAAACTTTCAACTATTTAAATGGGTAAAGTATATTCGATATTATCTAAAAAATATGACATGTTCATATTGCAAAATGTATGGATAATAACAACGTTTATACGTATCTTATTTTAATAGCTTTATAAAGATAAAGGAGAATGTGTAGTGCGCTACTTAACAGCTGGAGAATCACATGGAAAACAATTAACGACAATTATCGAGGGCCTGCCTTCACAGATGGAATTAAAGGCAGAAGATATTAATGAGAGCCTGCGCAGAAGACAAGGCGGGCATGGCAGAGGCAAGAGAATGCAAATTGAAAAAGATACGGTAGATATTACAAGCGGAGTACGTCACGGATATACATTGGGATCTCCTGTGTCACTGGTGATACATAATGATGATTTTAAGCATTGGACAGATATTATGGGAGCAGATCCGCTGGAGGACGGAGCCAAACTGCGCAGAGTCGTAACAAAACCTCGTCCGGGACATGCAGATTTAAATGGCGGTCTGAAATATGGGCATCGTGATATGCGTAATGTATTAGAACGCTCTTCTGCAAGAGAAACGGGCGCTCGAGTTGCTGCAGGTGCAGTGGCAAAATCACTTTTAGAGCAATTGGGTATCTATGTTACTGGATATGTGAAAGAAATCGCAGGGATTCGGGCAGAAGAAAAAAATGATTTAACAGCGAAAGAACGCGCTGAAATTTCTGGGGATTCTCCTGTAATGGTATTAGATTCTAATGTGGAACAGCCAATGATGGATGCAATAGATGAAGCGAAAAAAGTTGGCGACTCTATCGGCGGTATCTGTGAGGTTTATGTAGAGGGCCTGCCTGCCGGAATCGGTTCTTATGTGCATTATGATCGAAAGCTGGATAGCAAAATTGCAGCGAGTGTTGTCAGCATTAATGCTTTTAAAGGTGTGGAATTTGGAATCGGTTTTGAAGCAGCCCGCTTAAACGGCAGCGAAGTACATGATGAAATCGCATGGAATGAAGAAGATGGATATCATCGGACAACGAATCGTCTTGGCGGTTTGGAAGGCGGAATGAGTACAGGGATGCCAATCATTGTTCGCGGGGTAATGAAGCCTATACCTACATTGATGAAGCGCCCATTACAAAGTGTGGATATTGAATCCAAAGAACCATTTAAAGCAACAGTGGAAAGGTCCGATGCTTGTGCAGTACCGGCAGCTTCTGTGGTGATGGAGCATGTTGTCGCGTTTGAAATTGCAAAAGCCGTCACAGAACAATTTTCAAGTGACCGATTCCCGCAATTAAAACAGGTAATTGATCAGTACAGAGAAGAAATCAGGTGCTTCTAAATGAAACAATTAACAATCCAGTCCAGCCAGCGTAGCTATCCTATTGTGATGGAAGCTGGATTACGGTTTCATGTAAAGAAGTGGTTAAAGAAGGAATACAGCTCTATTTTGGTGATAACAGACGATAAAATAGCTGATAAATATTTACAGGATGTTGTAAGCAGCCTGGAGGGACAACACGTTTATTCTTACATTGTTCCAGCCGGGGAAGCTTCTAAAAACATGGATCAATATTACAAATTGCAGACAAAGGCAATCGAGAGCGGTTTAGATCGTAAATCGCTCATCATTGCTTTGGGCGGCGGTGTTATAGGTGATTTAGGCGGATTTGTTGCTGCAACCTTTATGCGTGGAATCGATTATATTCAAATGCCGACGACTATTTTAGCACATGACAGCAGTGTGGGCGGCAAAGTAGCTATCAATCATGAATCCGGTAAAAATCTGATTGGCTGTTTCTATCCTCCGGCAGCTGTTTTATATGACACAGAAACACTGGCATCTTTACCATACCGTGAAATTCGGAGTGGCTATGCTGAAATTTTAAAAGAAGGATTTATTTCTGATATTCATCTGACAGAAGAATTATTGTCGCTGTCTTTACAGCAGGTTACCACTGCGCAGCTGGAAAATCATTTAGAGGCTGGTATAAAAGTAAAAGCAGCTATCGTAGAAGATGATGAAAGAGAATCTGGTGTCCGGAAATATTTAAACCTCGGTCATACATTGGGACATGCGTTAGAAGCTAGATTGGGGTATGGAACGGTAACTCATGGAGAGGCCGTTGCGAATGGAATGCTATTTGCGCTTCATGTAAGCGAGGATATGTCAGGGGAAGAGCTCCCTTTTCATGAACTGCACCATTGGATGAAAATAAATGAATATCCTGTTATCGACATAGAAGAAAAGCGTATCGCCGAGCTCGTCAAAAGCATGAAGGCAGATAAAAAGTCCGTTTCCGGACATATTCAGATGGTATTACTGAACCAAGTGGGCGAGCCGACTGTCGCAAACTTAGATGATTCCTCTGTGGAGGCTTATATCAGAACATATATAGAGAGGATGAACAAGCTATGACAAGAGGCGTGCGCGGTGCTACAACCGTAGAAAATAACGAAGCAAATGAAATTATTGAACATACCAGGGCACTGGTTCAGGAAATGGCAGAGAAAAATAATATTCAGGCAGAGGACGTTTCCCATGCTTTTATTTCAGTGACAAAGGACGTGAACGCAGCATTCCCTGCGAAAGCCTTACGTGACATTGAGGGATGGAAATATGTCCCAGTTATGTGTATGCAGGAAATCGATGTCCCCGGCAGCCTGCCCAAATGTATTCGAATTATGATGATTGTCAATACCGATAAACAGCAAAAAGAGGTTGAGCATACATTTCAAAGAGAGGCTGTAAAGCTGCGTCCGGATCTTTTAGAAAGAAAGGATAGTTAAGTAATGAGAAGCAAAGAAGTATTAAAACAGCTTAGTCCATATAAACAAGGGAAGCAGACAAAGGATATTCAAGAAGAATTCGGTCTTGATTATATCGTTAAATTGGCTTCTAATGAGAATCCTTATGGATTTTCAGATAAAGTGAAGGAAGTCTTCCAGATAAATGAGCCTGTATTTAATATCTATCCGGACGGCTATACATCTGAACTCCGCTATCTGATCAGCGAAAAATTAAATGTAAGACCGGAATCGCTTATTTTCGGAAGCGGTTCGGAGGAAATTATTCAGATGCTTTGCCGTTCTTATCTTACTGTAGGGGATCAGGTTATTATGGCAACACCGACATTCCCGCAATATAAGCATTATGCTTTAATCGAAGGTGCAGAAATCATAGAGCATCCTGTAAATGAGGATGGAAGTCATCCGCTTGATAAGATGCTTGACTCGGTTCAGGATAATACAAAAATTATCTGGATTTGTACACCGAACAATCCAACAGGCACTGCGCTTTCCAAAGAAGAGCTGGAGGACTTTTTAAATAAATGCCCTTCAGATGTACTTATTGCTTTAGATGAGGCATATGTTGAATTTTTGCAGCCTGAGAAGGATTTAAATGCTCTGAAACTGTTGGATAAATATCCAAACCTGATTGTTTTACGTACATTTTCAAAAGCTTATGGACTGGCAGGACTGCGTATTGGCTATGGAATCGCCGATCCATTGATTGTGGAAACCTTAGATAAGGTCCGTGGTCCGTTTAATACAACGTCTGCAGCACAGCAGGCTGCTGTTATTGCCTTTTCAGACCAGGATTTTATTCAGCATACGTATCAGAAAAATAAAAAAGTATTAAAGCAATTTCAATCCTTTTTAACTTCCATCGGCTGGGATTATTATGAATCAGAAGCGAATTTCTTACTTGTGAAAACACCGGAAAGCGGAATGGATGCTTTTGATTATTTAATCAAGCATGGTTTTATTGTCCGACCTGGAGAATTATTAGGTATTCCAAATACCATTCGTGTTACGATTGGAAAAGAAGAGGATATGAAGGTATTGGAGAACGTACTAAGAGATTATCAAGAACAATTAAATTAGGTAAGGTGAATGTATGAAAAAGCAGCAGGTATTGATAGCTGGACTCGGCCTCATAGGCGGGTCCATTGCTAAAGCGATTAGAAAAGAGTCCGAACATTACATAATCGGTTTTGATGTAAACGAAAATACACTCCATTTTGCTTCGAATCATGGTATCATTGATGAAGCTTTTACCACTTTTGAAGAAGCTGCATTAAAGGCGGATATTATTATTATTTCTGCACCTATTTCAGAGACGATTCAGCTTGTTTCCAGACTGGATGACATTCCTTTCGAAAAAGATGTGATTGTCTCTGATACAGCGTCTGTAAAAGGTTCTGTACTTATTGCTGCAAATGGTTTAAGCAATAAAGCCATCCGTTTTATCGGCGGGCATCCAATGGCGGGCTCCCATAAGAAAGGGATTGAAGCGGCGAAGGAACATTTATTTGAGAATGCCATTTATGTTTTATCCCCTCTTGATAATGCAACTGAGGAGAATGTAGATACATTAAGAGACGTTTTATCTGCAACCAAAAGCAACTTTGTTGTATTGCAATCTGATGAACATGACGAAATGACAGGAGTTATTTCTCACTTTCCGCATCTTATAGCATCATCACTTGTCCATCAGGCGAGAAAATGGGAGAAAAAACACTCCTACCTTCCGAAGCTTGCAGCAGGCGGATTTCGGGATATTACCCGGATTGCCTCCAGTAACCCGGTGATGTGGCAGGATATTTTTTATCACAATCAATCGAAAATGTCTGCCATGCTGGATGATTGGATTGTTGAAATGGAGCAGCTGAAAAAGCTGATTGAAGATAATGAAAAAGAAGAGGTTATTACGTATTTAGACAGCGCCAAAAATTACCGTGATGGATTAAATGAAGGCGGACGCGGTGCAATTCCGGCGTTCTACGATGTTATCGTTGATATTGCAGACCAGCCGGGTGCCATAGCTGAAGTGGCGCTTATTCTGGCAAATGCATCATTAAGTATTAAAAACATTGAAATCCTTGAAGTACGGGAAGGAATTACTGGTGCACTGCGCTTGAGCTTTTACACAAAAGAAGCGCAAGAAGCCGGTCAGAAGATATTAAAACAACGTGGATTTGAAACGATGATCCAATCTTAACGGCAAGGAGGAGAACGTATTGTCGCATGTTCAATTTGAATACACCTCACCAAGATTAGAAGGTGAAGTTATCGTTCCTGGAGATAAGTCGATATCACATCGTTCTATTATTTTCGGGAGTATTTCACATGGAATTACAAAAATATCAAATTTCCTTGACGGGGAGGATTGTCACAGAACGATTGATGCTTTTCGGGAGATGGGAGTACAGATTGAAAAAGAAGGAAGCTCCGTACTCGTTCATGGGAATGGGTTAGAAGGATTAAAAAAGCCTGCTGGAGCATTCGATTTTGGTAATTCAGGAACCACGACCAGATTAATGCTGGGTCTATTATCTGGACTGCCATTTGAAACGAAGATTTTTGGGGATGCTTCTCTTACAAAGCGTCCGATGGATCGTGTGGTTACGCCATTAAGAGAAATGGGTGCTGCAATTCATGGGCAGGAAGATGGAAAATATCTCCCGATTACCGTTCATGGAGGCGCCTTAAAAGGAATTACCTACCGCCTTCCGGTGAAAAGCGCTCAAGTAAAATCAGCTGTTTTATTGGCAGGCTTGGTTGCAGAAGGAGAAACTGTCGTACAAGAAGACACTGAAACAAGAAACCATACAGAAGTTATGCTTCAAGCCTTTGGTGCTGATTTAAAGCAGAAGGAAGAAGGAATTGTCGTTACAAACAAAGGGAAGCTGACAGCTTGTGACGTGGAAGTCCCCGGCGACATTTCCTCAGCTGCTTTCTTTTTAGCTGCCGGAGCAATTGTGCCCGGAAGTACAGTTACGTTAAAGAACGTCGGTTTAAATGCGTCCCGGACGGGCATTTTAGATGTAGTCAAGCAAATGGGGGCAGCTATTACTGTTTCTAATGAGCGCACTACAGGCGGTGAAAAAATTGGTGATTTAACCATTAAATATACTGCCTTAAAAGGGACGACAGTAGAAGGGGAAGTCATCCCCCGCCTGATTGATGAAATTCCAATACTTGCCTTGCTGGCAACACAGGCAGAAGGAAAAACGGTAATCAAGGACGCCGAAGAACTGAAGGTAAAAGAAACAGACCGCATTGAAGCAGTGTGTCAAAATTTAACAACACTGGGAGCAAATATCACACCGACCGAGGACGGAATGATTATTGAAGGACCAACCCGTCTAACAGGCGGCACCATTTCCTCCTATATGGATCACCGGATTGCCATGATGGGTGTTATCGCAGCGCTCGTATCAGAAAGCCCGGTAAAAATGGATGAAAAAGACAGTATCAATATATCGTATCCGACATTTTTTGATGACCTGGAAGCAATTTTGCAATAACATTTTCGTATATTTAAATTCTGGCTACAGTTCTAGTTATTTGAACTGTAGCTATCTTTTTTGTATGATAAATTGGAAGCAAAAGAAACACAAAAAGAGAGGGGTTCTTTTAAATGAACACCATTCAACAAGCAATCGAACTGGCTGAAAAAAATGAAACAGAAAAGGCGTTAGCATTATTAAGTGATTACCAAAAAAACGCAGATGATGATTCTCTGTTTCAAATAGCTGAACTATACCTGCAGTGGGGATTTCTAATTGAATCTAGAACCATCCTCGAACAATTGATTGAAAAATATCCTGAAGAAACGTCGCTGAAGCTTACCTTATCTGATATTTTTATTGAATCCGAAGAAGATGAGCTGGCGATTACGATATTAAATGAAATTCCGGAAGAAGATGAAGGATATGTTCAGGCGTTGATCCAGCTTGCGGATTTATATCAGGCTCAGGGATTATTTGAAGTTTCGGAGCAAAAGCTGTTGGAAGCAAAACATATCGACCCTCAAGAGAGCGTTATTGACTTTGCGCTCGGAGAATTATTCTTTTCTATCGGCGAATACCTAAAGGCTATCAACTACTATGAGCGCGTCTATGCGAAAGCAAAAGAAATAGGGAATGTTGCTATAGAAGACCGGCTTGGAGAAGCATATGCTGCTGCTGGTGAATATGAGAAAGCACTTGAATTTTACAAAGAAGAGGAAGACCCGGAACCGGATAATTTATTTAAATATGGAATCACCGCCCATCAGGCTGATCGTAATGACATCGCTATAAAAGCTTGGGAGCATGTGTTGGAAATCGATCAAGACTATTATGCGGCGTATACCCAGCTTGCCAATGTATATAAGGAACAAGGGACGCTGGAAGAAGCTTATAAAGTTGCGGAACAAGGTTTGGAAAGAGACTCCTATCAAAAAGAACTCTATTTCCTGGCTGGAGATATTGCTCACCAATTAGGGAGAAATGCGGAAAGTGAAGAGTATGTCAGGCAGGCTATCGCTTTAGAGCCGGATTATAAGGAAGCTGTCTTATTTTTGATTGAACTGCTTAAAGCAAGAGAAGCATTTGATGAGATTGTTGAATTAATCCAAAGTATTAAAAACTCTGGTGCAGAGGATGCACTCTATGATTGGGAATTGGCCAAAGCTTATGTTGAAATAGAATCGTTTGGTGATGCATTAAATAGCTACCAGGAAGCATATACTAGTTTACAGCATGACAGCGACTTTTTAAAAGAGTATGGCTATTTCCTGACCGAGGAAGGAAGACTGCAAGAAGCCATTCCAGTCCTGAAAGCATATCTCGGCCAGCAGCCTATTGATGAAGATGTGCGTGAGCATGTGGAACGCTTGGAACAAGATTTATTGTAGGTGACATGTCTAGCTTTTAGAGAGGAGAGAGGGGAGAGCGGAATGCTATCATCTGTAACTGCAAAAGATAAGAAGGACTTCATCCAGTGGTTTTTAAACCATTACCGCTTAAAAAAACGGGAAAGTGTATGGATACTTAATTACTTAGTAAACCATATGGATATTTTAGAACATGTGCATTTTGTTAGAGATGTAAAGTATTGTCCTAGAGGCGTAATGATTTCCAGTCGCTGTTCAGAGAAAATACCATTTCGATTTTACAAAAATCATCTGGTAACAACGGACGCAGAGAAAACTTTTCATGACATCCGGTTAAACAAACAGGAAGCGTTATTTATCCAATTAAATTTTCATCAGGCAAACCAAAGCGCTTATTATGCTGCTGTATTAGAAGAAAACCCATTCTTGCCGGATGATTACTATTTAACAAAAGATGACAAACAGACCACATCTGAATTATTGGATCAGCTCCTGATTAATCAAAAACAGGAACGTTTGCGGGAAGCGATTGATGAGGCTTTAGATTCGGGAAATCATACGAAATTTTTAGAGCTGACAAAAGAGTTAGAGAAACTGCTGAATAAATCATAAAGAGCAAGCTTAAAAACGTATAAATCAAATGATAATGTTTAAAAGCAACCTATATTTTTATGGGTTGTTTTTTTTCGTAACTCAAGTTTCATACATTAAAAAGTAACTTCATTTCCATAGAAACAGGAGTTACGGCGTTCCGTTTTGCTTTCCGACGTCCTGGGGCTGCGATTACTCGTCCCATCGAAAACATTTGTATGTCGGAAAGCGGAGTGGTTGGTTGCAGGAGCTATGGACCATCACCAATTCCAAAAAGGCCGGATATTTAATCAAAAAGTAAGCATGTAATGGAGAACATATTCATCCGGGAATAGCAAGATATATATGCTTATTCTTAGGTGTGAAAATTGAATTTGTAACAAATAGATTAAATATTATTCATCATGGATAGAATAAGAAAGATTGGCAAATAAGCTTGGAATCGCGAAAAAGAGACCGTGTTTGTCATGGCCTGGGCCTGTCTGTCTATCAGTTGTATTTGCTGACAATTTATCCTTTCCTATATGTGTGAAAAATTGTTACAATATAGGCAAGTATTTTGGAAGGGAGGATTGTTTATGAAATGGACAAGGGTTGATTTGCAGAAATATGAACAAGCGAAGGAGTATATTGATACAGTGATTGTACCGTTAGCACCTTTTCAAATTGGTGCTTTAGATGCTACTGCTAAAAATGCAGATCAGTATGAGATTTTAACGCTTTTTGCCAGAGAGCTGGAGAAAGAATTAATGGGCAGAATTATGCTTACTCCGACTTATACATACATCAACTCGGCAGAGAGGTCCGAAGAGGCAGAGCGATTAAATCAGTGGACAGCTCATTTTAACGAACAGCCTTTTAAACAGGTGCTCTATATCAGCTTTGATCCGTCTTGGCGAAAAATAGCCAATGATTTAGAAGGAGAATTTATTTGGCTTCCAACTATTCCTTTAAAAGATGCCGAACCAGCTGCAATAAAAGACATGATAAGAGACCAGACTATGCAAACAGCAGAATTAGTCAAGTCCTTTTGGTAGAGTAAAACAAAATTATCAAAACATTTACAGTTAACCTAGGATATATATTGACCGAACCAATAGTTTACGCTATCATTATTAGTGTCCTAGTAATCTGATTTTATCTTAAAAATGTCCGTGACTATTTGAACACAGAGGGGGGAAAACCATGAGTGATGAAAAACGCGATATATCCCGCAGACAATTTTTAAATTATACGCTTACAGGCGTAGGGGGCTTTATGGCTGCCGGTTTGCTGATATCACCTGTTCGGATGGCAATCGATCCTGTATTGAAGTCCGGTGAAGGCGGAGATTTTGCAAATGTTGGACTAGAAGTTTCTGAAATCACTTCTGATCCACAGCGTGTCGATTGGACTGTCGATCAGGTAGATGGCTGGTATGAATCAGAAGTAAATCAAACAGCCTGGGTATATCGAAATGATGATGACGAAATTGTTGCCTTTTCCCCAGTTTGTAAACATTTAGGTTGTTTTGTTTCTTGGGAAGGAAATGACGACTATCCAGAGGAGTACTTCTGTCCTTGCCACAATGGCCGTTATTACAAGAATGGGGTGAATGTTCCTGGAACACCGCCATTGCAACCGCTTGATGTTTATGAACAGGAAGAAAGGGATGGCATGCTGTTCCTAGGTAATATTAGACCACATGAGGAGGCGTAATAAACAATGTTACAGAAGATTTATGATTGGATCGATGATCGCATTGATATTACGCCAATATGGCGAGATATTGCCGATCACGAGGTTCCAGAGCACGTTAATCCAGCGCATCACTTTTCCGCATTTGTATACTGTTTTGGCGGATTAACATTCTTTGTAGTAGTAATCCAAATTCTTTCCGGTATGTTTTTAACAATGTATTATGTGCCGGATATTGAAAACGCATGGCAATCTGTTTACTACCTGCAGACAGAAGTAGCACATGCTCAAATTGTCCGCGGTATGCATCACTGGGGCGCTAGTGTCGTTGTCGTAATGCTATTATTACATACTTTACGGGTATTTTTCCAAGGGGCATATAAAAAACCTCGTGAGCTTAACTGGATGGTAGGAGTTCTTATCTTCTTTGTTATTCTGGGACTAGGCTTTACAGGCTACCTGCTTCCTTGGGACAACAAAGCGTACTTTGCGACTCAAGTGGGGCTAGAAATCGCGGAACAAGTACCATTTATTGGAGAAGCTCTTAAAACGCTTCTAGCTGGGGATGCTACTATTGTTGGTGCACAAACCCTGACACGTTTCTTTGCAATCCATGTCTTCTTTTTACCGGGAGCATTGTTTGCATTATTAGCAATTCACTTTATCTTAATCCGTAGACAAGGTATTTCCGGACCACTATAAAAAGGAGGGCAACCAATGCATAAGGGTAAAGGTATGAAATTCGTTGGTGATTCTCGGATCACAGCGGAAAGAACATCAAAAGTACCAAAAGATTATTCCGAGTATCCTGGTAGAACAGAAGCTTTTTGGCCCAACTTTTTATTAAAAGAATGGTTGGCCGGAGCAGTTTTCCTTGTAGGGTTTTTATGCTTGGTGTTGGCACACCCATCTCCGCTTGAAGGAATGGCTGATCCGACAGATGCAGCATATATCCCGCTGCCAGACTGGTATTTCTTATTCTTGTATGAATTATTAAAGTATCAATTTGCAAGTGGTAATTGGATTATTCTTGGAATTCTTGTTATTCCGGGAATTGGGTTTGGAGCGCTATTCCTTGCTCCATTCTTGGACAACGGTCCTGGGCGCCGTCCGCGTCACCGTCCAATTGCTGTTGGGATGATGCTTTTAGGACTAGCGTCCGTTATTTGGTTAACGTATACTTCTGCAGCACCAGTTGACTGGGAAGAGCGTGCCGAGCAAAACAAACCAATTCCTCCAGGCGAATCTATTGTTGATGAGAGTCACCCTGGATTTGCAGCGTATGAAACAAGCTGTCTAAGCTGTCATGGCGGAGAATTGGAAGGTGGAGCAGGTCCTGCGTTAGTCGGAGGAAATGAGCACACCAAAGAAGAAATTATGGATATTGCTGTCAATGGTATTGGTTCCATGCCTGCCGATCAGTTCCAAGGAACGGATGAAGAACTGGAACAATTAGCAGATTTTATCATTGAAACCAATGAAGCAGCAGCAGAATAAAGAATAGTCAGAAGCACCTTTGTCCACAATAAGGCAAAGGTGCTTTCTCTATTGATGATAATGACAGAAGGGAGAAATTGAATTGAAAATGCTGTCATACATATTATTAGATAAAAAATTTTTGATCCTGCTTTTCATGATAAATTTCCTGGGGACCATCTATGGTTATTACTGGTATGGATCACAATTAGAAATAACTCCGCCGATATTTATTCCGTTTGTCCCGGACAGTCCGACAGCCAGTCTGTTCTTTACGATTTTCCTGTTGTTTTTTATTTTTGGGAAAAACATACCCTACATCGAGGCATTAGCAATTGTTTCTTTATTTAAATACGGCGTCTGGGCCGTCGTTATGAATTTATTAACCGTGGCAACTGGTGGAAATATTGGCGAAGCAGGCTACATGCTGATTGCATCCCATTTAGGAATGGCTATTCAAGGATTGCTTTATGCACCGTATTACAAAATAAAGCTGCGGCATTTAACACTTGCCGGGATTGTTGTGTTACATAATGATATTATTGATTATGTCTTTGGCCAAATGCCTATTTATTCCGATTTAACAGAGTATATGAATGAAATTGGTTATTTTACATTTTGGTTAAGCGTGGTGTCTGTTCTGCTTGCTTATTACCTGACGGTTCACAAGAAACAACGGCATATATAAGAAGCTTCCTGAAGTTAGAGCCCTCAGAATTTCGGGCAAGATATAGCTATTTCCAAAGTATTTATGTTACTATTTCATCTATTCTTACTAATCAGAAAAACCTGACCGTCATACCAAGTCGCCTCTCATCATAAACTTAGAATATACATCAAAAGATCAGAGGTGATCTCTATGGCAGAGAAACTGCTTCGTGTGATGACAATCGGATTCATAGGGATGTTTTACCATGCAAACGATGTTCATGCTGCCTCTATTCCATCAGGAAACATTTACTATAACAGCTTAGCGCCGTCTCCGTTTATTTTAGGTGTCATAATTGTAGGCGGTTGCATTATTGTTACATTATCTTATGTAAGTTGGAAAAAATACAAAGGGGAAAATGCAGGGAATAAGCCGGTCCGCAAAAACGACAAATCAGTTGACTAAAATAGAGATACTGACTAAAATTGACCTTATGATACAGTAATGGGGGTATTAAGAAATGGTCGCTTATTTGATTTATTTTGTCTTATTAATGATTGTACCGATGCTTGCATCAGGAAAAGTAAAAAGCACGTATACAAAGTACTCTAAAAAACCAACATCTTCCGGAATGACGGGCGCAGACGTTGCCAGGAAAATTTTAGATGATAATGGTTTGCATGATGTACAGATTGGAATGGTTAAAGGGGAATTAACAGATCATTATGATCCACGTAAAAAGCAAGTAAACCTTTCTGAAAATAATTACAACGGCAGATCGATGGCTTCTTCTGCTATCGCAGCACATGAAGTAGGCCACGCGATCCAGGATCAAGAAGAGTATGCATTTTTACGCTTTCGAAGTGCTTTAGTTCCAGTAGCAAACTTCGGCTCTAATATTTCTATGTTCTTAATCATTGCGGGTATGCTTATGCAAGCAAGTAATATGCTGCTTCTTGGAATTATCTTCTTCGCAGCTGCAGTGCTTTTCCAATTAGTGACACTGCCAGTTGAGTTTGATGCTTCAAATCGGGCGATGACCCAGATGGTTTCAGCGGGTATTATCCGTAACAATGAAGAACGGGAAACAAAAAAAGTATTAAATGCCGCCGCAATGACCTATGTTGCTGCAGCATTGGTTGCCGTTGCTGAGCTTATCCGCTTTATTCTTATCTTTGCGGCAAATAGAGACTGATATGTAAAAAAAGATGATCCGAAAGGGGTCATCTTTTTTTAGCTAAGGAATAAATATAAATAAAACCAAAAAAATCACTAGTTCTTTAAAATATTGGTATTCTTGCCGGGCAGATGTCCGCTCCGGGAAGCCGCTTTTCGCTGGCAACGTTCAGCCTTCTCGAAAGAAGCCCACTTTCTGCGGGGGCTTCACCTGCTGCTTTTCCCGCAGGAGTCGACAACATCCGCTCCCATCTATGTGGAATTACATTTTTATTTGCTTTTTTACAAAGAAATAACACAAATTCTAGCGATGGTTTTGATGGGGCAAGTAATCGCAATCCCAGTGTGAAGACCCCGCAGAAAAAAGCGAACTCCTTTTTTCTACCCACAGGGCATAAGTGTGACTTTACTTCTGTCTATGCCTATAGGCTTGCCAATCAGCAGGTCTTCTTTGAAGGAGATGAGCTCGGGGCCCACGGAAAGCGTAGTGTATTTCTTATTAGCCAATCATTCAGCTATGTAAGAGAAAGGAGCTAAGGATAATTTCCTAAGCTCCTTTTTATCTTGCCTAATCATTTAACGGCTTTTTATTCTCATCCAATGTGAAACCTTCTCCCATCACCTCATGCACGGTTGTCATCGAAACAAAGGCAGAAGGGTCTGTCTGATTAATGATGTTTTTCATCCGGACAATTTCATTTCGTGCGACTACACAGTAGAGCACATTCCTTTTCTCTTTGGAAAAGCTCCCCTGACCATTTAAAATTGTCACGCCCCGTTCCATTTTTTCCATAATCTGTTCTGCGATTTCTTCACTTTGATTTGAGATGATAAATGCTCCTTTTGCAGCGTATGCGCCTTCCTGAATAAAATCAATCACCCGCGCGCCAACAAATACAGCCAGCAGAGTGTACATTCCTTCAGACAGCTCAAGGAATGTCAGAATAGAAGTGATAATCACAAGAAAGTCAAAGACAAACATCGCTTTTCCGATACTCCAAGAAGTGAATTTGTTAATGATGCGGGCGATAATATCCACTCCGCCGGTTGTCCCGCCAAAGCGGAAAATAATTCCTAATCCAATACCGATAAACACACCTGCAAATAAAGCGACAAGTGTCATATCATCCTCTAATCCAATTTGAATCTGATAGATTTGAAAAATCCAGAGAAAAAGAGACACGGATAAAGTTCCAACCATGGTATAGACAAACGCATTCCTGCCTAGTATTTTCCATCCAATAAAAAATACCGGAATATTAAGGACAATATTCGAGATTGCCGGGTCGATATCCCATAAGAAGAAAAGCAGCAGGGTGATACCTGTAAAACCGCCTTCTCCTAGATTGTGCTGCATATTAAAATGGACAAGTCCAAAGGAAAAGATGGCTGCTCCTATTAAAATAAATACAATATTTTTTACTCGAACCTTCAACTTATTATGCCTCCTTATGTTCACGTTTCAACCGTAAAGCTGACGATGTGCCTATGTATGCAATTCCTAGTATTTACAGCTTGTTTATAGCCAATATCTATTATAGCCAATATAAAATCAAGTAACAATCCGCATACTGTACCAATTAGTTGTCAAAATCCTTGCTTTTAGCTAACATGAAAGAAGAGAAAAAAAGTATATTTATTTTAAAGAGGTGTCAGAAATGGAGAATACCAGCCATACATTAAAAGATGTCCAAAAACGTGTGGATCAATACATATCTCAATTTAAGGAAGGATATTTCTCTCCGCTTGCTTTGATGGCAAGATTATCTGAGGAGACAGGAGAATTAGCAAGAGAAATTAATCATTACCATGGTGAGAAGCCAAAGAAAGCAGAAGAGAAAGAAAATACAGTGGAGGAAGAAGTCGGCGATATGCTTTTTGTATTGGCCTGTTTAGCTAACTCGCTGGATTTTGATTTGTCGGATTCCTTCGAGAAATCGATGCAAAAATTTGAAACAAGAGATAAAAATCGCTGGACAAGAAAAGAGGAGGAAAATAATCATGGCAATTAAAATAATCGTAGCAGGTCCGAGAGGAAGAATGGGAAAAGAAGCAGTCCATATGATTTATGACACAGCTGATTTTGAATTGACCGCTTGTTTAGACCATAAAAATGACGGAAAGAAATTAAGTGATTTAGAAGGCTTTTCAGGTGATTTTAATGCCCCAATCTACACAGACATCGAAAAATGCTTTTCCGAGCAGCAGGCTGATGTATTTGTTGATTTAACGATACCTGAAGTCGGTTATAAACATACAAAAGCAGCTTTGAATCATGGCATTCGTCCAGTGGTAGGAACTACAGGATATACAAATGAGCAGTTAGAAGAGTTAAAACAGCTGACAAAAGAAAAACAAACCGGGTGTATTATTGCGCCTAATTTTGCTATCGGAGCTGTGTTAATGATGAAATTTGCAAAAATGGCAGCTGCCTATTTTCCGGATGTGGAAATCATTGAAAAGCATCATGATCAAAAATTGGACGCGCCATCCGGTACGGCGAAGAAAACCGCGGAGCTTATTCAGGAATCCAGAAAATCGAAAAAGCAAGGTCATGCCGATGAAGAAGAAACCATTAAAGGTGTCCGCGGGGGAGATTTTGATGGCATGCGTATTCACAGTATGCGTCTCCCTGGTCTGGTAGCTCATCAGGAAGTGGTGTTTGGCGGTGCCGGACAAACGTTAACCATCCAGCATGATTCGATGAACAGAGCCTCCTTTATGGACGGCATCAAAGAATGTGTCCACCAGGTCATGGATTTGGACGAGCTTATTTATGGTTTAGAAAATATTTTATAAGAAATAACAGATATAAATAAAGGGGGAGCCGTCATGAATGTTGCATTAATTGCGCACGATAAGAAAAAAGAAGATATGGTCGAGTTTACAACTGCTTATACACATGTACTAAAGAATCATCACTTATTTGCTACAGGAACAACAGGGACCCGGATTATGGAGTCAACAGGTCTTTCGGTCCATCGTTTTAAATCTGGTCCGCTTGGCGGCGATCAGCAGATAGGCAGTATGATTGCAGAGAATAAAATGGACATGGTTATTTTCTTTCGGGATCCGTTGACTGCCCAGCCGCATGAGCCTGATATCAGCGCGTTAATGCGGTTATGTGATGTGTATCAAATTCCTTTAGCGACCAATATTGCCGGCGGGGAAATTTTCATGCACGGGCTGAATCGGGGCGATTTTCAGTGGAGAGAAATCGTGAAGGAAGATTAAGAAAGAAGGGGAATTGTGAAGAAAATAGGAATTACATGCTATCCAACCATTGGCGGTTCAGGAGTAATCGCTACAGAATTAGGTAAGAAATTAGCGGAAAAGGGTCATGAAATACATTTTATCACCTCCAGTATGCCCTTTCGTTTAGAAAAAGTGTATGTGAATGTGTATTATCATCAGGTAGAGATGAGTCATTACCCTGTATTTCAATATCCGCCTTATGATTTAGCTTTAGCTGCCAAGATGGCAGAGGTGATCGACCGCGAAAAATTGGATATTCTTCATGTTCATTATGCGATGCCGCATGCTATTTGCGGTATTTTAGCAAGAGATATGGCGAAGCACCCTGTAAAAATTGTCACTACCTTACATGGAACAGATATTACTATACTGGGCATAGATAACACGTTAAAGCCTATTATCCGTCATGGTATCGAACAATCCGATGCAGTTACCGTTGTTTCAGAAAGCTTGCGTAAACAAACTGTAGACATGCTGGATATCCAGAAAGAAATGGATGTAATTTATAACTTTATTAATGAAAATGAATACTACCCCCAAAAAGGGGCGGAGCTGCGCAGCCAATTTCAGATAAATACTTCTGACAAAATTATGATTCATATCTCGAACTTTCGGAAGGTAAAACGGGTCCAAGATATCATAGATACCTTTAAAATAGTTAATGAAAGCATTCCTTCCAAATTATTATTAATTGGTGACGGCCCGGAATATTCAGATATGGTTCAGCATGTTAATGAATTAGGGCTGAAAACAGAAGTACATTTTCTGGGGAAACAAAATAATGTCAGTGATATACTGGCAATGGCAGATGTAATGCTGCTTATGTCTGAAAAAGAGAGCTTCGGGCTAGTATTATTAGAAGCGATGGCTTGCGGCGTGGCTGGGATTGGAACCAATGTCGGCGGTATTCCTGAAGTATTGACCCATGATAAAACAGGGTATATTGTAGAGCTTGGAGATATCGAACAGGCTGCATCATACGCTATTGAGCTTTTATCAGATCCGGAGAAGCAACACCAATTTTCAGAAGCAGCTATCGAGCATGTGCGGAATCATTTTGCATCCGCAAAGATTGTTAACCAATATGAAGCTTTATACGACAAGGTTTTAGAAGAAGGGAAAAGAGGCTAGAAGCATGCTACCATCTATTTTCCATAAGGCAGCAAACATAATTTCCATCATAGAAGAGCATCATTACGAAGCATACTTCGTCGGCGGCTGTGTACGCGATTATATTATCGGCCGTCCTATTCATGATGTAGATATTGCATCATCAGCTTTCCCTTCGGAAATACAAGCAATTTTCCCGAAGGTCATCCCGGTGGGAATCGAGCATGGTACTGTGATTGTCCGGTATGAACAGGAATCTTTTGAAGTAACTACTTACCGGACAGAAGGGACCTATACAGATCACCGCCGGCCGGATGAAGTTCATTTTGTCCGCGATATAAAAGAAGACTTAAAACGCAGAGATTTTACCATGAATGCCATTGCCATGGATGCCAATGGCAAGGTATTAGACCCTTTTGGAGGAAGAGAGGACATTGCCGGCAGACGAATCCAGACGGTAGGTGATGCAGCAGACCGGTTCAAAGAGGATGCTTTGCGCATTATCCGTGCGCTGCGTTTTTCCAGCCAACTAGGGTTTTCCATTGAAGTTAATACAAAAGAAGCTATGAAAAGCTGCAGAGCATTAATAGATAAATTAGCAGTGGAACGGTTAACCGTTGAATTAGAAAAATTATGTGCTGGTGCTTATTTTAGCAAAGCAGTGGAGTATATTTTTGAATTAGAGCTCTATCACCACCTGCCTATTTTTAAAGACACTCCGCTGCTGTTAAAGGAAATAGAACCTGTTGCTTCGCTTGCTCCTGTTTTTGCCTTTGTCGAGCTAAATAGTGAGTCTATCACAGCAGCAGACTGTACCAAGGCCTATAAATGTTCCAATCAATTAAAGCAGCAAGCAAACACGCTTGTAGATGCATATCATCGCTATAAAGAGAATGGAATAGATGCCTGGTTTGTCTATCAGCTGCCAAGGAAACAGTGGGACTTTTTCATATACTTAGTAAAACAGACAGATAAGAAAATCATCGATATAGAAGTATTTTATTCTATCCGGAAGAAGCTTCCTATTTTATCTAAAAAAGAGCTTTGCGTGAATGGATATGATTTAATGAAATGGTTTCCTGAACGTCCAAAAGGTAAATGGATAAAGCAGCAATTAGATGCAATAGAATATCAAATTGTTACCTCCAAGCTGGCAAATGAAAAATCGAAAATAAAGGACTGGATACAATGGAATCTACCCGTTCAAGATTAATCAAACTATTATCCGAAAATAAAATGAGCTACATCTCTGGCCAAGCGCTCTCTGAACAATTAGGCATTTCCCGGAATGCAATCTGGAAGCATATGAAGGATTTGGAAAGTGATGGCTATCATATTGATGCGAAAAGAAGTCAGGGCTACCGGATTGTTTCGTTTCCGGATAAAGTCAGCAGTAATACGATCCGCTGGGGTTTGGAAACAAAATGGATGGGGCATCATATTATTCATAAAGAGGCAACACCGTCGACTCAAATCATTGGACACGAAGCAGCACGGGACAATGCTCCGGATGGCACGATCATCATTGCAGAGGAACAGACAGCAGGCAGAGGAAGAATGAAAAAGAATTGGTTTTCGGATAAAGAAGGTTTATGGGCGACCCTCCTGCTCAGACCGCCTATTCCACCAAATAAAGCTTCCGAACTGACGCTGTTAACAGCAGTTGCTTTAAGAAAAGCACTCCATCAGCTGACCGGATTACCCATCGGTATCAAATGGCCGAATGATTTATTGATCGGAGATAAAAAACTCTGCGGTATTTTAACAGAAATGCAGGGAGAGCAAGACCGAATCAATTATGTTTTAATTGGTATCGGCTTAAATGTGAATCAGGATGAAGCGAGCTGGGATGCTTCCATTCGGGATATTGCAACCTCCTTAAAAAGAGAGTCCGGGAACAGCTGGGATAAGATTAAAATCGTTCAGACAATATTAAAGCATTTTGAAAATACATATGAGATGTATTTAAACTATGGTTTTAAAGCTATTAAATCGGAATGGGAAGAACATGCCTTTAAAATAGATAAAAATATTAAAATCAAAACATTTCATGAAGAGTGGACCGGCCGATTTTTAGGGATTACTGACGAAGGAGCCCTGATTGTGGAATCAGCGGAAGGCAGTCCTGTAACGCTCTATTCTGCTGAAATCACATGGTTTGACCGCTAGAAAAAATAAAAATTAGATTGGAGGTGATCTGTTGCGATATGTTGTGATTGACCTGGAAACGACCGGAAATTCTCCGTCAAAGTCGGGAAAAATAATTGAGATAGGCATGGTTGCGATTGAAAATGATGAAATTAAAGAAACAAAGACGACCTTATTAAATCCGAATCAGCCTATCCCTCCATTTATTTCTCATCTGACAGGGATTCATGATGGAGAAGTAAAGGACGCCCCGTTATTTAGCGATGAAGCGGAAGAAATCACCCGGATTTTAAAGGACAGTTATATTGTTGCACATAATGCCGCCTTTGATGTCGGCTTTCTCAATATGGAATTAACGTCGAACGGTTATCCCGAATTAAAAAATCAGGTTCTGGACACAGTGGAGCTGTCGAGAATATTATTCCCGAGTATATCCAGTTATAAATTGAGTCATCTGGCTGCGCATTTCGAGCTGCATCATGACGATCCGCACCGTGCTTTATCAGATGCGTATGTAACGGCAAAGCTATTTATGAAGTTAAAAGAGAAATTAGATCATCTCCCATATGAAACGTTATTTAAACTAAAAAATCTCGAAGAAAAACTGCAATCCGACTTAGCGGCTATCCTGGATAACCGCCTGGAAGAAATAGCATTCCGAGAGCATCCGGATAAACAAATAAAGCATTATCAGGGTCTTGCTTTTCGTATGTCTGAAAAAGAGATGAAATCTGATGCGCAGATAGACATATCGTTCGGAGAATACTTAGATGCCGTTTATGAAGAGCAGGGATCGCTTTCGAGAGCCTTTTCTTCCTATGAGCCAAGGAAAGGGCAGCGGCAAATGTCAGAGACGATTTATGATGCCTTTTCTGCAAAAAAACATGCGTTTATCGAAGCGGGCACCGGCACAGGAAAATCTTTAGCTTATTTATTGCCAGCTGTTTACCAGGCTGTTAACCAACGTGAACGCCTCGTCATCAGCACGTATACAACTCAATTGCAGAGCCAGCTGCTGGAAGAAGAAATTCCTTTATTAAGGAAAATTATCACAAGCCCTTTTAAAGTGGCTTTAATGAAAGGAAAAAATCATTACTTAAATTTAGAAAAGTTTCTTTATGAGCTTGATTACGGTCCAAAGGATAATTATGATTTTGTCCTGACAAAAGCGATATTACTTGTATGGATCACGGAGACAGAAACAGGGGATATTGATGAGATTCAACTGCCGGCAGGGGGCTATATTTTCTTTCAGAAGGTTTCTGCTGATGTAGAGAAAACAATGAACCCAAAATCGCCCTGGTTTCACCATTCCTATTATCAGCTGGCCAGACGAAGGGCACAAAAAGCTGATGTTGTCATTACGAATCACGCCTTGCTTTGTACGGATATGTTTAATGACTATGCTTTTTTACCAAGCTATCAAAAGGCCATTATCGATGAGGCGCATCATTTTGAAGAAACAGCATCCCATCATTACGGGCTAAAATTGGATTACATACAAATGCAATTTACATGTAATTATTTAGGGACAGCTGATGAGGATAAACAATTCAGTTCCGTTCTGAAAGCTTCTGATATAGGACAAAGAGAAGCATTAGCTCATAAATGGAATACAGCTATCAGAGAAGCGAAGTATGATATTGACGAACTTTTTCATCTGATTGAGCGCTTTGTCAGGTCACAGCAGAAGAACGATAAAGCAACCAGTGATTTGGGAAGAGTCCAATATCGTATCAAGCCGGAAACCTATCAGCAGGATTCCTGGCAGCTTGCTCAGGATATGGCGGCACGATTGCGTATGCATTTTCAGAGGCTGTTGGAAGTTTTATCTCAATTAATGGATGCATATTCCGTGGACAATGGAGATGAAAAACAATTTCTGGAAGATATCGGTCAAATGCAGGATGCGTTAGTAAAATATATAGAAGATTTAAAAGTGATGTTCCAGGAACAAAATGAGGTAGCATTGATTAAATGGGCTGAAGTAGATTTAAAAGGAAAGCATCATAGTGTATTCCTTTACAGTGAGCCGGCGGATATCGCGCCGATACTGGCTGAAGAATTTTTCTCCCAAAAAGAGAGTATCATCTTCACCAGTGCGACATTAACAATGGGAAGCTCCTTTACATTTATAAAAGAAAGATTAGGTGTAGCTGAGCAAGATTTATTAACAGAGCAAATTGCTTCCCCGTTTCAGTATGATAAACAGGTGCAATTGTTGATTCCAACTGATTTTCCAGATATTAAATATGGAAACATTGATGATTTTGTTTATGCTGTATGTGAAGCAATCTTGTCGCTGGCAGAGATTACTTCAGGCAGAATGCTTGTCTTGTTTACCTCCTATGACATGCTGAAAAAGGCAAATGATTTGTTAAAGGAAATGATGACAGAGCAGCAATACGTCATTATTGCCCAGGGAGTGACAAGCGGAAGCCGAAGCAGGTTAAAGAAAAATTTTCAATCCTATAATCAGGCAATCCTGCTTGGAACAAGCTCTTTCTGGGAGGGCGTAGATATACCAGGAGAGGATTTATCGGCGCTTGTAATGGCAAGGCTGCCTTTTCAGCCGCCAAACCATCCTGTTTTTGAAGCGAAGTCGCATCAGATGAAAGAAGAAGGAAAAAATCCGTTTATGAACCTGTCCTTGCCACAGGCAGTTATTAAATTTAAACAAGGTTTTGGGCGGTTAATCCGTTCCTCAGAAGACAGAGGAATTGTATTTATTTGCGATGGACGGATTAAAACAGCTAAATACGGGAAATACTTTTTGGAATCCATCCCCTCCGTACCTGTTCATTATGAAGCAACACGGCATTTGATAAGTAATGCCGAAGAATGGTTTCATCAATAAATAAGAACAGCTGCTCATCAGCGGGAATATTTCCTCCCCGCTGATGCAAAGTTATTTTTTAACGGTATTTGTTTACAGAAACCGCACATCTAGGTATAGTAAATGATGAAAGATAATCTTAGAAGAAACGGATGGAATGACATGAGGGAATCAAAAAATAGATGGGTATTATGGACATTGATTATAATCACAGTCCTCTTGCTTATCGGAATAGGCTACAGCATTTATTTATATCAAATAATCAACGATAGCCGGACAGCAGGATTTGATAACACGAAAAATCAAATAGAATCGCAGACCTCTTATCAAAATGTTCATTCGATACAGGGCTACTATGGGGAAAATAATTACCACGTATTTTATGCGAGTAATGAAGACAATGAGGAGCGTCTTGTTTTTCTCCCGTTAGAAGGGGAGGAACGTGAATTAATTGCGATTGATACGGAGGATATGATGAGTGAAGAGGCTATCATAGATGCCTGGTCATCCAGCTGTGATACATGCCGCTTTGCAGATATCAGCCCTGCCTATGAAGATGGTCAGGCTCTGTGGGAAATTACGTATCATGATAAAGATAATCGGTTTGTCATGGATTATTATTCGATTGATGGACAGAGTCTGGAAGAAAGATACACGTACGATAAAATGTTCCCATAAGCGGATGAAGCTGCCGGAAAACAGTAAAAGAATCATCTTTTTTAGCAGAAAGACACAACAAATAAGAAACGTTTAATAACAAGTTGGAGGATTTTAAGATGAAGATAACAATTCAAGAAGCACCGAAACACGTAAACGAGGAGGTAACCATTGGCGGCTGGCTGGCAAATAAACGATCAAGCGGCAAAATTGCTTTCTTACAGCTTCGTGATGGTACCGGATTTATGCAAGGTGTGGTTGTGAAAAGTGATGTTTCGGAGGAAGTATTCTCAGATGCTAAAAATCTGACGCAAGAGACATCTTTATATGTTACCGGAAAGATTGTAGAAGATACGCGCTCTGATTTCGGCTATGAAATGCAGGTAAGTCATCTGGAGGTTATTCATGAAGCAACAGATTACCCGATTACGCCAAAAAATCATGGCACGGAATTCCTGATGGATCATCGTCATTTATGGCTTCGTTCTAAAAAGCAGCACGCCGTTATGAAGATTCGCAACGAGATTATCCGGGCTACCTATGAATTCTTTAATACGAACGGTTTTGTAAAGGTGGACCCGCCTATTTTAACCGGTTCCTCTGCTGAAGGTACAACCGAGCTTTTCCATACGAAATATTTCGATGAAGAAGCCTATTTATCTCAAAGCGGACAGCTTTATATGGAAGCAGCGGCAATGGCATTAGGGAAAGTATTTTCATTTGGGCCGACGTTCCGCGCAGAAAAGTCAAAAACAAGAAGGCATTTGATTGAATTTTGGATGATTGAACCAGAAATGGCATTTATGGACCACGAAGACAGCTTGCAGGTACAGGAAAACTATGTCAGCTTCATTGTACAGTCTGTGTTAGCGAACTGTAATTTAGAACTGAAAATATTAGAAAGAGATACATCTAAACTCGAGAAAATCACAGCTCCATTCCCGCGTATCAGCTATGATGATGCAGTAGAATTCTTAAAGGAAAAAGGCTTCGATGACATCGAATGGGGAGAAGATTTCGGTGCGCCGCATGAAACAGCAATTGCCGAAAGCTATGATAAGCCTGTTTTCATTACAAATTACCCGAAAGACATCAAGGCTTTCTATATGAAGCCGGACCCGGAACGTTCCGATGTTGTGCTATGTGCTGACTTGATTGCTCCGGAAGGCTATGGAGAGATTATCGGCGGATCACAACGTATTGATGACCTGGAATTAATGGAGCGCCGTTATGAAGAGCATGGACTTACTGGACCAGCGTATGCATGGTACTTGGAACTTCGCAAATATGGCAGTGTTCCGCACAGCGGATTCGGCTTAGGCCTGGAAAGAACGGTAGCCTGGTTATCCGGAGTAGAACATGTTCGCGAAACGATTCCATTCCCAAGACTGCTGAATCGTTTATACCCTTAAAAAAGCTTTAAGTGTCATATCAGAGGCGTTGGAACCTCTGTTTTACAAATACGCAATCCCTGGATTACGTTATGATTATCCATAAATCCCTTGCTCGTAAGCGAGGGGTTTTTCCTATCTTCATTATGAAAAAATGCTATACTGTTATCTGAGGTGCTAGAATGAATAAAAAAATAAATTACCAAGAAATTATCCAAGATCAAATGACTGTATCCAAAAAATTGCTGACAACTTATTACGAATTAGGTCTAAATGAAACAGAACTTATTTTACTCATACAGATTACCCGTTTTGCTGATGAAGGAAACCATTTTCCAACCCCTTTTGAATTGGCCCAATCAGGGAGTTTTTCAGAAGAAGAGGCGGCCCGTATGCTGCGAAAATTAGTACAGAAAGGGTTTCTGTCTATTGAAAAAAATGATTCTGAGCAGACGCCTATCAGTGAATCATATTCTCTAGAACCATTAATGGAAAAATTATATGAGGAAGATATCGCTGTAGTTAATCGTGATGAAGAAAACATAGGGAATATCTTTATTTTATTTGAACAGGAATTTGGAAGACCTTTGTCGCCATTTGAAATAGAAACTATTAACAGCTGGCTGGATGAGGACGGAATAGAACCATCATTAATAAAAGCAGGGCTGCGTGAATCGGTACTTATGAGCAAATTAAATTTCAAATACATTGACCGTATTTTAAGAGAATGGAAGAAAAAAGGGATCCACACAGTACAGGACGCCAGAAAATCAAGTCAGCAATTTCATCAGGGCAAATCAGATAATAATCATCAAACCAATACACGTCCTAAAAGAGATACATCCTTTTATTATAATTGGCTGGAAGGAGATTGAGTTTATGCTGAATAATACACAAATTAGAGAATGTTTAGATGCCATGGCAGAAATGTTTCCAGATGCAGAGGGGGAGCTTGTGCATTCTAATCCCTTTGAGTTAGTTATTGCTGTTTTGCTTTCTGCACAATGTACAGATAAATTGGTTAACAAGGTAACAGCAGATTTGTTCCAAAAATATAAAACACCGGAGGATTATCTTGCGGTGCCATTAGAAGAAGTGGAAAATGATATACGTTCTATTGGTTTATACCGGTCCAAGGCAAAAAATATCCAAAAGCTTTGCCGGACATTAATTGATAATTATAATGGGGAAGTCCCGAAAACGAAAGACGAATTGGTTAAACTTGCCGGTGTCGGCAGAAAAACAGCAAATGTCGTTGCTTCTGTTGCTTTTAATGAACCGTCAATTGCCGTGGATACCCATGTGGAACGGGTATCCAAGCGCTTAGGTATCTGCAGATGGAAGGACAGTGTTGTAGAAGTAGAAAACACACTGATGCGCAAGGTCCCAAGAGATGAATGGAGTGTCACACATCATCGGATGATTTTCTTTGGGCGCTATCATTGTAAAGCCAGGAATCCCAATTGTCCCGAGTGTCCATTATTGTATCTCTGCAGAGAGGGAAAAAAGCGGATGAAGAAAATAGAGGTATGAGCTCCTTAGAAAAAACAATAAAAAATAATCCCGGCCCATCAAAAAGGACCGGGATTATTTTTTTATTCCTCTGTGTTTTCTTCATCATTGCCATTGTTGTTGTCTGATTCGTTCTGAGGCGCAGGGTCATCCGTGCTTTCCTCATCGGAATTGCTTTCTTCCTGCGGCGCTTCCTGATTATCTGAATCCCCGTTGCTGTCACCATTATCGGAGGAATCATTATTTTCTTCTTCATTCCCATTATTTGAATCATTATCATCTGTGTTCGTATCTTCGGATGAATCCGATTCAGAGTCAGAGCCCGAATCGGAATCGGATTCGGAGCCAGAATCAGATTCCGATTCTTCCTCGTTCTCATCTTCTGGAGGCTCTTCCTCTTCCGTTTCTTC
The DNA here is from genome assembly GCF_053839645.1 of Oceanobacillus sp. M60. Taxonomy (NCBI): domain Bacteria; kingdom Bacillati; phylum Bacillota; class Bacilli; order Caryophanales; family Bacillaceae; genus Oceanobacillus; species Oceanobacillus sp. M60. Next base: position 179,329 of record NZ_JBSSNH010000002.1, on the reverse strand, counting down.
TTCGTCTTCTTCCTCTTCTGCTTCAGGCACAGTCACGCTTGTAGATGAAGAAGGGCCGCGGAGATCGCTGTTTTCTTCACTTATTGGCGTGACGGAAATATTGTAGTCGCCTGGGGTAACTCCGCTTACGTTGATACTATTTGAGCCTACATTTTCAGTATCTCCATTTACGCTTACTTCAAAGTTAGCGGATGGGCCATCATAGCCCCATGAAACATTAATGGTTTCATTTCCGTCATATTCAGCGGAAAGACCGCTCACTCCTGGTATTTCTTCGTCTTCTTCCTCTTCTTCGTCATCCTCGCCGCCAGGTACTTGAACAGTTGTTGTAGCTGGATCACTGCTTAATGAGCCTCTTTCGGCTATAACCTGTATCGTATACTCTGCGCCTTCTTCCACATCCGAAATTTCCATAGATGTGTCACTGGTAGAAGAGAGGGACTGCATACTGCCGCCATCAATGCTGGCACTTACGTCGAAATTAACATCTTCTTCCGAATCAGTATCATAATCCCAAGAGACTTCAATGGAATTATTGTCTTCATTATAGCTTCCAGACAGCCCGCTTACGGCGTCCAGCTCTTCATAGCGTTCAGAAACCTGACTCGGTTCCGTGCCCTTGACAAATAACTCAGTCACTTTGCTATCACTTGGTGTACTGTCACTTGCCAAGGCAGCCGGATTGGTTCCTTTTTCGATGGCTAACTCAACGACGGAGTCAGGACGGGTAAAGTCAGGCGTATCGATTCCTTCTGATAAATGACTCATTGTCTGTCTGAATATTTGCTGAGACAGGGTAGTATCCTGAAGCGGTACACGGCCGCCGCCTTCTGAATCATAACCGCCAGTCCACGCTGCGATTGTATAGTTTGTTGTATAGCCGACAAACCAGGCGTCCCGGCTTCCTTCTTGGCCATCCATTGTCGTTGTTCCGGTCTTACCGGCAACGTCCAGTCCAGGCACTGCTGCATTTGTACCAGTACCAGAGCTGACCACAGATTTAAGCATATCGGTTACCATATAAGCTGTATAATCTTCCATCACTTGTTCAGACTCCGGTGTTAAATCAATTTCCCGGCCATCTGAGAATTCTACTTTGGTTACAGCGTACGGCTCTGTGTAATTACCTTCATTCCCGAATGCGCTATATGCTCCTGCCATTTGCATCGGGGTAACTTCTGTTTCTGTCCCGCCAATTGCTTCACGGAGATCAAGGTAATCTGAATCAAATTCAAAGCCCAGATTTTCAGCAAATTCCTTAGAATTTTCAGGACCGACTTCTTCCATCAGTTTTACTGCTGGGACATTTAACGATTGCTGCAGTGCATATCTCGCAGTTACCCAGCCGTTATAGGTTCTAGTGGCATTCCTTATTGGATTCGAACCTTCAATTTCATAAGGGCCTTCATCATCTAACTGATGGTACGTTGACATTTGATTATATTCAATCGCCGGTCCATAAGACATAATCGGTTTTGCAGTGGAACCAGCCTGTGTTGTACCTCTTGTAGCATAATTAAAACCGCCTTCGTTATTCAGACTGCCGCCGATTGCTTGGATAGCACCGGATTGTGTATCTAATACAACCATGGCTCCCTGTGTATTATCAGGGTAACTGATTGACGATTCTTCCTCATCAAGCAGGCTTTCAACATATGGCTGTGCATCGGGATCAAGCGTTGTATATACTTTCAACCCATCCGCATCAAGCTCTACATCGTCTAGTTTTTCGTCGATTTCTTGACGAACCTGATCAATAAATGCATCGTATGGTGTCGGATCAGGACGATCTTCTGTTAATAGAGAAGTAACATCGACACTTCTTGCCTCATCTGCCTCTGCTTCTGTAATCTTGCCATGGCGCACCATTAAATTTAATACGGTGTTCATTCGTTCTTCCGTCAATTCCGGATTTTCAAATGGGTTATAGGCTGTCGGCCGCTGCGGCAAACCAGCTAAAATAGCAGCTTCCGGCAAAGTAAGATCATTTAAATCCTCTTTTCCAAAATAGGTTTCTGCTGCCTGAGCAACACCATAGGAATGACTGCCGTAAAAAATACTGTTTAAGTACATTTCCATGATTTCTTCTTTGCTATATTGTCTTTCCAGCTTCATTGCCATCCACATTTCCTGGACTTTAATGCTTATTTTCTTTTCATTACTTAAAAATGCACGTTCTACTACCTGCTGTGTAATGGTACTTGCACCTTGAGAGCCAAATCCGCCGGTAAAGTTCCCGCGAATCGCTCCGCCGATACGTCTGACATCGATTCCGTTATGGTCAAAAAAGCGGACATCCTCTGTAGCTGTGACAGCATCGATAAGTAAATCCGGCAGTTCTTCAAATCTTACTTCCTGCCTTTTTTCATCTGAACTTAAATTGGCAAATTGATCGCCATTTTTATCGTAAAGGGTTGAAGCAAAAGGAACGGTTAACTGCTCTTCATCAATATCCGGTGCGGTTGCAATCCAATAGGCACCGACAGCAGTGCCGCTTAAGAATAAAATCAATAATAATAACAAAGTAATTTTAATGATTTTTTTCCAAATCGGCTGTTTCTTTTTCTTCTTTGTTTTCTTTCCTTGCTGCTTTCTTCTAGCAGCTCTTGTTTGGCTCGTTTGATCTGCCATTTTTTATACCTCCATATCTATAGGTAGAGCTTATCAACAACAGATAAAAAATCAACTTTTTTCTGGTAATGAAAGGGGACAGGGTGTCCCAATTGTTTTACATGATTATAAGAAATTGATTTCTTACCACCATCAAATTGCTCCTGCCAGCAAACAAATAAATCTTTTGCATCGAATAGATAAGTTTCTTCATAAGCTCTAAACCGTAAAATAATAAAGCTGATTCCACCGTGCTTTATTACTTGCTGCATGTGATGAACTTGATGTTCATGGATATTGGCAAGCGGAAAGGATGTTTTATTTTTCGTTTCCTTTGCCTCAAAATCAATATACTTTCCTTTATAAATGCCGTTGTAATCAGTAGTTGATGCTTGTTTAAAGTATGCTTCGGTAATTACTGCAGCACTCCGTCTTGGATAATGGACATTTACAATTTGCACGGGTGTCGGTTTTTTATGAATAACTGCCTGTCCTTGTATTCGATAAAAATCAGTGGTTTCATTTATTTCTTCTTCAAGCGTCATTCCTCTCCTGCTAAAACTTGTTTGCTTTGGTTTTATGGTTAGTGGTTTCCGCTGACCATTTGGATAATTCATTTTGCCAAGCCTCCTAACACTCTATCCTAAATGAAAAACAGCAATATTGAAACATTACTGTTTCGGGCAGGATACATATAAAACCAGTACACCATATATTATAATATAAATTCAAGAAGGAAACGAATTATAGCGTGCGAAATCTGAAAAGATATGGACAAAATATGGAGAAATCAAATCATGTACTTTCCTTTGCCTCAGCCTTACATAGTCTACGCAAAAATGCATCTATTCATAAGGGTTGAAGCTTAAAAAATAACCTAATTATATTTCGCGGGCAGGGTGCACCCGCAAAATAAAATTAGGTTATTTGCTGAAAATACTTTTTAACTTAAGTGGAAGGACGGTCAGGACCTGCTATTTTTTTATCTCTTGTTTTCTCATTGTTATTCTTTTTGTTATTTGCATTCGTTTTTTGCTGTCCTTTTGACGGTTTCATGAATATTAACCTCCTTTTTCCTTGTAAATAGCTGCTTTCGTTTATTTACTGTATTCCTCTTGAAGGAAGAGTTGATGAAACCTCCAGCAGCATAAGGCTTCAATATATAGCTTGTCTAATTTTGTGCAAATCATTACAGTTTTGCACTAGTTTTGTTTTGATTATTCTAGTTTTGTCGAATGGGAAGGAGGTTTCCCTTCTCACGTGGAATAAGTAGCGCATCCACTTTTAGAAACGAACGATTTTATTTTTAAATATATAGGAGGAGAATAAAATATGTTACTTTCAAAATCTGCCCTTCCCGAAGAAAATAAAGGATACAGCAAAAAGGATATGGAAGCACAAATAGAACAAATTCAGGAACAGCTTGCATTAATTCATTTTAAGTTAAAAGCAAAAGTAGATAGTGAAGTATGGGTGCAATTTCAAACAAAAACAAATAGTTTAAAACAAACCGAACTGGAATTTCAAAGACTAAAACAGCTATTATAATCATTTACAGGTGATTTTATGTGTTGTTCATGACTTTTCTATCTATTATATGATAAAATTTATTTAACGATTTTATATAAAAGCATGCAGTTTGAAATTGAAGGATGACTATTTAAAATGAAACTCAGCGAACAAACAGAGAAGTTAAATCACCATTTAGAAACACTTCGGGAGAGGTTTGAGAAAAGCGAAGCTCCCAGTGACCGAAAAGACCGTTCATTTTTTAATATGGTAAAAGCAGAAACAGCTCCTATCTATGATTTATTAGAAAGCTGGGAGAGAGATGCTTCAGCCGCTGTAAAAGAAAGAAAAGCATCCGTTCACCCAAATCAAGTTCAATCAACAAGGGAGAATATGGAATTATTGTTAATGCATAGTTATTATTTGGATGTCAGAAGAAAAAGATATATGGAATTATATACATCCATTCGATATGTTTTTGATTTACTGCTGGATACCTTGGAAGAAGAAGATAAATAAAGAGAGATGCGAAAGCGTCAGGAGGAACATTCACATGAAAGAAAAATTACTCGAAGAAGCAATTCAAATCAGAGCTAGAGCGTATGTACCCTATTCCGAATTTCCGGTAGGTGCCGCACTGTTAACAAGCTCAGGGAAAATCTATACGGGATGCAATATCGAAAATGCTGCCTATCCATCTACCTGCTGTGCAGAACGGGTTGCTATTTTTAAAGCTATTTCGGACGGAGAGACAGAATTTACAGAGATGGCTGTTGCAGCAGATACAAAACGTCCAGTGCCTCCATGCGGGACGTGCAGGCAGGTGATGAGTGAATTTTTTGCTCCTGATATGACCATCCACTTAACTAATTTAAACAAAGATGTACAGACGCTAACTACAGATCAATTATTACCTTTTTCATTCCAAAAGGAAGATATGGATTAAAAAGCCTTTGCGTTTATCAGAAAGCGTCAAACCGGCAATGATAACCTTTTTTTTAATGGAAATATTGGAGAGATTTATAAATTTTAGAAGGAGACTGATATTCAGTTTCCTTTTTTATGTTATAATAGCTTTAATAAATATAGAATAATGTTAAAATAAAAACACATGATGAAAAATGATAAGTAATAGTATATTTCAGAGGTGATTTGGTAATGAGTATTGATCGCGTTCAACTTAATGGAAAGAAAATTTTAGAAAAAGATTTTAAAACAGGAATCAGAGGGTATTCTCAGGAAGAAGTAGATGAATTTTTAGATATCATTATTCAGGATTATGATAATTTCAAACAGGAAATTGATCGTCTAAACGAAGAGATCGAAAAATTGAAAAGCAATCGTCCAGCAGCAGAAACACCTAGAGCACGTTCTACACAGCAAAGCTCACAGGTTAATTATGACGTGTTAAAACGCTTATCCAACCTTGAAAAAGCTGTATTTGGAAAAAGATACGCTGATTCAGAAGAATAACTGAAGAGATGATTGATTTTTTTAAAGAACTTTGCTAAACTGTTTTAGGCTGCTTAAATGTCTATGTAATCGCTATGTCCATTTTTGGATGTAGAGGAAAGTCCATGCTCACACAGGCTGCGATGCCTGTAGTGTTCGCGCTTGATGAAATCATAAGTCAAGGTAGTTTTTAATAAACTAACGGCAGACGAGCTGTACTAAGTCACTTTTTGTGATATGTCAGCTCTCTTGAAAGTGCCACAGTGACGTAGCTGGTTTGGAAACATACCAGGTGGAACGAGGTAAACCCCGCGAGTGAGCAACCCAAATAATGGTAGGGGCATCCTTTAGTAGGGAATGGAACCGAACAAGGGACAGCAACAGCTGTAGATAGATGATTACAACCGGCGTACAAGGCTTGACCACCGTTTGCAGTACAATGGAACAGAACATGGCTTACCGGACATTTAAAGGTCGTGCTGATGAACAAACAGATTCTATTTCCAATTAAATGAAATAGAATCTTTTTTTCTTTTAATGATAAACCTACTAATAATGACTAATGACCGAGAGGAATATTTAAAAATGAAACAAGTAACTTTAATTGCTACAGCAGCGATGGGACTTGAATCAATTGTTGCAAAAGAAGTAAGAGATCTTGGATATGAAGCCACAGTAGAAAACGGAAAAGTTATCTTTGATGCGCCAATTTCCGCTATCCCAAGATGTAATTTATGGTTAAGAACCGCTGACCGCGTAAAAATTCTTGTCGGCAAATTTCAGGCCAAGACATTTGATGAATTATTTGAACAGACTAAGGCGCTTCCCTGGGAAAGTTATATTGATGAAACAGGGCAGATACCTGTATCAGGCAAATCTGTCAAATCGACGCTATACAGTGTGCCAGATTGCCAAGCTATTGTGAAAAAAGCAATTGTAGAACGAATGAAATTAAAATATGGACTCATAAATAAGCTGGAGGAATCCGGAGCGCTCTACAAAACAGAAATTGCTCTATTAAAGGATGAAGCAACACTGACGATTGATACTTCCGGGACAGGCTTACACAAGCGAGGATACCGTGTCGGGCAAGGGGAAGCTCCTTTAAAAGAGACACTTGCAGCAGCGCTTGTTCAATTAACCAACTGGAAGCCTGACCAGCCTTTAACCGACCCATTCTGCGGCTCTGGAACGATTTTAATCGAGGCTGCACTCATCGGCCAAAACATTGCACCCGGATTTAATCGTGAATTTGCTTCAGAGGAATGGAGTTTTGTAAAACAGAAGCATTGGGATGCGGCTTTTGGAGAAGCAGAAGAGGTAGCGAACTATGACCAGCCTTTATTTATCACTGGTTCGGATATCAGCCATCAGCTGATTGAAACAGCACAGGCAAATGCGCTGGAAGCAGGGCTTGGTGATTTGATTGAGTGGAAGCAGATGCAGGTCAGCGATCTTACAATCAAGCAAAAGGACGGGTATTTAATCACGAACCCGCCATACGGAGAACGTTTAAGCGATAGGGAAGAAGTAGAGAAGATGTATCAGGATCTGGGGACTATCATGCGTCATCATCCATCCTGGAGCGCATACATTATTACGGCGTATGAGCAATTTGAAAAAGTATTTGGAAAACCAGCCACAAAGAAACGTAAGCTGTTTAATGGTTTTATCCAGACGAATTATTATCAATATTTCGGGCAGAAAGAGGATTAGAACCCCTCGTAATCATGCATTAAAGACGGCAGCAGGTAATCATGGAAAAACGATTACCTGCTGCCGTTTTTTATTATTTTTCAAATGAATTCTTTTTGTCTTGTTCAGACACGTGCTTTTCTGCAATCTATTAAAAAAATTCTTTTTCAATTTCCGTTAACTCACGGTCCAGCTTATGCTTAAAATCAGTTTCGAGATGTTTATATATTTTTCTGTTCATCATTTATTGAATTACTTCCCCTTATAAAATACCGTCAAATGGAGGAGATCCTGGCGGTGCATTTTGAATAATATCTATCATCGGAATCGTATATGCAAATAATATCAAAGCAATTGTGATTCCAATCCACAGCTTCCAATTTTCCATCCATTGCGGTGTAGGCTGTGCATCCTCTTCTTCTTCCGCAATAGGGTATTCTTCTTCCCCTTTAGGAGCAAATGCGATTAAATCCACAAAAATGTATACCATCAGTACAATACCGATAAACAAGAGGGTGCCTCCAACAGCCTGTGCAGTCTGATAACCAACCCATTCTGCCGCTTGCTCGGTACCGCCGTATTCGGAGAAGGAGGATCTTCTTGGTCCTCCTAAAAGTCCTTGAATATGCATTGCCCCAGACATAATAAGCATCCCGACAGCCCAAATAATGGTTTGATAAATTCCCAGCTTATGAATCTTTGGCGTCAGCTTTCTGCCTGTTAAATGCGGTATTAACCAGTATGCAATCCCAAAGAAAGTGAGGAGTACTGTCGTCGCAATCGTTAAATGAAAGTGTCCTGTTACCCAAATCGTATTATGAACAAGCGTATTCAATTGGTGAGATGCGTTAATAATACCGCCTGCTCCGCCAGGGATAAACGCAAGCATTCCGACAAACGGAGCTACAAAACGGACGTCCTTCCAAGGCAATTTTTTAAACCAGTCAAACAGTCCGGTTGCACCTTGTTTTCTGCCTGTAGTTTCAAACATAGCAAACATTGAAAATGCAGTCATTAAACTTGGTACAATAACCATAAAGGTAAGAACTACCTGAATAAACTTCCATGTTGGATCAATTCCAGGCTCTGTAAGCTGATGGTGAAAACCAACAGGAATGGAGAAAAATAAGAATAAAACAAAGGAAAGCCTTGCTAACGAATCACTGAATATTTTTCCGCCAATAATCTTTGGTATAATCGCGTACCATGCCATATATGCAGGCAATAACCAGAAATAAACCAGCGGATGGCCAAAATACCAGAATAATGTCCGGCTTAACAGAACATTAATCGTCTCTGCATACCCTAATGACCATGGGATAAATTGGACCAGCACTGCGACTGCCACACCAATGGAACAAATAACCCACATAATCATATTAATCGTAACCATAAATGCTAACAGCGGTGTTTTCTGACCTGGATGCGCTTTTTTCCAAACATAGACCTGATGCCAATTTACAAAAGCCGCAATCCAAGAGCCAACGACCACAAGCGCAAGCCCGATATAAAAGATAGGGTGTGCTTTTAATGGCGCATAGAAGGTATATAGAACATTTGCTTCTCCCAGTAAAATGGCTGTTCCTGTTAAAGCTGTTCCTATCGTCATCGTCCAAAAAGACAGCCAGCCCAGCTTCCGTTGTTTATCGGACATTCCGACGGTTTTACCTAATAAGGAATATTGAAAGCCGATAATGAAGAAGGTAGTCAGTACTAATGCCAGGATAACGCCGTGTAAAGTAAGAATTTGATAATAGCCGATACCAAGCGGAAGTTCAAAATCGCCTGAACGCACCAATACTTGTAATAACCCCATTAATCCTCCAATAAATAAGGAAATAAATGCAACATACATAAAGGAAAGATATAATTTCGCTTCCGGTTTTGTAATCGGTAAGGGTGTTACATTAATTTCTTCATTCGGCTGCTGTTTCATTGCCAGACTCATCGTCGACCACCTCCACTGTCGCAAACATCATATGGTGTCCTACACCACAATATTCATTACATACTAATGTAAATTCTCCCGTTTGATTAAGCTCTACTTCCAAGCTGCTGATATATCCGGGCTCCACCATCATATTGACGTTGGTGCCGGCGATATTTAATCCATGGATAACATCGGTTGTAACTGCCTGAAATAAAACGGTTGATCCTTTAGGTATTTCAATGTGAGATACCGCGTTACCTTCCCCGTCATCACCTAAATCGTAACTGAAGGTACTCGCAACAATATTAACAATATATCTATCATCATCTACTTGTGTCAGTCCGAGGTTTTCTCTCTCGAAAGCCTCGTTTGCTTCTACATTCTCAGGGTCAATGGTCACACCGTGACTTTGCGGATGTGTACCTAAATAGAATGCCCCGAATCCAAGTATCAGCAGAAATAATACAAGTGCTCCGCCGCCGAAGATAAGCCATATCTTCTCGTATTTGTGTAAGTGCATCTTCTTTCTCCTCCTTCTTTATCGCGATAAAAATAATAAAAATACTGCAAACCAGCTGATAAGAATAACAACCCCTATAGTGATAACGGAAAAAAATGTACCCTTTAAATTAGTTTCAGGTTTTTTCATGTGATTCACCCCTTTTGTAACTTCTTGCCTATATGACTATCATATCGAAAATAAGTCTTGTGTACGTTATCAAATCGCACTTTTCACAATTCGTTCACTTATTCACAAATAAGGTGATTTGACTATTTTACAAACTTTTTGGTTAGAAAAGTTTATGTCTTTTTGGTGAACAAATAAAGAAAATCATTGACAAAATGTAATAGTACGGATTCAAAAAGTATGGTCCATTTTATAGGGTTTTTGCCTATCTCCTTATGAGGGAAGCATTGCATCATGCATGATATAAAAAGGGGACGGAGGGTTGGACTGGTTTGTTTAAAGCAATGAGATTTTCTATGTTTCCTGCAAAAGCAGGCAAGGCAATTCGATTATTCACTTCGATGGCATCCGCAGCAGAGGTGAGACCTTACCTGAAGGAATCATTCTTGATTACCAATAAAAAAAGCAGAACCCCTCTCAAGGATCCTGCTTGCATCTATAATAGTTTTTATTTTTTCTCAACGTTTGCCGCTTGTGGACCGCGTTCGCCTTCCACTACATCGAAGACAACTTCTTGTCCTTCTTCTAATGTTTTAAAGCCTTCTTCTTGGATAGCAGAATAATGTACGAAAATATCATTCCCTTCCTCTAATTGAATAAACCCGTAACCTTTTTCTGCATTAAACCATTTTACTACTCCGTTTTCCATGTTAAATTTCCTCCTAAATACTTCCACGTAAAACGCGTGTGATTACAAAGCAGAAGAACGAAATATGAAAAAGGCAGCCTTCGATAGAAGAACGGGATCATAATCATCCACTTCTGTCTATCGAAGCTGCCTTTACTTTCTAATGATTCCGTGCTATCTTCTTTGCTTGTACCCATATTAGCTTAAATTTTTTTCGTAGTCAAGAAAACCTTACCATTTTCTATAATAATCAAAAGGTTTTGAATATATATGATTTATTTTCTTTTCTCTAAATGGATTAATTTAAAGTTGAGAAACATATAGGCCATGAATTTCTGTTATAATAGGGTTGTTTAAAAACCTGAGGATAGATAAAGGGAAATGAAATAATATAGTCAATATAAGCTCTTGCTAAAATATTTTAAGTTCAGGAGACATATTATATAGAGGAGGATTATAAATGCAGGGAGAACAAGGCTACTTAGATTTATGCCGTAAAATATTAGCTACGGGAGAGAATCGTGATGATCGGACAAACACAGGTACTTATTCCGTTTTTGGCCATCAAATCCGATTTGATTTACAGAAGGGGTTCCCGTTGTTAACTACAAAAAAAGTTCCGTTCCGATTGGTTGCTACTGAATTATTATGGTTTATCAAAGGAGATTCAAACATCCGTTATTTACTGGAACATAATAATAATATCTGGAACGAATGGGCTTTTGAGAAATGGATTAAAAGCGCGGAGTATACAGGCCCGGATATGACAAACTTTGGGATACGCAGCCAAGAGGACGCTGCCTTTAAAAAAGAATATGACCAGCAAATGGAGCTGTTCAAAGAGAAAATACTCCAGGATGATACCTTCGCTCAGACGTATGGCGATTTGGGTTCTGTCTATGGGAAACAGTGGAGAGATTGGAAAACATCTAAAGGAGAATCCATCGATCAATTAAAAGAAACCATTGAAGCAATTAAAAACAACCCAAACTCCAGACGCCACATTGTATCTGCTTGGAACCCGGAGGATATTCCGACGATGGCCCTGCCTCCATGTCATACGCTGTTTCAGTTTTATGTAGCGGATGGAAAATTATCCTGTCAGCTCTATCAGCGCAGTGCAGATGTGTTTATCGGTGTTCCGTTCAATATTGCCAGCTATGCACTGTTAACGCATTTAATTGCACATGAATGCGGGTTAGAAGCGGGCGAGTTTGTTCATACCTTTGGAGACGCACATATCTATTCCAATCATATAGAACAGGTCAACCAGCAGTTAGAAAGAGATATCCGGGAGATGCCGGCATTAAAGATAAATGCCTCTGGAAAATCGATTTTTGATATTGAAATAACGGATTTGGAAATCGAAAATTATCACCCGCACCCAGCCATTAAAGCGCCAATCGCCGTTTAAATAATGAAGCATACACAACTGAATGGAGGCTAACGCATGATTTCATTACTATTTGCCGCTAGCAGGAATAATGTGATCGGCTATCAAAATGGGATGCCCTGGCATTTGCCGCAGGACTTAAAATTTTTTAAAGAGAAGACAACAGGAAATACGATTATTATGGGAAGAAAAACATTAGAATCGATGAACGGGCCTCTTCCGAAGCGGCGTAATGTTGTGCTGACCAGAAATAAAGATTTTGCACTCGACGGGGTAGAAATTATTCATGACTTATCTGATGTAGAGCGCTGGAACGAAGCACACCCAGAGAAAGAATATTTCATCATCGGCGGCGGAGAGATTTATGAACAGGCATTGCCTATCGCTGACCGCATGTATATTACACGGATTGACGAAGAATTCCCCGGCGATACATTTGCGCCGGATTTTGATGAAGCGGCGTGGGAGCTGACGGAAAAGGAAAAAGGCATAAAAAATGAGAAAAATCCGTATGACTATTATTTTCTGCAGTACGACCGCAAAAATTAACTTGTCTAACGATTTCTAAACATGCTATGATGGAAAGAGATTATGTTCTATTAGAGGACACAATATGAATAAAGAGGGTGTCAATGATGGGTATTGCAAGTATAGGCGTTCCAGGACTTATATTAATCGTGATATTAGCCCTTATTATCTTTGGACCTAATAAGCTTCCGCAAATAGGGAAGGCTGCCGGACAAACGCTGAAGGAATTTAAAAGTTCTACACGTGATTTAACGCAGGATATCACAGATGAGACAAAAGAGGTTAAGTCGATTGTGAAAGAAGAAAAATGAGTTTAGTCTCATATACGGAGTGAAGGATAATGAACATATTTTCAAATATCGGATTTCCCGGTTTAATTTTAATCATTATTGCTGCTTTAATTGTCTTTGGTCCAAATAAACTTCCTGAAATCGGAAGAGCGCTTGGAACAACATTAAAAGAGTTTAAAAATGCAAGTCAGGATATTTTAAATGACAATCCTAAAAAGAAACAATAATCAAATGCAGAGGTGTAGGGATTATTCCTTGCATCTCTTTTGTGTCATCAGTTAAAAAGGTGGGGTGAACTATGTCTGAACCAGAAGAGCAGATACCTGGAGAAAAAGAAATGAACGTTGGAGGACATTTGACAGAACTCCGAAATCGTTTAATTGTTACAGCGATTATATTCTTATTGTTTTTTATTGTCGGTTTTATTAATGTGAAAAGCATTTATCAGTTTTTTGTAGATGATATTGATATGCAGCTGACAGTCATCAGCCCAGCTGAGATTATTTGGATCTATTTTTCCATCGCAGGATTACTTGCCTTTGCCGCAACGATACCTGTTATCGTATATCAGCTTTGGGCATTTGTCAGTCCCGCTTTAACCGCAAAAGAAAAGCGAGTATCCTTAGGGTACATACCGGGATCATTAATTTTATTTGTACTGGGGCTTGTCTTTGGTTATGTGGTATTTATTAAATTGATTTTTCCATTTTTATTATCTTTGAATGATGATATGTTTAATATTATGTTTACCGTGGATCGCTATTTTGGATTTTTATTAAAAATAACACTGCCATTCGCCTTTTTATTTGAGCTTCCGGTGGTAACCATGTTCCTGACAAGCCTGGGGATATTAACTCCGGCATTTATGGTGAAAAACCGTAAATATGCTTATTTTATTTTAATTGTTGTCGGGGTATTGATAACACCGCCTGATTTTTTTCTGCAGATTGTTGTAGCAATACCGTTAATCGTTATTTATGAACTGAGTATCCAATTATGTAAGATGGTATATCGAAAGAAACAAGCACAACATGAAGCCTTTATGAATGAATAGGGGAGGGGAACTATGCGTCAATCTTTTTATCAATTCTTATTAACACATCGCGGGAAATTGGAGCAGGATGATTATTCTCAACTAGCAGATTGGGCATTCTACGATCATCATTTCCCGAAATACGCTGAAACGTATGATGAAATCAGCGAATACCTTGAATGGAATAGTCCATTTCCTGGTGCATTGGCAGCGTTTGATGCACTTTGGTCGGAATATGAATGGAAACACAGCAGCTGAAACAGGCTGCTTTTTTCATGGAGAAATCATATTAGTTCATCGCAAAAGCTTAAAGTAAGAAGTTAAACAAACGTTTGATTAATGACTTTTTGACGAATATCGGATGATTTCGACATTCTTTTGGCTTCCCAGCTGTTTAATTGGTGATTCCTGCGGTTTCCCGGGAAATGATTGCATGAATACGGGGGAATGTCTACACAGTTATATGGCTTCCGCATATTCTATAGCAGAACACAAAAAAGAGTAAATATGGATGGATAAGGGGTGGATAGTGATGGTTTTTCCACGCAGAAATCAAATGCCTCGTTCGCCGCAGCCCCCTTTTCGTAATGGACGCCATGATTTGAGGGGAATCCCGAGAGAAATAAGAAACACAAACGGAGCTGTAAATACAAAAGGCGAATCAAGAGGATTAGCAAGTTTATTGTCCGGGTCGGGAGGCGGAGGTGTCACGCAAAGCCTGGCTCAATCAGGAGGCGTTTCTACGCTTTCTAAAACGTTGGGAGGGGTACAGCAGGTTCTGGGTGTTGTACAATCAACAGCACCCTTAGTGCAAGAGTATGGACCGATGATTAAGAATCTCCCTTCGATGTACAGGATGATGAAGGCTTTTAAAACATTCAGCAAGGAAGACAGTGAGGAAATATCAGAGGAAGAGCGTATTCCTCCAGAACGTCCAAATCAAACAGCAGAAATCAATAAGCAGCCGGAGCAGACGGCAAAAATCAAAGAAGAACCTGTACAAAATAGAGAAAAGGGTGTTTCTACACCGAGATTATATGTTTAAGTCAAGCAGAAGGCTGAAATTATGATTAAAATAAGCCTTCTGCTTGATTTTTTTTTATAAAAAAGGAAAAATAGGGGGAGAGTATAGAAAAGAAGGAAAATAGCGATTGGAGGAAAAAAAGTATGTCACAACAAAAAGAACTCGCCACTTTTGCAGGAGGATGTTTTTGGTGTATGGTAGAGCCGTTTGATGAACGTCCCGGGGTAATCAGCATTCGTTCCGGATATACTGGCGGTCACGTAGAAAATCCAACCTATGAGCAGGTTTGCTCCAATACAACAGGACATGTTGAAGCGGTTCAAATAGAATATGACCCAAGCATTATGCCATATGAAGAGCTTGTAGAAACATTTTGGCAGCAAATTGACCCGACTGACGCAGACGGCCAATTTAATGATCGTGGTGAATCCTATCAAACAGCTATTTTCTATCACGATGAAGAACAGAAAGAAATAGCGGAGCATTCCAAAGAATTGCTGCAGCAAAGCGGAAAATTTAAAAAAGATATTGTTACGCCGATTCTTCCGGCTAAACCATTTTATGAAGCGGAGGAAGAGCATCAGGATTATTATAAGAAACGCTCTTTTCATTATAGAATGTATAAAAAAGGATCTGGACGAGAAGGATTTATCAAAGAGAATTGGCAAAATAAGCCTTCTGCAGAAGAATTACAAGAAAAGTTGACACCGCTGCAATACCATGTCACGCAGGAAAATGGGACAGAGCGTCCGTTTGACAATGAATATTGGGATAATAAAGAAGAAGGTATTTACGTCGATATTATTTCCGGCAAGGTTCTTTTTTCATCAAAAGATCAATACGATGCCGGCTGTGGCTGGCCAAGCTTCACCAAGCCAGTTGACCCGCAGCAGGTTACAGATGTGACGGATACTTCTCATGGTATGATCCGTACCGAAGTACGCAGTAAACAATCTGATTCGCATTTGGGACATGTTTTTGAAGATGGACCAAAAGAAGCGGGAGGATTACGCTATTGTATGAACTCTGCTGCAATGCGTTTTATTCCAAAGGACAAAATGGAAGAAGAAGGGTATGGAAACTTTTTATATCTATTCAAATAGATTATAATATTATTATGTAAACAAGAGAAGGGGAACAAAAGAATGATTCATAAAGACTGGGAGAACAGCGAAACTATTAAACAAATCACATGTGTACATGCTAATGCCAAGAAATTTATCGTTGACCGTAAGCTTACACCGGGGAAGGTGTATGATGTAAAAAATGAAACAGAAGAGTTTTACTTTATTATTGACAATAGCGATCGGATAGCAGGATTCAGAAAAGATTACTTTGAAGAAAAATAAAGCAAAAAATAGCATGAGATAAGCCTTCTGCTTTGGAGAAAGTCTTATCTCATGCTTACATAAAGCGTTTCTTTTTATTTTAAAATGCGTTATAATGATTTAATATGTCAATAATATTGGTAAAGAGGAGGAGAATCTCGTTGGCTTTCATTATTACTTCACCATGTAAAACAGAAAAAGCGGGGGAATGTGTAGAAGTTTGCCCTGTTGATTGTATAGAAGAAGGCGAAGATATGTTCTATATCGATCCGGATATTTGCATCGATTGCGGTGCATGTGAGGCAGTTTGTCCAGTAGAAGCAATCTATATGGAGGATGAAGTGCCGGAAGAGGAGAATGAATATATTTCATTGAACCGGTTATTTTTTGAAAATCGTTAATTATACAAAGACTGCTTCCTTTTATAGAAGCAGTCTTTTTCTATATCCTCATATTTATTCTTTTCTATTTCTGTTGAGTAATGATTACGTGAACAGGAGATACTAAAGAAAATATGTAAATGTGAGGTGCATTAAATATGGATATAAAATCAATTTGGCAGGCAGATACCGCATTCCAAGACTTTCCCAAGCTCGATGAATCAAAGAAAACAGAAGTTTGCATCGTCGGGGCCGGATTAACAGGAATCACTGCTGCGTATCTGCTCTCGAAAAAAGGCATAAAAGTTATCCTGATAGAAGCTGACCGTGTGCTGAGTGGTGTGACTGGACATACTTCAGCAAAAATCACTGCCCAGCATGGTATCATTTATTCAGAACTGATTGAAACCATGGGCGAGAAAAAAGCAAAACAATATTATCAGGCCATGCAAGAAACCATGCATTTTATAAAAAATGAAATCAAGGAAAACCAGATTGATTGTAATTATGAAGAACAGGATGCGTTTCTATATACAAATGATAACGCTTATTTAGCGCAATTAGACAAGGAAGCAGAAGCATATAAGACCTTAGATATTCCAGGAGAGCTTACCTCAGAGATGCCGCTGGAGATTCCTTTTAAAAAAGCGTTAAAAATGACTGGACAAGCCCAATTTCATCCTTTAAAGTATTTACAATTTATGCTAGAGGAAGCTGTAAAAAACGGCACAGAGGTTTACGAGCAAACTGTTGCAATGAAGCTGGAATATAATAGACAGCATACGGTCTTAACAAAGGATAAGCACCGTGTTGCATGTGATTATCTGATAGCAGCTACTCAATTTCCGTATATTGATCATCAAGGTCTCTATTTTGCCAAAATGTATGCAGAGCAATCTTATATTGTATCAGGAAAATACACAGGTAAATACCCGGGCGGAATGTATATTAATGTAGAAAATCCAACCCGTTCTATCCGGACAGCTACGTTAAATAATAAAGATACCTATCTTCTTATTGGCGGCGAAAACCACCGCTCAGGAGAAAGCACGGAGGAGAAATTATGCTATGACAATTTAAAGGCGTTTGCTAAAGAGCAATTTGAGATAACGGACATTTCTTATCAGTGGTCTGCACAGGACTTTACCACGCTGGATAAAATGCCATACATTGGCCCTATAACTGACGATGATCCTTCTATCTTCATTGCTACAGGCTATCGAAAATGGGGGATGACCAATGGCACATTAGCTGCAAATATTATAGCAGATAGTATTGCTGAAAAGGATGAAAATCCATACAATGAATTATTTTCTCCGGCACGTTTCGCTTCAAAGCCGATGCTAAAGAATCTATTCAAATTTAATATGGAGGTTGCCGCAGAGCTTTTAAAAGGTAAGCTGGATTTTATTCCGCCAGGGACAATAGATGATTTAGAAATAAATGAAGCCGTCATCACAAGGGTAAAAGGCTCTCGCGCTGGTGTTTATAAGGATATGGAGGAAAAACTGCATGTTTTGGATACGACTTGTACGCATCTAGGCTGTGAGGTCAATTGGAATGGTGCTGATAAAACATGGGATTGCCCTTGCCACGGTTCTCGTTATCATTATGACGGCGAGGTGTTGGCAGGACCTGCGAAAGAACCCTTAAGAAAATTGTCTCTGGATGAGTAATACAGAAAAGGAACACTCTTTTTTCAAATAAAAGTGTTCCTTTTTTTATGCAGCAATCATTGACTTAACTTTTAATCCCATTTAGTGTAATATGGATGAATCTAATAAATTTGGATAAAAAAATAGTTCAAATTTAGAAAAAAGCAGGTGATCATATTGGAAATGGAAATAGGTAATATTATTACGATGATTGGTTCTATCGTCATTTTTATTAATTTATTACTGGCACTAGGTGTGCTATTTTTTGAAAAAAGAGATGTCGGCTATACCTGGGCATGGCTGCTTATATTATTTTTCTTGCCCATTGTTGGATTTTTAATTTATATCTTTTTAGGCCGCAGTCTAAAACAGAATAACTTTTATGGCTTAACAGCAGAAGAACAAAAACTGCTTAAAGAAGAAGTAGACACACAACTAAAACTGATAGAGGAAGAAAAACGGGATGATATCCCATGGTTAAATCAGTACAATGACATTGTCACCATGAATTTACGCTCTTCTCACGGCAGATTATCAGAGGACAATGAAATTTTCATATTTAAGGATGGCCATAAAAAGTTTGATGCTCTGCTGAATGACATCAAGGAAGCGAAACAAGAAGTCAATGTGCAATATTATATAATTCAGCCCGATCAACTTGGGAAAAGATTAAGAGACGCATTAATTACTAAAGCAAAAGAAGGCGTAAAGGTCCGCGTTTTATACGATGAAGTAGGATCAAAAAAGTTGCCATCCCGATTCTTTGATGACTTAAAAAAGGCGGGAGGAGAAGTGCGTGTGTTCTTCCCATCCTTCTTAAAGCTGATTAACTTCCGAATCAATAATCGAAATCACAGAAAAATGGTCATTATTGATGGTGAATTCTCCTATATTGGCGGCTTCAACGTCGGCGATGAGTACCTTGGAGAGGATAAAAAATTCGGTTACTGGCGCGATACGCATTTGAAAATATACGGAAATGCTGTCAACGACATACAGGTCCGATTTATTATGGACTGGCACCAGGCTGGAAAGGATAAGCTTCATGATGATTATAAGAAGTTTTGCTTCCATTTAGAGAAGCACCATGGAACAAGCCCGGTGCAAGTTGTTTCCAGCGGTCCAAACTCTGAGACGGAGCATTTAAAGAATATGTATATTAAGATGATTCTCTCTGCAAAAGAGAGTGTCTGTATTCAAACGCCGTATTTTATACCGGATACGAGTTTCATGGATGCTTGTAAAATGGCGCTTTTATCAGGAGTAGACTTACGAATCATGATTCCTTGCAAGCCGGATCATCCGTTCGTGTATTGGGCTACATGGGCATATGCAGGAGATCTATTAGAATATGGAGCGAAAATATTGCTTTATGAGAATGGCTTTCTGCACGCAAAAACCATTGTAGTGGATAAGAAAATGGCTTCTGTCGGAACAATGAATATCGATTCCCGAAGCTTCCGGTTGAATTTTGAAGTAAATGCGATTACGTATGATGAAGCCGTTTCTAATGAATTGCATAATATATTTGAAGAAGATTGTAAGTTAAGCTCAGAGTTAACACTTGAACGCTACCATAAACGATCCTTATGGATTAAATTTAAAGAAGATATTTCCCGTTTGCTTTCACCAATTCTATAAAATAGAACGGGCACAGCTTTATCACGCTGTGCCCGTTCTATTTTTAATATTTAACGTTAAAAGAGGTATACTCCGGATCTCCGGAAAGCTTATTGACATCCATCTCATTTACTTTTGCAAATCGAGAGGGGCCTTTTTTAATTTCTTCAAGAAAACGGTCTACATTATTATCTTCTCCATATGCTTCAAAGGCTACTGCACCGTCATCTTCATTTTTTACCCAGCCGACAATATCATGATTCATCGCAGCATGTTGGGTAAAGTACCGAAACCCGACTCCTTGCACACGTCCTTGAACTCTAGCAGATACATACTTCATAGAAAATCACCTCTTAATAGATATGATAGCATAATTTATTTATCAATTTACAGTAAAGTGATATAATTACATACATAAATATTCTGAAAATTATAAAATGAAAAGAATAATTAATCAAAGTATCTGAGCAAGGAGGGAGGGGACGTATATGGAATGGATGATTAGAAATATTAATATGGAAGAGATAGACCAATTTGCATCGATTTTAAAAGAAGCCGCCGAATGGTTAAAGAGAACAAATAAGGAAATGTGGTATACTAGCGAACTTACCAAAGAAGCATTATTAGAAAAGTATGCACTGAATGAACTGTTTATTGGGTTTTTAAATGGGGAATCTGCTGGAACAATAATTGTTCAGGAACAGGATCACATATTTTGGCCGCATGAAAATAAAAATGACGCTTTATATTTGCATAAAATCGCTATACGCAGAAAGTATGCTAAAGAAGGCGTTTCTGTTAACCTGATAGATTGGGCTAAGCAGCAAGCCAAAATGCAACTGAAAAAATATATAAGATTGGATTGTGCAGCTGACAGACCTAATTTATGTTATTTTTATGAGTGTCAGGGATTTCAGCAAGTCGGCCAAAAGACGGTTGGTGAATTTTTTGTAGCTCTTTATGAATATCAGGTTTGAGATTAATAAATCATTTTGATTTAGCCGTATGAATGAACAATGGAATATAAAATCAAAAGTGTTAAAAATTTAATTTTGTCTCACTATCTAAAGTATACTTGGTTGTGAGATAGATTGTTTTATTAGTTCTCATAATAAATATTATGTAGGGGGCGTTATAGGAAATAAAAAAATTAAAGCTTTTCAATTCGATATTTATAGCTTCTCTTCTTCACAGAGTTAAAATCAATAAAATGAACACTATATTCTAGCACATCATTGGCGCTTAATTTATGTGCTTTTGCAAAATCCTTTATTTCAAGTAATAACTCTTTATCATAGGTTGTTTTATATTGAATACGATCTTTAGGGCGAGATTTTTTATCAAACTGAATAACTCCTTGCTTTAAAACCGCTTGTAAGCCTGATTCTAATAAATAATTTGGGTGTGTATCATATTGAATGGCCAATGTATTTAATTGATCAATAATCGATTTGCTAACATTTGTTCTAAATTTCACTCTCGATGTATCTGTTGTCTGAATCAGCTTTCCATCAATTAATTTCCACATTATATTACTCCTTTATTATTTGATTATGTGCTTTTGAATGAAGCCTTAAGTAATTTTCTTTATAGGATTCATAATGCTCTATTTCGTCATTGTATATAATATCTGCCAGTCTGGGAAGATACAATTTACCTTTTACCCAAACCCGAAAAACTGGATTACCAGATTGAGTAATTTCTTCAGTTATTTCACTACGCAGCTTCCATGTTTGAAAAACGAGTAGAAGTCCTTCGGCAAAGCTAAAACTGGCTGTAGTAATATTCATCACATAACCTTTCTTTTGAACCCAGCCATCACCATCTACAACTCCTCTAATAAAAGAGGGGAGGAACTCATCTGGCACCTCAGGAAATTGTACAGATAATGACTTATTAGGCAGTACTCCCAACTTCGCTAAATCATTCTTAATTTCTTTTGAATTAATAACCAATGTTGCTGTTGTTCTTGTTTTATATTTTTTCGATAAAATATAATCTGCACCCATATATCTCGCCACTTGACGAAGTATTGTTTGATTTTTTTGAGTTAAGGAAACACTAGAGATTCTCTGATTGATACAACCATCAGTTATAAACAACCCCAAAACCCACGCCATTTCATGTGACCACGTTTTAAAGAAGTTTTCATTAACTTTATGCTTTCGCGGCTGCCCTGAAGATTGCTCTCTGTTCATTTTAACTCCATGTTTATAGATTACATTGCGAATAGCCCGATCAGAGATACCGACTGGTGCAACCATTTCTTTATAAGGCATACCGCTTTTATACATTCTAATAATAGCTTCGTCCGTGACCCCTGGGTTTCTAGGCATTTTTTATCTCCTTTTGTTTGGTTTCTCTAATTATACAAACAAACGTTCGTATAATCAAGTGGAAACCTAGGAGAATTTAAAAATTTATCGTATAGTGAATTGGATAATACGCTAGTAATCACTCATCACCTTTAGGCATATCCATTTTATCTACAGCATTTTTCAAATCATCATTGTTAATATGCGTATAAATCATCGTCGTTTGTATCGATGAGTGGCCGAGTTGGCGCCTTAACTTCGGTACATCATTAATTTCATTGTGATACCTCGTAGCAAAAGAATGTCTTAGTTTGTGAACGGATAAGGATGGTTTTCCGAAAGCATTCGCGTATTTTTCGATTAACTTTTCAATAGAACGCGCAGTTAGTCGTCTTGGTGTGCCTTTTGGTCCCATTGCAGCAGCGATAAATAAAGCTTTGTTTGTTTTCTCAACATGATAGCGTTTTGCTCTGATTTGTAAATATTCATCTAAATCATCCATCGCTTGCTTGCTGAAATAAACATATTGTTCTTTGTTTCCTTTACGAATAACACGTGCAGTAAATTTGCTGTGATCAATATCATCTAAATCCAGGTTCACAACCTCTGAAAGTCGTAATCCAGAGCCTAAAATAAGCGAGACAACCGCTGTATCACGTTCTCGATTTAGGCGGTGAAAATTTGCAAGCTTTTTGTTGTCTTTATAAAGCTCACCATAATCATGGGCAACAAATTGGCGAAATCGTTCATATTCATCACCAATTAAGATTTTTCCTTCCATTTTATTTGCAGTTGTTTCCATACTTTCTTTGATGTCGTTGAATTCAAGCTTTGCCATCACATTACGTTTTAAATATGGCTGTAAATCACGTGTTTCAGCAATGTTTTGCAGGTAGTTGAAAAGCGATTTTAAAGCAGATAACTTGCGATTTATTGTGAGTTCCTTGTTATGTAATTGGTATTTAAGAAAGGTCAAAAATCGTTCAGCTTCCTGAACAGTTAGTGATTCAAGCGACTCAAGGGGCAGATCTTTCAATTCACCAGAATAAAAATTTTCGGTCACGAGCCAATTGAAAAAAATTTTATAATCGTGTGCGTAATTGAGTAATGAAGCTGCTGATAATTTTCTTTCTTTATGATTGATAAATTCCTCGACATACCAAGGAAGTTCCTTAAGAAGCGTTTGAAGTTTATTGTAAAGTTGCTGTTTTGAATGATTTGCCATTAGATCACCTCATAGATAAATTTTACAGGACTGTAATCAGAATTGCAATTATTACGTCAAATTTATATTTTACGTAATAATCTATTTGGATGATATTTTATATACATCAATAAATAAATCTTCTTTCTCTGCCTGCCCTCTACATAAAAGCTTGTTTTGGTCCGTCTGTTCCCTATTTGTTCATGTTGAATAATTCGCTTAATCTCTGGTTTTTATTTTAAACCATTTTCATACGTCCTGTTCCTTATATAAGGAACAGGACGTATGAAAATGGTTCATTGTTTGAACCTTATATCTCCTTCAGAAACTCCTTTAAAAGTACATCCTACTTTTTGTGTTCATGGAGGTTTTAAAAACCCGGTTGTTCTATCATCTTCCACAGTAGGTAAGATACAGTTAATGCTTATTTTACAATATACACATAATTTTTTGTTTCATTTTCATTCGCTTGTCCAAGAAATTATTGAGTTATTTTTATTTTTACAATTATTTCGCTGTAGATCGTGGTCTCATCGCGTGGAACACTTCTTTCTCAAGTAAGAATATAAGTTTGCAAACAATTATTTCTAGATATTTTCATAAAGGATACATACTCTAAGGTATCCAATAAATTAGTTGCTTTTATTGTTAACATAAAGCAGTCACAATCTGGCTAATTAAAATTGATTTTTGGCGGTTACTCTTATCAAATATATTTTATTGAGATGTAGCATTTATAGCAGATGCTTTACCATAATATTGCATGAAAGGGATAGCTATAGGCTGGCATTGGCTATTCCTACTTATAGAATTACTAATGACATGAATTGAGTATGTTTGAATCTTTGATATTTCCCTCTCTGTATTCATATTCGTAGTGCTATCTATTTCCTATAACAAGTATATTCGCCTTATTCCGATTTTTCTACAGACATGATAATAGTAAACCCGATTCGGCTCTTGCTTTATTTCTGCCAGCCTATTCCAATAACCTTATTTTAACTTCTATTTCATAAAGCAATAGCATGTTCATTCCATACCTATTGCTTCATCCACATCGGTTCTAGCATATTTCCATCAATATCTGATACCTCTAAGCCATACATTTGTTCTTCCGGCATCCCCATGTCTACATGATAAGCATCACCGCCATTTGTTTTCGCTAATTGACCGAATTCTTTGACTGCTTCAGCACTTTCTAAGCTAAAGCAGATTAAGGCAGCATTTTCTTTTTGAGTATCGGCAATCTTTTTACCTTGGAGAAACTGTTGATAAAAAGCGTGTTCTAAAAGCATAATATAAAAGTTGTCGTCCCATACCATACAGCTTGCGTGGGTATCAGAGAAGTCATCGTTCTTCGTAAATCCTAGTTTTTCGTAAAAATCAGTGGCATTAGCAACGTTCTTGACTGGAAAGTTAACAAAAATCATTGTACTCATGAAAACGCCTCCTTTTCATCAGTTTACTATAAATGGATTATAAAAACTTCTTCTCGATTGCTCAAAATTTTTTCTCTACGTGACATAAATGTAAAAAAACGCTATCTGCCGGGAATTAACGTATTAATATTATTTCGCCTGCTTTATATTTTCAGGTAAAAAAATTACGATGAACTCGAAACCAGCATTCGAGCCATCGCAATAGAATATTTCATTGCTTCTTCAGAACCGATTAATGTAGCCATCGATGTGGTGCCTTCCAACAGCAAAGTGAACTGTATTGCTAATTCTTTCCAGTTATCGACACTTTGCATTTTCGCCAGTTCCTCAAAATAGTGCAGCAGTTTTTCTTTATGTCCACGTGCAATACTCTCAATGTTATTATCAGTTCCCGCATAATCCTCAATTGCTCTCATAAACATATCACCTTTATAAGAGTATTCTTTAAGCCATTTATTATGAGCCTCTACTGCAGCCATGAATGGATTATCGGTGTTTGAATCGATAAAAGAATCTAAATAAGACCAATAGCGTGCCTCTCTTTTTTTAAGCACTTCTTCAACTAGATGGGCTTTAGAGTCAAAATGATTGTATAAAGTCATCGTTGCGACGTTGGCTTCTGTTATTATTTGCTTTAAACCTACACCCCGGAAACCATATTTATAAAATAAAGTTTCTGCTGTTTCTAATAAGTTCTCTTTTTTAACAGACATGGCTTTCATTCCTATCTAGAATTGTCATTCCATATCATAACATGTACATTTTATTTCTTCAATTTATTTTCAATTATATGAAAACCGTTATTTAATGACTAAAAAGTTCATAAATAACAGTTTTCACAAGCAAATAAATGTTTTTTTATCTTATTGATCCTTGCTGTTTTCTTCCTCTGGCATTTCATCCGGAAGGCTTTCAAGAAACTCTTCACGCTTCTCCTGTATTTCTTTCTTAGCTTCTTCTAAATACTCCGGCTGATGTTCATAATGCTTTCTCTCCATCGTAAGAATATCGTATTCATTAGCCAGTGATTTAACAACAGATATTGCAAGCAGCATGACGACAAATGTGAATGGGAATGCTGCAATTAACATTGCCATTTCCAATGCTTCAAGACCGCCGGAAAATAGTAATACAAGTGCTGTAGCAGAAAGAATCGCTCCCCAGATAATTTTAATCCGGGTAGCAGGATTAATTGTACCGCCTGTAGTCATCATAGCCAGCACAAAGGTGCCGCCGTCAGCAGATGTTACAAAAAACGATGCAATTAAGAGTATGGTAATCCCGAGTACAACCGGTGCAAATGGATAGTTTTCCAAGAAGGCGAATAAAGCCACTTCATCACCTTGAGCGACAACCAGATCATATAATCCACCGTTTAACGCCTCATCCAATTCAATACCGGCAACTCCAAGAATAGAGAACCAGATTAAACTGAATACAAAAGGAACCGACACGACACCAATGATAAACTCACGGATAGTCCGACCCCGGGAAACTCTGGCAATAAAACTTCCTACAAATGCAGACCAGCCAATCCACCATGCCCAATAAAACAATGTCCAATCATCAAGAAATCCGCGGTCACCGGTAAAAGCATTCATATCAAAAGTCATCGTAGGAAGATTTTGGAAATAATTTCCTGCTGTTGACATAAACGATTCGAACATTTGTAATGTGGAGCCTGTCACTAAGATAAACAACATTAGCGCAATAGCAATAATAATATTACTAATACTTAAGTAACGTATACCCTTGTTTACACCAGTTGCTGCAGACATGATAAAAGCAACTGTAATAACCAATACCACGATAGTTTGAGTAATGATGTTATTTTCAATACCTTCAAAACTGTAGCTTAATCCTGCTGTAATTTGTGTGGCACCGAGTCCAAGAGATGTAGCAATACCGAAAATTGTACCGAAAACAGCGAGAACATCAACGGCCGTACCCAATCCCCCTTTTGTACGTTCTCCAAGAATAGGAGATAGCGCTGAACTCATAAGTAACGGTGCCTGGTGTCTAAATTTAAAGTATGCAAGTGCCAGACCGACAACAGCATATACTGACCAAGGATGGATACCCCAGTGGAACATAGAATATTGGAGAGCTTCTGCAGCTGCTTCCCCCGAATTGGGTTCAGCATTTGGCGGTGCATAATAATCAGTTAGTGGCTCAGTAACACCGAAAAAAACAAGTCCGACTCCCATACCTGCAGTAAATAGAAATGAAAACCATGTAAAATAACTATACTGTGGTTTTTCGTCCGGCTTACCTAACTTCACTCTCCCTAATGGACTGAAAACCATGTATATAGCGAATAGAACAAAAGCTGTCATTGATAACATATAGAACCACCCGAAGTATGTGGATATAAATCCGTCCACTGTACCGAGTACTGATTCTACATTTTCCGGTAATATAGCCCCCCATAATATAAAGATTGCCGCAATTGATACAGCAATCCAAAATACTCGTGTGACATTTAACTTCGATTTCAAAAATAAAACCTCCTGTAATTTTCTAATGAAGATCGCAGTAAAATTTACAAAGCAATGTACAATTCCACTTCATACCATATTATTTTATATAGAACGACCCTTCTAAAACCATGTAATATACTAACATGACTATATAAGTACTTCAACACCCTAGGGTTAAAAACTTTAAATATTATCTAACTCATTATTCATTTTTCTTCATATTTCAGTTTCATAAGACGTATTTATTCTAATTGATTAACTAATGCAGCCATATCAGTTATATAATAAAATTTATCCACCCAAAAATGGTTCCAATCATTTCATTAAAAACAATGACCAGAACCATTTTTAAATTGATTGTGAATTGTGACTGGTGTTAAATCCCAGCCTCAGTTATTTTCGTTTTATCTGCTCTTATTATTAAAATGGTGAATTCCCCGATTGTTTTCTAATTGATCCTCAACTACTCCGCTTTGATAACTTTCATTCAATTGATTTTGCACAGCTTGAACGCCTTTGTTATCTTCAAATAGCTGGTTTTTCTTATTTTTATTCTTTTTGCTCATTACTGCCACCTCCTTATCTTTTAGTATGTACAAAACGTTGTAATAGCATGGCGATAATTACTTCCAAATAGTGGTTGTAGAACGACCTGTTTAAATATCCAACTCTTATCTCATCCGATGAAGCTATAGCTGCCATACTGCTAAATTTGATTTACCAATCCTTTTATTCAATATTTACCCGAATATCTGCTTCCAGTTCATCCCCTTCCAAACTGAGATATTCCCAGCCGCCTTGTAAACTGATGGTTTCTGTATGTTCTCCCTGGCCTTCAAATAATAATTTCTGCTCTGAATCAGCGGTATTCCAAAATACTTCTGCTTCTCCGCTTTCGATGTTTGCGTTATAGGTAATCTGAACCTTCTTTCCTTCACTTCCATCAAGCGATGCACCGCCAAATAAATTTTCTGTGCCTGAGAATTGTTGATATACCGCTTCATACGTTCCTGTATAATCATCTTCTCCAAATGCTCTTTCTCCTTCTAATGATTTATCTTTTGTTAAGGAGGGTTCACCAAAAAACCGGTAAGTTTATCGCCTGCTTTTCGTATACTTTCACTAAAAAAAGTTTTCATCTTCATTTGATCCGGAGGAACTGCACCCAACAAGTATAATAAAAGTAGTAGTAAAAGCGACTAAAATTAATAATTGTTTTTTCATCTATACTGCTCCTTTCTCCCTACGTTTTTTCATATTCCAACGGCAAATAAAATAAATCACCAACAAAACCAGCGCAGGAATATTTTGAGCAATGAACATATAAGCTTTCATACTGAATGTCATATCGGAAAAGAAATCTGATTTTAAAAACATATATATGGAATACCCGAAGGATACGATCGGGAATAAAAGCCCCATAAATCGATTCTTTCTAGTCGATAAATAAAACTGGATTCCTAAAATCAAAACTCCTCCAACAAAGATAAGCAGCAGCTCCATTAGACTTAAATGCATAACCTGTCCCCTCTTTCATACATATAACATAACTTATTGAACAATTTTGTAATAAACGCGTGCCGTTATTCGGTAGATGACCACATAAACAATCAGGAAAACCAGAAAAGCGATCAGCACACTGATTGGGAATAAGTTCACCTGATTAATCATGATCAGAATCATTAATTTCCTCATGAGGAGGAAAATCGCTAAAATATGGATTCCTGTTACGACGACAGGGAGAAAAAAGACGGTTAAAATCTGAGATTTAATGGCTTTTTTAATTTCCGATTGATTCAACCCGATTTTTTGCAGGATAGAAAAACGCTCTTTATCGTCATAAGCCTCAGAAGTTTGTTTATAATAAATAATCAGTACCGTCATTAATAATAGTAAGACAGCTAAATTCAAAACAATGAACAAAACGCCACTTCGGAGGGCCTGTAAGTCACTTGCTGCTTCTGATCGTGTGTCTACAACGACAATATCCATATCTTCCTTTTTCATATTTGAGCGCAGCTGTTCTCCAAATGCTATTTCCTGATCGTCATTTACTCCTTGTTCCAAGCTGATTTGTGTAGAAACGTTTGTGCTTGCAGCATAGTCACCCAATATTTCTTTTTGCTGGTGCTCTATTTGTCGAAGGGTTTCTATATCATCAACAATCATGTAATAGGTGTCACTAATTAAACTTGTCGTTTCATTGTCTATAGAAAATTCTTTCATATCTTCCATGACAGTGGCGGGAAATTGAAAATCCATCAGTGAAAGCGTTCCATTTGTATATTCATCCCCTGTTCCATGTACATATACTTCATTTTCATCAAGCGACAGGTTATCTCCAGTTAACTGATTATAGCTTTCCTGATCGGTCATATATAAATTGATCGGACTCTCATTCGCTAACATGGAATAGGCATCTTTTGTAACTTCGAAGCCATCGCCCGCAGCAAGTGTTACAAAATTTAGATAGGTATAAGAAGATGAACCGGTAACGGTATTGTTGGTTTCAGAAGCTGTTTGATCAATCAGCTCACTTAATTTTGCTTTGATTTCTTCCTCTGTTTCATCTGTCTCCTCTGGTAATCTTACCTCTGAAATCACATTACCTGAATAGGTTGCATCATCACTCTCAGATACGATATATAAGGAAACCGCAATCGAAAGTAAAAGAATCACACCGACAGATAAGATGGTAATGTTCCCAAGACCTACTGCATTCTTTTTCATCCGGTAAAGCATGCCGGAAACAGGGATAAAATGGTTGGTCTGATAGTAATAGTTTTTATTATTTTTTAAAATTTTGAGTACAGCAATACTTCCGGTGGTAAATAAGAGATACGTACCGGCAATAATCAATACTGCTGCAAGAAAAGCATAAGGCATACCACTAATGGGAGATTGCAGGGTTAACACAATATAATAACCCCACCCAGTTAATAAAACACCAAGAATCGAAAAGAAGATTTTGGTTTTTGGCTCTTTTTCACCGACATTTCCGCTTTTTAAAAGCTCTATCGGGTTGGCTAATCGAATTTGAGAGATGTTCCCCAATAAAATCAATAGAAAAATGATGCTAAAGAAGCTTAGTGTCCATATCACCGCTTCGGAAGAAAACTCAGACCCAAGAGCTACATCCGCACCCATCATTTGGCGAATCAATAATACACAAACTTTATTAAGGATGGTGCCTGCAACAAATCCTACGACCATGCTGAATACAGCAATATATAAGGTTTCGTAAGCAAGCATTTCGCGTGACTTGCTGCCTTAATACTATGCGTTACCATCAAAATCGTTTGTCCCTCTTTATTAATTTGTCCGAAATGCTCCAGCAATTCATCTGTAGATTTGGAATCCAGGGCGCCCGTCGGCTCATCTGCCAATATTAATTCCGGATCAGCAATCAATGCTCTGGCAACTGCCGCTCTTTGCTTTTGACCGCCTGATACTTCATACGGGAATTTAGTCAAGATATGCTCGATGCCAAGTTTCTTTGCTATCGGCATTAGTTTGTGCTCCATTTCCTTATGCTTTTTTCCGGATAAAACAAGTGGAACAAAGATATTATCCTGTATCGAGAACATATCTAAAAGGTTGAAATCCTGAAATACAAATCCGAGGTTATTACGCCGGAATTCAGAAATTTCTTTTTCAGGTATTTGCACAATATTTTTCCGGTTCAGCAATACATTACCGCGTGTTGGCTTATCCAATGCCGCCAGAATATTTAATAACGTCGTCTTACCGGAGCCGGATTCCCCCATAATAGCTATATAATCTCCTGCGTCCACGCTGAAAGAGACATCAGAAAGTGCTTCTACTTGATTTCCTCCAAACCTCGTTGTATAGACCTTTCTTAAATGTTGAACTTGTAAAAGTGTCATGGTACATCTCCTTTGTTTCTAACATTTTTGTTAGATTGGCTATTCTGTTGTCATTTGTTTATCATCAAACACGATAGAAACCTTCGTTCCCTTTTTAGGCTCCGATTCAATTTTTATTTGATGCTCCAATTTCGTCAGGATTTGCTAAAAGGTAAAGCCCAATTCCACTGGCGCTCTTATGCTCGCGTCCTGTAAACCCTGTGAAATTTCTTTCAGCTACACGAGGGATATCTTCTGGGCGAATACCGATGCCTGTATCCTCTATCACGACAGCATTTTCTTCCAAGTAAATAGAGATGGCTCCTTCCTTTGTATATTTCAACGCATTGGATACAATTTGTTCGAGCACAAAGCTCAGCCATTTTGAATCGGTAACGATGCGTTGATCTATCCCGTCATAATGAACAGATAGTCTTTTCCGAATAAAGACAGAAGCATATTTTTTGAGGCTTTCACGAATCATGGCATCCAAGTCCACTTTTTGAAAATGATAATCCGTCGAAGTGCTTCCTAAACGTACATACTGTAATATCAATTCGACGTATTGATCGATTTTGAATAACTGTTCCCTCATTTCTTCCGTCACTTCCCTATCCTCATCTTGAAGAATTAAATGAAGGGCAGAAATCGGTATTTTTATCTGATGGACCCACATGGTGAAATAATCTAAAATCTCCTGCTCTTTTTCCGCTTTTGTATTTTCCAGCTGAGAATGTGCTGCACTCAATTTTTTCAGTAAATCCTGATAGTCACTTTCTATTAAATTACCCGGCAGCGGTAATTGCTGTATCTCCATATGCGTTTGCTTTTGATGAAAGGTGGGGAGAAATGTATAATCAAATTCATAAATAAATTCACGAAAATATACAATCAGGGAGATGTATAAAATGGATGAAAAAATAACTGGAGAAATAAAACGTTCTTCAAAAGCAGAAGACATTCTAGCTCAAATTAATAGTAAAACGAAGCTGGGAGACTTACGAAAAATCGCAAAGGAGATAAAAAAAGATCATGAACTAGCTCTGGAGCTTTGGTCGACCGAAGCATTTTTACCCAGACTATTAGCCATCTTAATTATGGATAAAAAGCTTCTTTCAGAAGATGTGCTTAATAAGCTTGATGAGGATATGCAAATTCACACGTTTGATGAACGAAATAACTTAATGGACTGGTTAATGGCTAATCAGCTTACCAAGGACAAAAAGAGAATTGCATTGATGCAGTCATGGGAAAATAGCCCCCGCGCTCTCCAAAGGCGAGCTTTCTGGTATTATCAAGCGCGCTTGAGATGGATCGGACAAGCACCGCCTGATAATACTGCAGAGCTGCTAGCTGCATTAGAAGCTAATATTATGCAGGAAGAACCGGAAGTTCAATGGGCTATGAATTTCACAGCAGGCTGGATAGGTATTTATGATGAAAAAAATCGTTCACGCTGTATGAAACTTGGCGAGAAAACGGGCCTTTACAAGGATGAAATAGTAGCAAAAGGATGTACTCCCAGCTATTTGCCGGAGTTTATTACGATTGAAATTAACAAACGACATCATATTTAATCACCTTTAATTTACTACTTTCGCGTTACAATTCTAATCCGTCTAAAAATAGTGGACTAGAATAATAAAAGGAGCGCTTCTTTTATAAAAGAACCAGCACCTCTTTTACTATCGATAAGCAATATTGGATCCAATATTGCTTATCGATAGTTTTGCGTTTGAGAGTAAATATCATATTAATTTTAGATTAACAGCTTTTCAAAACAACTCTTCTTCATATTGTCTTTTTCACACCTGCAATTTATAGTGTCTTCACAGCACTGATTCAATAAACTGCTGTGCAGTCAACACACTAGCAAATTCATCATGAATCGTTGCCAGCGACAAATGATGGATGGTATCTGCATCTATGAATTTACCATGATGATCTTTCATTCCAAACGCAGCAGTGGCATCTGAAAGCAGATACGTTTTATACCCTAAATTCCCGCTCATTCTTGTCGTGGTAGATACGCAATGCGGTGTGGTTAAACCAGCAATTGCAATGGTATCAATATGACATGCTTGCAAATATTCATCTAAATGCGTTCCAATAAAAGCACTGTTCACTCTTTTTGTTATTACTTTTTCTTGTTCCAAAGGAGCGACCGTTTGTTTAATAGGAAATCCCTTTCCTTTATAATAAAATACAGACTCCGGATTATCTGAAATGTGCTGAATATGAATAATCTCCCATTGATGTTCCCGACATCTGTCTAATACTTCCTTCATCTGTTCTTCTGCATCAGGATTATTCCGTTCACCCCATTTTTTATCATCAAATGCCTTTTGCACATCAATCATAATTATAGCTTTCTTTCCTTCCATAACATCACCCCATCATTCTTTTTATGCCTCTCCTCTTCTAACATCTTATTTTATATAAAAAGGCAAAGCTTTTACATCATCTTAAAAAGGAAATTTGAGTGTTTGGCTTTTCATAATTAGGAACTTAAGTTATTCTGTTTTATAAAAAAAGGTTGAGGTATTATATGGACCAAATCGATAGAGAAATTTTGAGGATATTACAGGAGAATGCGAAAATCTCCATGAAGGAGTTAGCAAAAGCCGTTCACTTAACCTCCCCGTCCGTCATAGAAAGAGTACGAAGATTAGAAGAGCAGCAAATTATCGAAGGTTATCATGCGCATGTCTCCTTAAAAAAGCTGCATCGTCCCATTATTGCACTTGTCATGTTTAAATCTACTGATTGTAAAGCGTTATCGAACTTTTGTAATAATCATCCGGATGTGCTTGAGTGTTATCGAGTTGCCGGAGAAGTGAGCTATATTGCCAAATTAGCCACACATTCAGTGGAAAGCTTAGAACAATTTATTGATGAAACGATGCAATATGGAACACCATCAACAAATATTGTGCTGTCTTCCTATGAAAAGAAAGTAATTGATGCGTTTGATATGGAAGAATAAAAAATGAGTGGATTGTATAATCCCTCTCATTTTTGTCATTCATTTCCAAATCTCTTCCAAAGACATTATAATCAATATACCTTTAAATTGATAAGAGCTTCCCTCTGACGCAATAAATACTAGTTGTATTCACTTAAAAATTCTTCTATTTTTTGTCTGGTTGTTTGATTAGCTGTACTTTCCCAGTTAGTGTCATAACTATGATCAGAAAACGGAAAATAATAAGCTTGGTTGTCTATATTATTTTCTTCGAGTTTTTCATGCAGTATCTCTATTTGCTCTTCAGGTATTACTTTATCTTTTAGACCGACAAATGAAATCGTGGGTGCAGAAGTTTCATTTACATACTGGATAGGAGACATTTGAAGATAACGATGTTTGATTTCTTCTGTTTTTGGCTGGCCATCCATGAGCTGTTCAAGCAGTGGCTGAATAAATTCTTTACTATTAGTATCATCATAGAGCTGTAATAAATCCGATGGCCCATATAGATTAATAATAGAATTTATTTCCACGGTGGAATCGGAATCCGTTTCTCTGGGAGCAAGGCTGTTTTCCTTTAAATCCGTATACCCTGTTAACAATGCTAAATGGCCCCCGGCAGAAGATCCTATTAAATTAATTCTGTTTATATCTAAATGATATTCATCCGCACGTTCAACAATCCAGTTTACCACATCATGTGTATCTGAAATTTGTTTTTGCCACATGTCGGGTCCATTTTGACTGTATTCCACATTAAATACAACATATCCTTTCGAATTAAACCATTTACTCCATGAGGAAACCTCATTTTTATCCCCGCTGCTCCATCCTCCGCCATGAATATTTACGATAACAGGACGATTTTCATCATTCACTTTTGTATCCCATACATCCAGTAATAAATCTCCATCTTCCGCAGTTTTATAAACAACATCTTCTTCTAAATCGGAATACGTATCTGTTCCAGAAAAAGAGAATGTATAGTTATCCATCAATGCAGTTTCTGCGTCAATACGATCTGCATAATATTGGTTTTGAATCCCAGATAGGAGCGCGATTCCTAAAAAAGAAATACAGTTGACCGCCCAAATCATTTTTAAAAATAATGCAGATTTTTTCCAAATAAGAAGGAGTAAAATAATGAAAGCTGCTACACCTAAAATGAATAATGCTACAGGGAATGTGAGCAGGTAAAATGAAATTTGGCCTGAATAGGAACCATATCCACTAGCAAAAAATGTGCGCCAAAGCAAAACACACACGCCAGTTAGCACGAGTAAACTAGCAATAATACCAATTTTGTTGAAAATAGATTTAAATTTTGTAAATGTCATTTCTTTTCTCTCTTTCGTTAGTATGTCTGAATAGCGGTACCCTGAAAAGAGATTTTTGAAACTAAAACCTGTTTGTCAGACTACTTTAAATGCGCTAATGTTCACTAGATTTATAACTTTACTTAATTGTTCGCCGTTATTATTTTTATCTATAACATTTTACTCTTATTATTTTTATTTACCACTGAACCATTATTTGGAGTGCACTGGAAGAAAGATTGATATCTCATCTTCTGTAGACATAATAAGTATTTGTTACCATTTCCCCCTTTTTTCTGGTAAGATTCTCTTCCTCTTTGCATTCATATGGCAGGAGAGCATGTTTTACAGATAAAACAAAAAAGATCAAAAACGCTTCATATTATTTAATCTGGATAAAGAAAGCATTATGTAGTTAGATTGGGGTGTAGAAATTCTAGAATAATATATTTTTACACTCCCTTTTTTAAACGAACGTACCTCATACTAAATCATAGAGGGGTTTATCCCTCCTCTTAAAATAACTAACAAAGTCTTTGTTTATTTAAACTTGTGAGATCTATATTCTCCAATTGTTTTAATTGGTTAATTTTAATGGCTAGCATTTCTTCTGTTTTCTTTAATTCTTCCTGATGCTTCTGAAGTTTTTTTGATGCGCTTTTAAAATATCAATTCGTTCACTTAATACTTCTCTATCCCCTTTTAAAAAGCTCATCATTTCTTTTAAATCAGCGATGGAAACATTCGCATTACGTAAGCAGGAAATCACTTCTATCCAAGATAAATCTTCGTCATTCAACCCAGCAACGATAGCCCATGTATCTTCATGTCCCTCCATCAAGCTGCTTGCCTGATTAAAGGGGGTTCTACCCCAAAGATCGACTAAGAATAATACTTCATCCTGATTGTCGAAAGAAGCAATGGCCTCTTCCATTTTTGCTCTTACGTCATCCGGACCTTCACTCGGCATCAACGTAACAGCCTTGACATTCTCTTGCTCTCCAAAGATCATCGCTCCAGACTGCAAGATACCTGTCGCAAATTCACCATGGCTGGCAATGATAATTCCTACCATCTTTTTAACCTCCTTTTTATGTTTGTTAAGGATTAAACTTGTATGAGCCGATTCTAAATAATGATTTTTCAATATTTGAAGCGCTTTCATAAAAAGAAAAAGAGAAAGGAGAGAAGAGTAGTTTAATGAAGTTAAGGATACGAAGTGCCCTTATTCTTCATTCACTACCATTCACTCCTCCCTAATTGAGTTAGTAATATCAAAAATATTAAATGATTATTCTACTAGCTTTCAATGAGTCATCTTTTAATAGTAGCAAACAAAGGTGCTAGAAAATCTAAATAACCGGTAATAAGCTAATTAAACGTTTCAATTATTAATTACTTCTTTATTCTATACTTTATATTTAATTCTCTCCTACCAGCCGTATTTTTTATATCCCCATTCTTTTTCAATATGCTCTTCTTTTTTTATAACGAGTGTTTCGTGAGGTATATCTTTTTCCACATTTAAACCAGGATATAGTGCGCATTCACTTCCTACTTTTACACCTGGGAAGAATATATTATTAATACCTGTCCTAGTATAGTCACCAATAAAAATCGCATTAGAATAGGTATCTGAATAAGTTCTTCCATTTATTTTGTGTATTTGAGGAGTGTCATTAAATCTTACGATTCCACATACACAGGCTGCAGCAATATCTACATATTGGCCAATCACACCATACATTTCACTATAATGAATAGCAGAAATACCTTTCATTGTAACACCCTCAACTTCCGCATTATGTCCTATCCTATTCTCACAACCAATTACAGTATTTGGTTCAAGTTTTGCATAATCTTTAACATACGAGTTATTTCCTATTAAAACAGGGCCATTTATAATAGCACCAGTATCAACATTTACATTATCCCCAATAATGACATTGCCATTAATGGTTACATTCTTACCTATAATTGAATTATTACCTATCTGAATATTACCGTTTATAGTTGATTCTTTAGAAACAGATGAATTGTCCCCAATAGAATATCCGTTTATTTCCTTAGTAAATGAATTAAGATAGTATGCATTCACATTTAATATATCCCATGGAAATTGTAAACTATGCACTTTATCCTGAGCAAATACCGGTTGAATCTTGTTTCCCTCTTTTAAATAATCATTCAATCCATTTTCAATAAATAACTGGTTAGGAATCATAGCCCCTGTCACACGTTGACTGAATCCGTAATTAGCGTACGAAATTGTTTCTAATGCATGCTTATCTAACTTAAATACTCCTGCAACTTCAGAATTAACATAGTGTTCTCGAGCATGGGCTAAAAATTGATTTACTTGATTATTCTCTACAAAAGCCCCAATCATATCAATACTTTTTTGTTTTTTTTCTATTAGTAGAACACTGGTATCTTCTTCTGATTCCTTAAGATATGTCAAATCGTCTAGACTTATAAGACAATTCCCCTTTTGAATAATAACTCCTTCCTTAAATTGTTCTAAATTGTTTCGTAAAAAAACATCTAAATTTAGGGTTGGATCAATACAATTTATTTCCCGATACTTTCGTAATAAATTTCTAGTTTGGTCTGGTTTATAACTAAGAAATACATAGATATCCGATTCCAATATACCGACTTTTAATAATCTATCTATTTGCCAAAAAATCATTTCTTTATTCAATATTGGAAGGCTATTAATTTGATAATGTTTATCAAAAGGAAACATTTTTGGCTCTATTTCACCACATAATATAAAAGCTTTCATTGTTTTCCTCCTCATCTTATCTTGGAGTTTTATTAATCTAAATAAAACTCCAAGATAAGAGTGTCTAGAGAATGTTAACCTCTGTCGGGTTTATTTATATATAGTATGCAT
The DNA here is from genome assembly GCF_053839645.1 of Oceanobacillus sp. M60. Classification (NCBI taxonomy): domain Bacteria; kingdom Bacillati; phylum Bacillota; class Bacilli; order Caryophanales; family Bacillaceae; genus Oceanobacillus; species Oceanobacillus sp. M60. Next base: position 141,079 of record NZ_JBSSNH010000002.1, on the reverse strand, counting down.
CAAATAGTAATTTTTTGTTTGATACAGTGCAAACCCTAAATTAAAAGGCTTTCCATTCTTCATACAAGCAATAATTTTTGTATCAATTAACGGTGCTCCTTCTTCAACATCCAAAAATTCAGCAATTTTTGAATTAGCTAAGGTAGCACTAATTCGTTGATCTATAAATTCATAGGATACTCCTTGCTCATTTAAATACTCATAAATAGAGTTTTCGCAAATTTCCACATTTAAATCTTTAACAATTGATGCATCAAAATATTCTATCTCATAAATAACTGCCACTTTATCAGCATATCTAATTCGTTCAACTAACCAAAGTTCTTCTCCAGCAGCGATTTTCATATCTTCAGCTTGTACAGCATTCGCTTTTACTTTTTCCAATTTAAGTAATTTTGTAGAAGGTTCCATTCCTCTATTTTTCACTTCTGAAGTAAATCCAATTCCAGCTTTGAATCCAAAAAATTTTGGTATGGGGTTAACAAAAGTTCCTATTCCCTTTTTTTTGGATAGTATTTTTTCATTAACAAGTTCTTCAATTCCTCGTCTAACTGTTATTCTTGACACTGAAAGGTTATTAGATAATTCTAATTCTGATTCAATAATTTGATGTGGTTGATAAATACCCGCCTTAATTTGACTTAGTATATAATTTTTAACAATCTCATATTTAGGTGCGTTATTAGTCATAATAAATATCCTCTCTAACTATTATAATCTGTTGTTATTATACCATCAGAAAGAATATTAATCACTTTGTAAATTATTTCCAATAACCGTAGTATTGGTTAAAGAGTCTATCATTGTACTCATCAGCACCATCTAAATTTGAACTCTTAAATACAGGTATTTCTAACTCTGCTTCTTTTAGGCGTGAAATTACACCAATAATAACCGATTGCGCAATTCCAATTCCTGTAAAATCAGATGTAGGCCCTAAATCTGCTTCTACTCCTTCTATTCGATAAGCTGCATCTCCTTTTGGAGCATGATTATCAATAGTGACATCAGCAATTTCATAGATATTTTTCCCTGAATCATGCCGGGAAGAAACTGATTGGGTATGCTCCATAGACGTCAAAGCAATCACATTTGCTCCCAGCTTTTTAGCTTCAATACACATTTCAACTGGTATATTATTTCTTCCTGAATTAGAAACGACCATAATTGAATCCCCGGCTTCAACTTTATAAAGAGATAACATATTCTTGGCATATCCATCTAATCGTTCCATATAAGTGCTTTTATTTGGCATTTGATGCAACATTACTTCAGGTGGGAGAATACCTTTCACATAAGCTAGTCCTCCTGCCCTAATATAAATTTCCTCTGCTACCATATGGGAGTGACCTGATCCAAAAATATAAAAACGACCGCCATCTTTACAACTATCAAAAATTAACTCTGTAGCCTTATCAATTGATTTTTCTTCATTTTGCACAACTTGCTCCCATGTATTGCTCAAATAATTCAAAAACTTTTTAACTTCTGTTTTAGTAGTCATTTGATCTCCACCTTTTCTTATTATGAATTCATATTAACACAACATGTTATAACAAGTAAAGGATTTAATATGTTCTTCGATTTTATTAATTAATTTCTCCGCCTCGCCTACTTTAAAGAAACTACTTTGAGCCTCGTACATATCAGTTTTATATAAATCCTTTTCTGCAAAGTAAAATAAATAATCATTTGTAAGACTAAAAATTAAAGCTTGATATTTGCTTCTCAATTTCTCTGTTAAGTTAGAAGTTATTTCTCCGGGTATAAAGACAATTAATTGACTATCTAATAGGCCTATCCAAAAAGGAACTTTAATTGAAGAAATATCATTTAAGGTGTCTTTCATTTTAATAGTGGCACGCTTTCCTTCAATTTCTACTTCAATTAATCTGCTTTCTTCTACACTATTTTCCTCTTTTAACTTCCATTTTAATTCCTCTATAGAAATTTGTTCCTCTCTCTTAGAAATATTACTTACATCTTTAGTTTTTAATCTTATTGATTTTTCGACAAAAGAAATTCGTTCTAATGTTTCTTTTTCTTTTAAGTACTCTTTCTCTCTTATAAACTGGCCATATAGTGAATTACTAAAAAATCTAGATTGGCTGAAACTTTGTTTTTCTCTTGTAAACCGTGTACTAATATTTGCACTGCTTCCATTGATAAAACTTACTAAATCAAAAGACTCGTTCATTTTTTCATAAAAACCAGATAGAAAATCTGCTGAAATTAAATAATTACTAGAAGACAAAACAGTAGGGTGACATGAATAATTAACTATAGCTGTTTTGCTTGTATCAGTAATAATTTCAAATACGGTCATTATTTGATCTATCTTTTTCGAAGGTTGATGTCTATTCGTAGCAACTTTATGAATATTCGTTTTACTGATACTGTAATTAAAAGTTTTCATTTTATATTTACTCAATACTATTGATTCAGTTATTAATAAAATAAGATGCTCTTCCATGTAGCTATCATAGTCTCCAAAAATCCCTGTTAAACCACTCTTTATTTTTTTATTTGTATTAATCATTCCACTGGGGCCCGAATGGGTATGTGTTGCAAAAAGAAACAAGTCGAATTTATGAGAATCAGTTAAGACATTTTCTTTAATTATTTTTTTAACTTTATAGCGTAATGTACTGTCAATACCTATCACATCAAGTGATATGAAAAATAAGTAATGATGATTGGATTCATCAAAAAATGTATGAGTTTTAACAAATAATGGATCGTGTTCTCCTTTACACTCTCTAACAGGATAATAACCGCTTAACCCCTTAACTTTAATATAATTAATTTTCTTTTCTGAAAAACCATATCGAATTACCATTAATATTCCTCCTTAATAACCGAACATCACCTATTATAATATGTTATAAATACATGATATTCAATGGTTAAATAATTACAAATAATTTACATATAGTTCCAATTACGAACATAAAGCAGACATCTTAGTGATATTTGATACTAATTTTCAATAGTATATGCATTAAATATATACTAGTCTTGCGATCTTTTTTTGCCGCCAAATACAGTGTATTTCACCTGTTTAATGCATTTATAGGCTTATAAGCATAACATGATAAATTATAAGAGATTTTATGTTGTATATCGACAAATACTGAAATTATGTGATGAGGGAGGTAGTTAGTAAATATCGCAGCGCTGACTCGCCATTCACTTTAAAAGCTACAAAACGTGGATCGATAGCTTTACAAAAAAGCGCCAATAAAATGAGGTCTCTTATCTCATTTTATTAGTGCTGCTCCTGGGTATACGACCTTATCCCTGTCAGACGAACTATGACTACAATTTCTCTAAAGATATAGTAGTCGATATAGGAATAAAGCGCATAATCTTCATAAAACATATATTCCATTTTCAACTGTTAAATCCATTTGATAAATGAAACCGAATCTATGGACTAGGAGCCAAATTCGAATATAATCAACGAGCCTCTAGATTAAACTTTTCTAAAATAGCAAATAAGGCAGCTTGTTGTAGTGACGTTGGCACTTATTTGTTTTAAAGGCGATTGTATTCTTTGTAATAAACGGTCTATATATGCTGCGAGTATTCAACTATAAAACGAAAAAAGTTCAACTTAAATTAAGAGAGATTCTTTTGTGTTAGTAAACTATATTAAATGCTTCAAATATAATTTACTAATCTGTATAACATGGTTCACTTTTATATTTTTATATCATATAAAAAGAATCACTTTTCTGTTTTTGCCGAGGTTTATAGCTACCTAAAAAATAGCAGGCAAAATCACTGATAAGCAACTTTGCCTGCTATTTTTTCTAATTTTTTAGAAATATATTTTGCTGTTATTAATCTAAATTAGTTAGAGATTTCTTTTAAATTATCTCTGTAAAACTGTAGAGTTTAGCTTCTTTCCTAAAATGAGAGACATACATTTACGCTAATGCGCTTATTTATTTTTGTTTGTCTGATAACTTTGGTGGGAAACTTTATTTTTGTCTACAATAATATATTCATCTCTTATTGGTGTATTCTCCATTAAATTCGTTAACATCTCGATAACGCCTTTTTGAATTCTTTCCTGCGCCTCTACGGTCATACCAGAATAGTGTACTGTTAATCCTGTTTGTTTAAGAGAACGCCATGGATGATCTACTGGAGCTGGTTGTGGATACCAAACATCGCCGCCATATCTGATACGACCATCATTGACCGCATGAACAATTGCATTTTTATCTACAATTGCACCGCGAGCACAGTTAACAAGTACAGCATTTTCTTTCATTTGACTTATTATTTCCTGGTCGAATTTATTCTCAGTATCTGCAGTTAAAGGTGATTGAATAATCACTACGTCAGAGCTTTTAATTAGTTCACCGAACGTAACATATTCGACTCCGATTCTTTCTTCTGCATCTTTCTTTCTAAACGGATCATTATATTGCAATTCTACGTTAAAAGCTTTTAATCGTTCTGCTGTTAATTGACCAATTCGGCCAAAGCCAAAAATGCCGACTTTTTTATTTAATAGCTCATTGGCACCAGAACCTACTCTTGGCAGATCCCATTCACCTTCTTCCGCTTGCCTGTGCCCCTCTTCATAATTTCTTAAGAGCAGCAATGTTTCCATTACATTTTGCTCCGCAACACTTTCGTTATTACTGCCAGTTACCTCGGCTACCGTAATCCCTTTTTCTGCTGCTGCTTCTATATCGACATGGTCAGAACCAATTCCTGCAGTAATTGCCAGTTTAAGATTTTTTGCTTTTTCGACACGTTCTTTTGTAATATATGCCGGTAAAAAAGGAGATGATATAACAACATCCATATCTTCAATATGTTGATCGATTTCTTTATCATCAGTTATCAATACTAACTCATCTTCTGTGCCGTTCAGAAAATCTCTTAAGCCTAAAGATGCCTCTTTAGTTAGAAGTTGTGAAGAACCTGTTGACGCTGGAAATAATGCAACGATTTTCATTATAATCCTGCTCCTTTTCATTATAAATTTTCTTACTTCTCTCTTCAGGGTCTTTTTATTTACTTTAGCTCTCCATATAACACCCCCTTTATATAGAAAAAACCACCATCTTATAAAAATCGAAAGCGATTTTACAAGATAGTGGTTAGTAATTAGCACATAAGGTACCATAGACCAATCCGCCATTTATTTCTATATTAAATTCAAGTTATTTAACAACAATAAGCAATTTTGTTCTCAAGCATTAATCGGATACAAACCGAAACAATTTATTTATTTGATAACATAGCTGGATATCAATATCATGACCGTAGTTAGTAATCAGCACCTATGTACCATTGGCTAAGCTACCTAAAATAGTGTAATAGCTTTACAGTCTATCTATTGGTTTGTCAAATATAAATATTGAAATAGCTTCATCATCTTCCACATTAATATCCGCAAATAGTTTTAAAAATTTTGCACCAACTAATTCTTCTAAATCTGAAGGCCGTACTTTTTCATACAGTTGCTTCACCATTTGTGTCCTGGCTTGCCAGATCATTGTATGCCCTTCCTCGGTTTGAGCGATAAACTTTTCTACAGGACTAAGGCTCCCATTCATATAAGCAATAGCCCAAGTACCATGAAATGAGACTTTTATTTTCTCGGGGCCTTTTCCGATATGCTGTTTACGATAGGACCGAACTAGATTGGCAAACTGCTGTTCGACTTTATGAATAGTTGTGGACATGTATAAATCCTCTTTCATAAATAGTATTAATCTAATCTCAAAAATAATTATACCACTTTTTTTACATTAATCAAATTAAACCAATCAAATTAAGCCGAAACACTAGATTAAAAATTATCTTTAGCCCCCGCTACTTCCATACGGATATTTGCTCCGATTTAGATACAAACTGCGCAGACATGGCTTTTGCTCTCGCTTGAAGCAATACTTGCCTTCCCTCCGGAGTTCTCGTATATACCAGTTCCGCTTTACCTAAGTGCTTTTCCCAACAAGCCAGGAAAAGTTCTGCCATTTCCTTATTTTGTGCCAGTATCGCAGGAACAGCATGGTAATCGATACGGTTCCACCATAATGTCCGCTGTTTTCGGACAACTATATATCTGGGACTCTCAAGTGGATCCAGTACCTCGCGCAATGCCTCCACATATATTTTTTGTTCATAGATGGGGGCATTCTCTAACCAGCAAGTAATGACGCCATTTTCTTCTTCTGTCTGAATGAGGGAAACAGCTGGCTTTGTCTCTATCCAGCTTGACTCAAATAAGGCCTGATATACGATAGTTCCAACTTCACTCATGCTTTTCTCGACACTAATATTACGAAATAAGATTTTAAGTAATCGCCAAATGAATGGAGAAGCAATAATAAGAGCAATAGCTATAATAATAACAACTACCCATAAAAAAGCACGAAAATTACCTTCCAGAATGCGGAAATTCGTTATTTCACCAAGTACATTATCTACAAAGAAAAAAATGATAGAAAGTATCGCGAGAATCAAAGCCTTGATGGTATTCGTAAATAATAATGGACGCGGCACCTGCTGTTTTTTGGCAGATATCTCTTCCGTTAAAGTCCCATCTATTTCAACTGCCGACTTCCAGCGCCGGAAAAGCTGCCCTCTCTCCCTTGCCAAATCACACATCTGCCGGTTGGACTGTTCCTTATCGATGCTGTAAAAGGGAGGTTCGGCCAATGATAGTCGACCAATCCCTGTTTGAATCACATTCTTCTGATGCCCTAGACCAATCAAGGCCTTAAAACGTCTTTTCAATGCAAGGTAATCCTCCCCGCCTTCTGAATTGGTAGCATCCAAGCAAACAAGATGCCATATATTGGCTGTTTTTTGCGGATTGTTTTTCTCTACACGAATGGCTCTTCCTCGCATCTGATTGGACAGCATAAAAGAGCCAACATAAGAAGCAAGGACTAATGAATTAATAAACGGTGCGTCCCAGCCTTCTCCAAGTAATGCAGCTGTACCAATTAATACAGTGATTTCGCCGCGTTCAAATAATTTTGTCATCATTTGCACCATTCGATGCCGTGCACTGGTATTGATAGTGATTTCTACATAAGCTGCATCATAGGACAGTTCCGCTGCTGTTATAGCAACTTCCCATTGCTCGGCTAAATCTTCACAGGCTGCCAATGCCTTTTTGGGAATAATAACAATCGATCCCGTTAAAACCCCAAGTGAGACATCCAATTCCCTGCGGCGCAATTGTTCAAAAACAGGTATAGCTCCTAAACGCCGGAGATTCTGCTCATCCCCTGCTTTCTTAGGCAAATCTTCTCGTCTAATATAATCTGTAAGAATAACCTGACGCAGCTCTGTTCCTAATTCCTGTGCCTCAAAGGCAGTCACCTGCTGGATGCTGTTTAATTTCGAGGGGCTCTGCACCAATAAACGGTTGATTCGATCATTCGCTGTTAAGACCACCCTGCGCTTTTCAACAGCCCCGAGACGTTGAAGGTAAGACTGTATTTCTTTTCGTACTGGCTCCTCTTCATCCATAATATGCTTATCTTGATATAGAAGATGTGTCAGCATGAGTTCCAGCCATTCCAAACTCCACTCCGGAATTTGTTTTTTCTTCAAGCCCATTATCGGAAGCGGCTTTGTCCAGGCAGTACTTTCCACTTCCTTTAAGAAAATAAGCATACTGGACAAATAAGCCGGCTCCGCCAGGATTTCTTCTGCATATGTACCCGGATCGGTGATCCATGGATGTGCTTCTATTTTATCAATAAGTGCCGTGTTGTGACGTGTGGATTGTTGAAACGCTATGACCTGGCTTCGAAATTGGTTGATCTCCTCCTGCTCCTCATGGAGGGGGTCGGATATCCAGACATAATCTTGAAACGGAGCGAGCTCTGCTTCTCGTACCAGCTCTGCTATGCTTATTTCAGCATCAATCTCGCCGCACAGCTCCAAATAACGGTTCCATTCCTGGATGGATACATCATATGGCGGAGTAGCTGTCAAAGCTACAATAGCTGGATTAGTAAGATTTTTTCTGAAAGAAACAGCAGAACGCCACCATGCAGTGCGTAAATGATGTGCCTCGTCCAGTACCAATGTCTTTACATGAGAAGCAAGCTTTTCCTGTACTTCTTCCTCCTGACCAGTCATCCATTGATGAAACCCTTGATATGTTGCAACTGTAACCAAAGCCTTTTCCTTTAAATCTGTTGTCATCCATTCCGGCTGATTACTGCTCTGATCAAATAATTCTACAAAACGGGCCACCCATTGGTCGCGGATGGCGATAGTCGGTGCCAATATTAATGCAGGCTGATTAAAACGCAACATCATCTCCAATCCGATAACTGTTTTTCCTGAACCTGGAGGAGCTACTAAATGTAAATGACGTTTATTCAGATAGGTGTCCATATCATCTATGATAGCTTGTTGATAAGATCTCCATGAATATTTAAACTGTAGGTGTTCGGGAAAGCTCTCCATATCTGTCTCCTCATTTCCTTGCTCTCTATTCTATATTATCATCATGATCAGTGAAAGGAGATACGCTTATAATTGGCATTTCCATCGTTTATCCCTCTGTCACATCTTTTTATTCACATTATACGATTCAAGTGGAGAATCTGTCTATTGCTGCAATATTGAGTAATCATTTACTATTCTTTGTTCGTATCTATTTTGGTATTTTTGCTTATTTAATGACTAGTTATACGAATGTTAATACGTGTTTTCATAGCTTAATATAATAACTTATAACATATTCTTATATACGAAAAAGCAACCAGCCTACATGAGATTCATAGGCGGTTGCTTTCTTTGCGTTAAATCGCGATAAGGTTTTTAACATAAAGTAAATCTGTCATCTAGTCCCTATACTTAATAGGTCCACACTTTAGCTTGAAGTTCTTGTACTCCAAATTCCAATGCATCGTCTAAGTCTTCCTTATAAATATCCAGATGGCCATTTGTAATAGCACTACCCCTGTCTTCGCACACGTAAGTTTCATCCTGCTCCGGGATATGTATTTTCGTGCCAAAAGGAAGCGATTGCGGACATGCAATGGTCCTTCCTTCTTCTACTTCCTCACCAGATGCTGTGATACCATAGGCTGGATCACCAGGTTCTTTACCAGTAGATTCTGGACCAGCTGTATAAGCTGTCACTGTAAAAGAGGCTCCGTTTTGATCTGGTATTGTTACTGTTTGCCCAGCTTCAATATATGCAGCATCCGATATGGATGGATTTGCTGCAATAAGCGCATTGACATCTACTTGATAGTTTTGTGCGATACGATAGACATTATCTCCCGGTTGCACTTCATGCTGCTGCTCAGCTGCTGCCGCCCCAGTAAAGAGCACGAATCCAGCCAAAGCAAGAAAAATTGAAAAAATATACTTGATAATAACACCTTCCTCTCCAATATGATAGTAACTATCTACCCCACTTCTTAGCTTATAAACTCAAATTCTATCTATTTAATCTAATTGTAATAAAAATGAAAAAATAGAAATATATTTTATTCTATTGATTATTTTCCATAGATGAGCATGCTGGTGAAGTTCTTGCGTAAAAACATCCAATCAATGAATTACTTTTTCGCATAACGAAGTGATAAAAACGATAAATAATTCACAACTCTCGAATTATTTATCGCAGGCTAATAACAGTATCATACGCTTTTAGTGCGTAATTTATAGTTGTATGGTAATCTGTTAAATTATTCTTCTCTCCGTCTTATCTTCCTCTTTTAATTTTAAAATAATGAAGGCAATGATTTTATCCCATTTTCCTTCTTGTCCAATTATATTCTATGTATAAGCGTACTAAGTAATCTGTCGTTGGAAAAAGAAATTGCGTGTTTATTATGTAAGCCTGTGGCACCTTCCAAAAAACAGCCTGTAAAAAAGAGAAGGAATCTCTATCAAGTCTCTAATATGTTGGTTGGGGGGTAACACAATGAGTCATCTGATTTATTCACAGAACAATTTGATAGAGAAACCTTATTCCTTATTGATAATGATAATCATTATCACTTGAATTGTCAATACATAATTACAATATTATTTATTTTAGGGAATGGAATCATTGCATTTAAGCGGTGCCTTACCCGTTCACGACGATTAAATCAAATGATGCCGGCGGGCACAAAACGGAGAAATAGTAGTCCTCTGCAGGATCCCATTGCTTATGCCAAGCCTCATCCGCATGCCCCTCTCTTACATTATGCCGATAACGGCGAACCTCAGGTAATACATCCACTAGAATCTTCAAATCAACAACATCAGAAAATTCGGGCAGCGAGCTATAAATTCCATCAAGAATAATGACCTTTGAGGGCTCTTTCGTTATGGAGGATGAGGCCAGACCGCTTTCAGCTGAAAAAGAAAAAGGATGATATTGAACGCTTTCCCCCGCTATAAGCGGTAACAATGCTTCTTTATGCAGACGTTGCCAGTCAATACATCTGCGACATTTCCATTCCGATGTAGAAGTATTCCATTCCTCGTCTGTAATCGTCGCGTCGAAAAACGCATCACACTGAATAACAGTTGCTCCTACGTGTGAAGCAACCTCAGCAGCCAGCGTAGATTTTCCTGCACCGCTCCCCCCGTCCAAAGCCACCACTAAGGGGCTGATTCGTCCTTTCAGGTATCCATTTATAGCGGATACGATTTGCTCGGAAGCTTTTCTTGTTACTTGAGTGTTTTTCACGATTATCCCTCCTCCGTGTCAGACACAAGATTAAATTCACTATCTACAAGTATTCATTTCTTTGGAATAAATGCTTATTAAACTAAATTTCCGGCTTCGGCTTGTTTGCTTCTTGCCATTACGAAAATTGTATCACAAGTAAATTAGCTGCATCGTGTTTTTAACAAAATTGCGCAGTTGGTATAATAAATACTTTTCCCTTCCAGTCCAAAAAAAGAACCCTCAGATAAATGAGAGTTCTTTAACATGGAACGAATAAACCGAACCCATTAAGAAATTGGAAGCCGTTCTGTTTCTTCTTAACGACTGTTCACTTTTTTACTTTCTGAAAGCCAGCCTTCAAGATTGTAGGACATTTCCCAGAAATGGAGTTCGTATTCTTTTGCGATAATAAATTGTTCTTTTACCTTCTCTTTTTCCTTATCATTCATATCTTCAACTAAAGTGTTTAGTAAATTAATCATTTCGGTAGTTGAATCTTGAAACCAGTCACTCGCATACATTTTAATCCAGTTACGATAAATTTCCGGCTCTGGAGTGGCATTTTCATTCACTTTTCCGATGTCCGCATATAACCAATAGCATGGCAGTATGGCAGCCACAGTATGTGCTAGATTTCCAGACAGGCTTGCTCGATACAAATGCGAAGTATAGGCATACGCAGTTGGCGCTGGTTTGAAGTTATCTAAATCTGCTTGTGTAATATTTAAAATCTCAGCGTGCTCGTTATGCACGGTCAGTTCAGCCTCTGCTGTAAAGCGCGCTTTATCAGCTAAAAGAGCAGTCAGCTTAAAATCTTCGGCCTGGGATGCTGCAATCGCGTGGATCTTACCGTAATGTTTTAAATAGTAAATATCTTGTAAAATATAATACTTAAATGTTTCTAGCGGCAAATCTCCTTTCACGATTCCTTGCACAAATGGGTGATGTAAACTTTGCTCCCAGCTTTCCTTCGTTGCAGCACGTAATTCATCCGTAAATTTCATAAAAAAAATCCTCCTTTAATCTTTTTTCTAAAGACTCGTAGAAGGAAGCATCTGCATACAAAAACATACACACGAAAAAATAGCGCATGGTTGTCTGCTTATTCTACTTCCCTCCGCTGGCCTTAACCAGATCAGGTTCTAAGGGTGCTAAATATACATTTATCTCAGCCGTTACGGCGCCCCTAGCAGAAAATTGAAATGTATTCGATTGTCTATTATGGTAGCAGAACAAATTGTTAAGTCAAGTCTTTTTTGTTTATAAGAAAATCAGCAAAGAAATAATCAAATCTATTAAAAAAATAGGTTTCCAAGAAGCTTAAAAAACTAGTGTGTTTCACTCGTTATCATGGATAAATCATTATCTTAATGCTAGTATCCTTCTGATTTACGGCGGTTTCTACAGCCTCTTTGATATTATCTAAACGATACTTATGGGTAATTACATCCTCGAGACCAAGGTCCTGACTGCCAATTGCCTGTATTGCTGTCGGATAACTGTTTGCATAGCGAAAAACACCGTGAATGTCGTATTCTGAATCGACGATATGGGTAATATCTACAGGTATTTCTGAGGATGCAGGTAATCCAACTAATACAATCCTTCCTCCGCGTTTCGTAATCGTCAGTGCATCCTGAACCGCCCGGCCATTACCTGAAGTTTCAACGGCGATATCCAAACCACTGCCAGCTGTTGCCTTTTCTATCTCCTCATGAATATTATCTTGTGTTGGATCAAATACCTTTGTCGCGCCAAATTTCTTCGCTAATTCTCTGCGATATGGTACCACATCCGAGCAATAGATTTCGTTCACTCCGAATATTTTCGCTGCCTTGATCGCTAACAGCCCAATAGGTCCTAAACCGGTTATCAGCATTTTATCATTGGGATGAACTTTTCCGCGCTGCATCGCATGAATGCCAACAGAAAGCGGTTCAATTAAAGCCCCTTCTTCATAGCTCATTTGATCCGGTATTTTAAAGGCGAAATCACTGCGAATCGTGACATATTCAGACCAAGCTCCGTCAACTGGCGGAGTTGCCATAAATTGTACCTCCGGGCAGAGATTGTATCGGCCTGATTTACAATATTCACAAGTTCCGCATACCACACCCGGCTCGACAGCTACACGGTCGCCTGCCGCAAGATTCTCAACCTGACTGCCAGCTTTAACAATATCTCCTGCTAATTCATGCCCTAAAATGAGTGGTTCTTCTACGACATAACGCCCGATTTTTCCGTGTTCGTAGTAGTGCACATCAGAGCCGCATACACCGATACACTGCACTTTGATTAATACTTCATTTTCCTTTGGTTCTGGTATATTTATTTCCTTAACCTCAATATCCAATGGCTTATTCAGAACTGCTGCCTTCATCTTTTTCATTCCGCTACACCTCTTTGATATGTATTGTTTTGCCAAGCGTATAAATACGTCATCCTATACTATTTTGGAAAAATAGAGAGCTATAATTTTTTAAGAACATATTCTTCATTGTAACATGCGTGTTGATATACGATAAATAAACGTGCGATCTTTCTCTTTTTATAGAATACAATGTGCTATAAGCTCTTCCTCTATTTTCTTAGAACAGCTTCTCAATGTAAGGCATTCCATTTCCTCCAAAATTAAAACACTATCTTTGTTCGAGATAGTGTCAATAAGAAGATGGCATGTATCATTTAAATTCATATTTTCTGCCTTATTATTTCGTATACAAGTGAGAAAGCAGCTTTCTGTTTTTTTCATGAAATTTTGAGTTGTGAGAAGAGACATAAATCTCATTATAGGCATCCGGCTTCATATACAGCTTTGCTTGATTCACTGTGTTCGCTGCATCATTGTACGCGCCGGCAATTAAGTGCACCTTTCCATCGAAGGAAAGAATATCACCAGCAGCATATAAACCAGCTATGTTCGTTTCAGCTTTTCCGGATCCTTTTACGAAAAAGTCTTGTTCAAGTTCTACTTTCAACGGACTTTCTTTAATAAATTTCAGCTCTCTATCAAATCCGTGATTAATGATTAAATCGTCCACTTCAAAACGAACTTTTTCCCCAGTTTTTTGGTTTTTCGTCAAGATTTCTTTGACATAATGACCTTCTTCGTCTGCAAGCAGTTTTTCTATTTTTGTATTTTTATAGATATGGACAGAGGAGGCTTCCAGATGAGCGATATGTGCTTCCATCGCTTTAAATTCCTCCCCTCGATAAACCAATGATACCTGTTCCGCAATGGGCTCCAATTCGGTTGCCCAGTCAATGGCCGTATCTCCTCCGCCGGAAACAATCACTTTCTTATCTTTAAACCTGTCAAGGCTCTGTACTGTGTAATGAAGATTGCTTACCTCGAAACGATCCGCTCCCTCTATATCCAATTTAATTGGTTCCAGGATACCTCCGCCAGTTGCCAAAATAACCGTTCGGCTAACGTATTTATGTCCTGTATGGGTTGTCACCACAAAACAATCTTCCATATTCTTTTCAAGTTTTTCCACTTTTTCATTTAAAATAACTTCCGGGTTAAATGTACGTGCCTGCGCTTCCATTTGCTCTATCAATTGAGCGCCGGTAATCGGTGTTAGTCCTCCTATATCCCAAATCATTTTTTCAGGATAGATATGAACCTTCCCTCCGAGGTTTGGTTTAAATTCGATAATGCGGGCAGATAGATCGCGCATCCCGCAATAAAAGGCCGCATACAATCCAGCCGGGCCACCGCCTATAATGGTTACATCTTTACATTCTGTCATCGTCTAACAACCTTCCATAAGTTAAATTTTCTGTATTCTTTTTCTAATATTCGTGAGGATTCACACCAGATCGATAAAAAACACACGCTAAAATATTGGATAATATCTAGAATGATGCGCAAATTGGGAGATGAAAAATGTCTTCAATTACTTCAATTCGCGAACGCCTTAGTTGGACCTGGGACTGCGTTTACTCGTCCCATCAAAACCGCTAGATAAAGAAATCCTACTATTTAATGATAATGATAATCATTATCATTATAAATGTCAATGTGTCTTTTTTTATTTCTATCTTTTCGTTCCTGATTAAGCTACTTAAAAAACCGGTAAAAGTCATCTCATACACAGCAAAAAAGTCTTGTACCTAAAGGATTCTGCCGGTGCAGCTCTCTTTTTTAGTACAAGACTTCAAATTTCTTTCTATGAAAACAGCTATACTAATAAACCTCAAACTCATATTCATCGGATACGCTTATTGCATTGCAGAATATTAACATAAGATTTCAACCTTCTCTGTTGACTTTCGGTATTTCCTTTGTTTCACTCGCTTCTTCATCACTTATGATGCCTTCTGCTGATTTTTTAAATGAAGTCAGTGTTTTCCCTAAGGCAGAACCAATTTCAGGCAGTTTTTGGGGACCAAAAATGATCAAAGCCAGAATAATAATCAGAATCAAGCCTGGGATACCGATATTGGAAAGCCCCATCCTGTTCCCTCCTCTTTTATTCTATCATTAAACATGCTGGCTGTTTTTACTCACTTGGACCAATTGGCCTCCCTCATCGAGAAATTTAATAATCCCTTCCGCAGCCCGATATGCCAGTGCCCCTACCGTGCCAGTCGGGTTGTAGCCGCCATTATGGGCGAAAGCAGAAGCACCGACAACAAATAGATTATCGACCTCCCACATTTGTGAATAGTTATTTACTGCAGAGGTTTCTGGGTCAGCACCCATAATGACACCGCCCGTATTATGGGTTGTCTGGTATGGGACGATATCATAATGTTCGCTGATTTCTCTGACGTCCACGTGATCGGCACCCATTTCTTTTAGAATCTCTCCGGCTTTTTCCGAAAGATAGCGATGTAAGTTCCGGTCCTGCTCTGTAAAATCGTACGTTAACTTCAATAAAGGATTACCATATGCATCTTTATAGTTTTCATCCAAGCTTAAATAATTGTTGCGATGCGGCATGGAAGCTCCTTGTGCACCAACAGAAAGAGATCGATTAAAATAATGCAGTGACTGCTCTTTAAAATCCTTACCCCATGATGGCGTGCCCTTAGGAACTGGATTGCTTTCAATTGGCCGGCGTCCTGTTTGTGTAATTGATAAGGAACCGCCATGAATGAAATCTAAAGCTTTATGATCGAAATTATCTCCATTGTAATCATCTACGGTAGCCCCAAGCGAGCCTGCTCCCATAAAAGTGTTAAACTTCTCGTTTTCAAAGAAGCCCGTTGCGCCACCCCCGATTTGATAGCAATAATTCTTCCCGATGACGCCTTTTCCAGTTTCCGGATTATAAGGCTTGCCAATTTCTGATTGAAGCAGTAAACGCGTATTGTTTAATACATAGCTTGTCAAAATGACCACATCTGCAGGTTGTTCAAACTCCTCTCCCGTTTGCACATCGACATAACGGACACCGGTTGCCTTCCCATCATTATGAAGTACCTCGACCACGTTGGAGTCAGGCCGCAATTCAAAGTTTCCTGTTTTTTTTGCAGTAGGGAGAACGGTGATATTCGGGCTTGACTTTGCTCCGTACTCACAACCAAATCTCTCACAGAAACCGCAATACTGACAAGCATTGATTGTTTCCCCATCCGGATTTTCATATGCCTCCGATAAATTTGCGGACGCCATCTGGATAGGATGAAGATTTAAATTCTTAGCAGCTTTTTTAAAGCGATCCAAGATGGGAGTGCTTTTCATTGGGCCTGTCGGATAATCGTTCTTCCGAGGAGCTCCCATTGGATTCTCTTCTCCGCTGATGCCAGTAGTTTGTTCAAATTTATAAAAATAAGGCTCTAGCTCATCATAAGTGATGCCCCAGTCCTGTAATGTATAATCGTCGCTCAGCTTGTCCTTTCCATATTTTTTATCTGTTTCCGATTTGATTTCCAAGTCATATGGCAAAAAACGCCACGTATGTCCATTCCAATGATCTCCAGCACCGCCGACACCTTCTCCCAGAAGAAATGAACCTAATTGTCTCATGGGCAGTGCATGTTCATCCCGTTTATTCCGAAATGTGATGGTTTCTTTCGAGGTATCCTGCATCAGCCCATAACGGACAGCGTAACGGTATTCATCATGAACCATATGAAAATCTTCTGTTCCTCTGTCACCGCCTCGTTCCAGACCAACGACTTTATATCCTTCCTTTGTCAACTCTGCGGCAATAATACCGCCTGTCCAGCCAACCCCAACAGTGACAACATCTACCTTGTCCAATTTCTTTGCCATATCAACAGCCTCCTCATCGTATTACAAATGATCGTTTAATGCTTTTGGTTCCATCTCTATAAAGCTTTCATCCTCAATTTTATCGGTATAACTCATTTGACTGCCTGGATATTCCTTCATTTTCCAACCGCGCATTTTATCATTCCCGCCATATAAAGGATCAGCATAAGCACCTGCGAGTGTTGATGCACGCAGCATTTTGAAAAACTCAGAGGACGCAACCCCTTTTAATTTTACTTCGTCATTTTCAAATTTCTGCAATATTTTATCCTGCTGTTCTCCTTCCAAATCTATAAAAGACTCCTTATAATCATTTTGGCTTTCCTGCTCTAATGCACGAATTCCCTGCATAAAGATTTCATGACGTTTTAATGCAGACTGATAGCCTTGAAAAGGGGTTCCCTTACGAAAGGGACCTTGCATATATTCTTTATCATTATTTCCATATGCTCCTGCTAACTGATGATCAATAAAATAGGGAACTCCAAGAGCTAACGCGCCAGGTCCATTATCATCTTCTGGAAATATACGCTCCGTCGCTGCACCAAGCGTATTAAAATCAGCATGTCTTGTGAAATACATTAATGCCTGGTTGAAATTCTCCTCTTCTTTTACAGTAGGTGCAGCTGGCTGTTTCGTTCCACTCCCACCAAAGCTTGCTCCAAACACAGATCCTATCAAACCGCCGCCGATAAGACCTCCTGCTACATACCCGGAATTCTTTACAAATTTTCTGCGTGACATCTTAGAACCTTTTGACTCTTCAGCCATTTTACTCCCGCCTTTCTAAAACAATTAAAATGTTACAACTAGAATGTAAAAAAACTCATTTTGAGTGAGTTATCAGGATGGGAAAGGAATGATTCTGCTTTGGATACGTTCTAAAACTTCTTGCTTTGCGTACCCTTTCTTTATTTCAAGTTTATTTTTCTATGTTCTCTCTATACGTTTTGATACTTTCACTAGTTTTTAGTTCGTTATTACATCTATATGTTTTCTCTGATGGTCATATACCTTGTAAGTCAAAAAATACGAAGATTGGTTTGTTGTTATTTCTAATATTCTATGGCAATCAGGTCATCTCTAAACAGTCAATTCAATTAAATATATAGATAACTTCTTTTACTCCATTTGGTTTCTTAAAAGGAACAATGTTTAATTAAAGTGCCTGCTTCTCAAAAAAGAAACTTTGGATTTACGATGATTTTAGTAACCAAATGAATACAGACTTATCGTTTGAACTACGCAATATAGATTTATTTTCCGGAAAATACTTCAGCTGCGATGAAGCGCTGATAAAGCGATTTATAGAAGGTGTTCGTATAAAATGAAAACATTAGTATTCGTTTTTCACCCCAATTTGGCTAAATCTCGTGGAAACCAGTATTTAATTGAAGAATAAAGAAGCAGCCTAACGTTACTTTCCACGATGTTTATAGAGCTTATTCCAAGGAATAAATCGATGTTCAAGAGGAACAAAAGCTGGTAGAAAATCATGATCGTATTATTTTTCAATTTCCTTTCTATTGATACAGCGTCCCTCCATTGGAAGCAGCTGTTAACTTTGTCGGTGCACATTATTTACCGCCATTTGCGCTGAATGGTGTCGGTCATCAAGGAGGAACAACTTGCTGAAATCACAAAAGAGTATGTAGATTATGCGTTGAACCCGGAGCTGCTTACCCCCTGCTATAAAAAGACACAGCGGAGCAGCCGTTTGCTCGATAATGACAAACAAACTAAAAACCAAACCTTATTTTATTGGAAGGTTTGGTTTTTAGTTTGTCAGGATCGGCAATTTGCTCTGCAATTGCAATTGCTTCCTAAGGCATTAACTCATCATGAGGTTTAGTAAATTCAAAAAAAGAATTGCAGATGGGAAGAATATGCTTATACAATATAAAGCAAGGATGTTATTCAGTATTTTAAGAAATCATTGAAATTGTAAGAAACTGTCGAAATAAACAGCGTAAAATTGTATAAGAGGGGGAAGAACATGTCTATTAATTCTTTTGAAAACTATCCGATGTCTTGGAAACCGTTGCTCAATAAAAACAAAAAGCCAGTTTATCAAACTCTCGCCCAGCAATTGGAGGACGATATACTAAATGGAAATTTATTGCCAGGAACAAAGCTTCCCCCTCAGCGAGAGTTGGCTGATTATTTAGATTTAAATTTAAGTACCATTTCAAAAGCTTTTAAAATGTGCGGGTTAAAAGGCTTGTTAAGTTCATCTGTCGGCAGCGGAACTTTTGTAGCTTACGATGCGCTATCCAATGCCTATTTACTAGAGGATACAAAGCCAAAGCATTTAATCGAAATGGGCGCTACATTGCCTGATAATGATTCTTATAAACTACTTCAGCTCCAATTAAAAAGCATGGCACAGGAAACAGACTATGAAAAATGGTTTGGTTATGGCCGTGCCGGAGACAGTCTTTGGCAAAAAGACGCTGCCGTAAAATTTATCAAAAGAGGCGGCTATGAAACGACTGTTGACCATATCTTATTTGCAAATGGAGGACAAAATGCCATTACGGCTATATTAGCCAGTCTCTATAAATCCGGCGACCGTATTGGCGCTGATTCCCATACTTATCCTGGATTAAAAACGGTTGCCGCAATGTTTGGTATACACATCATACCGATCAAAGCAGAGAATCATATCATGAGCCCCTCTGCTTTTGAAGATGCCTGTAAAAACGAGCATATCAAAGGGATATATGTAGTCCCCGACTACCACAATCCAACAGCTTGCTGTATGCCTGTCGAAAATCGAAAAGAAATCGCAGCAATTGCTAAAAAGTATAACCAGATTATTATAGAAGACGCGACATATAACCTTCATCATAAAAAAGCATATCCGGCAATTGCCGCTTTTGCGCCTGAACAGACCATTTATGTTGCCAGTTTATCAAAGTCCATAGCACCAGGGCTGCGATTAGCTTATGTGGCGGCGCCGAAACAATATAAGGAGCTCATTTCAAAAGCACTGTATAATTTAAATATATCCGTCTCTCCCTTATTAGCAGAACTGGCAGCACGGACCATTGTATCCAACCAGTTTGAAGATTTAATTGAAGGACATCTTCATGAAGCGATTCGCAGGAATGAAGTTTTTGACCGTTATTTGGCTGATTGCACATGCTTGGGGGCTGATATAGGCATCTTCCGCTGGGTGCTGCTGCCAGGCAAAATAACAGGTGCGCAATTTGAATTGCTTGCCGCACAGCAAGGTGTACAGGTCTACGCAGCAGAACGCTTTGTAGTTGGTAACAGTTCTCCAGAAAGAGCTGTAAGAGTTGCCGTTTGTGCCCCGGAAACAACTGAAGAGCTCGAGCATGGCCTGATTATTCTTAAACGATTACTAGACAGCATCCTTTCATAGGATTGAAAGCATCTAAAATGCCTGAACTTTTGAGATGAAAGGATTCAGGCATTTAGATAAATATATGTGTTATTTCATTCTTATATCAAAAGATGTATACGCATCATTCTATGAAGCTCTTTTCTGTTTATTAATATCTGCCCAAATAATGATAGGTATAAGCAGTAATGAAAGAATCGCACCACCAATGGAAAGGAATGCATAACTGGAATTTGCTACAATCATTCCAGATATTCCGCCCCCTAACGCTCCGGACAAAGCAATCCAGACATCTACGGTTCCCTGCGTCTTCGCCCGGCTGTCTAATGAAGTAGAGTCTACCAGGATTGCGGTTCCACTAATCAAACCAAAATTCCAACCAAGACCAAGTAACACGAGCGCTGTAATAAGTACTGTCATCGAATCCGCAGGTCCCAACGCAGCTAAAACACCAGAAGCAAGCAGCGTAACCGCAGAAGCAACAGCCATCGCAGCCCGGCCGACTTTATCGACTAAGCTCCCGGTTATTAAAGAAGGAAAATACATTGCGCCAACATGAAAACCAATCACTAGGCCGACAGCCTGCAAGTCATGCCCATGATGCCCCATATGTATCGGCGTCATAGTCATAATGGCAATCATAACAAACTGCGTTAAAACCATTACTGCAGCTCCTGCCCAAATACCTTTCCTGTTTTTGGGTAGCCCACCCATGTTTTTTTCTGTCTTTGAATGGCTGTTGCTTTTCCCGGAATTAGAGATGGCTTTCGCTACAAGCAGCGGATCAGGACGCAGATAAAATAAAAGTACCAATCCTGCTAGTATATAAGCTGCTGCTGCTAATATAAATGGGCCTGCCAAAGCAGGTACTCCCAGAAATATCGCAACATCTCCCATAAATTCCACCAGATTCGGTCCGGCAACAGCGCCTAATGTAGTAGAAACCATGGCCATACTTACAGCTTTAGCCCGTTGCGTTGAACCTGCCAAGTCTGTTCCTGCATAACGCGCTTGCAGATTGGTGGCTGTTCCTGCCCCGTAGATAAACAGCGCAATAAATAAAAGGACAATGCTGTTCATTAATGCAGCCATAACGACACCAATGGCCCCAATCCCTCCAGTTAAAAAACCTGCTGAAAGTCCAAAACGACGTCCGTAGCGTTGAGAAAGCCGTCCTACAAGTAACGCTGTCCCTGCAGATCCTAAGGTAAATAATGCTGTAGGAATCCCTGTTATGCTATCTGTTCCCAGCATATCCTGTGCGAGGAGCGCCCCTACGGTAATTCCCGCTGCAAGACCTGCGCCTCCAAATATTTGAGACATAATGACAACCATTAATGTTTTCTTATACAGTTGTTTTTGTTTTTCTGGAGAGTCAATATATGCTTGCAGCCAAGCTGAACTATCTCCAAGTTTTATTTCATTATCTTCCGCCATTTTATCCCGCCTTCATACTAATACAGTTCTTTTTTAGTAACAATCATAATATTTAGATAGCTTATCACGAATGAAAAAACCATACAACACAATAATTGTATGGCAAACAATATTATAAAATTATTGTATGGCGGCCAAATAGATGAAGCATTTCTATTCTATGACGCCCTTCTATGATTTCTTTTGAAACGCCGCCCCTGCTTTTATCTGTTTCTGGAATTGTTCTTTGCAGTTCTGTGAAGAAAAACACAAATTGCCCCTTTTTCATTTGCCGAATCCGTTCGCAAATGTTATACTCTATTCTCAATTAGTTATTCAATTTTAGAATAAAAGAACAATATAAGACAGCTTATTTCGTTCACAATTTGTTAATAATTCAAGTGAAATAATGCACTTTTTCACTTGGGTTCCTTGACAAATTATCTCTAATTTAGAATAATTATTACTAGATTATAATTATTGTTTTTATTGATAAAAATCAATAATTATAAGATTACTATTTTGCAAGGAGGACATACATTATGTCACTAATAGGTAAAGAAGTACAACCATTTCAAGCAACTGCATTTCATCAAGGTGAATTTGTAGATGTATCCGAAGAAAATTTCAAAGGTCAATGGAGCGTTGTTTGTTTCTATCCAGCAGACTTCTCTTTTGTTTGCCCGACCGAATTAGAGGACTTACAAAATCAATATGCTGAATTAAAAAATCTTGGTACAGAGGTTTATTCTGTTTCTACAGATACACATTTTGTGCATAAAGCATGGCATGAAGCATCAGATGCTATCAACAAAATTGAATATACGATGATTGGTGACCCTTCTCAGCAAATTTCCCGTAACTTTGAAGTATTAAGAGAAGATGCAGGACTGGCTGATCGCGGTACATTTATTATTGATCCAGACGGCGTTATCCAAGCTGTAGAAATTAACGCTGATGGTATTGGCCGTGACGCCAGCACATTAATCAATAAAATCAAAGCGGCACAATATGTACGTGAAAATCCAGATGAAGTTTGCCCTGCTAAATGGGAAGAAGATGGAGAAACATTAAAACCAAGCCTAGATTTAGTTGGAAAAATCTAAGAAAGCACGGTTAGCCGGTTAACGGCTGTAATTTAAATTTAAACGGGGTTCGGCGTTACGTGCGTCGAACTTCCTTTGTGTTATACAGCCTATCGATACAGATTTCTCCATCAGGGGAAATTCCGAGACAGCTATGAACAAAGAGATTCATTTTAGTTTTTCCGATTTTAATAGAGAAAAGAGGTTTACTATGCTCGATCAAGAAATCAAATCACAACTTAAAGAATATTTGCAGCTATTGGAAAATGACATTGTACTCAAAGTAAGCTTTGGCGCTGACGATGTTTCCAAAGAAGCAGAGGAACTGGTCAATGAAATTGCCGGAATGTCTGATAAAATCACAATCGAACAAGGTGAATTCCCGCGCACTCCGACCTTTAGCGTAAATCGTCCTGGAGAAGATTCAGGCATTGCTTTTGCCGGTGTTCCACTTGGGCATGAATTCACCTCTCTTGTTCTTGCATTATTGCAAGTGAGCGGCCGTCCGCCGAAAGCAGATGTGAAACTCCTGGAACAAATCAAGCAATTGCAGGGACCGCTCCATTTTGAATCGTATGTCAGCCTTTCCTGCCATAATTGTCCTGACGTAGTCCAGGCCTTGAATTTAATGAGCGTGGTTCACCCTGCAATTACGCATACCATGATTGAAGGATCTGCATTTAAAGAAGAAGCAGACGATAATGGCGTGATGGCCGTCCCATCTGTCTTCTTAAATGGAGAATCCTTTGTTAACGGACGCCAAACTCTAAAAAGCATCCTTGAAAAATTAGGCAATACGACTGTGGATGTATCCGGCCTGAACGATAAAGAAGCATTTGATGTGCTTGTTGTCGGCGGCGGTCCTGCTGGCGCCAGCGCAGCTATCTATGCAGCACGAAAAGGAATTCGTACCGGTGTCGTAGCGGAACGCTTTGGCGGACAGGTTCAAGATACCATGGGCATCGAGAACTTCATCACTACCAAATATACAGAAGGTCCGAAATTGGCAGCAAGCCTGGAAGAGCATGTTCGCGATTATGAAGTTGATATCATGGACTCGATGCGTGCTAAATCACTGGAGAAAAAAGACTTATTTGAATTAGAACTGGAAAATGGTGCAACACTGAAAAGTAAAACAGTTGTGCTTTCCACCGGTGCACGCTGGAGAAATATTGGCGTCCCCGGGGAAGCAGAATTCAAAAATAAAGGGGTTGCTTATTGCCCGCACTGTGACGGCCCAATTTTTGAAGGAAAAGATGTAGCGGTTATCGGCGGCGGTAATTCCGGGATTGAAGCAGCCATTGATTTAGCCGGAATCGTTAAGCATGTCACAGTTCTTGAATTCCTTCCCGAACTGAAAGCAGATAAGGTTTTACAAGAGCGTGTATATAGCTTGCCAAACGTAACAGTTATCACAAATGCTCGTACTTCTGAAATCTATGGTGATCAAAAAGTGCAAGGGCTTCGCTATGTTGACCGTGAAACGGAAGAAGAACACAGCATCGAACTTGCTGGTGTCTTTGTACAAATTGGCCTTGTGCCAAATACGGAATGGCTGGAAGACACGGTGGAACGCAGCAAATTTGGAGAAATCATTGTAGATAAACGCGGTTCTACCAATATTCCCGGCGTATTCGCTGCAGGAGACTGCACAGACAGCGCATATAAACAAATCATTATTTCAATGGGATCTGGAGCCACTGCGGCTTTAGGTGCATTTGATCACTTAATTCGTAATTAAGGCGGAAAGACTAGCGGGAAAATCCTGCTAGTCTTTTTATCTATGAATCAATTTAACTTTTATTTGGCGCAAACATAGGCAACGCTGCCGATAGAATCTGGATTTTCCAACTGATCTATCATCGATGTAGCCAAGTCGGCCCCAGTTATACGTCCCTTCCCTTTTGGTACAGGCTTATCGAGGCTTATTCGGTAAGTCCCTTTTGCTAAAAAAATACCAACTCACTCCTAAAAAGTGTAACTTGGTATTTGGGATTTTGATAACTTCCTTTATGTTAACTTAACGCACTATACTGCATGATATTCAAAAAAATTTCTATTTTAAAAACGTACTCGGCATAACGACAAGAACGACCTCTCCACGTGCGCAGAGAGTATCATCTGCAAAGATTTCTGTATGGACCTTCCATCTTTTCGGATGAATTTCCTCCACTGTTCCAATGGCCTTTAGCGGCGTATCCTGTGGAGTTGGCTGCAGGAATTCCACATGGAGGCCTGCAGTGACAAATCTGGGCGGTACCGAACCATCACCAATTTCATTTCCGTTTTTGCGGTGTAAAGCAAGTGCAGCCGAACCTGACCCATGACAGTCCATTAACGAAGCTATCAACCCGCCGTAAACAAAACCCGGGATTCCCATGTACTTTGAATCAGGCGTAAAAATGGTAATTGTCTTATCTCCTTGCCATCCAGTCCGCAGGTGGTGACCATCTTTATTTAGTCGGCCGCATCCATAGCACCAGGAAAAATCATCGGGATAAATATCTTGTATTGCTTTTTCTATCTTTTCTTCCACACTGTCCCCTCCCTCGACTTTATAAATCTCAATAAATCAGATGGAATATAAGCTGGTAATCTGTCATGTTGTACTATCAATATATACAAGTTCTTCCTGATGTGCAATAATATTCTGATAAATAAATAGAAAGAACCTATTTTGAAAAATAATCAAAACAAGTTCTTTCTATATGAATAACCATCAAGCTATTCTGTTCGTTAAAGCTCCTTTTCTTTGACTTCCCCGGTTTCTTTATCTACCAGATACCAGCCTATGGTGTTTGTCATCTGCGCTTCCCCTTCTTCTCCTGAAAACACAAATGCTTGAACAGTATAATAGCCTTCTTCGTCCTCGTCATCTTGTACCATGGCTTTTACATCTTCCCGGTTAGTGTCGCTATGCTCATCTACATAGTCAAACACGTTTTTTGTCGCATCCTCTTCCGTTATTCCGGTATTTTCCTCCTGTTCATTTGCGTTTGAAGTATCTTCGGATTGGTTATCATCCTCTTCTGCTGTGCCATTATTGTCACCTGCTTCATTCAATAAAGGGTAGGTGGAAATAACTTGATCCGTTTCATTTACCAGCTGGAGCTCCTCGACCTGAAAATCGAGCGCAGTTAGTTGAAGAACCTGCTCAAAATCTTCACGTTCTTGTTGAGTCGGTTCTGCCTCCTCATTGATATGATATGTCACCATCGCTTGATTCCCATCTACCTCTGCTTCTTCGATTTCCAGACCTTCGTAGATTCCGGAGTGATAAGACCCGTTGTCGTTCGTTGTGGTTGCCATCGCTTCAATTGTCTGGCCGAAATCAAATAGTTCGCCATCCTCCGCAGATATTTCTTCTCCCGCTACAGCCCCGCTGATATACGTGTGCTCCCCTCGCTCTGTTTCTTCTGGAGACATAACATAGTATCCGCGATTCGGCTCTTGTTCGATTTCAACGGGATCCTGCCAATGATTTTCCGCAAAAGTCAGTCCTCTTTTCCCATCCTGATTAAAAAGGTTAAATTCATCCAAACCATACCGAAAGCCAATCTCATTCAGCGCTTCCCAAAACATCGCCGACTCCGTGGATGCCATACTTAAATCATCCTCTTCATTATAGTACAAGTTCACTGCTGTTCCGTCGACCTCAAAATTGGTCGTAGCAGAGAACAGATCACGTTGTGAAGGATCACTTTCCATTAATGATTGATGTATCCGCTCTTCACGTGTCATCTCATCCGCTGTCCGCGTGAAGTAAAGCAATAAATCCGTGCCATCCAGCCACTCGGCGTGAATCAGGTAGTCACCGGAGACTTGTTCTTCTGTATAGTCCTGCTCTTCTGCTTCGTTATCGGAATGGTTGTTTTCCTCCTCGTTTTCCACCGGGTTCTTATCAGATGCAGCATCCTCCTCTGGATTGTTTGAATCTGTCTCATCTCCATCTTCTTCTGAATCTGCCTCATTATTTGACGGTGTTTCCTCTGCAGAATCTGTTTCATTTGTATTATTGCATGCCGCCAATACGAAACTAAATAAAAACAGTCCTAAAACAACGCCTATTTTTTTCAAAATAATCCCTCCAAAATAATGGCTTCGTTAGTTAAAACTATTCCCGGGATTTAAAAAATAAAACGATGTTTGCTTTCTGAGGTTGGATGAGACATATAAATGTAAGCAGAGTTCAACAATTTGTTTTAGAAGAATTTCACAAATGCGTTTAGTTCCTCGCTAAGCATTTACAGTAAATTTATCCCTTCGAATAAACGGAAGCAATGTAGTCAATCCAATAATCCCCAGGATAACGCCAACCCATAAAGGAGAAGTGACTCCAAACCCGGCATCAATCGTTAATCCGCCAACAGATGAACCAATCATGAGTCCAAGATTAATCATAGAGTTATTTACTGTGGCTACCAGCGTTCCTGTATTTGAAACACTTAAAACCCTTTTTGCCATCGCCGGATTTAAAGACACTCCGGTTAAACCGATGATAATAACTGCGGCAACAGCGATGACAGGAATTTCCGCAAAGGATCCAAACAGAATCAGTGCAGCTGTCAGAATAACTAGCCCAACTGTCATGACAGGCATCATATGCAAGTCTGCTAATCTGCCGACAATAATATTACCAATAACCGTTGCTGCACCATAGACTCCTAGAATAAAAGGAACAACACCAGCGCTAAATCCTGTGACTTCAGTCAGGATTGGCGTAAAATAGCTGAATGCTGCAAAAGTAGCGCCGATAATAAATACATTCGTCGTATAGGCAGCCCATAACCGACCGTTTTTAAAGGAACTGATTTCTTTTTTGATACGGATACTTTTCTTTTCCTTTGATTCGAAGGCTGGAATCAGGAACTGTACGAATATGGCTGCGATAAATACTAAGACAACAACCGCCCAGAAGCTGGCACGCCAGCCTAAATACAAATTAAACACCATCGCAAATGGGACTCCGGCAGCAGTTGCAATCATTAATCCGCCTAATACAATGGAAGCCGCCCTCGCTCGTAGCTGATCAGGGACGAGTTGATAGGCAAGCGACATAGCTGTTCCAAACGTTGCGGAAGAAGCTATCCCTTGTACGACACGCGCCGCCATCATCACTTCATAATTGGGAGAAACGGCAGCAATGGTCTGTCCAATCAGAAAGACAAGTGTTAAAGCCATTAATCCTTTTTTTAACGGAACCTTTAGTAAAGCAATGGTTAGAATCGGTCCGCCTGCAATCATCCCTACTGCATACGCTGAAATTAGATAACCGATGGCTGCAATCGATACGTTAAATTCTTCTGATAGAGATGGCATAATTCCAGCCACCATAAATTCTGATGTTGTTTGCGAAAATATAAGAAAACCTAATATAAAAACTGCAAAAGGCAATTGTATCCACTCCAAATTTATATTCTATTTTACGGAACAGTACAGAGTAAGCGTTATATTATGATGTTCCATAAAAATTCATATATATCGTCCAAATCTTGTGTTTAGCTTCTTCCGTATCCTTTGTTCGTCTTCTGCATCAGCATATATAAAGAAAAGCTTTTCCTCTCCCACTTTCCACAAGCAGTAAATGCCATTTAATTCTTTCACGTGCATGTCATGGATTTATCCCCCTTTGGTTACTAGCTATTAACACCTTTTATTATGGTGAGCAAAATATCACTTGAAAAGTAGGCATATTTTTCATACTCAGTATGGTAAAAGGTACAAATAAAGCCCTGTCCGGGTTACAGCTTTATAATTTTTATCCATATCTACAAAGCCAGAATGCTGTAAGGCAAATTGATTACTTTTCTTTATTTTCTCTGGTATGGTTAACATACTTCGTATGAAATAGTGACTGAAAGCTTTTACTATAAGGAGGAAAGTTCTTTTGGACGATTTATCAAAATACGGAATTGTAACTGCGCTTCAAGCAATTGGCGGTAAATGGAAACCGCATATCTTATTCATCCTTTTAGAAAAGGGCACAAAACGCTTCGGAGAATTACGACACCTCATGCCTGAAATAACGCAGGGGGTACTTACACAGCAGCTTCGGGAGTTAGAAAAAGACGGACTGGTTCATCGTGTTGTCTACCAGGAAATTCCGCCAAGAGTAGAATATTCTTTATCAGCACATGGAAAATCATTGGAGCCTATTTTAAGAGAGATGTGTGCGTGGGGTTTTACGCATGAGGAATTTATGGAGAAAAATAAAAATGCTTTAGAGGTCTGCAATAAATAATTGAGATGCTGGTTTGGAGAGTGAATTTTAAAATATAAAAACAGATCACTTGTTATCTTTTAATAAATGATACAAGTGATCTGTTTTTCTTCTTACTCCAGTTTTCAAACGTTAAGCATAAAATATACCATGGTTATCCTTTACTTAAATTAAAACTAAATGTTAATCAAGCAGATAAATGATAGCCGTCAATTCCAAATAGCAATAAAGAAGTACATATTAAAGAATAGTGCTTTTTAACAAAATCCTCCCCATTTATCTGTTTTATAGTATTAAAACAATAAATCAGCTTCCTTCCACCCGCTCTTTTGCCATTTTCCAAAGCAGAATTGCGGAAACTAATGAAGCAATAAGATTATAAAACATCGCATTGACGAAAGCAGAAGCATATAGACCGCTGTTTCCCCCGTCAGCATCAGCAACAACACTCCCAAAAAATATGCTTACTGCTGCCAGGCCGACAGCTGCGCCAACCTGCTGTAAAGTAGAAATAATTCCTGAGGCCATGCCTGCTTTGCTTTCTTCTACAAACCCTAATACCAGGTTTAAGAGCGGTGTCATGACTAATCCTTGGCCAATCCCTACAAAAACAAGTGCTGTAATTAAATGAACAGCTACCAAATCGCCTCCTGCAGTCCATACTTGCCAGATTAATACAGCAAAGGAAAAGGTATAAAAGACAGCGCCCCAAAAGATCGTCATCGTTCCAAAACGCTCTACCAGGCGGGGCGCTGCTATCGAAGCAGCAGTAAATCCGATACTGCAGGGCACAAAAAGAATCCCGGCGGAAAGCGGACTTAATCCCAGCCCTGTTTGTACTAATAACGCATAGCATAAGAAAAACACGGACGAAGTAGAATATATCAGCAAGACGAGACTGCCGCCCATGGCAAACCGGGATTGGCGTAAGAGCATGGTGTCTACCAGCGGCTGCCTTTTAGCAAGGCGCCGTCTTTCCTGATGCCGCCAAAAACCAAATAGTATCCATGCTGCCGCCGCAAGGGATAAGAAACTCCATATCGTCCAGCCATGATTCTGTGATTCAATAAGCGGGACAAGAAATAAAATCAGTCCAAGACTGACAATAACTACTCCGCCCCAATCCAGCAGTGGACGCTCCGGAGCATGCGATTCCGGGATGAATCGTGCCGTTAGAATGGAGAAAATGCCGATGGGAATATTGATTAAGAAGATCATCCGCCAGCCGAGTCCTCCAAAATCGACTTCTACAATAAAACCGCCAAGCACTTGACCCGCAATAGCAGCAAGGCCTAATACCATCCCAAGCAAACTGAAAGCAATTCCTCTTTCTCTGCCTGAAAAATTGACCCGGATGGAAGAGTAGATTTGCGGCTGCATCATCGCGGCGGTCAGGCCTTGAAGTATTCTAGCAATAATCAGCATATCTGGATTAATTGCCAGCCCGCATAATGCAGATGTAATAGTAAAGCCAAACATCCCCACGATAAACAGACGCCTGCGCCCAAAACGGTCCCCGAGCCTGCCTCCAGTAATCAAAAGCACGCCAAAACCAAGTTCATAACCAGCAACGATAAAAGCGATTTGTGAAAAGCTTGCCCCCAGATCTCCTTGTATACTCGGAATTGCCACATTCACTATAAAAAGATCAAGAATGGTCATAAAACCGGCTAACAAAAGAATAAATAACCCTAATAATGTAGCCGGCTGTGATAATGTTGGATATCTTTCTTTCAATCTAAAGCCCTCTCTTTCATTTTTAAGTTTTTCTGCTCTCTCCCTTTCCAACAGAACATGATTTGATTATACTAATACATAAAAGTTTAATAAAACGAATCTTTTTAAATGAATAGTTTAATAATATTAAACTATTCATCAAGGAGGACAAATAGATGGAATTACGTCATTTAATCACGTTTAAAACAATCGTGGAAAAAGGCGGATTTAAACGTGCAGCGGAATATCTGGATTATTCACAGTCATCGGTGACGGTACACGTGAAGGAGCTGGAGAAGGAATTAAAAAAACCTTTATTCGACCGTATTGGCAGAAAAGTATTTCTGACAAACTACGGAACCCAATTTCACCCATATGCTGTTAAAATCGTTGATTTATACAATGAAGCAGCGGAAACCATGAATATGAATGATGCGCCAAAGGGCAGTCTTGTTATCGGAGTTACAGAAATCTTCTCACAATACAGGATTCCGTCCATTCTGATGGAGTACAAAAAAAGATACCCCGATGTGTCGTTATCTTTACGTTCTCTTGAAAATAAGGAGATTTCTGCCGCGCTTAAGAACGGACAAATTGATATGGCCTTTGTTTTGGAAAGAAATGACTGGTTTGATAAAGAGCTGACGATTGAAAAAATAAAGGATGAATCGATTGTTCTGGTACGGCCTGTCTGCCCAGAAGATAGTGAAAATACGATTCTCTCCACCGAAGAAAGCTGCAGTTATAAAAGCATGCTGGAAGCATATATACAGGAAGAACAAATCGAGGCAAAAAATACATTAAACTTTTCCAGTTTGGAAGCAATTAAGCAATGCGTGCTTTCCGGACTCGGTTTTTCCATCCTGCCCTATTTCGCGGTAGAAAAGGAACTTGCTTCCGAACAAATTCTAGGTGAATTTATTTCATTAAACCATACAGGAAATGCGACGTTTATTGTGAACCATAAAAACAAACAGCTCTCCCCTGCTATGCAAGCAATGATTTCATTGATGAAAGAGCAGAGTCTGCATTGGGGTGAATGAAATAAAGAGAAAAACCCCTTATAATGGCTGGATAGAAACAGTAAGAAAATATATTTGGAAAGCAACTGCAAGAAAGGTGAGAACGCGCCATGATTTTCCGTTCAAAAATAGATGTTTTTTTCGTAACGTTTATGTCCATTGTGGTTTTTATTAATAGGTGCCGTAACGCTCTTACCTCCACTCATTGATAAAGAGGCATCCATGGGCATCGTCATAATAATGACTGCTATCTTTATTATTTTAGCAGGAGCCTTGTTATGGATGTCTTTTTCGATCAAGTATATTTTCTATGATAATTATCTGTTAGTGAAAGGCGGACCATTCAAGAGTAAAATTGCTTATCAAAGCATAAGGAAAATTTCGTCGACAAAAGATATCTTTACTGGTTATCGCATTCTATCTGCCAGGAATGGACTTGAATTATTTTACGATTCAGCCATCCTTGGCAGTGTAAAGATTTCACCAAAGAATAGAAGAGAATTTATCACGGAATTAAAAAAACGATCTCCTCATGTAATTATTCAGGAATAAACCTTTATTCAAGGAAAAGAACCCCAACTTGTCAGAGAATGCGGGGTTCTTTTATCTATTCATTCATTTCATAATTACCTTGCCCGTTTTTGTTTAAGTAGAAAGAACACCGGATGAAAATAAACGCGATAATTACAAATAATCCGGCAATCCAGCTTAAATGGACGATATTTATATACTGAATAATAAGACCGCCCAGCGCAGAACCTAACATCATTCCCACATTCATTAATGCAGTATTAAAACTCAGTACGGTTTCAGATGTTTGCGGCTTTAAAGATACTAAATAAAATTGCTTTGCCGGCGTGGTTGTCCATGTTGCTATTCCCCAAACTGCCAACGTGATAAATACGCCTGTCATGGTATATTGTGTCAATGCCAAAACAAATAACGCAATAATGTGGATACATAAGCTAAGCGATATGGTTCGATCAGGCCCCCATTTATCTACCGCGTATCCTCCAAAACGGGAGCCGATAAAAGCAAAAGCTCCTAAAACAAATAAAGCGATACTTGTCATCTCTATGGAAAAGCCAGCTGTATTACTTAACAATGGAGCAATATAGGCAAAGACCATGGTATACCCTAAAATCCAAAAAATGGCCGTCAATAACCCTGTAAGCACCCGTTTATCTTTGATAATCAGCAATTGCTGTTTAAACGGCAGCGGCTGGTTTCCTTCAATAGCCGGCAATAATTTATACAGTCCTGCTAATAACAATACCGTACCAAGTGCAATAATCAGGAAAATATACCGCCAATCTACATATCCTGCTAAAAATGTTCCTAAGGGTACCCCAAGTACTAAGGAGATAGTAAAACCCGTAAGCACTGTTGCCATGGCGCTTCCCTTTTTTTCAGGTGCTGCAATTTGAGCAGCATAATTGGTAGCTACTACAATAAATAATCCTCCGCTCATTGCCTGGATAACTCTGGACAGCATAAGAACGATAAAATGATAGCTGAAAAACGCAACCAGATTTCCTAGAATAACCATAACGATGGCGTATAAAAGGACCTTTTTACGGTCAAATTTGGAGGTTAAGATAACCAATACCAAAGCGCCAACAGCATAAGATAAGGAATAAATCGTAATCAATTGTCCGGCAGTTGAAATAGAAATATCCAAATCAAAAGAAATCAGTTCCAATATTCCTGAAACCACAAACTCCCCTGTTCCTGTTACAAAAGCTCCTAAGGCCAAAAGAATAATTGTAAATTGGTTTATATTGTTTTTCATTTTGTATCCTCTCCTTTATTTAAACATTGAATTTATTGTAAATCCCGTGTTAACATAAGTAAAATTGATATTTTTAATAAGGGAGATGAGTAATTACTCATGAGCATTGTTCGTTTTGAAATTATTGCGACCGTATTTGAATTGGGAAGCTTTACCGCTGCCGCTGAAAAATTAAATATGACACAATCGGCAGTAAGTCATGCAGTTGCCGGTTTGGAATCTGAATGGGATGTTTCTTTATTCATTCGTGACCGCAGAAAAGGAATCACCCTGACGGAAGTAGGACAAAAAGTGCTCCCTCATATCCGGGAAGTATTGAAGAGAATGGAAAGTATTCACCAAGAAATCGCTCTGGCAACTAACTTAGAGACTGGTATCATTCGCATCGGTACATTTGCAAGTGCTTCTTCTTGCTTATTGCCAAAGCTGCTTGCCAAATTCCAGAAAAAACATCCGAAAATAGAATTTAAATTTTACGAAGGCACCTACGAAGAAATTACAGAGTGGTTGAGCTCTGGAGTGATTGATATTGGATTTGTTGTAAAAGGAGAAGCTAATCCAAATTTCGATTTTGTCCCTCTTATCAAAGATGATATGGTGGTTGCCTATCACCCGGCACATCGATTTCAATCCGAGGATACAGTGGATATGGCTGAATTAGCGAAAGAATCTTTTATTATGCCCACAGGGATGTATCAATCCCATGTAGAAGCATTGTTTGAAGAAGCACAAATAAAACCTTCTATTCGTTTTGAAGTGCATGACTGTACAACGATTGCGAATATGGTGCAGGAAGGCCTGGGGGTCACGGTTGGTCCTGAGCTGTTTTTAAAGACGCAGCAAAACATAAAGGTCAGTAATTTAACGATTCGAAACAGCCGTGAAGTAGCACTTGCCTGCCAATCTATTGCGGAAGCCTCACCGGCTGTAAAGGAATTTCTTCATATTGCAAAAGGGGTTTCTTACTGAGCTGAATAAAAACATGAGGGGTGACAAAATTAACCTGTAAATGAGGAAGCAGACATTACTTAAAATATTAAAAACCTGATGATTTTATTTGAAATCGCCAGGTTTTTTGATGCGTTTCTATTTTTAGTCATTACTAACAGGATGATTTCCCAGAACAGATAGTATATTTGAAAAAGCAAAATGTGTGGTATCCTTAGAGATTTGCTCCAGCTCCTCCATTTCTTCACAAACCACTTCTGCCATGTAATTATACTCTCCGCCAATTCTCCATAAATCTATTATATTACTATTCTCCTTACAGTAATTCATTAACTTTTCACAGCTTTTGGTCTTAAATAAAACGAAGCCATGGATTCCTTTATTGAGCTCTTTATTATTTACCTCAACCGTATAACGCTTTATTACATAATCTTCTAACCTTTCTATCCTTGTTTTCACAGCAGGAGATGACATATTTATTTGCTTGCCGATTTCTGTATAGGTAAGTCTGGCATTTCTTTTTAATAAATCTAATATTTGATGATCGATATGATCCAACATCCTTTTCACCAGCTTTCCAATTACTTTAAAATTTAAAGTTTTCCATAGCATATACTTTAATCATTCCATTGTAAACAATTCAGTATCGAATTAAAATTTGATATGAGGTGATAAATATGACGTGTTCTATCTTCTCCAAGTATAAAATCGGGAACTTAACATTAGATAATAGAATTGTAATGGCGCCAATGACAAGAGGATTTGCTGATAACGAAACAGGTGAAGTGAATTACTTGATTGCAGACTACTATGGAAAACGGGCAAGGTACGGGGCAGGATTAATCATTACGGAAGGTGTCGCCATCAACAAACTGGCCAAAGGAACCTATGGGATACCAGGGATATATACGCATCGTCAAATCTTAAGCTGGAAAAAAGTCACGCGGGAAGTTCATCAATATAAAACAAAAATCTTTGCTCAGCTCTGGCATGTTGGCAGAGTAAGTTATCAGGAAATTCTAAAAGGGAATGCTCCTGTTGCGCCCTCTCCTATCGGTGCCAACGGACATGTGCATCGTTTGAGGAAACCTTTCCAAGCTCCCAGAGCTTTAAATAATATGGAAATTTATCAAATAATAGCTGATTACAAGGATGCAGCAAAAAATGCGATGGAAGCCGGATTTGACGGAGTTGAGATACATGCTGCGCATGGTTACCTGATCGATCAATTTATCAATGAGAAAACAAATGACCGTCAGGATGAGTTTGGAGGTTCCTTACAAAATAGACTGCGATTTTTAGATTTAATTATTAAAGAAGTAAAGAAGGTTGTTCCTAAAAATAGAATCAGCATTCGAATTTCTGAAAAAAAAGATGATGATAAGGATTATGTATGGGAGCATCCAGAAGAAATGGTATGCGCTATAACAGGGATTCTTTCCAAGCATCAACTAAAAATTGTCCATCCATCGGCAGAAAACTACGGTGATATGCTTCAACATAATCAAAAATCGCTTCATGAATTATTCAGGCAATACTGGGATAAAACGCTTATTGCTGTTGGAAATATAGCACCTGAAAAAGGGGCGTCCATTATTGGAGGTAATCAGGCAGACTTGGTAGCATTCGGACAATTATTTATAGCTAATCCAGATCTGGTCGTTCGTCTGAAAGCGAATCAGGAGATTTTTCCGTATCAGACAAAAAATCTGCATACATGTTTAATTTAAGCAGTATATCAAGTAGGATAAGCACTCCTTTATCTCGTTTCTAGTTAAAAGGAGTGCTTTAAAATAACAGTACTTAAAGAAGCGCAAAAGCCTGTTTAAAACGAATGGTTTTCGAAATAGAATGCCATCAAAATATTCGAAGCTTTTTCACTATATATTCTATGAGAACTGTTTATTTAGTTCTACAACCATCGCTCCCATTTTAGGTTTCTTCGGCTGAAATACTTTCTCAATGCCATTCTTCTCTAATTCAGCCGCAGTCACCTTTCCTATCGCTGCTGCTAAAATTCCTTGATTAAAGGCTTCCGCCAATTTCTCCTTATCCTCCTTCATAAATAAATTTCGCACCTGTGTTTTACTGGTAAAAACAACAACATCTACATTTTGAGAGGTAATGGTTTCTTTTAGTATCGATAAAATCTGCTGGTCTGGTTCTTTATAAGAATAGGGTTTAGATAAATAAACAGCATACCCAAGCTGTTCCAGACTTCTTTTTAAATACACGTCATCCTCATTATATGTCTGCAAATAAATTTGTTTTTCTTCGCCCTGTTTGACCGGAGGTAAAGATGCAAGCAAATTTTCCATTGTTCCATCTGCAGAAAGAATGGTTGGTATCAGGTGATGCTGTTTCATCCACTTTGTCGTTTTACTGCCGCGAATGGCAAGGGTTGAGCTTTTTAGTTTATCTATGAAGCTGGTATGGATATGGAGTTTCTTTGCGGATTGCTCTAACGTTTCTGCTCCTATCCCAGTAGTTAGTATGACAAAGTCAAATCTGTTTTCTACAAGCTTTTTTACATCCTGCTGACAAATCGAATCATTCAGCTGATACTCTCCTTGAATCGGTAATTGAATTGTGTTTCCGCCATGTTTACTGATTAGTGTATCAATTGCTTTTGCCTGACGAGATGCAGCAACAGCAACTTGTTTCCCTTTAAGTCCGTCCATATATTTCTCCTTTTCCTATAGCTTTAGTATTCATTCTTTTATTTATTATATTACAAATATTCCAGTGGTTCAGCAAATGATTTCAAAAAATAACTTCTTAATCATTTTCTTTTATCATACCAGTCAAGTGTGTTCATAAACTCCACATTTCTTATTTCCTCTATGGAACAATTCGTTCCCCGTCCATCTTTTAAAAATAGATGAATCTGACCTTCTCCATATCCAGATACTTTACATTCCAAGTCTTTATAATAATTCCCGTTTCGCATCACATTCGCTTGAATCAAAACAGGAGAATTCGTTGCAAAAGCTTGGTTCAATACTTTTGCGATGGCTTCCTCAGTCATCTCTTCTTTTGCTTTCACTTCGATTAGCTGATCATTCATTTCTTCTTTTTTGAGCGCTTCTGAATGGTCGCTTAACATCATGCCTAACCATTTCATAATTCCTCTGTCCTTATACCCGAACTGTTCAGGCGTAACTCGTGTAATCGATATTTTTTCCATGTTCACTCTTCCTTTCCAGAACGATGACCGCCTAGCAATTTCGCACGGTATCTCGCCATTCCGTTTTTAAGCAGACTAGAAGCATGCAGCAGGGAAGTATAACCATGTTTTCTTCTTACAAAATCAATCGTCTTATCCAGCTCTTCGTTTTCCATTGTTTCTTCTGCCGATTCAAATAAATTCAGTTGCAATGATTGCTTTATTTGAAGTTTTCCAAAAGTAACATTAATCACTCGTACGGGCATATTGTCTTTATAATGTTTATGAAAGATAAACAGCATGTGCGCTTTTAATTTTCTGGATGAATCCGTTGCTTCAATCTTTATCTGATGGCTAAACCCGCCTAGTACTGTATCTCTCGAATATCCAATGGTCAGCTTGACAACACCTGTCATGAGCCGGTGCTTCCTTAACCTTGCCACATTCTCATCTGTCATTTCCCGAATAACCGTTTCAATATCGTGTTTAACCGAATAATCTCTGTTTAGTATCTGATTTCTGCTGAAGGAGGTACTTTCCGGTGTGTACGTGTCCGATAACACGGTTCGATCTATTCCATGTGCATGAAAATAGAGCTGTTGATCAATCACACCGAACTTTTCTTTTAATTTGCCAATATCATATTGAGCCAAATCATACATATTTCGAATCCCTATCCGATTTAGATTGGCTTCCGTTTTTTGTCCTATCCCCCAAAAATCAATTAAGGCTTCTATCTTCCATAATTTATATGGAACGTCTTCATAACGCCATTCCCCAATAAAGCCTCGTTGTTCGTCATGCTTCGCCTGATGGTCGAGTGCCAATTTTGCTAAAAGCGGATTATCCCCTATTCCCACAGTTAACACTAATCCCAACTCTCTCCATACATCACGTTGGATTTTCCTCGCTATGTCATGCGTACTGCCAAAAAGTTTATGTGATTTCGTTACGTCGAGGAACGATTCGTCAATAGAATAAACAAGTAAATCCTCTTTCGCTACATAACGCTTAAAAATACGTAATATCTCCATATTCTTTTGTAAATACACTGCCATACGAGGCTCCACGATATCTATATTTGCTTTCTGCGGGATTTCATAAATCCTTGTTCCTGTTTTCACGCCATACTCTTTTTTTACTAAAGGAGAAGCGGCTAACACCAAACCGCCTTGATTATCCGGCTTGGATACAACTGCAATCCGGGATTTTAAAGGATGCTGCTTACGTTCGGCAGCTTCTACGCTTGCGAAAAAAGATTTGACATCTATACATATAATGTCCCGCCGAGGCTCCTTCGAATAATCCATCATGATAATGTTTTTCATCATACTCTCTCCTAATACGAATGGGTGTTTGTATACTCATTATACGAACGTATATTCCTATGGTCAACATAAATCCGTTTAAATAGTCGTGTTAATATATGGAAAGCTGAGATGAATAAAAAAACCCTTCGCGAAATGTTATCGCAAAGGGCCTTCCGTAGTGAATTATCCTGTTATTCCATTTCGATTTTGCGGTCATCTTTGTTCCAGTTAAGGCTAATATCATCTTTTTTACACCTGGAGATTCTGCTTCAGCTGAATTATTTAGTCATTCTTTTAAATGAATCATGTGAATATCCCTTTCATCATGTGATAAGGAAAGCTGATTGTATATATAGTCTTGATCAGGGTTGCTGGGGTTAGAAAAATACACGGTATCTACTTGCGTATAATAAATCGTACTTAAACACATTGGACATGGCTCTGTACTGGCGTATATCTCACACCCTTTAAGATTCGTTGTATTTAACGTTTGACAGGCTTCACGAACAGCTTGAATTTCCGCATGCGTAGTCGGATCGTTCGTTGCTGTTACTTCATTCACACCAGACCCAATTACTTTTCCATCTTTGACAACCACTGCTCCAAATGGGGCTCCCTGATGCTTTTGTTCATTTTCATTCGCTAATTTGACTGCTTGTTTCATCCATTCTTTGTTCGACATGTTGGTCCTCTCCTTTATGATGTTTCGTTTTACCAATTATGCTTGAGATTCTTTCAAAATACGTTCAATTTCTTTAAAATCAAGGCGCTCTGCATGTTCTAAAGGAGTAATGCCATCTTTATCACCAATATGGATGTCAGCACCATGGTCTATTAATAGCTTTACTATCTTCTGATGATTTTCCCCGCCGTTTCCTAAAATAATCGCTTCCAATAATGCAGTCCATTGTAAATTGTTTATATGGTTTACGTCTGTGTCAGAGTTCATTAAAAGCTCCTCTACCACATCAACATGCCCGCGCTCT
The DNA here is from genome assembly GCF_053839645.1 of Oceanobacillus sp. M60. Lineage (NCBI taxonomy): Bacteria > Bacillati > Bacillota > Bacilli > Caryophanales > Bacillaceae > Oceanobacillus > Oceanobacillus sp. M60. The sequence goes on along the minus strand of NZ_JBSSNH010000002.1, from coordinate 101,150 downwards.
GAAGCGGGAATAAGCGCCGTTCCGCCGAACCGGTTTGTTAATGATGTATCTGCTCCTGCTCCAACAGCAAGCTTCACGATTTCAAGGAATCCTTCAGCTCCAGCATATAGAAGCACATTATCCTGGTTGCTATTGCGGATATTTATATCTGCTCCTTGTTCGATAAGCGCCTTGACAGTATCTGTATGATATTTTTGCGTCGCAGCCATTACTGCGGTTACACCGTGTTCATCTGTTGCATCAATATCTGCTCCAGCTTCTATTAATTTTAAAACCGTTTCTGTATTTCCTTCTTCTGCTGCTGAAATTAACTTTTGTTCCAAATTGGTTTCCTCCTTCTTTTCTTTCTGTGTTGAAAAACCTTCCCCTGTTTTGGCAGCTGCCCTGCGATAAAAATATTTCAGCTTTATCATAACCTTTACCCCTATATAAATATGTTATCATGGAGGTAGCTATATGAAAAATATTAATTTAATTATATTTACTTATTTTTTTAATATATAAAATGAAACTTCATTATAGGTAGAGCTTTGCAGACGGTTCTCTGCGATTAAAGTAGAAAGGATGTTTACGATGGATATTAGGCAGCTGCGCTATTTTATTGCTATTGTAGAAGAAAGGAAAATTTCTGCCGCCGCTAAAAGACTTCATATGTCCCAACCACCCTTAAGTCAACAATTAAAAGCTATGGAAGAAGAACTCGGTGCCACATTAGTCGAAAGAAGCGGTAAATTTTTAGAAATGACAGAAGCAGGGAAAGCTCTGTATACAAATGCGCTGCAAATAACTCAATGGATGGAAGAAACCGAAACAGAGGTAAAAGAGGTTGGCAAAGGGGTAAATGGGAAACTCACTATTGGTGTTAACACATTTTCCGTTAGCGAATTGCCACATATACTTGAACAATTTCAAAAGGAATTCCCAAAAATCACATATAAAATCCAACAAAATGAATCCTCCCATCTTTGCCAATTAGTCAGGGACAGAATTGTGGAACTGGCAATTATCCGAATGCCGTTAGATTTGGACGATTTTTCTGTTCTCCATCTCTATAACGATCCTTTTTATTTCATTACGTCTGAGGAGCAGACATCATTTGATAAAGAAGTATCACTTGCTGAAATCCAGCATTATCCTCTCCTGTTTCCAAGCACAGAGGGATTAGGTGTGCACTATTTGATTTTAGAGGCATTTTCTCGATTTAAACTGCACCCTAATAAGATAGGGGAGTGCTCTGACATTAGCCTTTTAATGGATTTAGTTGCGTCTGGATTCGCCGCATCTATTGTTCCGGAAACTCTGCTGAAACGATATCGCGGGTACCCTGTAGATGCTTATCGGATATCAAGTGCGATGGAGTTAAATGGACCAGTCGGGTTGATATGGCTCAAAGATCATAGCTTGTCTAAATCTGCTCAAAATTTTATAGAGTTGCTCCAAAAAGGATAAGTTCCTCTCTTTCACAGTATTTTATATGGGTTTGGTTCATACTTTTCTGTTTGATTTTGTTTAATTGTCTTTTATCCCCTACGGAATATATCCAAGCTCTATACACAGCTTTATTTTAAATTTTGTATATAGTTCATAAAAACACCTGCTAAAAGCCGTTAATTTTATATACGCTTTTAGCAGGTGTTTTTAGTTTTTATACTGGAGGCTATCTATCTCATTCATGCTTTTTTCTATTTCATGGTCTGCTTCTGCTATCCCTCAACTCAAACCCTTTTCGTCTATATAATTAAAATTTAGTATTATTTTTGTCATCATCTGCCACCATATAAGGCCGCATCATATCATAATCCTCATGCTCTAAAATATGACAGTGCCACACAAACTCTCCGCTATATGGAGCGAATTTAGCGATGACTCTGGTAATGGTTGCAGCAGGAACCTCAATGGTATCTTTCCAGCCGCGGTGATTTGCTGCGGGGGCCTCAGGCGGTCCGGTAAATATGATTTTGCCATCTTGATTATATTGCTCCAGATCGAAAGGCTGATGCTCCAGCACCTGAAATTGGACAAGATGAATGTGAATTGGATGAGAGAAGTTGGTTGTGTTTGTAAAAGCCCAAATCTCTGTTGTCCCTAGCTGCGGATTTTCCGTGATTGGATCATGCCAGTGCTTGTTGTTGAGAAGTAATAAAGGACGATCAAATTCATCAGCAGATCCAACTAATTTTAAATAACGAATACCAGAAATATCATTTTGCTTTAATGAAGGAATAACAGATAAAGTTTGTGGCAAATGGCTTCTATCTTTATTTTTCAATGACTTTGTAACACGGAACTGCATGATATCTCCAGTGTCATCGTTTGGATCAGCGTCTGGTCCTAAGTCATTTTTTAATAGAATGGACTGACCAGCTGCTTTTGAAAAATCAATAATGACATCGATTCGTTCTGCCGGCTGAAAACCGATTTTTTCGATTTCAACGGGATGCCTGATCAGCCCGCCGTCCGAACCGATTTGTTGAAAGTTTATATTAGAATCAAGCTGTAACTGGTAGGACCTTGTATTGGAAGCATTTAAAATCCGGAACCGATATTTTCTTGGTTCCACCTCTAAGAACGGCCATGCCTTTCCATTAACGATTATTGTATCTCCATTGTATGCAGGCAGAATAGACGGATTTGGCAGGTTTTTTGCTGCATCATCAGGCTGTGATGGGTAAAATAAGGAACCATCTGCGTTCAAGCTTCGGTCTGTAATCATAAGCGGAATTTCATAGTCCCCAGCAGGCAGGTTCAATGATTTCTCGTGCTCATCCCGAAGAATATACATCCCTGCCAGCCCTGCATATACATTCAGCCGCGTAATTCCCATAGCGTGATCATGATACCAAAGCAGGCTTCCGCGCTGATGATTCGGATACGTAAATGTTTCTCTTGAAAAAACAGGTCCGGTTTCTTGGAAGTTATTTGTGTACCATGCTTCCGGATGTCCATCGCTGTCAGCTTTTGTTTCGATACCATGTAAATGTACCACCGTGCGTACGATGGGGAGCTGTTCAAGGCCATGAATCGATACATCAACTGGAAGCAGATGCTTATTCGGCAATTGGTTAAGCCATGCCACGTGAACCGGTTCATCCCGATTTGCCTCAATCATCGGGCCGGGGAACTGACCGTTATACCCCCATAAAGTGGTTGCTGGTAAATCACGATGCAGCTTACGCTTGAATTGCTTCATCGTGATTTCATAGTGAACCCCGTCCCCTGTTTTTTTATCAGGCTTTAGAGGCTGTAGATTAGGAAGCGGATCCACAAATTTTTCTAGCTTACGGCGCATTCGTATTCACCCCATTTCTTTATAATGCGTGTTCAAAAAGTACGATAAATAGGACCAAGAAATTCAAGGCGATGAGATTTTTACGAACGGAGCGTATGTTTTGAATACGTGAGTATTGGAAAAATCCTGTCAACGCAGAAATTCGCTGTGGCATTTTTATTGGACTTTTTAAACATCCTTTCGTAATAGTAAATGTGACTAGAAGCAAAAAAGTGCAAAACTGATGTACAGTATACTAAAGTAATTAGGGTGATACAAAATGCGTCATTTATGAAAAAATGACTTGGATAAGCTTTACATGATTTGTTTATTGTTTGGTGTGTCATGGTATGCTTTTTTATATTTCAAATTATATTAGACTAAATCATCTAACTTCCACAAAGTTTGACTATTTCATCTAACTTTTGATATATTCGATGATATAATCAAACTATTCTCTGAGATGAATAAGGAAGGAGCTGTTTTATTCATGTCAACGGAAGTTTCCATCTTCATTATGGATATAAGTAATTCGTCAAAAGAAAATATCGGGAAGGCATTAAGTGATTACCTGGGACAATTAAAAGAAAGTATTTCTCTATGGACCAAAAATACAGCTGGAACACAAATCAGTCACCGCGCCGGAGATGAATTGGTACTTGTGAGCAACGGCTATGCAACAGCATATACTCTTGCTTTTTATATCAGCCGCATCTGGAAATTTACTGATCATCCGCCTTATTTTGGCCTGTCATTCGGAACGATTAAAGAGGATGTAAGGGATATAAATATAGAGACATGGATTCATCCATTGATGAAACAAGCAAGGAACGCTAATAATCATCTGAAAAAACAGCCGGATAGATTGCTGTTTCGTTTTGCGTTGCCTGCTTCATCAAATGAACAAGACTTCACGGTTTTTAGCAAGCAGTTCGAAATCTTGATTAATACGAATTTAATGCTGAAGCAGGGACAAATCAACGAACAAACTGACATACAATCTCTCGTCTGTTCGTTATATCTCATACTCGGTCAACAAAAAAAGGTAAGCGAACACCTTAAAAGAACAACAGCTACCATATCCCACCATATGAAACAGGGCAAAACGCAAATCATCTTGCATGCTTTTGATAATATTGTAAAGGTGCTGGATTCATTAGGTGCACAAGATAACCATCGTCTAACAGATAAGCTGCAAACAAATATTAACCATCATATCATCACACATCTATCTGATTATTTCCCTGAGGAAAGGAGATTATCATGACAATATTATTGCTTGTTCTCGCACATTTGATTGCTGATTTTTGGCTGCAATCTGACCAGATGGTGAAACATAAAATCAAGCATTTAAAAAAACACATCCTTCACCACCTGCTGACAACAAGTATTGTACTTGCGGTAATATGGGGCTATCAATATGAGTTTCAGCATGTCATTTCCTATTTTATTTCACCTTTAGCTTTTATTATAATCACACACCTTTTGATTGATTTATTAAAAATAAAATTTGTAGATTCCCTTCCCAAAAGCCCGACGGATAATATGAAGAAACTCGGATATTTTTTAGCAGATCAGGTCTTACACGTTATGATGATACTCCTGACCTGTTTCCTATTCTTTCATATGACAATTGCAGAGATGACAGCAAGTCTTTTAAACCTGAATGGGTCAAGCAGTTTAACTCTGCTCAACACAGCATTATTTTTTGTCATCATTTATATTTTGGCGACAAGTGTCAGCGGGCATATTGTAAAATTTATCATTGGTTCATTACCATCCGAATTTGCTAATTTTGAAGGTGAACTGACGTTGAAAAACCAAATAGCTGCCGGAAAGGAAAAAATCCAACCGAGCACAGACAATCGTTTTACAGAGGAATATCATTATTTCACTTACTCTACCCCGCTTCGTTCGCGCGGCAAGCTTATCGGCTATCTGGAAAGATTGCTGGTGATACTATTAACAGCAGCAGGCGCATATCAGTCGATTGCATTTATCATTGCCGCCAAGTCGATTGCCCGATTTAAGCAGTTAAACGACCGGAACTGGGCAGAATATTTCTTGTTGGGTACGCTGTCTTCTATTTTTCTAGGGTTGGTGCTTGGACTTGTTGTACAAGGAGTTCTTATGTAAGCGATAAGGACTTTCACTAGATTGCCCCCTTTCCTCCAGCAAAAAAATCAGGCTGCTGAATATTGCTCAGCAGCCTGATTTTTGGTGAATCACCGTACTTACTTAATTTGAATCACAATCTTTCCTTTCGCATGATGGGTTTCGCTCAATCGATGCGCTTCCTTCAATCCGTTCTCGATAAGCGGGAAAGTATGTCCAATATACGGTTTTAATTTCCCATCCTCCATCAGCTTCCCTAATTCAGACAGTTCTCCTCCATCTGGCTCAAGCCATAAGAATCCTGCCTTGACTCCTTTTTGTTTGGCTAACTTTTCATCTGGCTGTCCTGCAATGGAAACGAGCCGTCCGCCTTCCTTTAATACATGGAAGCTTTTATTCAGGATTTCACCGCCCAGCGTATCCACGACAATATCATAATCTTGAAGAACATCTTCAAAGTCTTCCTCTTTATAATTAATGAATTGATCGACACCTAATTCTTTTAAAAACGTCTCATTTTTACCGCTGGCAGTCGAAGCTACATAGGCATCGAAGCTTTTAGCAATCTGAATGGCCATGCTGCCAACACCGCCGGAACCGGCATGAATCAACACTCTATCGCCTTTTTTTATTTCAGAGAAGTTCACAAGACATTGCCAGGCAGTAAGACCTGCAAGCGGAACCGCTGCCGCTTCTTCAAAGCTGATATTTTTTGGTTTCATCGCCAGCAGTTTTTCATCAACCGCTGTATAGGCAGCATACGTGCCATTTGGTGTAAGGGCCGGTCGAGCAAATATCTCGTCACCCACTTGAAAAGAGGTTACATTTTTACCGACTTGTTTGATGACACCTGCCGCGTCCCATCCTAAAATAATTGGAAATTCAAAAGGCACCCCTTCTTGCAGGTAACCTTCACGCAGCTTCCAGTCAATCGGATTAATGGACGTAGCGTGCATTTCTACTAATACCTGGTTATCTTTTATTTCTGGTACGGGAATATCGTCTTTTTCCTTTAGCTGATTTGCATCGCCGTATTGTTCGATAATAATTGCTTTCATAATCAAAACCTCCAGCGCATATTTTTCTGTTGCATTTTTAATAGTATCAAACGAATTTCTTTTTAACAATTAATAGCAATTCACTTGATAATCCCATACTTGAGGAAGATTGGAAATTATTATATTATCTATTCTCTCTTGATTTTTTACTCCAGTTAATTCATTTCATTATTATTTAAAAAATGCTGACAATGGTTATAATTAATGTTACTATTAGTAATATTACTAATAGTAACGTCAGCTTTAAAAGCTGACCAAGGAGGAACTGTGATGCTTTCTTTTTCATTCCTAGGTGCGTTTATTTTTGGGTTCATTGCACTTTTTACGCTGCTGGTAACTTTAGGGTTGCCATTAGGTGAATTTACTTTAGGAGGTAAATTCAGGATCTTACCTATAAAAATGCGAATAATAAGCGGAATCTCGCTGGTCATCCAAATGATTGCAATTATAACGATACTTGACGTTGGCGGGATAATTATAATAGATTTCCCTTTTTCTATCGAAAGAGGATTATGTATTTTCTTTGGATTTTATTTATTATTGAATACAGGGATGAACATCATATCTTCCAGCAAAAAGGAAAAGTATGTTATGACCCCTTTGTCTTTCTTGTCATCTATGTGTTTTTTTATTACAGCATTTTTTAACTAAAGGAGAATGGATTACGATGGATACTATTATTTTAGGCTTTCTGATGATTCGAGGTTCAACGATTTATGAGTTAAGGCAATCTATCAAACAAACCTTATCTAATGTCAGCAGCGACAGCACAGGCAGTATTCAAGCAGGAATCAAAAAATTATTGAAAAAGGAATGGATTACTTTTGAAGAACACATAGAGGGGAGTGTAAACAAAAAAACATATTATATTACAGAAGCTGGAGTAAAACATTTTAGAGAAAATATATCAACACCTATGTTATACAAGGAAAAAAATATGGAATTAAGTAAATTTTTCTTTCAAGGGTTCGCAGATCATTCAGAGCACGAAGCGTTTATCAACAGCTATCTGGAAGAATTAGAAAAAGAATTACATCGCTTGGAAGCTATTAACATAACGATTGATCAGAGAAATAATTTCAGCCGTGACTATATAAATAATTTAAAAGAAGCTGGCGGTGCAACAGAATTTATGACGGAAGAGGGAGTAAAATCAATTGCCTATTTCCAATATGCAACGCTGGATTTAGGTATAGAGAAAATTAAATTTGAAATCGACTGGTTTAGGAATTTCCAATCAAAATTAAAGGCAGAAAGGATGGAGAATGACAAGGGACAATAAAGCGGAACATTATTCCATTGCATGGCGATAATTATTATTCAATAAAAAGCTTCCCTTCCCCGCTTTTCTTAAGAAATGCAGAATAATTTCTTTTCAGAAAGAAACGTTCATAAACCTTACACAGAATGAAATCCCAAATAAAAAAAACATCAAATTACTCACTTTATCGTAATTTGATGTTTTTCTTATTTTACCTTACATATTATAAAGGAAACTCGGACGCTCCCAAAAACGCTGCTTCGCCATCGCATCAATAAACTTCTGTCCGAATTGCGAATCGATATCCATCACGACTCCAGGCTGTCCTTCAATACCCATTTCCTTCAATAAATGAGCACTCTCTTCTCTAGCACCTATCGGCTTGAAATGATTGTACATATTCATAATAAAGGTACGGGCTTGATGATGAAAATAGTCATTGACTCCGGTACCGCCAACAAGATATGCACCCTCATAGCTTAACGGAGATCCTGTCAGAAAGTTTTGGTCTACATCAAACGTCATTCCCTCGCTGCTCTTTACTTCACCGAGCTTATTGCTGACAATAACGGGATGCATCCCGGCCTTCTTCCATTGCTTGAGCAAAGCATCCACTTCCTTACCCGGAAAACCTTCTGCCAGAAAAACAGCTACTTTCAGTGTATTCGCCACAAAATTGGTATTCATTAAGCTTACAGCCGGCGATGATTTCGTAGCAGTTGACTCTTCTACGTCTGGTACAGTAACACCAACATTTGACGCAACAGCCTCTGCAAGCTCTTTGCTGACCCTTGCCAAGCGGTCCACCATCTGCTGACGCACAGGTACATGAAGACATCTTCCCAGCTCAAAGCTATACGCTCCAATAATATGCTCCCGCTCTACAGGTGTCATGCTGTTCCAGAAAATCCTTGCCTGCGTATAGTGATCTTTAAAAGAATCCGCTGTTTTACGCTGCTTCAACCCTTCTACGGTGGAAGGATACGTAACAAAGCCTCCCTTGTCTGGCGGAACTTCTGATGGTGTATTATCCGCTAATATGTTTTTATGATAAGATACTTTTCCTCGGTCAATCACATGACGCGAGTTTCCATCCCGCTGATTGTTAAAAACCGGACAAACCGGCTTGTTGATAGGAAGCTGTTGATAATTTGCGCCTATTCGCACCTGCTGTGTATCTGTATACGAAAATAATCGCCCTTGCAGCAGCGGATCATTGGAGTAATCCATTCCCCGAACAATATTCCCTGGGTGAAACGCACTTTGTTCTGTTTCCGAAAAAGCATTATCGACCGTTTTGTTTAACGTTATTTTTCCTATTTTTTGAAGCGGGACTTCCTCCTCCGGCCAAAACTTTGTCGGGTCTAAAATATCGAAATCAAACATAAACTCCTGATCTTCACTGATAATCTGTACAGCAAGTTCATATTCCGGATAATTGCCCATTTTGATATTTGCCCAAAGGTCTCTTCGATGAAAATCGGCATCCTCGCCAAGTTTTTGTGCTTCGTCCCAAATCAATGGATGAACACCCAGGACAGGCTTGACATGAAATTTGATAAAATGAGCAACTCCCTCTTTGTTTACAAAAAGATACGTATGAACGCCAAAGCCTTCCATGGTACGAAAATTCTTTGGAATAGCCCGGTCAGACATAATCCACATCGCCATATGAGTCGTCTCCGGATTACTTCCCATAAAGTCCCAAAATGTATCGTGTGCCGTCTGCCCTTGAGGATATTCATTATCAGGCTCCGGTTTGACAGAGTGAATCAAATCAGGGAATTTAATCGCATCTTGGATGAAGAAAATGGGGAAATTGATGGCCACAATATCAAAGTTTCCATCATCTGTGTAGAATTTAATAGAAAAACCTCGTACATCGCGAACGGTTTCATTACAGCCCCGTGAACCGATTACTTGTGAAAAACGTACAAATAACGGTGTTTTTTTGGAAGGATCCTGTAAGAAATCTGCCATAGTCACTTCACTCATAGATTGATACAGTTCAAATTCTCCATAAGCACCTGTTCCTCGAGCGTGCACGACCCGTTCCGGTACTCTCTCTCGATCAAAATGCGCTATCTTTTCTCTGGCAAGAAAGTCTTCAATCAGAGTCGGGCCGCGGTCTCCGGCAGTCAGTGAATTTTCATCATCCACGATCTTTTTCCCTTCATTAGAAATCATCTCTTGATTACGGGTATCCCGAATAGATGGTTCTAATTGCTGTTCCTTATGGTAATAGAATTTATTTTTAGCAAAAAAATGAAAAGTATTCATTGAAGGTTTCTTTCTGTGTATGACTGGAACAACTTTAATACACCATGCACCATAATTAGTCGGGAAGACGTCCGAGCTTCCACAATGAAAGAAGCCGTCTGTGCTGCACAGACGGCTTCTTTCATTTATTGGAGGACTACAGAAATTTCTCCATGATAACGTAGGCCTCCCCATTTTTCATAAAACTTCTATCTGTTTCCTGGAGACCAAACTTCCGATAAAAATGGCTCTTATTCTTTCTGGCATTACACCAAATTCTTTTCACATCATGTTTTTTCGCTTCCTCAAATACGGACTCTAACAATCTGCTTCCATACCCTTTTCCCTGTTCTGATATCAGCGTCGCAAATTTTCTAAATTGAGCTTCCTCTTTGTCTATAAACAGCGTAACAATGGAAATCAGTATATTATCTTTAAAAAGTCCCAAATGAATACCCGAAGCATCATCCTTTAACTTTATGTAGTTGAAATCCTCATTCGGCCACATGACTTCATGCCTAAGCTCCCATGCTTGTTCTTTCTGTATTTTTGAAATTTGAATTTCCATGATAACCTCCTTGCCTGCTGTGAAGCTGGTCAAAAACACATGCTTAGAAAAATGCCAGTATACTGTTGGCGTAAAATAGCGTAACTACTGTCAACGCCAGTAAAACAACCCCTTCCGCTTTTCCGCCAGTTGTTGCAGCGAATGGAAAACGAATCGTAATCTTTGCAGGGTACAGCAGCTTGATTCCCTGCTTTGTCGCAGCATCTAGTATAAAATGCGTAACCATACCAGCTAAAATCCCCATGGTGATCGACGGATTACTGATGAACTTAGATAAAATAAACGCCACCAGCGCTAAGAATAATAAACTATGTGTAAAGGTTCGATGACCAAAGAGGGTATTAACTACTTTCGAAACCGCTGGAAACCTCCGTCCGATTTTGCTGCCGCTATGGCAAATATCCGGAAGCAAGCCCCCTGCTGCGCCTGCTGCAATGAACCATTCGGGCTGATATGCATCTGTGATGGCGACGATGGCTGTCGTCGCTGTGATTCCAGCCATAATATGTGTTTTTCCTGTCATGCTCTTTTTTCTCCTTCATTTGTAAATTGCGTTATCTTATCATAACACTATCCTAAGAAAAAGAACATACGTTTCTTTCAATTAATTTCCTTTTATTCAAAAATGCAGCAAACATTATTGTCTGCTGCAGTCATGATTTGTCTACATGGTTAAATGATAACTGGCATCTAAAAGTTCAAATATTTCCTCTTCTGAAATAGAACCGTCCAGCAGAATGCTGATCCAATGTTCTTTGTTCATATGGTAAGCTGGCAGTATTCCATTTTCTTTTCTTAAAATCGATGCCAATTCCGGGTCGCATTTGACATTTAAAACGGCTGCAGTCCCTTCTCCTTCTATATTTAATTTCTCTTTGTTCACATCCATCAGCAACCCAAACCATTTGCTGTTTTCCTTATGCCGAAGCACAGCGTAATTAGAAAATTTAGCCCAAGGATAATCTGGCTCTGTATCGTATTTTCTTTTTGCATAATGTATAACTGCATCTCTGCTCACTAAAATCACCTTCATCTGATAAATTAAACGGGTAAATTGCTTTTCTTCATTTTATCAGCAGATACAGGTTTGTTAAATAGGATGCTGCACACAGAAGCTTAAAAATACCATGATATCCTGCTACCTCTAATATATACGAACAATTTTTCCCAAAGTCAGACGGTGGTGACTATGCCCCTCGTCAGCTCCATATCCTGCTGCAACCACAGAAAGAATATTCCCCTCTATCTCCAATAATGCTTTTACCTTTTCCAGATCAAAACCCAGCATCGGAACGCTGGATATACCGTAAGCGGTGAGCGCTAACAGCAAATACCCAAGCGCAATATACCCTTGCGATTGCAGCACCTCAGGAGCCATATCCAGCGTTTCTAAAAGAGCTTCCTTGTCACTTTTCTTCTTTTCCAAATTCATTTCCGGATGAAGGACATCATCTGCTTTCTCCCGCACATCCATCAGATTACTGTATAGCACGATGACACAGGAGGCAGTATCTAATTGCTTTTGATAAGCGGAATATCGGTAGAGCTTTTGAATCATGGTTTTGTCTTTCACAATAACAAATCGCCAAGGCTGTGCATTGAATCCGCTCGGAGCCAAATGGACATGATCGATAATATTAGCTACCAGATTCGTATCTACCTCCTGCTCTGTAAAGCTTCGGACGCTTTTTCGCTCTTGCATCCATTTTAAAATATATTCTGATTCCATTGAAAATCACTCCTATCTTATTTGTTACGTTTCATTATGATAGAAGTGACCTCCCTTTGTTTAAAAATATGTAAAGCCTGTATCGATACAGACGCCTCTTGCTTTAGAGATATTTGCTGCTTTCTATTGCTTCATGGATTAATTGAACACCTTCATGGATTCTTCCTTCTTGAATACTCGTTGTATTCAACTTTAAGAATTTATGTTTCTGCTTATAATCAGCTATATAATTTGTTTTATAGTCATCGACTAAAACATGACGTTTCGCTAATGCTTCATGAAGTTTCTGTATATTTATCTGTTTTGGCAGCTTGATTACGGTATGCATTTGATGATTGTCATTAAATGCATACCCGGATAAAAAGGTATTTAATGCATGCCGCAGTATCTCTGCTTTCTGCTGATGTTTGGAGACGATTTTGTCTTTATGGTGTGCATATAGACCACTCTCCATAAATGTCTGCATAATAACCTGGCTCAAAGAATTGGTATGGATATCAATAATTTCTTTAAAACTCCGAAAGGGCTCGATTAATTTCTCTGGCACGACAGTAATACCTAACCGCTGCCCTGGAAACATGATTTTAGAAAAACTTTTTAAGTAAATAACACGTTGATCATTATCCATTTCGTAGAGTGTTTTATAACTGTTGTCCCCTTCAAAATCTCCCAGGTAATCATCTTCAATCATATAAAAATCATATTTCTCTGCTAATTCCAACAGCAGCTTTTTTTCCTGTTCATTCATGGTTGTACCAAGCGGATTATGCAGGCGCGGCATTAAATAAACATAGCTTGGACGCTTGATTTTAATCGTTTTCTCTAATTCCTGCAAATCTATTTTATCCAGCCCTCGGCAGCATGTGACATAATCTAACTGAAGGCGTTCTATAAGATTGATGACCTGATGATAGGTGGGCTGTTCAATTAGAATGGATTCCTTTCTAGTCAGCATGATTAAAGCAAGAATATGCAAAGCCTGCTGTGTACCGCTTGTAATCATAATCTGCTCTTTTTTTGTGAATATCTGGTCCTCCATCAACAGCTTCTGAAATAAGGTTTTCAACTCCTCATTGCCGGTCGTTGCACCATACGTAAATAATTCTGTTTTTTCATTTTGGATAGCAGCTTCCAAGCATTGCGAATAGCTGTCCAATGGAAAGTCCGTCCAGGAAGTGGAAGCAGTTGAAAAATCATATACCCCGTTAAAAGCAGCAGCTTTTTCTTTTCTGGAAATAATATAATAACCGACATTAGGCTTGGCATATATTCTATTGTTCTCAACTAGATATTTAAGCGCCTGCGTTACCGTCACTTGACTTACTCCAAAGGCTTCCATTAATTTACGTACCGTCGGCAGTCTATCTATATATATTCCTTCCTCTATACGTTTTAAGATTTTATCAGCTACGAATTGATATTTCTTCATAAGCAGCCCCTTTCCCCTCTACAAACAGATTACCATGAATCTATTTCAATTGTATTTTCCTTTATCTTGTTTGTATCGATACACCTAAAAAAAGAATTGCTTCCGTTTAGACATTCTTTCTATACTCTGGAATAGAAGGAGGAGGAAGTCATGAAAAAAAATAATGCATTACTGGCAGCAGTCACTTTTTCCATTATTATTGGATTGTCCTTTATGTTTGTGAAAATTTCTTTGACGTATGAAGGGCAATTACTTATATTGGCGCAGCGATTTACATTTGCTTTTTTGGGATTGCTTTTATTTCTTGTCATAAAACCAATCCATTTACGGTTGAATCGGAAGGAAATCATGATTGTGATTATTATTTCCTTGTTCTACCCGATTATATTTTTCAGCAGTCAAATACTTGGTCTTGATCAAACAACGGTTACGGAAGCAGGAATCATTCAGGCGATTGCTCCGGCCATAACTGTTCTCTTAGCAAGTGTATTTTTGAAGGAACAGGTCCGAATAGTACAAGGATTAGGAATCGTTTTTAGCATTACCGGAGTCGTTTTCCTGCAGCTGATGAACAGCTCGGGAGGCTATGATTTTCATCTGCTTGGCAACCTGCTGATTATCGTATCTATTCTTGCAACAGCGATTTGGCAGGTAATGTCCAGAAGTGCAACAAAATCTATCGCACCAATTCAAATTACGATATATATCATGTTCATTGGTTTTCTGTTCTTTAATGTCATCTACTTCATAAACGGCGGTTCTGCCGGCGAGTATATCGATTCCCTGACAGAAATTCCATATTTATTATCAATTTTATTTTTGGGTGTCCTGTCTACATTTGGAACGTCTTTATTGTCTATTTATGCTGTGTCCAAATTGCCGGTTATTCAAGTAAGTGTGTTTAATAATGTGGCTACGTTAATTACCATCCTGTCTGGAGTACTGATTTTAAACGAGCCTTTTCATTATTACCATATTATCGGCGCAGCGGTGATTATTTTTGGCGTTATTTTGGTTAATGCAAAAAAGAAATCAAGACATTCTAAGGTAAGTTAATCAATAAAATCAGTTTTTATGAATAAATGCTATTTTTCTTTATATCATCTAGTTTGTATCGGAGCAAAGGTGAGCATCACTTCAAGAGATGAAGAGAAGCTGCGTAAAGCTGGAGATCTCGGAGCGGATTATCTTTTAAAAACAGACAGGGATTGGACAGCTAAAATGAAAGATGAAAAATTCGATATCATATTAGATAGTATTGGGCCGGCACTCTTCCCGAAAATACATTGATGTCTTAAAGCCAGATGGAAATTTGGTTAATTTTGGAGCGAGCTCCGGAGACAGTATTGACCTTTCTTTACCCTCCCTCTTTTACCCGCAATTTAATATCTTAGGAACTTCTATGGAAAGTAAGGAAGAATTCGAACAGTATAACGCATCACAACATAAAACCGGTGCTGATAGCGTTTATCCGCTTATTGAAATCGAACATGCATTGGAGAGAATGAAATCCGGGAATCAATTTGGCAATATAGGCTTGGAAATGGAATAAAAAAGCCGAGTTTTTCATTTTTACGTTATCGTTATGAAGAAAAATCGTTTGAGGTGAATCAATGCCTAGCTCCTCTTTTGTGATTCATAAATGATTGTGCTACGATAAAATCGTATATCAACTTCACAAGGAGGCTCTATGTATGGCTTTGGAAAATTTTGATGAATACCTGCAAAAATATGCTGAATTAATCGTTTCTACCGGTGTCAACGTTCAAGAAGGACATTCTGTCGTTCTAACGATTGATGTTGAACAGGCTCTATTAGCACGTAAAATCACAAAAGCTGCTTATGAAAAAGGCGCAAAACGTGTTATTGTCAAATGGGGAGACGATAAAATCTCAAGACTTGGGTTTGAGCATCAATCAACCGAAACCCTAACAGATATTCCAGATTATCGCATTGAAGAAATGAACTATATTATTGAACAAGGTGCCAGCCGTATCAATGTTGTTTCCAATGATCCGGATGCCTTAAAAGGATTAGATGGTGAAAAAATCGCTGCAACGCAAAAAGCGTCTGGTGAAGCATTTCAGCCATTATCGCAAGCAACACAGTCGAATAAAATCTCATGGGTCGTGGCAGCTGCAGCCGGTCCGGAATGGGCAGCGAAAGTCTTTCCGGATTTAGATTCAGCGGAAGAACAAACGGATGCATTATGGGATGCTATTTTCAAAGCGATTCACTTGTATGATGACGATGCGATCCGCACATGGGAGGATAAAGATAAGACCCTGGAAACGAAAGCGGAATCATTGAATAAGGAACAATTTACAGCATTGCATTACACTGCGCCGGGTACAGATTTAACGGTCGGCCTGCCGAAAAACCACCGCTGGGAAGGTGCTGGAAGCTTTAACTCCCGCGGAGAACGCTTTATAGCCAATATGCCGACAGAAGAAGTATTTACAGCCCCAGATGCCAACCGGGTCGATGGCGTTGTCGTATCAACCAAGCCATTAAGTTATGCCGGTTCTGTCATCGAAGGGATGGAATTTCATTTTGAAAATGGGAAAGTAACCAAAGTGACTGCTGAAAAAGGCGAAGAGGTTATTCAAAAATTAGTCCAGCAAGACGAAGGTGCTTCCCGCTTAGGAGAAGTTGCTTTAGTTCCGGACGCGTCCCCTATTTCTCAATCCGGATTGACTTTTTTCAATACGTTATTTGATGAGAATGCTTCAAATCACTTAGCGCTGGGTTCTGCATACGCGTTCAACTTAGAAGGCGGAACGGAGATGTCAGAAGAAGAATTAAAAGAAGCTGGTCTGAATCGTTCAGCAACACATGTTGACTTCATGATTGGTTCGGATCAAATGGATATTGATGGCATTAAAGAAGACGGCAGCCGTGTTCCGGTCTTCCGAAAAGGTGCTTGGGCTTAATTTGCTCATTAGTAATAGTCAGTAAAAAAATCCAACTAGCTTGCAGTTGGATTTTTTTACATTAGTATATAAAATGTATCTATTCTGCTTTTCTTTTGATAGAAACCATTTTCCCATAAGTCCCTATCCTCCAAAGCCATTCAAACGGTCCATAGGAGAACTCTTTCAACCAGAGATGACTGAAAATCATTTGTGCCGCGAATAAAATGACTCCAACCCCAAGAGCGAACGCATAGCTTGGTTCCTCCCAAATCCCTAAATTGATAAAAACCGTTCGTCCGCTCGATTGAAACAAACTTACAAAAACCAGAGATTGCATGATGTAATTCGTAAACGCCATCTTACCGACCGATGTGAACGGGACAAGAAACTTCGACATGCTCCCCTTGCTAGTTCCTAAAAGGACAATGAATAAAATCATGCCGATTGTCACCAAAAAGGGGTAGAAGCTTTCCAATGGATGTAATGCAATTCTATCATAAAGGCTTGCTTTCCCTGCTAACCCAATCACAAGAAAAAGTACTGACAATAAGCTCATGGTTTTTCTTCGCTTTTCGATTATTGTAAGCAGCCCCTTCCGATACGCATACATACCAAACAGGAAAAAGCTGATGTGTGCGACCATGGAAGAAAATTCAATAATAAGATATTCTGTTCCTGTCGGCGGCTCTTTTGAGTCAGGCAACAGACCTTTCAAACCGGCTTCCAGAGACAAATGATAGGATGAGAAATAACTGATTACATCCGCTCCAATGGTATAGCCGATCCAGAAAAGGAAAGCAGTAATAACCAATCCGGCTGCTGACCAATTCATAAACAGCAGAAGGAAAAATCCCGCCATCCCATACATGAGCAGAATATCTCCCGACCAAATTGCAAAACCGTGCACAGCACCAACGAGGGCAAGCAAAAATAATCGTCTGAATAATACTGGATAAGGGTTGATTTGCTTCGTTTTTAGGCGATTATAAAGTAACATAAGGCTCAGGCCAAACATGAATGCAAACAGCGGCCGGGTACTGTCTGTTAATATAATCTCCTCTAAGCTTCTTAGTACTTCATTAACCGGAGACAAATTTTCCGTATCGACGGAAGACAGCCCCGGGACGTTGGCTAAAAAGATTCCAAGTAAAGCAACGCCCCGCATTTGGTCTAATATAGCAATTCGTTGATGTTGATTTTTTTGCTTCATTGATGTCATAGAATCCTCTTTAACTCCTTACATTAAAATGCCCAAGTACATTTTTTAGAATACTAGATTCTTGCCTAATCCCGTGGTTCTACACGCCAATCAGCCTCTCGCCGGGGATCAGCCGCACCAGAGATGTCATCATTCTCCCGATCGATCATCAAAGCCTGAACAGACCCGAAATACAGCGGAGTCGGAGCTTCACGAATCTCGTTATACCCAATATTAAGCAATCCTTCCCTTACATCTGCTTCCGGAGCGGATTCCATCACAAGCGCATTATCCGTCAGGTGGAAACGATCCGCTTCAACAACAGCTTCCAGGTCCGAGTCTTCTTGAACCCAGTCAGCAATCACCTGCGTAAGCATAATTGGAATACGTTCGCCTCCCGGACTGCCAATCCCTAAAACAGGTCCCTCCTCATCTGCCACAATCATTGGAGAGGACCAGGTAACGGAACGCCGTCCAGGCTCAGGTTCATTTTGCTCCGTTTGACCAATATCAAATCGAGACATTTGATTATTCAAAAAGAAACCTTCTGTGTAGACACCGGAGCCAAAGAAATTGGTCAGTGTATTCGTCATGGAAACAACAGTGCCGTTGTCATCAATCACTGTAATATGTGTCGTATTAGGGTCCGAGTCGTCATAACTCCGCTCTTCGTCCTCAGGAAGCAAGCTGTCACCGGAGATTTCTTCTGCTAAAGCAGCATTCTGTTCACGGTCAACGAAAGAATCAACCGGAACATCCACAAACGAAAGGTCACCGAAATCCGTATAAATAAATGCTTGAGCGATTCGCCACGACATCGCAATGTCATGCACAAATGGCGTGCTATTCCGTTCTTCTTCTAATGTTCCCCGCTCTTCAAGGATTTGCAGCATTTGAATGACGCTGGCACCAGGAAGCGGCGGCGGAGCACCAGTCACCTCGTATCCAGCAAACTCTCCGGTCACGGGGGCATGCCGTCCGACACGAAAGTCAGCAAGTGAGTCTCCGTCCATACCTTGAATCGCTGCTAACGCTTCTCCAGTATCCCCTTCATAAAAGGAAGCTCCTTCACTATCACGGATATCACGCAATGCTTCGGCCAATGCCGGCTGTTCTAAAGTGGCTCCTGCCTCAATCGCTGGCCCATCCGGATAGAAATGCTCCAGCTGCTCAACCGGCAGACGGTCCTGAGCAGATTGAAGCTGCTGTGCTAACGTTGCAGATACCTCCGAACTTTCTGCCAAATCAATCGCCGGGTCAATTACTGTCTCCCAGTCAGCAGTCCCATAGTCATCATGTAATTCCTTTGTCCCGGCTACAAATCCAGGCACACCAATATCTGATGAAGGAACGCCTCCTTCAGGGACAACTTCACGATAATCATATGCCTCAGGGTCTTGACCCTGCTCTTGAACGAGTGTTACTCCGCCGCCGCCAATTCCTGATGCAAAGGGCTCTACAACAGAAATGGCATACGCCGCTGCAACGGCCGCATCCACGGCATTACCTCCATTTTCCAAAACAGTCATTCCAGCTTCTACAGCATCTGGATGCCCTGCGCTGACACCATAAGCCTCTGGCACATCTGTTTCAGGTTCTGGCTCTTCTTCATTTTCTGGCGGAATCAGTCTCTCGCTTTCATCTTCTGATGGATTCGGCTCAGGCTGCTGGTCCGTGTCTTCCTTTGAGACACATCCGCTAAGCAACAGCAATACCGTTGCGGTAAAAGTAAAAATTAAACTGCTCTGGCGCTGGTTACGCCTTTTCACCTGCATGAATGCAACTCCTTCCATGATGTCATTGCGCCTTTTTTGTTAAATATCATTTATCTAACATTCCCGTATTCGTATAAAGACCATGGACACGATGGTCTTTTAATCCTCGGAAACGACCATCGCGAATCCATGAATTCTTTCTCCCGTTAAATCATCCGGCCAATCCAGCGGTGCTTTTTCCCAGCTTTGTCCTGCATCAAAAGAAAGATAGAAGCCGAGATTATTCACAGCGTAAAAAATACCTGACTGGAATGGATGAGAAGTTAACGCAAAAACAGAGGAGCATTCTGCATCCGGCAAGCCTTTGTATACAGGCGACCAAGAACCGCCATCTTCACGCCGTACTAAAATCGTTCTTGCACGGGATGGATCGTATGCTTCATAAGGACTCCTGGACGCAGCAGCCATCATTGTATCTGCATCCCCTGAATCTACGGCAATATCAACCAAATAGTTATAAGGCTCCAAACCCTCATTGAACGTCTGCCAGGTGTTTCCGCTATCAAAGCTTTCAGCATACCCGCCGCCCGCAGCTTCGTATATCCGTCCTGGAGCTTGCGGGTGTGTTGTTAAAGCATGACAATCATGTTGGGAATTCGGTTTTCGATCTTCCCAACTGCCCCCTTTATCTTCACTTTTCATCACGCCGCCAAGTTCAATGCCGACAAATATGCGGTTTTTCTCATGAATATCCGGTTCAATCCAACGTACGTGATGCGTGTACGGCCGAGGCGGGAAACTCCAGGAAGATTTTGAAGGTAAATCCAGTAAAGCCGGGCAATCAACCCAGGTTTCTCCTCCGTCTTCTGAACGAAAAAGCCCGCTCGGTTCGGTGCCTGCCCAAACGACATGACATCCATTTTTAACCTCTGTTGAACTGACCGCAACACTCATCACCCTGTTATGTGATATTCCTGATCCAGCGGGTACCCATGTCTTGCCGCTGTCATTACTTATCCATAACCCTTCGTTAAAGGTCCCTCCATACAGCCGTCCTTTCCGGCTGGGATCTGCAGCAAGGCATATAAATGAAACCGGTGCCGGTCTTTCCTCCATTATCCATTCCTGTGCCTCTTTCTTCATTTCATAAACAGAACGTCCAGCTGAAAAATATAAAACTTCCATGCGGTTCACCACCTTGATTTATTTGAAATCTTTTAAGACAATCCAGATACCTATTTAATAGAAATATTCGGGAAACGATTCAATCTATCGGGTATATTTGTAAAAAAACTCCCTTTTCTACAATAAGAAAAGCTAAGAGGATATCGAGACTTAATAAAAAATCTTTTATAGTTTGCTTTATTCACCATAAATCAAACTTGTAAACGTCCGAACCTGACTTTTTATCACGGAGAAACGCCCGTAAAACTTCCGCCTTCAAATAGAGCGTGGAAAATGAATTTATTTTAGCGGGGGATAACGGCGCTGACTCCCACTGCATAATATTTCGTCTTATGATTCCATTTTTTCAAAGTGAAATACGCTGTGCTGTACAATCGGCATTCACTTGGTTACATATCAACATACTTTTCGAGTCATGCAAGTTATCGCTAGAGTATCATAAGTCATTCTACAGTCAAAAAGATTTTGTTAAAAATTTTTAAACGATCATTTTTTAATAAAAGTAAGATGGGTCTTATCCCATACAGAAAAGGCCTTACCATGGATAAGACCCTTTCCCGAGACAATGTCGTATGTTATTTCTTGAACTGCGGATGCTGGGTTATACAGAAAGTCTCCTACCTCTACGCTAAATCAATATTCTTTAAAAAAGCTTTCTGGCAATGTGCTAAAAATGCTCCAAAGACTGATAACTGCACCGATTAATGACACAATACTGATACCCACAGCCTGGAAGCTGAATACACCGGTCGGTACAAGGATGATAAACCCCAAGAAAAAAATAGATTGATAAATCGCTGAGATAACCCTCCAAAATTTATGGTTGAAAAAAGATAATAACACAGGAGGAATGAACAAAATAATCATTATGATAATACTTGCTTGGATAACTTGCGGATCATTTAACGACAGTGTATTGACATCCCGTTGAAAATAAGCAGTGACAAACAACGTTACGATGGATACAATCAGCATGAAAACTAATAAAACGAATCTTTTCAAACAGCATCCTCCTATTCGGTAAAAAATGTATGAAATTTGAGCCTCCCTCTTCTGGTTAAACTGCGCCTTGTAATTTGCCCTGATAGATAGAAATTAATCCAGGCAGCTGCTGAATATCCTGCGGTGTGATAAGCTCCGGCGGCTTGTCAAAAGAAACCATACCAGCTTCCATCAGCAGATAAGCCACAAATTGCGAGCAGAAGTAAGCATTTGACCGTGGAATGGGCTTATTAAACATGACTCCAAACAGTCCTATTACGTTATAGTGGTAATTGTCTTTTCTTTGCTTAAAAAATGCTAACGTTTCTTGTAATTTCTTGTTTTGTTTTGAACTGATTGCATAAGCATAGATGGAGCAGTCCGCTTTCTGAAACAGTTCCTCTTCTGTATTTTCCTTCACAAATCCTCCCCAAAATGGATTGCGTAAATGCTTCCTGCCAAAGCTGTATATTTCATTTAATTCCAAATCCAAGGCTAACGAAACATGATTGTATTCTGCTTTGGTATACAGACTAATAGCTTTCGTCAATAAAGTACCAGTGTTTGTAAATAACAAATAAATGTAGTCTTGTTTCATCGCTAGTAACTCCTGTATATTTTGATTTTTCGGTCTTTTCAAAATAGAGACCTTATGTCATTAAGATATATCTTTGTGCTCAATGTTTTTTATTGATAAGTAAGAAGCAACGATACCAATAAGACTAAGTGTCACCGGAATACCAATAAAGGATTCTATCGATAAGTCTTCATTACTGACACCAAAGAAAATGGCAATAATAACAGAAGTAATAATGGTCGTCCTAACTGATTTTTTAAGCATTCCAAAGAACAAAGGAACTAAGCTGACACCACTGGCAGAAAGGTCATATAAAATCGTATTTCTAAAATGTTCGATGAGCATGGGAATCGTTATGTCACTGTCAATAAATCCTAAGTTGCTGTTTAACATAGATAAAACAAATGCAGCAAAAATTCTGGACAGAAGCATAGAGAAAAAGGTAAAGCCTATGATAATCAATAGCTTCGAGATAATGATCTTTTTTCTGCTGATTGGGTATGTGAACATCAAGGTAATGGTTTTATCATTGTATTCTTCGATAACTAATTTTGAAATTAACACTCCTGAAAAAACGATGAATACCATTCGTGTTATACTGTCAATCAGAAATAAAAAATCTGTACTGCTGGCAGCAAATTGTTCCCTGTCTATATATAGCATGAAGAATAAAAATCCGGTAACGGCAAAGCATGCCGCTAAGGAGTTATTTATATATCGGCTAAAATTTATTTTTCTCATTTCCAAACTCATTAACTTAAAGATTTTTCTCACCACTCTTCCTATTGACATTGAAAATTACATTGTTGGCAGTAATATTCCGGAATACCCTCATCGCTACGTTACATCCTTGCGCTCCATATTTCTTATCGCTAAATACGAAGCAGCCGCACCAATAATGATAAATACCAATGATCTGACAATGAAGGAACCTATCGAAAGGTCTGATAGATTTTCATTACTTATGCCAAAGAAAATGGCAATAATAATCGATGTGATAATGGTTGTTCTAACAGATTTTTTGAGCATCCCAAAAAATAAAGGAACTAAGCTGATACCGCTGAAAGAAAGGTCATAGATCACGGTGTTTTTAAAATATTCCATTATCAAATGAATCGTTATGCCTCCATCGATAAAATCCAATCGGCTGTTTAACATGTATAAAACTGCTGCTACAAAGATTCTTGATACATGTATAAGGAAAAATGTAGCACAAATGATAATCAATAATTTAGAGATAAAAATCTTTTTTCTGCTGATGGGATACGTAAACATCAAAGAGATGGTTTTATCATTGTATTCTTCAATAAACAGCCTCGAAATTAATATACCTGCAAACACAATAAAAACCATTCTCGTGCTGTCAACAACAAAGAAAAAATCTTCACTGGTGGCACCAATCGTGTTTCTATCCGTATACATTGCAAAGAATAACAATCCGGCAAGAATAAAAATTGCTGCTAAAGCACCAAAGACATACTGTCTGAGATTTATTTTTCTTAATTCTAAACGAATTAATTTAAACATTTTTTCCGCCTCCAATTAAGGACAAGAAATAGTCCTCTAATGAAGCCGACTTCGTATTGATTGATGTAATGGAAACATCCTTTTCCATTAACTTCTTATAGATTTGATTTTGTGATGTCCCTGATTCATATATCCTTATTTTGTTCGTATCAAGTACTTTGAAATTTTTTATATTCAGCTCTGAATCAATAATATATACTGCTTTCCCGGCATCATCGGTTTCTAATTCTATATACTCTGCATTATTTTCTCTAATCGAATCCATGGAAACTTCTTCTACTAGATATCCATTATTCATTACGCCTATTGTGTCAGCAATTTGCTCTATTTCCGCTAAAATATGACTTGAAATCAGAATGGTTATGCCATACTCTTTATTCAGGCTTGCCAGTAAGTCTCTCATCTCAATAATGCCAACTGGATCCAGTCCATTAACCGGCTCATCTAATATCAACAGCTCTGGCTTCGTGATTACCGCTCTGGCAATTCCCAGCCGTTGTTTCATACCTAAAGAGAAATTTTTAACCGGCTTGTTATCGATGTTTTTTAGATTCACAAGATTCAAAGCGGTCTCTATCTCTTTTTTATTGTGATAACCCATGTATTCACAATGCAAATCCAAGTTATCCATTGCAGTTAGCTTCTCATAAAAAATGGGATATTCGATAATTGCACTCATCCTTTTAAATAACTCATAAGAAGTATCCGTCAATGTTTCGTTAAACACTTCAACGGCACCCTGGCTTGGTTTAAACAGATTTAAAATCATTTTCATGACTGTACTTTTACCTGCGCCGTTCGGGCCTAAAAGCCCATAGATTTCTCCCTTCTTGATATTCATATTGACATTGGAAACAACATGACCTCCATGAAAAGATTTTCCTAAATCATGTGTTCTTAAAATGTATTCCATAATAATAAATCCCTCCCTTTCTCTGCAAAATTGCTATATTAATAATCATAAACATTAAAATTATCTTTTTTCTTAACAAAGTCTTACGAATTTCTTAAGTTTGCAAAGAACGGGACGGAAGCGGATTTTTAGTTTTCCTGCGAAGACAGTTTCTTTAATTTCACAGTAAATACTGTTTTATCATAAGCTTTGCTGGATAATGATATCTCACCTTCCAGACTTTCGACTAATCTTTTCGTAATGGTAAGCCCCAGCCCGCTTCCTTGATACAGCTTATTTCGCGAGTCCTCAAGCGTATACAATCTTTCAAATACGCTTTCTTTATTCATTTCATCAATACCTTTCCCCTTGTCCCAAACCTCGATGTAAGCAAATGCGTTATCATGTTTTAAGTTTAACCCCACTACTTGACCATCCTTTCCATACTTGATGGCATTCGATATCAGGTTTCTAAGGATTCTGTCCAGAGCTTCTTCATTTCCAGCTACATAGATATGCTCATCTGGAATGTTAATGGAAACATCTAATCCTTGCTGAGTTAACATTTCATAAAACTCTAAAATGCTCTTTCTGCAAATTTCATTAATATGTATCTTTTCGAGTGTTATCTCCTTATCTCCAGACTCCAGCTTTGCCAAATCAAAAAACGTATTGATCAATGTCAGCAGCTCTGCCGCCTTTTCATGTGCTTTACGAACCTCTTTGCCCGCTTCTTTTTCGATAACTTTATTCGATTGAATGATTTCTAAATATCCAACAATAACAGTCAGCGGTGTTTTTAAATCATGAGAAATATTTGAAATCATTTTCCGAATCGATTCTTCCTTTTTTGTATAATCCGCCAATATTTTCTGATTATGGTTTAAAAGATGATTGATGCTGATCAATAAAGGAATAAGCTCTTTATCATCGGTAAAAACAAGCAGATTCTCACTGGTTTTATCAGCGATAATCTTATCCAATTTTTCATGCATATATTTTATTTGCTTGTCTCTTGCTATCTTTGCTTTATATTGAAAAATGATAATCCCGGTTAAAATCAGGGTAATCCCTATAAAGAAATAAGCCATGCCTTTTCCCCCCTTTTCAAAAGATATTCACACATCTATTCCCCTAGTTTGTAGCCAATTCCCCAAATGGTCATAATATAATGAGGCTCAGCCGGGTTGTCCTCAATCTTTTCTCTTAGTCTTCTAATATGAACATTGATGACATTTTCGTCTCCAAAGTAGTCGTTTCCCCAGACCGTGGTATATATTTGAGCCTTTGTAAAAACATTATTGGGATGCTTGAGAAACAGCTTTAAAATATCGAATTCCTTGGAAGTCAGTTTGATTTCCTTACCATGTTTTTGAACAGAGAAATTATTGATATCAATTGTTAAATCTTTATGGTTTATCACCTGCTCTTCTTTTTTTGTCTCCGAATAACTGGTGGCACGCCGCAATGCCGATTTTACTCTGGCGGAAAGCTCTATCATGGAAAAAGGCTTCGCTATGTAATCATCTGCACCAAGCTCCAGGCCTAGCACCTTTTCCACGTCCGTATCCTTCGCTGATACAATTAGTATCGGCACGGAGCTGTCCCTTCGAATTTGTTTCATTACCTCTATGCCATCTAATTTCGGCATCATAATATCAAGAATGATTAAATCAAATGTATCGTTTTGAAATTTTTGCATTCCTTCTTCGCCTTCCAAAGCAGTAACTACCTTATAGCCTTCTTTTTCTAAATAATTTTGTATCATTTCGCTTACTGAGATATCATCTTCTACGATGAGAATGTTATTGTTCAAGTGAGACAGCCTCCTATGAAATTTTAGTTTAATAGATTTCTATTATCTTTATTGCCGACTATACCCTTTTGCCTGCCTCTTTATATATTACAGAGATTTTTACAGGTATTTCATAAAGTTTAACACATTCCTTTGCACTTTATAGATGTACTTTGCCTAAGGATGCCTTTTATGGTAAAAAGAACATATAATATTCTGTTAAAAAATCATATTGTTAGCTAAGCAAATGGTTAGGAAAGGGAGGAACACTTTATTGGTATCTGATATAGCATTGATGAAACATCATGTAAACGTGTTATTTAAAAAGGATGATAATAATCGAATGACCTTTGTGAATGAGCCGCCAAACGAGGCTGCACCTCGTATTTTCATTGGCGGGACGCAGCTTGGTAATGTAGTAAGATACTCCAATGCCCTTGAGGAGAACGTAATAAAGAAGCTGGAACGAAGCATTCATGCAGATTTTGCTATAGACTTGGCAGAAATAATCACCATTTTAAACACAGACCGGCAAATCAGCAATTTTTGGACTGGACCTGCTTTCGTGTTTCCTGATGTCAGCAGCATAACAACAAAAGCAATACGAATTACCGACTTCAACAAAGACTGCCTGAAGCAAAATTTCCCATATATCTACGAAGTGCTTAAATATAAACAGCCTTGCTTTGCTATTATTGAAGATGAAGCAGCTGTATCCGTTTGCTGCAGCGCGAGACAAACTAATGAAGCGGCTGAAGCAAGCTTAGCTACATTTGAAACGTATCGTGGAAGAGCATACGCGATAGACGCTTCCATTGCTTGGGCAGCTGAAATTCAAAGTCAAGGATTACTTGCATTGTATAGTACCTCCTGGGATAACTTTGCATCCCAATCTGTAGCAAGAAAATTACATTTAATACAATATGGAACGGACATTCATATGAAATAAGACAATATCCCCGAACACAAGTCATTCTTAAATTAATGGACACAATTACTGAAAATCTGATGTATTCTTTTTCATGCTCGAGAAATAAACCGGGATAAAGATTAACGCAAAATCAAAAATAGGCCCCCTTGGACTTGGTCAGTGGATCCTGTAAACACTCTGGAGCTCTCGTTTAACTCTCTACACAACAAAAAATCCTGCTCGTAGCAGGATTTTTATCAAACATTCTTATTAATTATCAAAGGGCAGATCGTTACACAAACTTATTCCTGCCAGCACCTAATCCTGCAACCATCATTAACAAGCAAACAACGATGATAGCAATAATCGGCGCAGACCAGGCCTGCGTAATATCAAATAGAAGCCCGATAAATAACGGTCCAATGGCAGCAAAAATATAACCGACGGATTGCGCCATCCCAGACAGCGCTCCAGCCTGACGTCCATTACGTGCGCGCATGCCAAGCATAGCAAGTGACAGGCTGATGGCCCCTCCAAAAGTAACTCCAATCAGTGTTACCCAGATGAAAATCAGCGGAAGCGGTCCCCCGATTAGCAGTCCGATAAATCCAACTGCTGCACCGCCGCTGATTCCCAGCACGATCCCCTGCTGGTTAGAGAATTTCTCTGCCAGCACCGGTGCCAGAAAAGTAGACGGCAATCCGACAAACTGCACATAAGCTATCAGCCAGCCGGCAGCAGATACGGAAAATCCAAAGCTTTGCATGATTTCTGGCAGCCACGATACCATTACATAAAATATAAAAGATTGCAGACCCATAAATAACGTAACCTGCCAAGCCAATGGGGATTTCCACAGGTTGCTGTCATTAAAAGGCTTATTGCTTAACTCCACTTGTTCTTCTTTAGGCGCAGGGTTCCGGCTGATAACAAAAATCCAAACAATGATTCCGACAAGAGCCAGCACAGCCCACGATAATAAAGCCAATTCCCATCCTAAGCCTGCTCCTTTTGCAAGCGGAACTGAAAGTCCAGAAGCCGTGGCCGCGAATATTGCCATCGATGTGGAATAGACACTCGTCATTTGACCGACTTTATGCGGGAATTTTTCCTTGATGACTGCCGGCAGCAGCACATTCATTACTGCGATGCCAACCCCGATAATAGCTGTTCCGATAAATAATGTCGGTGTATATGGAATGGACCGGGTGCCTATTCCGGCGAACAGCAGGATCAGGCCAAGCAAGACCGCTCCTTCATTCCCCAGCTTCCGGCCAAGCTTTGGCGCAAGCGGCGATACTATGGCAAATGCGATAAGCGGTAAACTGGTAATCGTCCCCGCACTCCAGTTTTCCAGTCCAATCTGATCACGAATGGTCCCTAACAACGGTCCAACGGAAGTAATTGCCGGCCTCAGGTTAAAACCAATCACCATGATAGCAATCAAATATAGCATTCTCTTATTAGAGGATGCTTCCTCAGTCAGACTATTTGTTCTTGCTCTATTTTTCTCCATCTAATACCTTCTTTTCTACTTTCCACCCCCTTTACAGGAAAGGAGGAGGAATAATTTTGCACAATATATATATGTTATGGCAATGTACATCCTATTGTCAAGACACCCATTTTTAATAGACTGCAATCAACGCATCTGCTCTGCGATGCCCCAATGTGTTAACACTGATAAAACGCAGCTTCATCCAGGAAACAGTTTTCATATTAACCTGTACCCGCAAACTTCCAATCTAATAATTTTGAATAAAAGGTATATCTATGAAATTTATTGGAGAGCCTGTCAATATAACAAACTATTAATTGGAGGTATTTCCAATATGAAGTACAACCTAATGATAGGCATTGCTTTTCTTATTTGCCTATTCATTTTTATACCAACAGTACATGCAGATAATGGGACATTGTACAAAGTTGATACGGAAACAACAGAGTTAATGGATGCGCCTGCTCAGGATACAGTCCTTCTAAGTGAATTAAAAAAAGACTATAAGGTTACTATTTTTGAAGAATCCAATGGCTGGGGCAAAACATTTTATAACGGCGAACAAGCTTGGGTCGCGTTACATCACCTATCAGCAGTGGATGAGATACAGACAGAGCCAGAAAACGAACAATCCGATACAGAAGATAATCAAGCTGAAACAGCAGCTGCTGCAGCAGAAACAAATACAGAAACTGCCGAACCAGCAGAAAACGGACAACTGTACCGAATTCAAGCACCAGCAGTAAATGTACGCAATGCGCCTGATAAGAATGCAGCTGTCGTTACGCAGATGAATCATGGTGAGAAGGTTCCTATTTTTGAAGAATTGTACGGCTGGGGCAAAACATATTATCATGATGAAGAAGTATGGATCACTTTATATTTACTTGATAAAGATGACGAATCAAATGGAAATAGTGACACATCAGAAGAAAATGAAAAAACAGAATCATTAGAAACAGTAGAAGAAACCGAAAATGAAGCGTCAGAAGCAACATCTGAGCCAAAAGACGGTGAAAGCGAAAAGGAAAATGGCGAAACAAAAGAAGTTCAAGCGGAACAAAGCACTGAAAATCCGCTTGCCGGCCGTCAATTTGTGATTGATCCAGGTCACGGCGGGAAAGATCCCGGTGCAGTGGGATCCGAAGCACATGAAAAAACATTAGCTTTAACCACAGCAAAAAAATTAGGAGAACAATTACGCCATCAAGGAGCTTCTGTTACGTTTACCAGAGAAGATGATACGTATCTCTCATTGGGAGAACGGGTCAACATAAGTAATTCTGCCAATCCAGATGCATTTATCAGCCTGCATTATAATGCGTCGGAAGACCAGGCTGCGCATGGAGTGGAAACCTTTTACAAGAATGAAAGCGAAAGCCAGATGCTTGCTGAGTATGTACAAACGTCATTGATGAGTCATGTTCATCTCGACAATCGTGGAGCTAAACAAGCAGATTTCCAAGTACTAAGAGAGAATCAGCAAACTGCGATTTTAATTGAGCTTGGTTTTATCAGCAATTCAGAGGAACAGCAGACAATTCAAACGGATAATTATCAAAATCATGCAGCAGAAGGTATTATTGCCGGATTAGAAGACTATTTCAGCTAAAATCAACGGATGAAAAGGTAAAAGTGTATCTAGGTGACACTTTTACCTTCGATTACGTTTTTTGGACTTCCTTTTAAATTACAATCTGTAATGAGCTGCTCAGGGGGAATATTACGAATCTTTCATTTTACGTTTAGAACTTTTTAGTTTTACAATCGCTATCATAATAGCTGCAACCCCGATTAATGGAAGCACAAGGAATAATGGTTCACCCGTACCAGAGTACATAATAGGTCCCCAAATGATAGGCACAATACCGTAAACAATAAGATAAATAATTCCCATTATAAATTCAAATATATGCTTTTTTTAGATATGGTTTTCACCCTTTTAATTTGAATCCAATCAGGAATGCTAACTTATCAAGTCAGGATTTTTTTAGGATGTTATTTTTAATCCCTTATAAAAAAGCATCCTCTTTCACTATCTTATTCCCTTATTTTGAAATTAATTAACGTACTTCCCTTTAGAGTCCGGGCTATCATTCCATTTCTTTTCACAAAACCTGAATGGATATTAATCCCTTTACAGTTTATTTATTAAACCGTTCTAAATGATAAAACTGATACGTATTATTCGTCAGCTGTTGTCGAACTTTATCAAAAGGCAGCTGTTTTACCTCAGCTATTTTCTTTATCACATCGATAATCATATTTGGATGTGTCATCTGATTTTGAAAAAGCTCTTTAAACGGCCATGGCCCATCTGTTTCTGCCATAATAAGTTCTAACGGATATTGTTTGATTAAAGACTGAATCTCCTCTTCATACCAGCAATCAGGCGTGATAGAAATCATATATCGATTATCTATCATACGGTTAATCGTAGCTTTATCCCCTTTAAACCAATGAAAATGGGCTTGTTCCAGTTGATATTTTTCAAGCATATCACAGACAACAGAGGCATCTTCATAAACAGCATGTAATACGATTGGCAGATTATACTTTTTTGCAGCCTGTACAAACCGCTCTAATATGGCATGATAAGGTGCAATATCCAGCGAGTCATCATTACGTTTGGTATAATACGGAAGCCCTACTTCTCCAATAGCCACGATTTTTTCGAATTTTTGTTCAATCTCCTGAAAGATACGATTGATTTCTTGATCAGGCGGCAATGCTTGTTCCGGATGCCAGCCGAAAGCAGGATAAACAAACGGATATTTCTGTGCTAACCACCATACCTTTTGACAGCTCTCAAAATCACTTGAAACGGCTATCATCCCATCTGCTTGAAGCGTTTGAATTAACTGTTCCTGCTCGTCAGGCTGGTACCAATCTAAATGAATATGTGCATCAATCATTATGCAAACTCCCTCATCAAATCAATCTGTTATATCCTTAAACAAATCCCCGGCTTTTCTTACATCCACATTTCCGCCGCTTAATACGACACCTGCTCTTTTGTTTTTAACAGAAAGCTTTTGATATGCTGCTAAAGCGACTGCTCCAGATGGCTCCACAACAAGTTTTAATCGCGTCCATAGGAAGTACATAGCAGCTTTTATCTCTTCTTCAGAAACCGTGATAAAATCATCTACATGCTTTTGAATGAAAGAAAAAGTAATTTTTCCTAACGAAGGTGTATTTAAACCGTCAGCTATCGAGTTTGGAGCTTCAATCGTCTGCAATTCTCCTGCCTTAAATGATTTCGTCGCATCATTGGATACCACAGGCTCCACTCCAATCACCTTGCATTGAGGCGACAGCTGTTTTGCAGCAATGGCACATCCGCTTATCAACCCGCCGCCTCCACAAGGAACGAGCAGATAGTCAAGCTCCCCGACTTCTTCAATCAATTCTTTTGCAACGGTGCCTTGTCCGGCTACAATTGGCTCCGCATTGAAAGGAGGAATTAATGTATAACCAAATTCATCTATTAAATCCTGCGCTTTTTCCTCTCGGGATTCCGTCTTGCGGTTATATCTTATAATCGTTGCACCATAGTCTTTCACAGCTGCTGCTTTGACTTGCGGCGCATCATCCGGCATGACTACTGTCGCAGGGATACCAAGTATTTTGCAGGTTAAAGCCGTAGCCATTGCATGATTTCCGGAAGAATAAGCGATTACTCCTTTATTTTGGGACGCTTCCGGCAGAGAGCTTATCGCATTATAAGCACCCCGAAATTTAAATGCTCCCATCCGCTGGAAATTTTCACACTTGAGAAACATTTGGTTTCCGGTTAATTCATTCAATAATGTTGACGTATGGACTGGGGTTTTATGTGCAATTCCTTCTAGGCGATTTGCTGCTTCTACTATTTTTTCATACATTTTGAATTCCTCCCTCACTTTTATATCAAGACAGGTTGCTATTTTAATAATTTTTAGTAATGCCTATATCCTCCTTTCGACAAATCGGACTAAATTTCCTGCTAAAATCTTTCTCAATTGATATAAAGAACAATCAAGTCACAGTTGTATATTTAAATCGAGTTTTTAAATGATATACTTAACTTTTTATATTAGTCTTCATTTTAAATGAAATTTGCATCGCTTGTGCCATTTGAATATAATTATATAAACTAAGCTTTTTTACATATTGAAAATATCTAATCATTTCTTATCCGGACATACAAGGAGGTCAACCATGATGATAAGTCCCCAAGCTGCTGACAAACTTAACGCCAGTATAGAAGATTTAAAAAATAGTTTAGAAGAAAAAGTTTCCAAAAAGCTTGATTTGGATAACTGTCATCGAATGATTCAAAGATTGGTTGAGCTTTCTTCCAGCTGTGAAGCATGTAACCAATATTTTGTTGATTTAGAAGGTCATATAGCCCAGCTTTTAGACAAGTCAGATCAGCTGACAAAAAATGATTTTAAAAACCATCACCAAATATTAAATAACATCCGTACACACCTCATGAAAAAACACAAACTAGTTGCGAAAGACTATTATCTCAGTATCTATATGTCCTGTGGTCTCAGCTTAGGACTAGTTTTTGGACTCTTATTCGATAGCCTTGCATTAGGTTTGCCAATTGGCTTAGCTGTTGGTGTAGCGATTGGAGCAGGTTTAGACGCAGATGTTAAGAAAAAAGGAAGAACCATCTAGCATTCCAATCAGCCGTTCAATACAGCATTCTCCACAGATAAAACGTAGCATACGCTTCCCAGGTTGACCATGCTGCCGATAATTCTCTAATCTCAGCTTTTGTCGGCTTTCGTTCCATTCCCTTTACAAATTGGATGGCATTGATTAATCCCACATCATCAATAGGAAAAGCGTCCGGATACCGAAGACAGCGCATCAATACGTAATTCGCTGTCCATGGACCAATCCCGCGAATACGGATCAATTCTTTTTCCGCTTGCTTCAAATCATCTACATGTAATAAGTTTTCTTTTGATAAATCTCCATTTGCCATTAACTTTGCTACACCAATAATATATTCCCTTTTCCTTTTTGTCATTTTAATATCAGCCATATCTTCCGCAGTTAATTTAGAGATTTTTTCATACAAAGGGAAAATCCAATAATTTTTTCCATTATAATCCAAATGTTCTCCAAATTTTTCAACAAATTGACGTTTTAATGTGTACGCAAACTTCAGGTTAATCTGCTGGCCTAATATCCCCCAGCATAAGGCCTCAAATAAATCATTTAAACCCATAATCCGAAGTCCGTAAAATCTTTCAATGACTGGTTGCAGTAACAAATCCCGGCGACCCATTTCATAAAAAGGCAGCAGGTCGGTGTCAAAGTCAAACCATTCACAAATATAATTTACGATGGTCTCTTTATCTTCAAATGATTCCGGTTTTGTACCGGCTAAACACTCAACAGCCAGATAGTCACTTCCTGCTTTACTTATCTGTATCAATGTACGCAGATGATTTATTTCAATCACACGGGTAATCGTATTCTCCTCTATTTCATACATGCATTCATTTGGATCCCTCAGGAAATAGTCTACATTCACTTTAAAATTAAACGGCTCCGGTGCTTTTATGAAAATGCAGTTTTTACTTTCTTTCCAGCTTCTCACTTTCTTCGTCCCCCCTATCTTCAAGATCTGTTTTATATTTTGCTTGCGAATTCAGCAACCTACTATGGTTGTACAACAAGCAGCGCTTATGCCAAAAGGCAAAGAGACGCTGTTTTCACACTGACCCTTTGCCTTTTAGTTAATGCTTGCATTATCATTTAACAAAAATTATTCTCCATCATTCTTTCTTAAAATATCCTTCACTCTTTCTCTCATCTCTTTCGTATAGCCTTGCTGTCCGCCGGTATGAATAAAAAGGATATTTTCCTGGTCAACATAGTTTCCGTTTTTAATTTCAGTCACTAACCCTTTAAAAGCCTTCCCTGTATAAACAGGGTCAAGAATCATTCCCTCATTTTTAGCAATATCCAAATAAAATGCCAGTTCTTCATCAGTTGCCTGACCGTAGCCAAGTCCAATATAGTTATCATTAATAGTAATAGAATCAAAATGATGGCTGATGTTTTCCAAATCATTTACTATTTCCATCACATCTTCTTTGAACACTTCTGCTATTTGGTCAACAGAATAGCCAATGATTTTCTTTCTGGTATCTGCCCCCTCATTTGCAAACCATAGCCCTGCATATGTTCCGCCAGAACCAATTGCAAGGTTGATAGAATCAAAATGAACACCCATCTCTACTTCCTGCTTCATGATTTCATTATAACAATTAATATAACCGTAAGACCCGATGGCATTTGAAGCACCTACCGGAATAATCAATACCTTTTTCCCTTGTTCTTCTAACTCCTGCTTCTTCTCCTCCATCGCATCTTCTCGGGATGCATCCGGCGGAATAATATTTACATTCGCTCCAAGCATATCGTCAAGAAACAGGTTTCCTTCATATTCTTTCGCTTCACCTCTAAGCACCAGATGGCATTCTAAATCCATCATGGCACAAATCGCGGCTGTCGCTCTGGCATGGTTTGATTGGCAGGCTCCTGTAGTAATGATTGTGTCATATTTATTATCCAATGCATAGGCAATAAGGTATTCCAGCTTTCTTATTTTGTTTCCCGAGACTTCCACTCCTGTAAAATCATCTCGTTTGATATAAATATTTTTCCCAAGTTCATTACTGAGTTTTTCCAGCTTTTTAATGGGTGTATCCAAATTAGCAATATTTAATTTACGCATAGTCGTTCCTCTCGCTTTCATCCAGTTTATACCTTTATGATAGCGAACAAGAACGAATATAAGCAAATAATAAATGAAAGGAATTTGTTATTTTAGTGTAAAGAATCGATGAAGAGGGTAAATTTTCTATAAGTCTGTACTCTTTTCCTGTCAGCATCAGCGGATAGAGACTGCAATTAGAAGAAAAGTTAAAAACAAGCAATTATACTTATTAAAAAAATAAAGTATGGGAGGTGTCACAACGTTTGAAAAGACCGTTGGGAGTTATAATAATAAGTTATATATTTGCTTTTAGTTCAATGCTTTTATTATTTTCTGCTATTTTTTATGATGCGGATACCGATTCCATGCGCAGTATAGCGGAACGTTTTGCATTACCGAATATACCTGAGCAATTAATGAGAGCAATAGTAGCTTTATTTTCATTAGTAATGGTCTATGGTTATATCCAATTGAAAAATGGGGCTTTTGGACAATGGTGGCTTATTTAGTCTATTTTGGAATGATTAGCTCTCTGCTCGTAAACAATCAAACCCACCTGCTATATATAGTTAATATGCTTCCTTCTCTGGCTATGCTAGCTTATACGATCTATGTAAGGAAAGCATTCTTTAATCCATCGAATTTTCAACATTAGAATAATTGAAAATGCCCTTTAAATAACAATAGAACTTCCTATTTCATAAGAAGTTCTATTGTTACGCCTATTCTATTTGAACCCAATCTTAAATGAAAACCCATATAAGAACAGAAACCAAAATAATCGCGGGCAGTCCAAGAAAATAAATATAAGTAAGACTTGAAAAACTCTTCTTTCGTTCGTAAGTATCGTCCAGCTTTTTTGTGACAAAAAGTGTTCCGATTAATGCAAGAACACATACGATAATCACCAGTATGATAAGGGTATTCAACATCTCCCTTTCCCCACCTTTATAAAATAGTCAACGCAGCCGCATAACAATAACCTCAGGCATTATGCAGCTGATTATTTGTTAAAGCAGCCTGTTGCAGATAATCTGAATCCAGCGTATAGGAAGCGGTCTTTTTCTTCCATTGTTTCACGACATCTACCCGATTTTCATATCCGAAAACATGGAAGGTCATTTCTTTATTTTTCTTTTTAAAATGAATAATATATGGGGGCATCTTTGTTTCAGGATGAAGAAACAAAGCTTCCTTCCCTGGAAAGATATGATTCTTATATAAAAATTGAGCTTCATTAAAAGAATCTATAAATCTCCTTTTTTCATCTTCATCAAGCGGTGCTCCGTCGAAGGTTATCGTACTGTTTCCTGCATCAATTTTAGGATGCAGTTCAAATTTATTTAAAACCCATCCTACCAAAGCGCTTGGCGGGCTGGTTAAAAATTTCAATATAATTCCTGCCAGCGTAATTAATATAAATGTCCATGTCATTTTCGAATTCCATCTCCCTGATAAACTATCACTTTCTAATTTTGATATAAGGTTACACAGCTTGCTGATTTTATCCTAACCTAGTTTTATTGTACTGGATATCCCAAAAATGATACCATCCAATTCGCATAAAAATCCCCCATCCACTTTACGAGCAGACAGATTTTTATCGCTTTTTTATTTTCCGCGCAAATGCTGAAGAGCTTTCGAAAATCTGGATATTCCTTCCCAAATATCTGTGGGCGTACTCCTGCCATACGTAAAACGAACGAATCCTTTGCTCTCACCAAAAATAGAGCCTGGAACAAAAGCAACTCCTCTCTTCAATGATTCATCCAGCAATTGAAATTCATCCACCGGATCTTTCAGCTTGCACCATAAATGAATCCCGCCATCTGGTTCCAGGAATTCTGCCTGATCGCCTAAAAAATGAATCAGTGCTTTGGATAATTGCTTTCTCCGTACTTCCAGCTGCTGCCTGATTTTATGAATATGTTCATCGAATTGCGGAGATCCGATAAACTCATTTGCAACCCATTGCGGAAAAATACTATGTCCAAAATCAATCTGCTGTTTTGCATCAGCTAAGCGTTGAATAACTTTTTTCGGTCCAACAATCCAGCCGATTCGTAATCCAGATGCAACGATTTTGGATAAAGAACTGATATATAATACATTTCCGTTATCGTCCATTCGTTTTAAAGAAGCTGCTACGTTTCCATCAAATGCCGTAATGCTGTACGGATCATCCTCTACAACAGGAATGCCATACTCCGAAGAAATCTCTAATATTCTTTTCCGTCTGCTTAAAGGCATTTGCACTCCGGTCGGATTTTGGAAATCCGGATTGATAAAAACCATTCGAATGCGATGTTTTTTATGCAGTTCGACGATATCATCCGGATTAATCCCATTTTTACTGCTCTTTAAAAGAAAGGGACGTAAACCTGCTGATTTAAATAATGGCAATGAGTAAGCATACGATGGATCTTCTATTGCGACAGCATCACCAGGCTTTAGTAAACATTGCACAATAAGGTGAAGAGCTTGCTGCGCACCAGAGGTAATCAGGATTGATTCTGCATCAATAGAGATTCCCTTATACGCATACAAATGATTAGAAATCGTTTCTCTTAAACGGACATTGCCCTGAGGGTGATCATATCCCAGATGCTCTGTAAAAGGCTTCTCTTTAAAAATGGAATGAAATTGTTCTGCCGGAAATAGATCCGCCGCCAGTTCTCCGCTTGCCATATTAATCATTTCATTATTTTGTGTTTCCGTCCGTATTTTTTGAACTAACGGCAAATTAGGAAGAAATGAGCCATCCTCCACATACCTTCCCCAGTTGGGAATTCTTTTATCGGATATTCCCCAGATATCCGTACTAATATGCGTCCCGCTGCCTTTCCTTCTTTCAACAATTCCAATGGATTGTAATTCATCATAAGCGGCCACTACCGTGCTGCGATTAACTTGCAGCTCTTTTGCCAGATGGCGTTCTGAAGGAAGCGGGATATCCGGAGAAAAATCACCAGTAGAGATTCCGTTTTCGATATATGATGCAATTTGTTTGTATAGTGGTGTTTTCGCTGAACGGTCAAGTTTAAAATTCATGTGAATTCCTCGATTGTGTTGTAGATTTAAACGCGCAGTGAATAATACTGCCCAAAGCTCTTTATTCGTATACTAAAATGAATATATTCTTAATTTTAAACTTTATCTTATGGAATTCTTTCCTAAATAAAATGATACAAAAATAAAACTGCTAAACAAAGATATCTTCTACTATCATAGCGAACAATGACCTAAATAAGCAACTCACAGATGAAATGATCCAGATTTTATTCTTTCCAGCAAAAAAGCCCGAATCACAATGAAGTTACCGGGCTTAAATGCATGGAAATAAATTTTATTAATTATCCGTTAAACATATAACTCCGGCCTACGCTAATCAAGAAAATCTTTTAAACGTTTACTGTGTCTTGGATGCCTTAATTTCCTTAATGCTTTTGTTTCAAGCTGACGGACACGTTCTCTGGTCACTCCAAATACCTTTCCCAATTCTTCCAGTGTTCGTGACTTTCCGTCATCCAATCCAAAACGGAGACGGAGAATACTTTCTTCCCGGAGAGGAAGGGTATCCAATACCTCCTCTAATTCCTTTTTTAACAGTCCATCCGCTGCATATTTGATTGGTATTATCGTGTTGGGCATCGTTGCTTTGTGGGTGGCAACATGGGCATGGAACCAAACTTCCATCCGTCTGACGGTTTCCATGGCAGGGATGATGATTGTTTTTGAGTCTTTATTTGGACTGCTTTATTCTTTTATTTATCAATTGTCATTCCCCTCCGTATGAGAATCGATTAGTATTTTCTTTATTATCGCCGGTGTATCTTTTGGAATTTGGAGAATCAATAGAGAAAAGATTTCGGAACATAGTTTATAAAATGAAAAATAACTTTCAGAGAAATTTTTCAAGGAGAAATACAAGCTGTACTTATGAGAAAGCTGTTTTTTCTCCTTCTGACTCGGCAAGAGAAGCCTTTATTCGCTCATTCACCGTCTTCTCATATCAAAAAATCTTCCTGCTCTTCGCAGTTTCAAGATCCCGTTGAATCTGTAATATCTGACGTTCTATCCACTTAAACTTCTTAAAACTTAACCAATGCAATGTTTTGAATAGGTAAAGATCGAGTGTTGAAATACCAACCTCTCTCTATTTGCAATAATATTCAATATATTATCCTCTCATGATAAAAGGACACCAAGTATATCCTTATTTGACGATGAAGCATCCTGTTCCGCAATGCTTCCAATAAACGAAAAAGCAAAAAATGATTGTTTTACAACTATCAATCATCTTTTGCTTTTTTAACTACAGCTCGTTATAGGAGTCCTCATAGGATTCAGCAAGTTCTATAAATCTTTCATTATCTAAAACATCTTCAAATAAAGGATCTGTCACAGCATAATCAATTAAGCTGGGGTCCTCATCCATTGCCTCTTCCAAATGATCCAAGCCTTCTTCTATCTCCCCGCGCTCAATATCGATAAAAGCCAGGCCGTAATAAGCAATTCCTTTATCTAACGGATGCTCCTCTAGCATTTCTTCGTAGAGTTCTTCTGCTTCATCCAGCTGCCCATTTTTTGTTAAAAGGATGCCTTTATAATCCAGATTATAAATGATATGCATTTCATCATCTACTTCTAATACGGCGTCAGCGTATTCCAACGCTTCTTCATAATCCTCTATAAGTTCATAAGCATATACAAGCATATCCAGTGCATCGACATCTTCCGGATGCTGTTTCAAATATTCTTCTAAATAAACAATACTTTCTTCTGTTTCATCTAAATAGAGCAGGCTGGCTCCCATACCATATAAAGCGAAATCTGCCTTGGGTTCAATTTCTAAAGCTTCTTCAAAATAAGTCAGAGCTTCTTCATCTTCATCAAGAAAAGATAGTGCATTTCCCATAGCAACATATTGTTCCGGTGCATTCGGATTTAAATCAATCGCTTCCTGCGCAGCTTCCATAGCCTCTTCATATTCGCCCAGATCTATTAACGCATATGCAAGATTGCTGTAAGCAGCTTCCATCTTGTCATCCAGTTCAATTGATTTTTCTAACGCTTCTCTTGCTTCTTCCGGTCGTCCAAGTTCAATGAGAATAAAACCCTTATCATTATAAAGGAAAGGCTCTTCAGCGTGATCTTCCAGAGATTCCTCGATTAGCTCTAAAGCTTCTTCATAATCTCCATTCGCGTATAGAGGCTGCAGCTTCATTGATAATGAATATGTACTGGTGCTTGAACCAGAGGATAATTGTTCCGCTTCCTCTTCCTCTGCTCCCGATTCGTTTTCTTCCTCTCCCTCTGCTTGTTCTGAATTCGTGTTTTCCTCGGAAGATTCAGATGAAGAAGTTTCTGATGCAGTGGATTCCTCGGACGTACTGCATCCGGCAATAAATAGTAATAATGACATAAAAATAATAATTCGCTGTTTATTCATTTTATCCTCCTCTATTTGACAAATTATTCTTTAAAATGACATTTTTATTATAGTACAAATGGAACATAAATGGAAGACATATCCAAGACTGTTTTCACAAAAATTTTTGCTAACAGATACTTGTCTCGTGAGCTTCGTGAAATAATTCTCAAAACAGTAAAAGCGGCACAGGTATATGCCGCTTTTCTATCAAATTATCTATATGAATCATGTGCAGGGTGAAATAAATCTTCCTTTGCATTTCTTACTATGGAAAAATGATCCACGTTATAATGTCCATGAAGTGTATCGTTATGGTGTTTTATAATTTGTTCTGGATTCAGCAAGTCGTTCCCCAGGCTGGAGTGGCCGTCTCTAACTAATGTGACATCCAATCCGTTAATGGTTGCTGTTCTGACGGCACTGTCTATGCAATGCTGTGTTTCACAGCCCATAACAACAATATGTTTTACTTGATGTGACTTTAGGTATTCCAACAGACCTGTTCCATAAAAAGCATTGGTAGCAGATTTGTCAAAGATTTTTGATTCTGCAGGCACATAGATGTCTTTGTGAATTTCAAATCCGCTTCCTTTTCCATCACCGACATCTAAATCCCTTACAAATACACTTGGCACCACTGCATTTTCTGCTTTTTCAATTACTAAATTAATATTAGCAATAAGCTGTGATTTTTGAAAAACTGCGTTTCTTTCATGATTGCCTTCGATTAATTCCTGTTGTGCATCAATAACTAATAAGACCTGATTCAATTTAAGTCCCCTTCCAATTTAGGGAAACACGATGTAACGGACTAGTTAAACGCTCTCCCTTTTTTACTTATTACATTCTTTTTATTATTTATCATATGAACGCCTCCTTTAATGAAATTCATTTTAATAACCTTTATAAACCAAGGTAATCTTTATTTTACCATAATAAATAGACGATATTTTCAAAAAAATAAATTTAAGCTAATACTAAGTTAATATTATAAGCTTCGCGAATACCGAAGATTAACAAATGGTTCGCCTGTATCCGTCACGCCGCTTTTCTTTTCCTGCTTCCGAAATCCTCTTGCTTCATAGAAAGGGATTCCTCTTTGATTTCCATCCTGTACAGACACCCATTGCTCTGTTGCTCCTGCTTTCTTATGTTCTTCTGTAAGTATATTTAATAATTGTCTTCCTATTCCTTTGTATCGATATTTTTCCTCTACATATAATACAAAAACTTGGCTGACTCTGCTCTCCGTTATTGCACCGCCAATAACGCCTGCCACCTTTGAATTAACGATAGCAACATGGGTATAAGAGCCTTGTTCTATATCCGCCTTTACTCGTTCGTGGTTATACCATTCCTCTGCATGCTTGTTCCGGTACTTCTCACTTAACTTACCTTCTACAGTTTGTTTCCAGCCAAAGGAGCAAATAGCAGCAATGGATTTGACATGCTCTGTGACTGCTGTCTCAATAGCTATATCCATTTTGATTCCTCCCTTCTTTAACCCCGATATATGGTTTCTACTATCCAAATTCGATATCCATCCGGATCGGCAATAACCGCTTCCTTCACACCCCAGGGACGCTCAATCGGGTCTTGTATAATTTTTACGTTTCGATTTCTTAGAGATGAAACAGCTGAGCTGACATCATTGACCAGAAATTCTATTACCATTCCTTTTTCTACCGGTTCTGGCTCATCAATGATATGCAATAATATAGTTGTATCATGCTCTGAAGTCCCTGCAGAAATGAAGGCCATACTTTGATCAGTAAAACCTTGCTCTAAATGTAATATATCCTTATAAAATGCAATGGATCTGTCTAAATCCTTTACTGGAACAACGATTGTATTTAACTTTTCGATTCGAAAATCTGTCATCTTTATTTTCCTCTTCTTTACATGTTGGAAAATGAATGGAGGCTTTCCGCTACTTTTTTC
This sequence comes from Oceanobacillus sp. M60, assembly GCF_053839645.1. NCBI lineage: Bacteria > Bacillati > Bacillota > Bacilli > Caryophanales > Bacillaceae > Oceanobacillus > Oceanobacillus sp. M60. The sequence continues at coordinate 58,165 of NZ_JBSSNH010000002.1, read as the reverse complement.
AGTTCATCTCTGTTTAGTGAAAAATACTTTGTATTTCCTTCCTGATGCACCATAACAAGACCAGATTGCTGCAACTGATTTAAATGACGAGAAACCGTGCTTTGCTTCAGGTTCAGCTGCTGGATAATCTGTTGGGCGAACATCTCTTTATTTTCAGCTAATAAGTCAATGATTTGCAGTCTTGTCCTGTCACCCAATCCTTCAAAAGCAGTATAATAGTCTGCCAGCTTTTCTTTATTTCCTGCCGTTTCTATCTGCGGGTCAAACATCAGGTAAACATGTTTATCAAATTGAATAAAAGAAAGCAGCCTTTCCATATTACAAACAGGAACAAAGGTTATCATTTCTGCTCTGTTAATGTTCTCCAATTCTGCGGTATCTGGATACAAGCCTGTGATTGCAAAAATCGCTTCTCCATTGGTACGATAGGATTTTGACAGTAAAGACTCTTGCTGTCTTACCCATGCTGCTAGCATTTTCTGCTTTTCTTCCCACTGTTTTTTCAAACCGGCAGCCCAAAATGCCCTTATCAATCGGATAATGCTTTCTTTTATATCGGATAAACTATCATAATCCGCTGCATTGTTTTCTACTTTTTCCATCGGAACAGACCAGCTGAGCAGTACTGCTTTCACGGCTTTCTTACGATTATCAGGGTCCTGTAATTGCCTTTCGTCCAGGTAAACTTCCCGCATTGCCTCTTCCACAACCGGTATACGAGGCAGGTATTTATAGTAATAGTCCATTGTTTCTCTAATTCCATAAATAAGAAGCTCCATCATGTCTGACTCCTCTAGCTGCTTCCACCAATCGATAAAAGCATCCCAATCCATGGTTAAATCCGCGGTCTTTTGGATATAGAAATCCCTTAAAATCACTCCATGCGCAAAAACAGTTCTTAATAATTTCAAATCATTGTTAGCGTTATCTGATAAGTTATCCGATAAACTCCTTATCCATCGATTCTGCGCTGAGGAGCTGTTTAAATCGTAATCCGCCAGCTGGATATTCGTAAAAATATAGACTCCTAAGGAACGGACTGCATCCAGCTCTGTTTTCGGTAAAGCTGGTACAAATAAATTTCTCTCCACTTTGTCACCTTCTTCTTTATTCTATATTCGTATATTGAATATATTAATATAATGTATATCCTTCGTCAATCAGCTTTCGATTATATGATTGGATAACAGTTATTTAAAATGCGGCTCTATTAAGCGCCAGTTTATAAAAATGAAATGTATTTTTTGAATGAATTGTGAATAAATACACAAATTCATTTATTTGTAACATGTGAAATCAATCACAAATATAGGGTTTTATATTACAATTAAAGTAACTAAAGGGAGGGGTTTTCATGAAAAAGAAAGATGCTATTGCACTTATTGCAGCTTTTTTAGTTCTTCTTATTATTTTAATTCTGCCTAATCCTGATTCATTGCCTCTAGTTGGACAGCGAGCGCTTGCTGTCTTAGCATTTGCGGTTGTTTTATGGGTTACGGAAGCAGTTTCCTATCCTGTCAGTGCGGTAATGATAGTCAGTCTGCTGGCCGTTCTTATCGGAATCTCCCCTGCTATCGAAGATCCAGGTACGATATATGGAACAAGTCAGGGGTTAAGCATGGCCGTAGAAGGATTCAGTTCTTCCGCTGTGCTGCTTGTTGGAGGAGCGCTTGTTTTGGCTACTGCTATGGAGATTACAGGTCTTCATAAACGCATCGCATTGTATATTATGTCAAAGGTTGGAACAAAGCCTGGAGCACTTGTGATCGGAACCATTATTGTCAGCTTTGTACTGGCGCTGTTTGTACCAAGTGCCACCGCGCGTGCAGGTACGCTTGTCCCTATCCTATTAGGAATTGTAGCTGCATTTGGATTGGCAAAGCAAAGTAAGCTTGCAGCATTATTAATGATTACCGCCGTACAATCTATTTCTATATGGAACGTCGGAATAAAAACAGCGGCCGCACAGAACATGGTTGCTTTAGGATTTATGGAATCTGCTTTTGGTATAGATGTGACATGGGGAGAATGGTTTCTCTACGCTGCTCCTTGGGCATTTATCATGTCTATCGTACTTTATATTGTTATGGTTAAACTAATTAAACCAAATATGTCGGAAATAAAGGAAGGAGTAAGCATAACGAACCAGCTGAAGGAGCTCGGGAAAATCAGTGGAAAAGAATGGCGCTTAATCATTATCGCCGGCTTGTTATTATTATTCTGGTCGACGGAAGGTGTTTTGCATCCCTTAGATTCTACTACAGTTACCATTGTTGCAGTTGCCATCATGCTGACACCTGTTATCGGTATCTTTTCCTGGAAAGAAGTGCAAAGAAAAGTACCTTGGGGCACATTAATTGTATTCGCAACAGGAATTTCATTAGGGATTGTTCTGTTAGCAACAGAGGGAGCAACCTGGCTTTCTTCTAATTCCTTTGAAATACTCGGGGTGTCTTCCCTGCCTCTGGTTGCGATGATTGCCGTACTTGCTTTATTTAATATTTTGATTCACTTGGGCTTTGCAAGTGCCACCAGTCTGGCATCTGCTTTTATTCCAATCGTTATTGCTCTGGTCGGATCAATGGAGCCAGCAGCCTTTAATGGTCCAGGTCTTGTCTTGATTATGCAATTTGTGATCAGTTTTGGCTTCCTATTGCCGGTCAGCGCTCCGCAAAATATGCTCGCTTATGGTACAGGTACATTTACTTTAAAACAATTTATCAAATCCGGTGTGCCGCTTACTGTGATTGGGTATTTGCTTATTATTCTGTTTAGTGCAACCTATTGGCAGTGGGTTGGATTGTTATAACGAGCTGAAAAAACGATATGGAAGCTGAATTATGTATGCTTCCATATCGCTTTTCTTTTTTCAGTAACTCAACTTTCGCACCTAAGAATAAGCAAATATATTTTGCTATTCCAAGATGAACGTGTTCTTCATTATCATACTTGCATTTTGGTTAAATATCCGGCCTTTTTGGAATTGGTGATGGTGCATAGCTCCTGCAACCAACCACTCCGCTTTCCGACGTACAAATGTTTTCGATGGGACGAGTAATCGCAACCCCAGGACGTTGCGGTCCTAGTCTGCCATGGGGGCGGCTTCAGCTAACTTGATAAGAAAACCGCTTTTCAAGTGGATCTTCAGCTCGCCCTGCGATGCACAAATGTTTTTGATGGGGCGAGTAATCGCAGTCCCAGGACGTGCAAGTGCAGGCGTTGTGACAACGCCTGCACTAGTACGTCCTGTACGTCGGAAAGCAAAATGGTCCGCCGCAGCGGTGCTTTACACTTCATCTTTTATTCTTGGTCAAGGGTGTTTCAACCCCTGTTTCTATAGAAATGAAGTTACTTTTTAATGTGCGAAAGTTGAGTCAATAAAATATAATATTGATAATAGTAAAAGCTGTATTCACTATAACTTGAATAGACTGTCAACATATACTTCAAGTGCCTTCATCCCAAAATTTCTCGCCCGCTATGCTATAATGACTTATGTAGTAAAGAAAAAGAAGGGGATTTTTGTTTTGATTGTTTTATGTACGATGTTAGTGATTGGATTGTTGCTTGGTTTTGTCGGGGCTGGCGGTTCCGGATTTATTATTGCTATATTGACGGAAGTTTTTGGTATTCCTATCCACACAGCGCTTGGAACATCTCTGGCTGCAATGGTCTTCACATCCTTATCGGGCACACTCAGTCACCTGCGGGAAAGAAATACCATGGTAAAAATCGGGCTGGCAACTGGGCTATTTGGTGCAGTTGGAGCTTTTTTTGGTTCCAGGCTGGCAAGCTTTATCCCGGAAAGTGAATTGAAATTTTTTACTGCCGGAATGCTCATTGTATCAGCCATATTGCTGTGGATTCGTGTAACAGCAGGATTTGGCAAGTTTGCCACACAAAAATTTGCTGAGAAAAACCGTTCCTCGAAAAGCAGATTTTGGATGACAGCTGCTGGGATCGGCATCATTACCGGCTTACTATCAGGTGCATTCGGGATTGGCTCAACGCCGTTTATCCAAATCGGGTTGCTAGTATTCTTTGGTTTGTCGATTCAGCTATCTGCAGGCACGACGATGCTTGTTATTATACCAATCGCACTGGTAGGCGGTATCGGTTATTATTCTGTCGGTTTTCTCGATTTGAAATTATTTGCAGAAGTAGTTATCGGAACAATTATAGGTTCTTATATCGGCGCGAAATTCACCACTCGTCTGAATCCAATGATATTAAAAATTGCAATGGTTGCTGTGCCGTTAATCGGCGGGATTATTTTATTGATTTAGATTCCTGTCCATTCGGAGAAAAGCCAGAAAGTGAAAGAAAAGATTACCCTATCAAAAAGGCGACAGCTCTTACTGCCTTTTTAATAGGATAATAGCTTTTAATCTCCCTTACTATACGCCCCGCTTATTTCCCCATACTAATGCATGTACCTGCGGAAGAACACGAACACGATTCAGCACTGTGGATGCCACTACCTGATCAATTAACCATTCATATTTATTTAATAAATGCCGGGATAATTGCTGTGGTTCGATTTCCTCTAAATCATCATTTCCAACTTGCAGAAAAAAAGCCAGTTTTGGATAGCGCTGATGCACTTTTTCTGCATAACGAAGGTCCTCTTTATCAAAAATTACTACCTTTAAGCTGGCATGCGCTAATCGATCATTGATTTCCAATTGATGGATGATATCATCTAGCGTCTCCCAGTTTGTTTTCATCTTAGAGCTTGGCGGTTTAGGAGAAATGGTCAGATCATCAATTTTTACAAACCAGTCCTGGTAGCGGCTTCCCTGTGTTTCCAGTGCAACCTCAATAGACTTTTCCTGAAGCAAATCAATCAGATTATCAATAGCAGATAACAAAGCCGGATTCCCTCCTGAAATCGTCACATGATCAAAGCAGCTTCCTCCTACTTCTTGCAGCCGCTGCCAAATGTCTTCACTCGTCATCTGAACAATATCTTCTTTGGCGCTTCCGTCCCATGTAAATGCGGAATCGCACCAGGCACATCGGTAATCGCATCCAGCAGTTCGGACGAACATGGTTTTTCTTCCGACTACCATTCCTTCACCTTGAATTGTAGGGCCGAATATTTCTAAGACCGGTATTTTACGCATGATTCATCCACTCCCGTCTTGCTTCCGCATAGCTTGTCGGTGTTTCAAATAACCGAACAAATTCCACCTGGCATTGGTTAGGGAGTTCCTGAATTGCCGCTTCCATTTGTTCAAAAATCCAGACGACCATATTCTCAGCAGTTGTGTTCATTTTGGGCAATGTTTCATTTAAATAACGGTGATCTAAAAATGTTTCAATCTTGTTCTTCCAAATCTCTTTTATATCACCAAAATCAATTACGAAACCCACCTTATCTACAAAACCGCTGATACCGAATACAACCTGATACGTATGTCCATGCAGATTCTTACACTTCCCCTCATAACAATGAAGATGGTGCGCTGCATCGAAGGAAAACTCTTTACTTACCATCACGCGTTTTTGGTGATAGGCCAATTCTTCTCTATGAATATCTTTATCCAGCTTTTGCAGCTCTTCGACAATACGAAACCCGAACATTACTGATTCATCTCCTGTCTTCTAACTAAGTATTGGTCTAATCCACGCTGGCGTAATTGACATGCAGGACATTCTCCGCATCCTGCTCCTCTAACCCCGTTATAACAGGTCAACGTCCGTTCTCTGACATAATCAAAGGCTTGCAGTTCATCCGCTAATTCCCATGTTTCTGCCTTATCCAGCCACATTAATGGCGTATGAATCACAAAATCTTCATCCATGGATAGATTTAAGGTGACATTTAATGATTTGGTAAAGATATCCCGGCAATCCGGATATCCGCTGAAATCTGTTTCACAAACTCCCGTAATAATATGCTTGGCATCAATTTGCTTGGCTAGAATGGTTGCAAAAGAAAGGAACAGTAAATTTCTTCCCGGAACAAACGTATTCGGTATGCCGCCATCCTCTGCATTCTCTACTTCAATGTCCTCCCTGGTCAGCGCATTGGGCGCTAATTGATTCAGTAAAGACATGTCTAAAATATGATGACTCAATCCCTGATCTCCAGCGATTTCCTTTGCCACCTCAATTTCTAAGCTGTGGCGCTGATTGTAGTTGAAAGTGACTAACTCTACATGCTCAAACTTTTCTAATGCCCAAAATAAACAGGTGGTGCTATCCTGACCACCGCTGAATACAACAACTGCTCGATTATTTTTTTCCATAAAAAAATCCCCTTTCCAATTTGAAAAAGAGAATTCTAAACACCCGAAAAATGCAAAAAACCATACCTAAGGCGCGGTATGGGTATCCTTAGTTTTTTATAGAGGGTGTTAGCTAGAACCTCTTCTACTTTGTATCGTAGATTTTATTCAATTTCTTTTACAATTGGCAGTATAACATATATTTCCTGATGATGTTATCCTGATTTCTTTTTTCAAACATGAAATTACGTTTCATCAACCAGTTTGGCTTTGCAGTGTTTGCTTTTTCTCTCTTTTTAATATTACAAAAGCTCCCTTTATTCGTTTCATTATCCACGATAAAGGGAGCATCATTACAGATTACTGCATGAAATTCTGCTTTCAGCTGCTATTGTATATTTTACTTTTTCTCACGAATCCCCATAAGCGTGTTTGCCCCTGCTGGCCAGTTTTCTTTTGCCAGTCTTGGAAATTGATTAATCCGTACATCAACAGATTCCGGAAACGGCGCAGGGCGTCCAGATGACTGATCTATCCCCATCACCATCTGTTCACTGGTTGCCACAGTATCATTTTCTTTGTTTTTCATTTCAAACCAAAGATGCACACGCTTTGCATCCCGGTTCAACACAGTGACCTTTGTAAGCAGCTCCTCGTTTTCATGCGCCTCTTTTACATATTTAATATGCGCTTCCAGCGTAAAAATGGTATAAGCACTTGCTTTTCGTCCTTCTTCATCCAGACCGATCACATCCATGAAAGCATCGAGGCTATAACTGAAAATCAATGCGTAGTATGCATCGTTCAGATGTCCGTTATAGTCTACCCACGCACGTAACACATTGCCCTTCCATACTTGTTTACTTTCTGTCATAGGAGATCAGCCTTTCTGCCGGCCAGAAGCCTTCTTCCTCTAAAAGCCCCATTAATTTAATCAAGAAACGGTCCCGGCGATGTTCAAGGTCATCGATAGAAATCTCTCCGCTTTGTTCAGCAGTCCCTGAAATCACTTTTTCACTTAATTCTTCCGTCAGTTCAGGTGCCACTAAACGGGTCCAAGGCAGCTTCAATGCAGGGCCGAATTGTTCAAGCATGTGCCGCATCCCGTCCTTACCGCCTGCTAAATGAAGCGTTAGAAATGGTCCCATCAGTGCCCAGCGAAGACCAGGGCCGTAGACAATGGCTTTATCTACCTCTTCCGTTGTCGCTACGCCATCATTGACAATATGAAGCCCTTCACGCCAAATTGCTTCCATAAGCCGGTCGCCAATGTGGCCGTCAATTTCACCTTTCATCACAAGCGGCTTCATATGCATGCTTTCATAAAGCTCCTCTGCCTTTTCCATATAACTGCGCTCTGTCTGCTTTCCTCCTGCGATTTCCACCAATGGAATTAAGTAAACGGGGTTAAATGGATGGGCAACAATGATTCGTTCTGGGTGATGCACACAATCTTCCTGCAGGACAGAAGGCATGTATCCAGAAGTACTTGAAGCGATAATCGCTGTCGGTTTAGCAGCAGCATCCACCTGCGCTAATACCTTTTTCTTCAAGGCTTCCTGCTCTGGAACATTTTCCTGTATCAAATCGGCTTCTTTTACAGCTTCCTCCAGCTCGTTGTAGAAGGTCAGATTCTCCTTTGCAGCTTCGTTGCTTATTCCGTATTCTTCTAATGTTGTCCAAATAGCATCTATCATTTTTTCTGTTTTTTCTTTTGCATCAGGAGCCGGATCAAAAGCATTGACCTTATGACCATTTGCTAAAAAGCGTGCAATCCAGCCATTGCCAATCACGCCGGTTCCTAAAACTGCCATTGTTTTTTGCGCCATATTTCACCTCTTAGGAATTAAATTTTTTAAGATTTAAATGTTCTCTTGCATCTGCAGCCGTCATCGGCTCCAGCTTGACACTATTTAAAATGCTGACAGCTTGATCAACCAGCTGTTCATTTGTACCAAGTACACCTTTTTCTAAATATAAGTTATCTTCTAAACCGACCCGGACATTCCCGCCGAGTAAAGCAGCCTGTGCCACAATCGGCAGCTGCATACGGCCAATACCAAAGGCTGACCAATGCGCGCCATCAACCACTCTTCTTTTCATATATTCGATTGTTTCTGCATCCGCATCAGCGCCCCATGGAATACCAAGACAAAATTGATACATTGGTGTTCCTTCTACTAGTCCTTCAGAAATTAATTGGTTAGCAAGACGGATATGTCCTGTATCAAATACTTCCATTTCGGGTTTTACGCCGCTTTCTTTAATCAGCTTTGCGTGCTCCCGAAGCCAGTCTTCCGGCCCTAAATAAACTTGATTGCCAAAGTTTAAACTGCCGCAATCCAAGGTGGTGAGTTCCGGAAGCAATTCCCCGACCGGTTCATGACGCTCTTTTGGTGTCTGAATATCAGTCCCTTCTCCTCCACAAGTTGGATTTTCTAGATTTGGAACAAAGTCGCCGCCCCCGCCAGCCGTAATATTAATAATCACATCTGTATCGGATTCACGGATTCGTTCCACGGTTTCTCTAAAAAGGGCCACATCGTGACTGAGTTTCCCTGTCTTGGGATCACGAACATGGATATGTGCAATTGCAGCACCTGCTTTTGCTGATTCAATAGCAGATTCCGCAATTTCTTTTGGCGTAATTGGAACATGTCTGCTTTTCTCTGTTGTATCACCTGCACCAGTCAGTGCTGCAGTGATGATTCGTTTATTCTTCATTTTTTGCTTCCTCCTTTTTGGTTGGGGTGACAATAGGAACATGGTTAAAAATCTCGCCACTTTCAAAAAACGCAACAAGATTATTTATCCAATTATAATAGGCATTCCATTCATCCAGCTCCTGCTGTAATCTCTCCATTCGAACTTTTACTTCTTCTGAGGAATCCTCTGTCAAAAAAGTTTCTAAATGACGAATTTGTTCTCTGAGACGGCGTTCTAAACTCGTATTACGTTTTACAACCTCTGACCAGTTACTTGTAAATAAGGATATAAATGTTTGTGCATAATCGCGTTCTACATTGTAATGATCTTTGCGGCTGCCTTTCACGTATTCTTTCTCAGCGATATTAAATGAGATCATCTGTCGCATGACCTGACTCATTCTTGTTTTACTCATTCCAGTTTCTTCAGCCAGTGAATCTAATGTCATTGCCTCGCGATTCATATAGATAATGCCAAGCAGCCGTCCGACTGTCGAGGATACGCCGAACGTTTCCATGTTATCTGCGATTCGATCTGTGAGCAGTTCTTCGCAGGATTTGATTTCTTGAAGCAATTGATTATTTGAAAATGATTCCATCGTCAAGCTCCCCTTTAACTTGTATATGTGTCACTGTAACACGGATTAAATAAAATTGGAAAAATCAAGTTTGATAGTAAATGAGCGTAAAAGTAAGCAATTCTAAGATAAACTGCACTGTATACTTTGTAAAGTTTAAATTGCACAGATTTTACGGTTTAAATCGCTTTTTTCGGATTTTCATTTTTACCTGTCTGTTTATTATACTGAGTAAGTCTAAATTTTAGTTTTACGGAATAAGCAATGGAGGTGCTTGTAGTGCTTGAATTTAAAGAAGTAACTAAAAAATTCGAAGGAAATAATACTCCTTCCGTTCATAAACTGAACCTGAAAGTAGAACGAGGAGAATTTGTTGTTTTTATCGGCCCAAGCGGGTGCGGGAAAACAACTACGATGAAAATGATTAACCGGTTAATTGAACCTTCCGGGGGAGAAATTCTTGTAGACGGCGTGAATGTCCTCAAGCAGGATGCTGTCCAATTACGTCGATCCATTGGATATGTTATTCAGCAAATTGGTCTTATGCCCCATATGACTGTGGGAGAAAACATCTCTCTTGTGGGATCGCTTTTAAAATGGAATAAGGAGAAACAGAAAGAACGGGCAAAAGAACTTATTTCACTGGTTGACCTGCCAGAGGATTATTTAGATCGTTACCCACATGAGTTAAGCGGAGGACAGCAGCAGCGAATCGGGGTACTGAGAGCGTTAGCTACGAATCCCCCATTGATTTTAATGGACGAACCATTTGGGGCGCTTGATCCAATCACTCGTGACAGCTTACAAGAGGAGTTTAAAAAACTTCAAAAGGAAATGGATAAAACGATTGTTTTTGTTACCCATGATATGGATGAAGCGATAAAACTTGCTGATAAAATCGTGATTATGAATCAAGGAGAAATCGTTCAAGTCGGCACACCAGATGATATTCTTCGCCATCCGGCCAATGAGTTTGTAGAAGACTTTATCGGAAAAGACCGGTTATTAGAAAGCCGCCCGGAAGTAACACGCGTTGAACAAATTATGAATCCAAACCCGATTACGATTGAAGAAGAAAGCAGCTTAAAAGAAGCTATTCAAAAAATGCATGCCAATCGTGTCGACTCCTTGTTAGTAGTTGATGGAGCTGGAATTTTAAAAGGATACATTGATATTGAAATGGTCGACTCCAATTATAAAAAGAAAAGCTATGTTCATGAAGCGATGGATACAGCAAAATATGCCGTGGATAAAAACAGCCTGCTCCGGGATACAATGCATCGTATGCTTCGTCGTGGCAGCAGTTACGTACCCGTTGTAACAGATAATAATAAATTAGCAGGAATCGTAACAAGGGCGACCCTTGCCGATATGGTTTTTAACACTATTTGGGGCGATGAAACAGAAGATATTACTGCTATAGAATAAAAAGGAGGCAAAAAATAATGCAAGCTATTAGAGATACACTTGCATCCTATGGATGGGAGCTGCTCGAAAAAACAGGAGAACATATGTACATTTCTATCGCTGCGATTGTTTTAGGTATTCTGGTTGCGGTCCCCTTGGGAATTTTACTCACTCGCATACCGAATAAAACAGCGGATCGGTTTATCTCGTTTGTCGGGATATTACAAACTGTTCCAAGTTTAGCTATTTTAGCTTTTTTGATGCCTTTCTTAGGCGTAGGTGTTGTACCTGCGATTATTGCTTTATTTATTTATTCCGTACTTCCCATACTTAGAAATACGTATACCGGCATCATGGAAGTAAATACAAGTTTAAAAGAAGCGGGTAAAGGCATGGGAATGAACACCTTTGAAGTTATCCGAAAAGTTGAGCTCCCTCTTGCTTTGCCTGTTATTATGTCAGGCATACGGTTCGCAACCGTTTATTTAATCGGCTGGGCAACACTGGCAGCATTTATTGGCGGCGGCGGTTTAGGTGATCTTATTTTCGATGGTCTGAATCTATATCAGCCTGAGCTTATTGTTTTAGGTACTGTGCCGGCAACGATTTTGGCTTTACTTGCCAGCGGATTATTATCGCTTCTTGAAAAAGGATTAACACCTAAAGCCTTAAGGAAAACTGTTTAAAAAGGAAGGATTATAAATGAAGAAATTATTGCTGATTCCCCTTCTTTCGGCGCTGCTCCTTTCAGGATGTGCCCTGCCAGGTCTCAGTGGGCCTTCAGAAAGTACGGTTCGAATTGCAACCTTAGATACGGTAGAATCCGAAATTTGGGGTAATATACTGTCTCAGATGATTGAGCATTATACAGATTTAGATACGGAGTTAGTAACGAATTTAGGATCAACGATGGTCCTTCATCAAGCAATGATGCAGGAGGAAGTAGATATGACTGCTACCAGATATACCGGCACAGATATTGCCGGCGTCTTAAATTACGAAGATATTACTGACCCTGAGGAAGCGATGGAAATCGTACAGCGGGAATTTGATGAAAAATTTGACCAGACATGGGGCGACTCTTACGGTTTCGAAAACAGCTATACGATTTCCATTACACAAGAATTTGCAGATGAAGAAAACATTACACATGTGGATGATCTGGAGCCTTTTGCCGATGACATGAATTTTGGTGTAGATAATGCCTGGGTCAACCGTTCAGGTGACGGGTACGAGGCTTTTACAGAAACACACTTTGCTTTCGGCAATGTCTATCCAATGGCAATAGGCTTAGTATATGAAGCTGCTGCTTCCGGTAATATGGACGCGGTTCTTGGTTATTCTTCAGACGGAAGAATTGCGGCGTATGATTTAAAAGTATTGGATGATGACTTCTTCCCTCCTTACGATGCTTCTCCTGTAGCGAGAAATGAAATCTTGGAGGAAAATCCGGAAATCAAAGAAGTCATGCAAAAGCTTAGCGATACCGTAACAACAGAGGATATGCAGGAAATGAACTATCAAGGTGACGTGGAATTAGTCAGTCCTGCCACCATTGCCCGCGAGTTTCTGGAAGAAAACAACTACTTTAAAGATAAGGAGGGCATGTAATGAGTGTCTGGGAGCAATTGATAACCTATGTATCTCAAAATGGTTCTTATATTTGGACAGAATTTTACCGTCACTTCTTAATGGCCGCTTATGGCGTGTTGTTTGCTTCCATCGTCTCCATCCCTATTGGTGTGCTTATTGCCAGATATGGAAAATTAAGTGGGTGGGTACTCACACTTGGAAGTATTATTCAAACTATTCCTGTATTAGGTTTTATGGCCATCACCATGGTTGCGATGGGATTAGGAACAACAACCGTCGTAACAACTGTGTTTTTCTATTCCCTATTACCAATTATTCAAAATACCTATGTAGGGATAACCGGGGTTGATCAAACGGTGAAGGAAGCTGCCTACGCTTCAGGAATGACACGGTTCCAGCTGCTGATGAAAGTAGAATTACCCCTTGCTATCAGTGTCATGATGGCTGGAATTCGTACAGCACTTGTTGTTGGGATTGGCGTTGTAGCAATTGGAACGTTTGTCGGCGCCGGAGGACTTGGTGCTATTATTGTGCGCGGAACAAACGCTACCGATGGAACAGCGATTATTTTAGCAGGTGCTGTTCCTACAGCCTTGATGGCAATTGCAGCAGATTTAATTATGGGTAAGATTGAAAGAATGCTGAACCCAGTGAAGTAAAATAAATAATAGAAATCATTATACATGTGTGTTCAAACATCCCGGCTTGTTACCAGAATTAACATAAACAAGCCGGGATGTTTACGTTTTATAAATGGCTTTATGCAACTTTTCTGGACTAGTCCCCTATCCAGCAGGATTTCTTTTTTAAATCATTGAATTAATCTGAAAAATCTTTATAATAAGGATAATACATATTATCCTTATAGCAGGATATATTTACAACGGATTTTCCATTTTAACGATTGAAAGGAGTAAAGCTATGAAACAAGTAATACAAGCATTAGGTACAAAATTAGCGCACGATCAAATCTCTGACAATGATACGGTGAGAGAGCTACATAGCAAAGACGAAACCTATCAACAGACAAGTCTTCCGGATATCGTTGTTTTCCCAAAATCAACTGAGGATGTTACGCATATTATGGAGATTGCCCAAGAATACCAAACGCCGGTAACGCCATTTGGAGTTGGGACGAGTTTAGAAGGACATGTCATCCCTTATAAAAATGGTATTACCATAGACTTTTCATTAATGAATCAGATTCTGGAAATAAAAGAAGGTGATTTACTTGTCAGGGTCCAGCCGGGTGTAACAAGAGAGCAGCTGAATAAAGAATTAAAGAAATATGGTCTCTTTTTCACCGTTGACCCTGGCGCAAACGCAACGCTTGGCGGGATGGCAGCAACCAATGCCAGCGGTACCACAACCGTAAAATACGGCGTCATGCGTGATCAGGTTCGAGATATGGAGGTGGTTCTTGCGGATGGGAGTGTAATTCATACAGGGAATTTGGCTGCAAAGTCTGCTTCCGGCTATCATTTGAACGGTCTTTTCATTGGTTCTGAAGGAACACTTGGCTGCTTTACCGAACTAACGCTTCAGGTATATGGCATACCAGAACATATTGTTGCTGCGCGGGCAACGTTTCCGAGTCTGACGAATGCCATCGAAGCGGTAACTTCTATTTTGCACGCGGGCATCCCTATCGCCAGAGTGGAGTTTGTAGATGAAGCCTCAGTGGAACAAATCAATAAATTCAGTGAAACCAATTATCCTGTTAAGCCGACGCTTTTCCTGGAATTTCACGGAAATGAATCTGGTTTACAAGAAGACCTTGCATTTTCTAAGGAAATTATGCAAGATCACGGCTGTGACCATTTTAATTCGGAAACAGACAATGCCGCCCGTAACCGTTTATGGGATGCAAGGCACAATTTGGCATACGCTTATATTCATGATTATGTCGGTAAAAAAATGATGCTGACAGACGTTGCTGTTCCCATTTCAGAATTAGCAAATTCCGTTATCTATGCCGGAGAAGAATTAAAAAAACTAGCTATTCCAGGAGGGATATTAGGGCATGTCGGTGACGGAAACTTCCATTCATTGATTATGATTGATATGGAGAATGAAGAAGAAGTTAAAAAAGCAAAACAATTTAATGAAAAAGTCGTTCAGTATGCGCTGGAGCGAGGCGGAACCTGTACAGGTGAGCATGGTGTCGGCGTTGGAAAGAAACCTTATCAACGCGTGGAGCATGGAGCAGCTCTCGACGTTATGACAAATATTAAAAAAGCGTTAGATCCAAATAATATCTTAAATCCTACTAAAATAGTAGATATCGATAACGAGGATAAGCTATGAAAACATTAGAGAAGATAAGCGCATTAGCCGGTAAATATTTTGCAGTACTTGTCATTATAGCAGCTGTTATTTCGTTTATCTTCCCTTCCGCCTTCCTTGTTTTTGGAAGCTTTATTACACTCTTGCTTGGCGTGGTTATGTTTGGTATGGGGCTGACATTAAAGCCTGTTGATTTCAAATTAATTGTTACAAAACCATTGCCGGTAATTATCGGCATAGCGGCACAATATACAATTATGCCCCTTGTTGCTTTTGGTATCGCTTATTTATTAAGGCTGCCCCCAGAGCTTGCAGCCGGACTTGTTTTATTAGGCTCTGTCCCAGGAGGCACCGCATCCAATGTGATGGTTTATTTAGCAAGAGGGAACGTTGC
This sequence comes from Oceanobacillus sp. M60, assembly GCF_053839645.1. Classification (NCBI taxonomy): domain Bacteria; kingdom Bacillati; phylum Bacillota; class Bacilli; order Caryophanales; family Bacillaceae; genus Oceanobacillus; species Oceanobacillus sp. M60. The sequence goes on along the minus strand of NZ_JBSSNH010000002.1, from coordinate 42,969 downwards.
CCTGTCAGTTGCGATGACTTCCTTTTCAACGATGCTGGCTCCAATTATGACACCATTACTGCTTTATTTATTAGCCGGTCAATGGCTGCCCGTTAATCCGGTAGCCATGTTTTTGTCCATTATCCAAGTTATTATTATCCCTATTATTCTTGGTTTCTTGGTACAGCGTTTCTTCCCTGTTGCCGTTAAAAAAAGTATTGCCGTTGTTCCGTTAATATCCGTTACAGCCATTTTGATTATCGTAACAGCAGTAACAGCTGCCAATGCTGCCAATGTTGCTTCTGCAGGAGCACTTGTATTTGCTGCAGTGTTCTTACACAATAGCTTCGGATTATTTTTAGGTTATTTTACTGCCCGTTTGATAGGACTTAACGAAAATGATCGTAGAGCCATTTCCATCGAAGTGGGCATGCAAAATTCAGGGCTCGGCGTTTCCTTGGCAACAACGCATTTCAGTCCGCTTGCGGCCTTACCAAGTGTCTGGGGTGCGATTTGGCATAATATTTCCGGGCCGATTATCGCAACCATTTGGGCAAATAAATCACCCGATAAAAGAGATGTGAAATTAAAAAAAGCAAATTGAGGTCAATTCTACCATAAAAAAATCCAGGCTGAAATTTCGGCTTGGATTTTTTACGGTGTTACCTGCTATAGATAGACACTTAACCAGTCTTTGTTTGACGTACAACCCCAAATATACCCGCAATCATATAAAAGAAAGCCCCGATAAATACGCCGCCATAGGTGATAAGTAACGTAGCCGCTGCAAAAATAAGCAGTATAATGCCAGCAGCTTTTGATTTCTTATCCCCTTTAAACCATATAATGGCAAGGATGCAAATGATAATTGCTATCCCCATAATGCCGAAACCGATGGTAAATGCTTCTAATAATCCGCCCAAATGATTTGAATCTCCATATGCCTTATCGATGGTTTCCATGTACAATCCGATTGATAATATATAAGATAACCCGCCAAGGAGGCTTAGGCTTATTTCAATGGATCTCTTCATATACCGGTCTCCTGTTCTTTTTTATTTCAATTCAATCAAATGATAGAAAAACATCCTTTCTATGTGTATGTGCATCACAAAGAAAGGATGTTTCTATTATTTATACTCAGAAGCTTCCTAAAAAGGCTTATCCTCTTCCATCATTTGAATAAATTGATTCATCCCATGTAATTCTTCGGTTTTTACTAAAGGAAGAGACAATTTATCAAACAACGGTTCCGCTTGTGTTGCAATGAAATCATCAAACATATGGACCGCTTGCGGCAAGGCTTCTATTTTTTCGAAAAGCTGAAATATTTTTTCTTGGATACCTTCTGAGTAATAAATCGAGTCTACTAAATCATAATGTAATACCGCTCCCGTTTGTCGATCCAGAAGTACAAGGATATATGGAAGAAATGGCCGGGATTCAGGTGTCCTCTGTACCGGCTCTCCTGCTTGGATGAATGCCAGCTCCGCCTCCACGCCATTGATTTTATCTATTTTATTCCTCATCCGTTTCCATTCTATTTCTGACATATCCAATTCTAAATCAGGGTCTTGGACAGCCTTTTCAACCAGATCAAATGTTGACAAAATGATTTGTTCGCCTTCTTTATTTAAAGCGAGTATTTTGCCGCTATCAAAGCTCGGAGTTATTTTAGACAGATTATCCGTACGTGAAAGGAATGATTCCAGTTTAGACATCACTTCTGTGAAAATCAAACTTTCTTCTTGATTAAAACTCCATGGGACGGTATCCGGAATCATGCTGGTAAATGAAGGCCATTGATTTTTCCCGCGATACTTTCTGTTGAGACTTTTAATTAAATCATATTCGTCCTCATTCAATTCCTCTCTGCTATTAAAATTAACTGTAAGAGAATACTGCATGAAAACAACTGCTAAATTATCATCAAATGGATCGTCATCCAGCAGATCCAGATAAGATAATAACCCTCTGCTACCCAGAAAACCGGAAACGCCATAACTTTCTCCTGCATTCCCCATGATGGAACAATAGACATAATCATTTACCCTATCCGACCAGACTGCAATAAATTGATTATCTTGAATTTCAAGCCATGGTTGTTTTTCTTTCACTTGATCAGCTGCATCAAATAATTGATTCCATTCCGATTCATCCGGCTCTATTTCCTCAGCGCCTTCTTCACCAAGAAGCCAGTCTTCGTAAAACACACTTAATTGATGATTGATGTATTCTACAAGTTCCTCATTGTCGGAAAACGTATACGTATTCTCGAAACCTTTTTCCAAAGGCTGGTTCCCTTCTGCCGCAAGACAGAATGGTAATGGCAGATCCATCGGCAGCTCCACTTTTTGTTCCAAAATAATCTCATGCTGCCAATCCAGATTCAAATCATAAATATAGGTCAGCTTATCACCGGGATTTTTCAAGAAATCCGTTAAGATCGCCGTTTTTTCATCAACGGCCCCTGTCTGTTCAAGTAGATCTCCTGCTTGTGGCACAATCGAGGTACCTTTCTGTGAAAAAAAGTGCAAATGTTCGTCAGACCACGCAAATGCAGTCTGCAGGAATAGATGCAATTCTTCAAAAGTACTCTGTTCCGATACGATTAGTGTTCGCTGTTTCGCGGGGTTCACATCTTTTACTTGAATATTTAATTGAAGAACCAAGAAAATACACCCTCTCTCTATTTTCATTTTGTCTGTTCATTTTCTATTATAGCTTTCACATTTAACTTAAGCTTTCATAGTAAAAAAATGCAACTATTTTTATGCGTACATCTGCCAGATAATCAGCCAAATAATAAACAGAATACTGCTGAAACCCGTTAGCAGATAGCCGGTCTTTTGCATTTTGGACAACGGAGCTTTTTTCCTGACCAAAATCATCATTACAACAGCGATAATACTGGTCGCGGTAAAGAGATAATTCCCTATAAAGTGTGGCAGCAGCTCGGAATAGGTGCGCATCGGGTTAGATAGCATACGGATAATCAGAACCGCTATATTCACTGCCAGTAAAGTTCCAGATAGCATTAATAACCAATTCCACTTTGCAATTGGCGCTTTTTTTCGTTTTCGTCTCCTTCGAAAAAATGCCAGCACCATTAACACAAAAGGAGAAATTAAAAAATAAACCATGCACCAAATAAACAGTCCTAAGCTAATGAGCAGAAAAGGAGTATTTTTGTCCATAGGAAGATAATCCGCATAAGCAGTTGAAATCTGTTCGGACATCCCATCATTTACATGAAAGTACATGACATTACTTGGTATAAATACGTCATCTCCGCTTTTTAATTTATAAACATAAGGACTTGTTTGTACATAAGTTGCTTTGAACCCTGCTAAATCCAATTCAATTTCATTGTCATCCATTGGCTTAACATCGAGTGGTGCAAGATATGCGTAAAGATTCATAAAACCATTAAACGTACGGCGTGCCGATAAATAAGATCCTTCTACTTCAGCAGCCGGCGGGAGGTTTTCTCGAACTGTTTGATCCCCTCTGCCCACTAATTCATCTGTCAGACCAAATAAAAGATCGATTTCATCTGCTTGATTAGTTAAGATGACAATCGCAAAATTATCTTCAGGAACAATTTGCATATTACTGGAGTAAGCGACCGTATTACCGGAATGGGTCAATCCTCTGTATTCGCCATCATATTCCCAAAAACCGTGAGCAAGTCCGGGAACTCCTTCTTCTGGAGCATAGCTTGTTGTAAGTAATTTTTGAAGTGTCTGGTCTTCTTGGAATAAAGAAGTCTTTTCTGGTTCAGACGGCATCAAAGCCTGTGCGAACTTTGCTAAATCGGCTGCTGTTCCATTTATTCCCCCGCTGGGATACATAGAAATATAAAAAGACTGTGATTCCATAAAATCACCATTCTCTCCAGGAAAATAACCTATCCCTTTATGACGCGTAATTTCCTGATTATCTTCTACAGGTAAATGCATGGTGGAATGATTCATTTCCAATTCATCAAAAATATGCTCATTCACATAATCATAAAACGGCTGTCCGGTAATCTCTTCAATAATATAAGCTGCTAAAGAAGTTGAGTAATTGGAATAAGCAACAACTTCTCCAGGCTTATAAACCTGTTCCGGCTCTGCTAATTTTAAGGATTCTTCCAAGTCAACCAACTGCTCCGGAGATTCAAACAGCAAATCAAAAATATATTCTTCAAAGCCTGCATTATGATGCATTAAATTCAAGATGGTAATGGGGTCATCGTAATTTAATTTGGTCAAAAATTCCTCCGGCAAATAAGTTCGTATATCCTCCTCTAAATCCAGTTCTCCCTGTTCAGCAAGCTGCATCGCAGAGACCCATACAAATAATTTTGTAATCGATCCCCATTCGAGAACAGTTGTATCCGGATTCATTGGAATTTGATTTTCTACGTCGGCATACCCATATCCTTTAGATAGAACAATTTGATTGTCTTTAATAGCAATGATTGCCGCTCCTGCTACAGTGCTACCTATGTATTCTTCAGCATATTCGTCAACGAACTGCTCCAGTTCTTCTATTGGAATACCAGATGGCGTTGTATTTTCTGCCGCTGAAAAAGTATAGGGAAAACATAAGCTGAAAAAAACTATGTGAAGAAAAATACTGATTCTTTTTATCATCTTGCTACCCTTCTCTCTTTTTGGTTAAATAAGCTTCTAAATAAACTGGCCAATTATTTTGAAATAACGTTCACATTACAAAGCTTCTCCGCCCCAAAATGATTTTTATATATTCATACTTCTTCAGAGAGTCTTTAAATCCCTTTTTATTTACGGATATGGCAAAAGAAAAACAACAGCTGCATGGGAACTGTTGTTTTTCTGATCATTGCACTATATTATTTATGCTCGCTCAGCCATTTCGCAAGTTCATCCAAATCATCATCACCAAGATCCGGAAAGGCCGGCATTCCTCCGTCTGTTCCATTTTCAACGATATCAGCAATTTCATCCTGTGAATAATTGCTGCCAACTTCGGTTAAATTTGGACCGGCTGCTCCTGACAAATCTTGACCATGACAGCTGGCACAATTATTTTGAAAAACTTCTTCTCCAGTTTCAATACTTGCAGATTCTCCATCTTCCGCTTCTCCCCCTGGATCAGATGATTCCGTTTCCTCACTGTTTTCCGTATTATCAGCCCCTTCATCACCGCTGTCACTGCCATTATCACCGTCACAAGCCGCAAGTACAATTGCTAAAGTGAATGCTAAAAACAAAAGATAGAATTTTTTCAACTTACTTCTCCTCCTTTGGATGATTTGAATTATTCACAAAATACGGGTAATGAATAGGCTATCTCGTATCAAATCAACTTCATGATTATCTCGAAGAAGCCAGTAAATGGAGACCCCGAAAATGTGATTGAACCAATAATGTTACATTATATTCTCAATTTTCATTTTACTCCTCTTTTCTTTTTAAAGCTTTATATATGCTTATATAATCCCCCTTAACAAGAAAAACATATATCATTTTTTCTATAACAGCTGGTGCTAATCATCTTACCCAAAAGCTTAAAGAATAAAGAGAATAATGATTAGGTAAAATGACAGGAATATGTTGATGGTTTCAATTCGGTAGGCGAGTTAAATTTTATAAAAACGTTAAATAATGGAGAGCAGCATATACCTATATGGTATGTAGAATTTGCAGTTTATATATTATAATAGAGACAGACATTTTGTATTCATGTAAAAAGTGCATAATCGAGAACGGTAAGATAGAAATTCAAGGATACAGCCATTCCCTTTTGTTTAAAAATGAAGTTATACGGGGATTTATGCTTACAAAGAAAAGTGCTAATGGTTGTACAAAGCTAAACGATTACTGCTAGTATAAAGATAAGAAAAGTCAACAGCAGGTATTCCTGATGGATACATATTTTACAAATTAGGAAATGGATATTATAAGTGAGGCCCCCCCTGCGTATTGTCCGAGGTTTATTAAACGCTGGTGAATAGTGACCTACAGGAGGAAAAGAATATGAGAAGTTTTCAAAGCCGGATTGCGGAACGTATACTTACACGGCTGAGTAATAAAGACAGTTTTACCGATCCTCAATTATTCAAATCGTTTCTAAAAGAAAAACAAAAAGAAAATGAGAAACCATATGACCTGCCAAAATATATCCAGACAAGGTTCAACATTGAAAAAAAGATGTTTGATGGAATGGAATGGTATATCTTTAATCAAGAAGAGAATCACTCAGGAAAATCCATCCTCTATTTGCATGGAGGCGGTTATATCAAGCAGCCCTCGTTATATCACTGGCATTTTCTTGGGAAAGTAGCAAGAGAAACCAAAGCTAACATATATGTTCCTATTTATCCAAAAGCACCCAATCATCATTATAAAGAGTCTTTCGAAAAAGTGCTTCCAATATACAAATGGATGTTAGAAACAACCGATAGCGATAATATTATTTTGATGGGTGACTCTGCTGGCGGAGGATTTGCATTAGCATTAGCACAATTGCTTTTGGAACAGGGGCTACCACAGCCCCGACATATCATATTAATTTCGCCTTGGCTTGATATTACGATGAAAAATCCAGAAGCTCATGAACTCGAACCTAAAGACCCGATGTTAGGTATCTATGGGCTGATTCAAATGGGAAAGGCATATGCAGGAGGTACTGACCGAGATAATTATTTACTAAGTCCGATAAATGGAGAGATACATGGGATAGGAGAAATTACTTTGTTTATTGGGACACATGAAGTTCTTTTACCAGATGCTAAAAAATTTCAAGAGATGGCTGCATCGCAAGACATCCACATTAATTATTTTGAATATCCGGAAATGAACCATATCTTTGTGCTTTACCCCATTCCAGAGGCCAGAGAAGCAACCAAAGAAATAGTAGATATTATAACAAACAGCTGATGTATTCGCTGCCTAACGTATTCAACTTCCTGTTCAGAAACTGTATCAACCTGCGACCTTTTCAGGACAGCTTACAACAAAGCAGCCGCTAAAGCGTTGCTTTTCCCGCTTTTCTTTACATAAAACGAATTAAAAGCAAAAATAAAGTAAAATGACAGGTGCGGAAACAATATTACGTATGTAATTCCTAATTTGGTCCGCAGAGATGCCTCACCATTCCCGTGATAAAGATGCTTCACGCCGGAAAAATTTAAATTGGAGCAAATCGTTAAGGAATAAACAGTTCACGACCAATGCAGAACAGAACAGCGACAAGCAATGTAACTGTCCAAACCGGCAAACGCTCCCCCAAAGTAATTATGTAATAATTCGAATGTAAGATAATCCCGCCTGAATACAGAGACGGTCATTCCAGAAATATAGAGCAGAACTGGAAGTGGCAAACGATCGTACAGAGGGAGCGTCAGAGCAAAAAAACTGGCAGGCTATATATAAATCCATGCTGGGAAACTTGTTAATAACCTATCCTTTATTTACTAAATAAATCAACACTATTAAAGCTCCAAATATAATGGAAAACCTGAGCCGTTTTGGCACGTTTAAAAACCATTTAGATGCCATTTCCTGACCAAATCCTGCTTTTTTATCATTATTCATTTTACCAACCCTATCTGCTGTAAAAAATCGCCCCTTTTCATTACCGTCAATTTGGGAGTAAAGCGTAATTTCATTCACAAGAAAAGCTATTTATCTTTCTCTGACTGTAATTTATCAATTTTTTCTTCTAATTGACTTATTCTTTTATTTCTTTTGATACACATGACGACGAGCGATACGATTCCTATAACGAGCAAAATAACAAGTAACAAAAAGAGTAATTGAATTATTACGTCTCCCATATTTAATCCGCCTACAGATGCTGACAAAACAAAATTCTCCTTCCCTTCACAAATTTTTCTTTAAAAAGATACTTGCACGTTGTTACCTATTCCGAAAATGTGCCCTGATATGGAACAGGTAATAATGCGCTAAAGATGCATAGTAGTTTATAAACTTCCAAAAATATCCCATATCTAAATAATATAACTTAACCCTGTCTTCTTCAACACCTGTTTTTAAAACGGCTTCATTTTTAATTCGCCAAATAAATCATTTACATTATCCATGTCCTCTTTTTCCCCGTAAAAAATCCGTGTTCGTTTAAAGACATCAAATCGTTGCCTTTCAGACTTCTTAATACCAAAAAACAATTTCAAATTAATACTGCGTCTTCTTCAATCTAATCCTTCCATAAACAAATCAATAATTTCTTTTGTTTCCTCCCACTCTCTGGCTGTCTCTTTTAAATATGCTTTCCCCAACATCGTAATTCTATAATATTTTCGCTTTCCGCCATGAGACACTTTACCATAGTAAGATTCGATTAATCCTTTCTTTTCAAGACGCTGAAAAACGGCATATAGTGTCGCTTCTTTAATCTGAAAACGACTTTCAGTCCGTAAGCTGATTTGCTTTGATATTTCATAACCGTACTGATCATTTTCATAAATCAGACGCAGTATAATCGATTCTAAATGTCCTCGTATAATATCACTTCTAATCATAACATATCCTCCTTATCACATAACCATATCTGGTAGAGTAATAAATCAACTGATTACTCTTCCTGTTAAAGTAATTATATATAAAACAGATTTATCATTTCAAATATCTATAAATATTATTATACCAGATATTAATACATTTAAAAAAATATATGAAACTCATAATTATAATATTGTATTTTCATAAAAGAGTAATTAATTAAATAACCACTCTTTTTACATTAGTAATTTAGTATTGACCTTTTTTAGACTTTTAATGAGATTTTATAAATGAGTGAGGAACAATCTTATAATATGAAAATACTATAAGATAAACAATCCGCACCCTGCTTTTTTTAAAACAAGATGCGAATAATAGAGGATCAAGGGAATTATTGCGAAGCTTTTAGCTGCAGCTGCTTCTCTCTTATCGCTGCTTAGCTATCCCTCCGAAGAAAAGACAGCCAATAAGCAATTGCACATATTACCCCCCAAACAAAAAGCGTAAAGAAAGCAATCCACGGTGACAGTTCGGTCACTTCATAAGCAGGCGTTCCGAGTAAGCTCATGCTCGCTTGATCCGGCAGGAATCGCAGTCCTTCTGGCCATTGTAAAATACCAGTCGCAATAAATATAGGAATCATAATCAAAATGGAAAGTGGTACGATGGCGCTGCGCGTTAATCCCGCAATGCTAAAAGCAATGATAGACATTAGCAAGTAGACCGCTGTCCAGCGTGTGAGATCAATCAAAATGCAGCTCATATCTACATCCGAAAAGATATGAATAATTAATCGTGACGGGATGATAGTAACCAATATTCCGCATAACACCGCCAGTCCCACCGCAACTATTTTTCCTTTCATTAATAGCTGACGATTAGGAACAGTAATTAACGTCATACGATTCTGCCCCTCTTGATATTCACTGCTTGCTGCATAAACAGGCAGAATAAGAAACGCGTAAATAGGAGCAAACATAACAAGACCAAAATCTGCCACTGTAGACGGAGGCATATCATTTCCAGGATAAAAAACAAGACCACTTGTGTCCAATATAGCAAGCCCAAGATTCATAATCGTGGTGATAATGATAAATAGTACGATTGTTGGATGTGAGATAATCTTAGTGAATTCAGATCGAACTACATCCGAGAAAGAAATGACAGTTTGCTCAGAAGCAGCTACCTTCATCGGGCGTCCCTCCGCTTCATTAGAATGAGTGAAACAATTAATACGCCAATAAGCCAGAGGGCTAACACCATCCCTCCCATTAGATTACTCGAACTGAATGGCGGTCCTATCACAGGCATAGCTGGTTCTTGTAATAAAAAATTACGAGCTGCGCTAATTGGTGTCCATGCGTCCACGGCTGGCGCAAATGAAGCAATCGCTTGGGACATGGTCACCCCAATAAATCCACCCATGATTAAAATACCCAAAAGGGTTCGCCGGGTAATAAGCGTGATGCCTAAAGATATCAAGGTAATCGCGACAAGGAAAAAGATACCCCCTGAAATCCGGATAAACACTTCAGGTGACGATAAGATATCTAGCTGCTAATCTTTGACCATAAAGTACGCTGTAACCAGCGATATGATGGCATAAACAATTCCAATGCCAAGTGTATAAAGGATTGTCGCAATAACCTTACTGATAATCATTTGCTTTCGGGAAGGCACTGCAAGCAAACTAATTCCTAATTGGCCAGCCTGAAATTCAGCACCCGCAATGACTGCACCAAGTAATGGGAACAGGATTCCAGGATTAAATATTGCTGAACCGATGGTGCTGAAAAAATCTAGTTCTGCTTTGATGGGTCTTCTATACTCCCAGTGCATGCCATTCCCATCTAACGTTTTTAGGTTTCCCAAGAAGCCAGTTCCACTAAAATAATGAAATAAGAGACCGGCACCCAATAAGATAAAGGTGATAATCCAAACGCTTCGCAATGTAATTATTTTTGTGAATTCAGATCGTATTGCTGCTATCATGCTCATCACCAGCTTTCTTCGCTCTTGATACCAGTTAAGGCAAAAAAAGCTTCCTCAAGAGAATCATGATCTGCAACAACCTCTTCCAGCGATCCTGAATCAATAATCTTTCCATTATTGATAATCACAATATCATCCACTATTTTCGACGTTTCGTCCATTAAGTGACTGGAGAGTAACACCGTATTCCCATTTCGTGCATAGTCTTGCAGAAGTCGCCGCACACTCCGGATACCTTCAGGATCTAACCCATTTACAGGCTCATCGAGTATAAGAATTCGGGGCTCTCCAAGTAATGCAGCAGCCAGACCAAGACGCTGTTTCATCCCTAAAGAATACTTTTTCACTCTTGCTTTTGCCGCATTAGAAAGACCCACCATTTCCAGTACTTCAACGATTCTTTCTTTTGGAATACGATTCGATTCAGCTATCCACTTTAGGTGATCAATACCCCGGCGCTCCAGAACAGCCGCAGCACCATCTAGCATCGCACCAACTGTTCGCAATGGCTGACGATGATTAACAAATGGTTTACCTTCAATAAGCGCTGTGCCGCTGGTAGGAAAATCCAAACCGAGTAAAATGCGCAGTGTACTCGATTTCCCTGCTCCGTTAGGCCCTAAAAATCCAGTCACCCGGCCTGGTTGTGCTGTGAACGATACATTTTCAATGGCTGTTTTCTTGCCGTATCGTTTTGTTACATTATTAACTGCAATCGCTTCTGTTCCTGTCCTGCTATTTTTCGCATGCAAATACATCGCTCCCTTTCTTCCAATCGTTTTTTTCATGTACTTCTTTAGTATAGTAGCGAAAAATAAACTGCTGCATTTGACTTTATATACGTCTATTAACAGAAAGATTACAATTCAATAAACAAGGACCAGGTATACAAATACTACTGATTTCAAAAAGTCATTTTTTCACCTTCAAAAAACAGCTGGAAAATATGTTTTTTCCAGCCGCGGATTAATAAAAGTATATTAAACTTTAACGGTACTTTCTTTTACGCCCCCTCATTCATGCTGCGTTTTTACCAATAATCACGCAGCTGACGGTTACAACAGCAATAATTACGGTATACAAATTAAATACTTCATTCAGAAATAAAAAAGAGAATGTAATCATTAAAAAAGGTTGTAAATATTGCAGTTGACTTACTTTGGAAATTCCGCCGACAGACAATCCTTTATACCAAAATACATACGCCAAAAATTGACTGATTACTGCTAAATAAATAAAGCTCACCCAGCCCGTTATAGGCACAGCTAAGATTTCTTCTGCATGAATAGAACGAATAACAGGTATTAAAAATAAGGGAGCTCCAATAATGACGGACCAAGCTATGGTTTGCCAGCTGCCTATTTCTTTAGCTAATTTAGCCCCCATCGCATAACTCAATCCCAATATAATGACAGATATAATCAACGCCATATCCGCCAAATGGATAGTTCCTAATCCTAAAGTAAATGCATATATAATCACAGATAAAGAAGCGATCGAACTAGCTACCCAAAATTTAAAAGCAGGCCTTTCATTCGCTATAATCATCGCAAAAAATGCTGTGGCCAACGGAAGCAATGCTATTTCAACTGCCCCGTGAGATACTGGTAAATCTGCCATTGCATAGGTTGTTAACAGCGGGAAAATTAAAACTGCCCCAAACGCAATAATAAAAAGATCTCTGAATTGTTTTTTGGTCGGTACAGGTTGTTTATTGATTATCAAAAATAAGACAGCCAATAGCGAGGCTGGTATTGTTCTGCCAAGTCCAACAAATGTAGAATTAAAATATTGAACCGCTACATTCGTTGCTGGTAATGTGAGGCTGAAACATAGCACTCCAAGCATCCCCCAAACAAAACCCGATAAATGATTACGCTCTTCCATAAATACTGCTCCTTTTCATTGAATTATTGTACCGGTACATATAACATACTAATATAATAATTTTCATCATAAAAGAAGAGTTATCACGATGTGTACCGGTACAAACCTGAACAGGGAGGTATTTTAATGAATAAATTTGAAAAAGTGGTTCGTTATATTATAAGTTTGATTAAAGAGGAGAAATTAAAACCAAGTGATAAATTGCCCTCGATCAGAGCAATGGCAGAAGAATTTTCCTGCAATAAAAGCACCATTATTAGGGCTTATCAAGAATTGGAGGGTAAACATTATATATACTCCGTCAGCAAAAGCGGATATTATGTAATTGAAAGCATGGAACGTGAGGAAGATAACCTTGAAGTTTTTGATTTTTTATCGGCAAGTCCTGATTTGAATGTCATGCCGTATAAAGATTTTCAACATTGTATTAATCAGGCAATAGATATATATAAAAATGAAATATTCTCCTACTCCCCTTTTGAAGGTATTTATAGTTTAAGGTGCGAAATACAAAAATACCTGCAGGATTTTCAAGTTTTCGCAGATGTGAATAATCTATTTATAACCACCGGAGCGCAACAAGCTATTAATTTAGCTGTAAATATGCCCTTGCCTAATAAAAGAACGAATATTCTCGTGGAACAGCCTACATATTATGGCGCCTTGGAGTCTATCAAAAATACCGATTGCAATATCTATGGGCTGGATGTTTCGAAAAATGGTATTGACTTAGAAAGTCTGGAGCATATCTTAAAAAATCATGATATCAAATTATTTTATGTCATAACCAGATTTCAGAATCCCTCCGGCTTCAGTTATTCGAATGAAGATAAAAAAAGAATCCTCGCTTTAATTCAAAAATACGATGTTTACTTAGTTGAAGATGATTATTTAAGCGAATTAGATTTAGATACGAAAGCCGACCCTTTTTATAGCTTCGATGACACAAATAGGGTTATCTATATCAAAAGCTTTTCAAAAGTTTTTCTGCCAGGGATGAGGATTGCTTCAATTATCGTACCTGACAGGATGAAAAATGAGTTTATTAAGTATAAATTTACATCTGATTTTAATAGTCCGGCCATCTCACAGGGGGCTTTTGAAATATACCTTAAAAGCGGTATGTTTCATACTCACATTGATAAAATAAAAAAGGTATACAAAAACAAGTTAGATATTCTGCTTGAAGCGTGCAAAACATATTTTGATGATTCTATTAAATACAGCAAACCCAATAATGGATTTTTTATTTGTATTTACTTACCTGACAATATCAAGGCGGCATATATAACCAATATACTGAAAGAACAAAGCGTGTACGTTAAAGATTGCTCAGATATGTACCTAGATGATTTTAATAAGGAAAACGCGATAAGAATATGCATTTCAAAAATCGAAGAGAATAAAATAGACAAAGGAATCGAAATTATCTCGAAAGCAATAAAACAGAACCGGAAAAGATTGAACTATATTGCGGATAATATAATGATTCCTTAATCGTTATATTATTTTTGTCAAGAATTGAAAACCCAGCTAAAAAAACAGCTGGGTTTTCAAAGTGCCTGAATGATGTTCAAATATTTATTATAATCATCACCTTTCCGCGCATAGCAATACAGTTCACGTATATATCCATCTAAAACGAAACTGGAATTGTAAAATAAAAGGATGTGCCCTTACCCCATTCACTCTCTGCCCAAATCTCACCGCCATGTTTATCAATTATTTTCTTACAGATAGCTAGCCCGAGTCCCGCCCCGCCAAAATGCCTTGATCGGGATTTTTCTGTACGATAAAACTGTTCAAATACAAACGGCAGATCTTTTTGTGTGATACCTGCTCCATTGTCTGTTACAGATACTTTTAGTTTTTGTTTATCCACATTCACTCTAATCGCAATAACCCCTTCTTCACCAACATATCTTTTCGCATTGCTTACTAAATTATCGAAAACCTGGGCGAGCTCGTTTGCATTAACAAGCAGATTCACCTCCGGAAAAGGCTTTATCACTTCTAATTGCATCGGCGCATCCATAAACTCCAGCTTTATTGGATGGATGATTGTTTCCAGCAGTTCTTGGGAATTCCAAACAGAAAAGCTTTCTTCTGCTGCCTTTATATCTAATTGCGAATATTGAAAAAGTGTTTCAATTAAGTGATCCAGATTTTCCGTTTTATTTTTAATTACCGAAATATAGCGTTGAAATTGGTCCTTGTCATGGATAACTCCATCCTGCAAACCTTCTACATAGCCTTTAATCGATGACATCGGCGTGCGTAAATCATGTGAAATACTGGCAATCAAGTCTTTTCGCGCTGTTTCGTGAGCAGCCTCTTTTTCCCGTAATTCTTTTAACTGGTCTTTCATTTCATCAAAAGCACGAGATAAATCACCTATCTCATCATTTTCCCGATAGGAAACAGCAAAATCAAGATTTCCTTCCCTGATATTTCTTGTTGCCTTTCCTAATTCTCCTAGAGGCTTTAAAACATTCCGGGAAATGACCCAGCCAGTAATCAGGGCCCCGATAATAAATGGGATAAGCAGAGCCAGCAAAACCGGAAGAAGCGTGCTAAAGGAAATACGATTGCTTGAGTTGACTCCAGAAAGCAGCGCAACCACTATCGGCAGCACCAGCATCGATGAAAAGGACAAAATCAGCTTCCCTCTTACACCCAGCCTCATTTTTTATCTCCCACAAATTTATAGCCTACGCCCCAGACAGTCTGGATCCATTTAGGGGTGGCAGTATCCTCTTCTATCTTTTGACGGATTTTTTTAATATGGATGGTTACGGTGTTTAAATCGCCATACTCATTGATTCCCCACACGTGGTCATAAATTTGCTGGCGGGTCAAAACGTGGTTAGCGCTCTTAGCTAAAAAACGCAGCACCTCAAATTCCTTAGTTGTCAGCTCTATTTGTTTTGCATTTATTTTGACTGTATAAGCATTTATATTAATCTCTATATTATCAAAGGTTAAGACTTCTGTTTTATATTCTGTTGATGCGCTTCCCTCTTTTTCTACCGTTGAAAGCTGATCATATCTTCTTAACTGCGCCTTTACACGAGCAACTACTTCTCTTGGGCTGAACGGTTTCACCACATAATCATCCGCCCCTAACCCCAAACCTAAAACTTTATCTATCTCTGATTTTTTTGCACTCAGCATAATGATAGGGACAGCTGATTCCGCCCTTATCGTCCGGCATACTTCCATTCCGTCTAATCCAGGAAGCATAATATCCAGCACAATCAAATGTGGCCGGTATTCCCGAAAGACCGCAAGGCACTCCTCCCCGTCCGTACTAATCTCAACATCATATTGTTCCTCTTCCAAATAATCTTTGATTAATTCCGCAATCTCCAGCTCATCATCAACGACCAGAACCTTTTTATCCCGCATGACGCAGCCCCTCCTAATCCCGTCTTAAATATTAATAATTATAACAATACATCCTTCTTTTTGATAAAAATAAGACTGCCTATGTAAAAAATGACGATATAAACAAAGATGACTCCTGTATCAAAAAGGATTTCCCGGGATGCTTCCTGGTTGATAAATAAAGCAGGAAATGCGTTCATGATATGGACAATGGAATAAGCGGTAATCTCTCCATTTAATAAAGGGGCAAATATAAATAAAGCCAATGCTGTACCGATGGTTATTCCAACATTCAGTGATAATAACGCAATAAACATGAGCAGCATAGCAAAACCAAATACAGGCAGAATATAAGCAAACGCAGCTGTGTAGGTAAGCACGATCCCCTCTCCACCATAGATAGACCCCCCCTTTGAAAAAAGCGGTTCTCCTTGAACCACCAGCTGCTCGCCCCAGCCTAAGAAAAAGAAGCCTGTACCGTAAGCAGTGAGGGTGGTAAAAACAACCATAAAACAGATACAGACCAATACGCCGGCTGACTTTGCTATTAAAAATTGGATACGAGTAACAGGGCGTAATAATACCAGTTTAAAGGTGCCACGCTTATATTCTTCCGCTATCGATTCCGCAATAAAAATAGCCTGGAACATGATGATAAAAAGGGAGGATTCGGCTAGCGCCTCCAGCGGATACGACTGTCCGTTCAATAGATAAGCAGCTTGCTCTCCCCTGTCCGCCTGATACTGTAATATATTTACCAGCTGAACGGTAATCATAACCCCCATAAACAAATAGAGTTTTTTTTGTTTAAAGAATTTGTAGATTTCATTCTTGATTAAACCTGTCATTTAATTCCCTCCACGCTTCCCATTAAATCAATTAATATAAGATTTCTTTCTTTTTAAATAACCAGAAGGATAATCCTGCAAATAAAACTCCGTATATGAGGACAACTCCAATATTTTGCAGTATTCCAGACCAACCCTGTATCTGCATCAACTCTTCAGGAAAATACATTAAATGATGCGCTAAGGAATACGGAGCAATAGCTGAGACACCATTTAAATTTAATCCAACCGTAATCAGGACCAGCGATATAATAATCGCCGTACTCATATTTTTAACTAAAACGGCAATAAAGCCCGCAAATATTCCGTACGCCATCGTCGGCAGCATAAATAAAGCATATACCCCTACGGTTACACCAATTCCTTTCATTGGCGGATAACTGACTCCCAAGTACTCTGTCACCTCTCCCCAGCCGATAAAATAAACCCCTAATGTATAGGATAAAATCAAAAAGAGAACCGTTGAAACAATAATAAATGCAAACAAAGCCATTAGCTTTGCCGATAACAGCTGCCATCGCGCAATCGGGCGCTGCAGGGATAATTTTAATGTTCCATTTCGGTAATCATTACTGATACAATCCGCTATCACGATTGGAATAAAAATAATCATAAATTGAGAGAAAATCTGGATCATCGATAGCGGAACAGATTGACCATAATAAAAATCCCAAACCGTCATTTCCGAACCGCCTGGTTGATAATCATATAAATTCAAAAAGGTGATTCCCAGCATAACTGCTGCAAACACATAGATTTTTTTCATTTTAAAAAGTTTATATAACTCATTTTTTAATAAGCCCATTAATGTTGACCCCCGCTGGTTATGTTAAAGAAGGCTTCTTCCAAGGAATGAGTTTCGCTATCATTAATCAGCTCACTGACATCGCCTTCTGCAAGAAGTTTTCCGTCATTAAGAATCCCAACACGGTTACAAATTTGGCTAACTTCGTGCAGTAAATGGCTCGAAATAAAGAAAGTAATCTCTTTTTTCGAAGAAAGCTGCAGAATCATTTCTTTGATTTCTATCATCCCTTGTGGGTCCAGTCCATTTGTCGGTTCATCGAGAATAATTAATTGCGGATCATTTAAAAGCGCATTGGCAATCCCCAAACGCTGCTTCATCCCTAGTGAATAAGCAGCAACTTTATCCTTTGCTCTCCGTGTCAGCCCGACGAGTTCTAACACTTCATTTATTTTCTCTTTACCAATACCAGGGATTAAATTGACCATCAGTGACAGGTTCTCATACCCGGAAAGATAATCATAAAAGACAGGATTCTCTACAATCGCTCCGATTTGTGAAATTGCCTGTTTAAAATCTCCCCTTAGATTCAAGCCATTAATGACAACCTCTCCCGAATCAGGAAAAATCAAGCCGGTCAACATTCGGATCGTTGTTGTTTTGCCTTGTCCATTTCTGCCCAGAAATCCATATACATCCCCTTTTTTTATATTAAGATTTAAGTTATCAATGATTGTTTTCCCTTGAAATGATTTCGTCAGTTTATGTGTTTCTAATAATGTTTCAGCAGCCATTTTATTATTTCCTTTCTGTTGTTTTATCGTTATATTATCAAGTATAGATGCCAAAAATAAACTGCCGCATTTGAATTAATAAACAAGAGATAACAAATAGATTACATTGTTAAAACTCCAGCAAAAGAAACCTAACTCAGAATGAATACATCTCCTAGGCAGGGAGTGAAATAGAAAATAATAAACCTTTAATTATTTTTTTGCTATCAAGGAGGGTTGCCCAGAAAACAATAACTCAAAAGACTTTCCCCCAAAAACTACACTGCTATCAGGGTTCATTATCCAATCTAAATATTTGACAAAAAATTTTATTTATGCTATAATTTACTTTTATTATCTTTAATTATATAATAGGGTTCCCTTGGCCAGGGGACCCTTTTTTGCGTTCTAAATATCCTTACAGGAAAGGTGATACGTTATGGATTTATCCGATATGTTGAATTCCATCCAATTATCGCAGAATTCTAATGCAGTGATGGAACTTGTTCGTTTAAATGAGAAAACGAAAGAATGGGGCCTGATTCTGACGCCAGACGATGCAAAAACGCTGGTAGTGTCCAGAAATAAAGTGTTGCGGGATCATGCGAGAGTTGAGCTGAGCATCGGCGTGTTAAAAGAGCTAATTGAGGTATTTTCTACTTCTCTTTATATGGATCAAGAACATTATGTTGATACGCTGAACGAACTTCAAGAGATCTTTTATTATCTTAGGAATGAAACCGAAGATAAGTTTAGCGATGCAAAGCTTATTCAACTGATGAATGAGTTTTATAACGGGTCTTGTGCAGGGTCTATCGAATTGTTAAGAAGTAAAATGGAGGAACTTGCAGAGAATTTCAGAAGAAATATAGCACTTCCCAATTCTTTATTCAAAGGGGATGATTAACGCATGGAATCAGATGACAAATCAGCTCGTTTCCGGCATATTTCTAATAGAATAATTGACCGATCGCGGTTAATACGAAATCAATACACCTTGACCCTGCTGCAAGAAGGTCAGCGGTCAGCTATCATCTCCAGTCAAAAAGCTTACCAGATACAAGCAGAGATGATGCAGGTTCTGCAGCAATTGATTCTGCAGCATACTCAAGGCGAAAGTACATCAGTGACAATGGAAACAGCAGAAGGAATCATGACCTCTCTGCTTTATGCTATCGATGCTTACGCCCTTCAATGTAAGCATCCTGAAGAAGCGCTTGCTCATTTAAATATGAAAAACATAAAAGATATACATTCTAAAGGAGTTGAATTACTACGTCACTATTTTGAAGAGACGAAAAAAATATATCAAGAAGTGAAAAAGATAAAATTAGATGTGCCCGTCGATGCTTACAATACGACTATCGATGAATCATTACCTCTATTTTTGCAGCACTATGATATTATTTTTGAAGCTCAAAATACCATGGCGAGCATTGATTATCCTTTAGCCATAGACGATATGCGGCTCCAAGGCGTTTTCTATATAAAGCAGTATGTAGAACGCTTGCGAATGGAGACAGAATTCTGCCATTTTTTTAGTCATCAGGATGTCATGTATATCTTAATAAATTACGGGAAAATAAGTCGATTTCAATATCAAATTGAATTATTCAATATATTTGAGCTAATGATAAACAATGCTGTTTTTTCACTGCTATCTGGGGGAAAGCCTAATAATGTTCGACTTTCGGAAGTTCAATTTGAACAGTTAAATCGAAAATTAATAACCTCCCCTACTGATCAAAGGACGCAGCTGATTCATGAAGCAGTCAATCAATTGCAAAAATCTCTGCAAACGGATCAAGCACTTACAAATTACATCGATTTGTACCGGGATGAATTGATGCAAAGGGTGAATCACGCTGCAAAAATCGGCAGCTTCGAAAAACTTATCATCAGAGAAATAAAAGAAACCGAAAAAACAATGGAATTCAAGTTAAATGAGAATGATCGGATGAGTGATATGGACTTACGCAGCCTGGTAGATCGTATCTTGGAAATTGACAATATTGAAGAAAAAGTACAACTTATCCGGAATAATTTTGTTTCACTGCATGATTATCTGGATCTTCTCCATGCTGAATGTCTGTTTAATGGTGATTATGAAGCGCTTTTTAAAACTTTT
This sequence comes from Oceanobacillus sp. M60, assembly GCF_053839645.1. NCBI lineage: Bacteria > Bacillati > Bacillota > Bacilli > Caryophanales > Bacillaceae > Oceanobacillus > Oceanobacillus sp. M60. The sequence continues at coordinate 22,735 of NZ_JBSSNH010000002.1, read as the reverse complement.
GGAGATATCGAGCTAGCTATTTTAGCCAAAATTGTTTTTTATGAGGAGTTTCGGGAAGGTACTCATGAATTCTCCAATATGGTTGCTGACGGCGTTGAAACAGAGAATGAATGGGAAATGTACTATATTGCGTTCTTGCAGCAATTGGATGAAACGCGAATTAGAGTTATTGGAAACCTTATTTATAAAATCGATTATGAGGATATATCATTTGATTAGACAGGAATCATGGAAATGAGCTAGCCTCAGTAATTCACAGGGGCGGCGTCCGTAAATCTCCCTACTATATAAATTTAATTTTAAAACAGAAGATTTACGGACGCTCCTCCTTGAAAAATCATACTTTTGAAAATAGCCATGAAGATTATTTATGTTTTGATAGTCCGTTCTTGTTTCTAACGAGAAACTGGTTTCCTTAATAACAGCGAATACGCCGCCCAATTCCCATTAAAACCCGCTTCATAAAATCCTGCTTTATCGGCAAGCTTTAAAACCTCTTCTCTCCTCTGAAAATGTGGATCAAATATGGTCTCCGCTACCGTCAGGATACCACCTGGATTTAAAATATTAAAAATTTCTTCCAAAGCTGCTTGCCGATCTGGTATTTCCCCTAAGACATTGACAAGCAAGACATGATCACAAGGTGATTGCCGCAGTTGACCCAAACCAATTTTTCCCTGCACCAATTCAATATTCTTTAAATTTCTTCTTTGCACTTTTTTTTCTACCCTTTGTAACATTTCATCCTGAATATCTAACGCAGCTATTTTTCCGTTGGAGCCAACACGTTCTGCTGCTGGAATCGTCACCCTCCCAGGTCCGCACCCTAAATCAATCACATGCATTCCCGGCTGTATGCCAGATTGCTCAATAATTTCATTCGCTTTATTCGGTTTGGTAAAGGGATTATCCAGTTCCACCAGCCAACGCAGCCAGAATGGACAAGGAATTTCACGTTTTCGCGAAGCAAACCTACAGGCATAGAAGATGCTAATGCTCATAGGAACCATTGCGAAAATAATCATTTTAAGAAGCATTTTTGTCCAAAGCCCTCCTCTTGATGTAGGCTACATTTCTATTCGTAACATCTTCCTTGTTACTTTTTCTATCCGGCTATCCATCCCCTGTTGATGCGCTAGTTTCCCTAATCGCAATTCATCAACGATTTGCCCATCTTTCATAAATAAGACCCGTTCACTTTTAGCAGCTACCTTCGCATCATGTGTCACCAGCATAATCGTTGTTCCTTCTTGATTAACCTGAAGGAAGTAGTCCATCATTCCCTCCGCAGTCTTTGAGTTTAAAGCCCCTGTTGGTTCATCTCCAAAAATGATTTTCGGTTCATTGATCAAAGCCCGGCAAATTCCTGCCCTTTGCAGCTGCCCTCCAGAAACCTGGTTCGTCATGCGATATGCCAAATCGCCAATCCCGGTATTTTCTAAAAGCTGCTGTGCTTTCTTCGCCAATTCTTTTGTTTTTCTCTTGCTATCTCGCATAGCTGGAAGTACGATATTATCAATAATTGTTAAATTTTTTAAAAAATTTGGCTGTTGGAAGACAAACCCCATTTGCTGTCGGCGGATATCAGCAAGCTCTAATTCTCCACATGCTGGCAGACGTTGATTATTGAATATTATTTCGCCGCTATCAACAGTGTCCATCCCGCTTAAAGCATAGAGAAGCGTTGATTTTCCCGATCCCGACGGTCCCATAATAGAGATGAATTCGCTTTCGTAAATGGTAATGGATACTCCCTGTAAAACGTTGATTTTTTCTTTCTCTATATCAAAAGATTTATGAATTTGTTGCCCATCCAGTATTTTTCTCATCATTTACTCCTTTATATTTTCTGCAATTGGTATTTTACCAGCTTGATTGGTTCCCAATTTTGTTGCCAATAAAGTAACAATAAGCATAAGGGATGGAAACCCCAAATAGATAAACGGATGACTGATAAAGGCAATCGAATCTACACCAAAGGAAGAAATAGCCATCCCTGCGATTGCTTCCCCAAAGGTATTCGCTAAGATACTGCCTCCTGCTACGCCAATTATCAAAATGAAAATTCCGCGAGCTGCATATTGTTTGGTCAAATCCTGATTCGTAAAACCAATTGCTTTTAACGTGGCAATTGCCGAGCGATCCTTAGTAACCACTAATTTCATAAATAACAAGCTTACTAGACCTGTTATGAACAAAGCCACGATTAAGGCAACATTCGCTGCTGTTTTCATCGAATCCATCGTAGAACCAAATACTTGCTGCTTATGGTGATGCGCATCTGTTACGCTGGCAAATGGCAAAAACTGTGACATTTTTTTAGCAGTAACAGCAGCCTGGTTAGCATGATTAAGCTGGATATAATAGTTTAACCACATCGCTGGAGCGGTTTCATCTGAAAAAGCAGCTTTTGCCGTTTTACCTCCATTTAAAATATTGGAGTATATCCCAGAGACGACAAAGCTTTCCAGACCTTCACCGGTAATGATTTCAATCGTATCACCAGCTTGTTTTCCAAACTCCTCTGCATTCAAAGAGGATAATGCAATTTCATTCGGTGCTTCTGGTGCTTTTCCTGCATTGTATTCGATTGGAAACGCAGCATGATCGCCAAGTTCAACGATTATTTTTTCTTCTGTACCATCCTCTTTTACAGCTCGAAAGGATTTGGAGGTAATCTCAACATACTGGTGAATAGAAGCATCATCATTTAAATAATTTACAATCTGTTGTTTATTCTCCTCCATTTCCTCAGATGGATATATACTAACCATCAGGTCCATTTCTCCAAAGCCAAGATATTTTGTGAAAGATGGTGAAGATACGGTATGGTATGTGTTCCAGGGAACAATTATGATAAAACAAGAAAGCAGTAGAACAATCAGCATTGTTGCATAAAGCTTCTTACGGGATAGTACATCCTTTATCCCTAGAAAAACATTGGTAGACATTAGCTTATTTTGACTGAGTAAGAAGTAATTTTTACGGGCAGTGTTTTCCTCCGGACTGCCCGTACGGATTGCTGATGCAGCAGAGATTTTTCTAAAACGTCTCAACAAGAAATAAATGTAACCAATCACCAGCAGGAAAACAAATATACTTCCAAGTATGGCAAGAAAAATACTCCAGCTATCATATTGGCTTTCCCCCATATACAGCCGGATATTCTCTAATAAAGGGTTACTGAAAATAAAAGATACTAACAGCCCAAGCAAGCTCCCTGCCAAAGCAAGAAATGCATATTTAGCAAGATAGATTTTTTTAATATCAGCCAGCCTCAGACCGATTGCTTTCATCGTACCAATCTCCCGATAATCCTCTTCTATCTGGATTAATAGCGTGAAACGAATACACATAAATGCAATGAGTACGATTAGAAAACTAACCAGCAGGATGATTGCAATCATGATTCCATCAGATAAACCGTTAATTACTTTAAACAAAGTACTGGTCAGTGCCGGGCCATTGGCTTCTAATCCTGCATCGGCATATGCTGTTTCAAATTCATTGGTTTTAGATGTATCATGCAGCTGGAATTCAATTAAATATTCCAGCGTTCCTTTTGATACCAGATCTTGATAATCATTTTCGTGCACTAAAAAACGCTTGGAGGAAGCTAAAGGCGAATTCATTTGCGCATCTCTGAGGAATCCGGCAACTTTAAATGCTTTTCCGGCAATCATTGCTTCATCCCCGATTTGAGCTGTTCCATCTGTCATATAGCCGATGGGAACGTATAGCTCTCCCTCTGCCGGATGGATTGGCCTTCCCTCCAAATCAAGCAGAAAATCAAAGGAAGAACTTTGGGTAGTAAAACCATTGTCCTGAACATTATCAATCAGGTTATTTCCACCTACTTGAATACTAGAATTAGTAATATTTAAAAAATCCAACACCTGATATTTTTTTACATTTTCTTGTTCTTCTGCAAAGTTATTTAAACGCTCCTTATCGATATTCCCATTATGCATTTGCAGGAAGTTTGGCACTTGCGCCTGTTTCGTGAGTGCCTCAATCGAGCCGATAAGGTTCAGGCTTAAAATAGCTGCTAAGCAGACAAGTGCTGTTGCCGCAGAGATAAATAACATCGTCGTGATACTAATCAGCTTGTTTCTAAAAAGATCATTGCGTATAACTCGAAAATACATACCCTCTCCTCTATTCTTTTGCCAAGATTTTCAGCAGCTTCTCACTGATTGCTCCTTGTTTTGTTCCGAGCAGTCTTTCTGCGTTAAAAGCAAAAGCTGTCATTTTTAGCAATTGTGCTTCTTTCGATAATTCAATGGTTCCATCATCAAAAACAGTAGAAGCATAGACAAGCAGCATCTCCACACTTTCATAAGGGTAGTTTGTATGAAACAGATTTTCTTCTAATCCATCTTGAATAATACTTGTAAAAATCGGTGTGACTTCTGTAATCAACACCTTCTGGATTTTCTGATGCATCAGGGCGTTTTGCGGTTTATGAATCTGTGTCATCAATTCTTCAGAGACTGTGCTGCTTACGTTTAAAGAAGTAATCGCCATAAGTAACCGTTCAATAACCGGCACTTCTTTTCTCCCGGCAATGGATTGAGCCGTTTCAATCACTTTTTTGTTATAACGGTCAATTATTCCATCCATAATCGCTTCTTTGCTTTCAAAATGATGATACAGCGTTCCTCTGGCAATCCCGATGCTCTTCAAAATGTCCTTCGTGCTTGTTCTGTCATAGCCCTGCTCATTATACAAAGCTTCAGCCACATCCAAAATTTCATTTTTTCTTTCTTCTGCGTTTTTGGCTCTTTTCATTAATCTCCCTCCTTTCATTTTTAGACCGGCAGTCTGTCGGTAATGTGGTGTAATTAAATTATAAGAAATATACCTCAAATACGCTATTGGTCTCTGGTCTGATTTTTGTATATAGAACGAAATTTATTCAGTAGGAATTTTGTTTCCACTGAATGAACCTAAGAAATTCAGGGAGTTGGCTTACCTGATCTTCCGCTTACATAACCTGCTTTATCTAACACTCTATTTGTTGTTACTCTTCTTCTGACTCGCTCCACTTTTTTTGGATTCGTATCATCAGCTATTTTCTCACTTACGATATCCTCATAATGTTTTACTTTATTTTCAAGAAAGTTTACTCTATCTTTTGCTTCTTCCAGTTGAGAATACGCTATTTCTTTTAAGTTCAAAAATATTGATAACGCTCCTCTATAGTCGAATCTCCTTGAAGACTCAGTGATACATAGCACTTTATTTCTTTAATGGTCATGCCGCATTCCTTTAAGATTTTTATGCCTTTAAGGCAATTCATTGATTCTTGATTAAACAATCTCTGTTTATTTTTATCTCGAGTTAATGATGGAATTAAACCACAATCCGTGTAATAACGAATGGTATGCTCGCTCATTTCCAGAGTCCTGGCAGCTTCTTTTACAGTGTACATTACCATTTCTCCTTTACAAATAAGCATTGACTTCGTGTTACTCTAACCTGATATAGTAATTATACTTTAAATAATAGAGGGAGGAAATATCGATATGAAGACAAGAAAAATTGGAAATCTAGAGGTATCTCCTATTGGTATGGGATGCATGGGTTTTTCCCATGGGTATGGCAGTGTTCCGGATGAGAGCTATGCCATTGAAGCCATTCGGAAAGCTTATGGCTTAGGCTGTACGTTTTTCGACACAGCAGAAGTCTATGGAAAAGAAATGTTTTACCCAGGGCATAATGAACCATTGTTGGGCAAAGCTGTCGAACCTTTTAGAGACAAGGTTATTCTAGCAACAAAATTTCACTTGGGTGCAGAAGAAGCTGAAGGAGCAGCGGATTTGTATAATCCAATTCGCCGTCACCTGGACGCTTCATAAATACCCGAACGTAGTGCCGATTCCAGGATCCAAAAATCAAGATAGAATAATGGAAAACCTTGGAGCGTGGAATGTGCGTTTAACAGAAGAAGAATTTGAATCCATTGAAAATGCTCTTGAAGCGGTTACTATCTATGGACACAGAGGACATGTAGAATCAGAGCAGGCAACTTTCGGAAATAATTGGAAAGATAAAGAATAATATATATACTGTTATGAGGTGATAAACGAACTTCATTCAATAGGAAAAAAGCAAAAATTCCCGTTGAATGAAGTTTCGTTTTTATCAAGTCTTCTAATTTTTTAATGAGAAATTTCTTTAACTTCTCTATTATTTCCTTTTTAACTGTGTCATTATTGCAAAAAACAGCATATACACCAACACCATAACAGCGATTGCAAAATAGCTTAATTGCAATCCGAAAATATCGGAGGCTGCACCACTGCTTATCGGGCCTAGCATCATTCCTACAGAGTAAGCCGTATTGTAAATAGCAAAGGTAACCCCATATGCTTGAGTTTGGCTTTGCTCAGCAATATCAGCAAGTTCAGGAAGCGTCGGCGCAAGAACTGTTCCCATACTGATGCCAATCAACCCTAATGCCGCAACCTGCAGCCACATCGTTGTCGGCATAACAACAAGCGTCAGTGATACTGCAGTAATTGCTAATCCAATCGTAATTGTTTTAGGATGGCCAATCTTTGTTGAAACACTTCCGACAATTGGTGCTGCAAACGCATAAGCGAGGGAGGGAACCCCAAATAATAAACCGATGATTCCTGGAGATGCATCAAAAACATTTTGCAGATGCATTGGAAATGTCGACTCCAGCACGCTTGGAATGGCAGCTCCGATAACAACTGCTCCAACAACCAAAAGCAAGGTTTGGTTTTTCAATAACTGCCATGCTCCTGATGCGTCTTCTTCCTTTCGATGAGGTTCTTCCTTCAATAGAAATATACGCAGCAAACCATCAATAAGGGCAATCCCCGCAGCTGCAAAGAACGGAAGCATATATCCGCCCAGCTGATAGAGCCAGCCTCCGAATGTCGGACCTAGAAGGGTCCCCATTGCTTGACCCGACAGCGCGATTCCCATGACTTTCCCCCGTTCTTTAGATGGGTAGAAATCGGCTAGAAGCGCAAGCCCTGCTGTCCAGGTGGCTGCTGCTGCAATTCCTTGTAAAATGCGGCAAATAAGCAAGAGCCAAAACGTATTTGCAAATGCAAATAACAGGGTTGCAAGCGTAAGCCCTAAAATTCCCCAAAGCATCGGACCACGTCGTCCAACTTTATCGGAGGTTACTCCAAAAACGGGAGTAGCGATTAATAGAGCTGCTGCATAACTGCCGAATAAAATACCGATCGCAGTTTGCGATATGCTTAAAGAATCAGCATAATCTGGCAGTATAGGAACAATCATTCCATACAGCAGCATATCGGTGAATATGGCCAGCGTGACGACAAATAAGGCGCTCTTTTGAGCTTTTTTTAAATTTCGTTTTTGATTCATTTTCTTTCCTACTTTCTGTAGATAGCTTTGTTGTTTTCATCAACTGCATATTCCCTTTTGCAATAGATAAATTTCCTCCCTTCTGCGTTTCATCCTCAAGAGCAAAAAGAAGAATCCGTTTTTACCGCCTCATTAACACTCCGCCTCCACCGATAACTGCAGTAAGACATTGCTGTTGTTATGTTACTGCCGCTACCCATTCTTAAATAATGAATATCGTCTCAATCAACTTTGTATAGTCAACGTTGACTATACAGGTATTTTTTTCTCTCTCCTGTAACAGAGAGAGAATTAGTTATTGCTTTGTTCTAAATAAGCCAATGCTTTCCGTACAAAATCCTGTTGCTGGCTGATAATAGCAAACATATTATCAAAAACCATCTGCACCATGGGAGGAATATTACCGTCCAATGCTGCCTCTTTTTCCTTCCAGCCATCCTGCACACTTTGATATTCTTCCTCCAAAAGAACTTGCTGCTCTTTCAAAGCTTGACGTGCTTCCTCTGCAGGCAGCTTATCAAAAAAAGAAATACCTGCATATAAAGAAGAAGGATATTGAACGGATGAGCTGGTTAACGCCTCACGAATCAAATCTTTAAGGTGTTCTTTTCCTTCTACGGTGATTCGATAGGTAAATTTTTGACGGTGACCAGTTTGTTCCACCTTATCAATCGCAATATACCCATCCTTTTCCAATTTTTTAAGCGCATGATAAATCGAGCCAATTAATACACCGCCCCATCTTTCTGCATCTGTCATCCGCAGTGCCTGTTGAATATCATAGCCGGCCATCGGTTTTGCGTCTAACATGCAGAGCACAAGCAATCTTGTCATTAATGTCACACCCTTTACTTAACGTTGAGTATTATATGATGAATATATTAGAATGTCAAATGCTTACGATACAAATGGATAAAATCGAATCTTTCTCTAGCATGTAAGATTACTCTCTTTTCTGCTTTCTATCCGCCTATTTTAAAGCTGAAAATATCCATCAACACCATTTATACTTAAATGCAACGTCTTCACCAGCTATTTTCACAAAATGAAAAGAACCTATACCTGCTAATGTGAACTAATTAACAGATACAGATTCTTTTTCACATTTGTTTTTATTCATTTTCAAGCGATTCCTGAAGCTTCCTTACTTCTTTAAGTTCCAAACCAGTTAATTCAGATATTTCTTTCTCTGAATAATTCCTATCTAGAAGTTTTTTAACAAACTTTCTTTCCGTATCTTCAATGCCTTTTTCGATGCCTTGTTCAATTCCCTGTTCTATGCCCTGTTCAATTCCTTGCTCTATACCCTGTTCTATACCTTGTTCTATACCTCGTTCCAACCCTTTTCTGGTTGCTTTTTCCTCGATTTCTCTGTACAGTCTTCCAAATGTCGGCGTGTCTCTTAACTTTTCCAAACCCATGATTTTTTTCTCCTCCTTTTCATTTTGTGCAATGGGCAACGTTTCATACAGTTGTTCCTGCAGTTCCGATGGAATCAGCATCATATAATCAATGAAATACAATAATGCGACGAGGTAATTTGTGTGGTGCGAATATTTTTCAAATGCCAGGCTGATAAGCTGTTGCTTGTAGCAAAACCTTTTTTCATGATCTTCAGCTTCTCTTCCTTTGTTATTGCTGATATATATTCCTGCAAGCACGGCTAAAGCAAATGGATTATCCGATTTTTTCAGTTCTTCCGTATCTTTCCCGTGAAATCGGTAGGTGTTATAGACATAGGTTAATTCGGTACCATAAAAAGAGTAATAGAATGTATCTTGATGATCTTTCTGACTGGCATCCGTCAATAGAGCGATGGAATAAATCTGGTGAATTGTTTTCGTTTTGTCGTAAATCCGGTAAAAATATTTAAACATGCGTTCTGCAAATTCTTTTTTCCCGACCGCCTGCACTTCGATATGAATGAAGATATATTTTTCCTCTCCATTTTTCAACTGCACTTTAACAATTTTATCTGAATACTTGGTCCCTTTTTTGGATTTCATCACAAGCTGAAAAAGCTCCAGGTTTTTGAAGTCCACTCCCTGCTCAAAATCAATTTCCGGATACAAATCCGGTGCAAAAAAGGCCATAAATTCTTGAAAAAGTTCTTCAATCAAATTCTTCCAAAGCCCATCATAATCGGGATGATTTACGCGATAACTGTTTGTATTTTCTTTGACTGTGTTTAGCATTATTTTATCACATCTCCAAGTAATAATAAATTTGTTTTCATCATAGCGGTTTTGTATGTGGAAGGCAAAACGGTAAAATAGAATTTCTCCTGCAAAAACTGCCTGCGAAATGGGGATTTGTATGCAATGTTTTTCGTTTTTCAATCATCAAATGACATTCATTTTGGATTTTTAATGTTTTTTTGGACAACTGAAAATGGGGGCTGTCTTTTAGATCAAACGTGCTACGATGGAATAAGCAATGATATATTTTAATAAAGAGAAGGTTGTGCTTACCCCCTTTTCTATTGTAGGCAGCTCAACAGCATCAAATATTAGTATACATTTTTAAACCAGTGATGTTCTTGTGATGATATTGCTTATTGAAAAGACTGGAGGGAAAGAAAATGGAAGAAAATAAGTCCATTGCCAATCGAATCATGGTCATTGGCTGTCCTGGCGCAGGTAAATCGACATTATCCGCTCAAATTGCTCAAATAAGAAATATCCCCTTGGTACATTTAGACAGCATTCAATGGATCGACGATAATACCACCGCCCCTCAAGCAACTTTTGATGCTAAACTAAAAGAAGAAATTCAAAAAAAGGAATGGATTATGGACGGGAATTATGCCAGAACGTTAGCCTTGCGAATGGAATGTGCAGATATGGTTATTTGGTTAGATTTCCCCCGCAGCATCTGTTGCTATCGTATACTCAAGCGCTATGTAAAAAACAAAAGAAAGAAAAATCCGCATGGGAATCCAGATAGGCTGGATTTTTCTTTCCTGCGTTTTGTTTGGAATTATAAGAAAGAAAATGATTCTCAGATAAAGTCATTAAAGATTAAATACCAGGAGCAGCTTCATTTCATTCATATTCATTCTGGGCAAGAGCTCAAAGAATTCATGAAAAAAATTAAAAGCCTTCCTTAGCAGGAATATACGTATCGATATGAATATTTTTGAAACGAATCTTCATTCGGGGGCGGGGATTTTTATACAGTAATAAAGAGTGGCTCACTAAGACGTTAGCGAACGCCACTCTTTTAATTAAAGGGGATTGGTCTCAATCCCTATAGATGTAAACACGCCTGATTATTGTTTTACGTCATTTTGGTGCTCACGTGTTTTATAGATGATTTTACGAATACTATCCATCGACAGATTATAGATTTGCTCCAATTCCTCAAATGAATAGCCTTCTTCATATAATCGGTAAATCTCTTCATTTCTCTCAGCCAGGGCAAGACGTGATCCATTCGCTTCTCCCCATCCCGCCCGCCGGTTGGTTTGCTTTGGAATATAAACAAGCTCTCCTTGAATATATTTCTGAAGCTCCTTCAACAAATGAGGTGGAAGCACCTCTTTTCCATTTTTATATGACAAGCTGGAACATCCTTTCTATCAAGATGTATGGTCCGGACATGCATTAATTTTTTATTCATCATTAAAAACTCCTTTCATTTGATTTTATTTTACGTAAGCCTTTTCACTTTTAGTATACATTAGTTTAGGAAAGAAAAGGAGACCGCAACATAAATGCGGCCCCGTCTTTTATGATTCCGCTATGCGGAAATCACCTCATGTTTTGTGATCAATTTCAATCAGCCTCCTTTCCGATATTCTATCGGTCCGACACCCTTATTAACTCATATATTGCCCCTTCTGAACAAGGGGGAAAACGATTATAATTATTTTTTACCTCTTTCTCCGATTCGTCATTCTCTGATTTAAACACTCCGCCGCCCCACGTATATCCCATTTAAAGTTATTATCTGCTACACTATAAGTAAAGATAAATTTCTGATTAGCAGTGCTTTAAATTGGGTAAACATAATAAAATCATTCACAAAGACTGCATTATAATGAATAGAGGGAGCGATGGACACAAATGAATAAATGGATGAAGATAGTTGCTGCCTTGACGATGGCAACCTCAATGAACATGGTACTTACACTCACAGCATTTGCTGAAAATGAAATGAGCGATTTACATATTGAAGTAGAATTGCAGGAGGATGGTTCAGGCGTTGTGACAGAACATCGTCAAATGAATATGGATGAAGGTACCGAGCTTTTCATCAATATGGTCAACCTTGACGAGTCAGAGATACTGGATTTTTCAGTTGAAGGGTTTACAAAAGAGCCCGATTGGGACTCTGATGATTCACGGGAAGAAAAGGCAGGAAAATATGGAACAGTATCTACAGATGATGGAGTTGAATTAGTTTGGGGAATTGGGGAATACGGAGAAAATACGTATACAGTAACCTATACATTATCTGATCTTGTACGTAATTTAGAGGATGGTCAGGCTATGCTCTGGAACTTCGATACCTTCTCCGATATTCCTGCGCAAAATTTGACAGTTGAAATCTCTGGATTTCAACCATTTACACAGGAGAACGTTAATTTCTGGGGATTTGGTTTTGATGGAGATATACAGCTGGAAGGCGATCGTATTGTATGGGAGTCAAATGGTGAAGCCGATGGAGATGTAATTGTTTTAACACAATTTCCGGCTGATTTCTTCCAAGCTGAACGAACAGTAGACATGACCTTATCTGAGCAGCAAGAAGAAGCAATGGATGGGTCAACTTATAATTCAAGTGACAATTCTACGCTAATTGTTATCATCGTTAGCGCAGCCGTTGGTTTTTCTTTATTAATCGGTATTGGAACCTTCTTCTTTGTCCGTAAAACAAATCAAGTAAAAAAAGAAGCCGGCGCGATGAAGCCTATCCATAAACGGATAGCGGAAAATAAAGGAAAAACGTATGCAGCCGTGCCTTTCGATGGAGAAGACTATGCAGGTTTAAGCGCCCTTTTAACGCAGATGAACCTTGGATATTTTGAAGATATCTTCCAAGCTTATCTGCTGAAATGGTCTGTGAATGAGAACATCTCGATGGAAGCAGAAGAAGAAAGCAAGGTGTTTGGAAAAAAATATCGAACGACCCTTACCATCAACGATATGGAAAATGAACGTAATAAACACCCGTTAACCTTTAGTGAGCTTACGAACCAAATAGAAGATGAATCCTATGAGGGAACGTATGAAATGGCGTTGTGGACCATGCTCTTGGATGCTGCAGACAGGAATGGCGTCGTCACAGATAATGCCATCCAGAAATGGGGTAAAGAGCATGCGAAGGAAGTCAGCACTGTTGCCGATTATCTCAAAGACTATTCCGAAGCCTATCTGGAGCAGCAAGGATTGTTCTCTTTTGAAGAAATAAAGGTGTTTGGATTTTTACAATCTATTACGGTATCAAGTAAAGAGGGAGAACAACTAGCGGATCGTTTAATTCAGTTTGATAATTATTTGAAGGAATCAGATATCAATCAATTTTCAAATGCTTCCAAGCCACTTTCCTTGAAAGATATGATGCTATGGAGTGCTTTACTAGGTAAAAGCGATAAAGTGTCTAAAAAACTAGAGAATTTAGTCCCTGAAGATAGATACGAAGAGGACCAGGTATACCTGCAATTCTGGTATGGAACTTACTACACCCGTGCAAGCTGGACCACCGGGTTAGCCAGCGGCGGATTTCATTCCAGCACTTCAGCTGCTACTGCGGCAGGCGGCAGCGGTGGTGCCACCGGCGTCGGGGGCGGCGCTGGAGCAGGCGGAGGCGGAGGCGGCGGTGCCCGCTAACCACGTTCTCAAGCTCCTTTAAATTTGAAATATAAGTTTCTATCACTATAAGAAAAAAAGCTCAATTTACTGTTTGAGCTTTTCTTCTTATAGCTCCTTCCCTTCTATTTTGCATTTTCTTTATCCTCCTCGTCTGAATTTTATAAAGTGAATTTATTAAGAAATTTCACAAGCCTTTCATTTACTTTATCAGATTCACGTCCAAGCCATATTAAGTGCCCCCACGTATCAAGTATACATAATTCAGAATCTCGTATTTGTTGATCCGCATAATAAGCATGCTCTAATGGAACAGAGCTGTCATATTCACTATGCATGATAAGCGTTGGACAGGAAATAGCCTGCAGGTTTTTAGAGGTAATTTCCTTTGTTTGAGATAAATCTATTAAAAATCCATAGCCCGATCGTTGGCGTTTGCTCATTCTTTGGATTTCATCGATATCTTTGTCCAACACGCTGTTTTTTATTTCTTTATATGAAAGATTACTAAAGGTAGGTATCATCTGCTTAAACATAAATTCCGGAAAAATATTACTCATATTGGAAACCAATTTCCATGTTACTTTTTCCATAGCAGGACGAAATAAAATCTGTGCTGCCTTATATATTTTATCTTCTGGTGTCAGCCATTCTTTAGTAACAGCGCTTTGTAAAGTTAATGTTTTAACTCTCTCAGGATAGCGAGTTGCAAAATAAAGACCGCTCGGACCGCCAGCTGAGATAGCAAGCAGATGTACTTTGTCAATTTTCAAGTAATCTAATAACTTTACATAATAATCACTGGCTTTGGATAAATTTTCTCCAATTTCTTTTGACGTCATTCCATATCCTGCTCTTGATGGTGTAATTAGCATGAACCCGCTCTTAACCAGCGGCTTATACCCAAATTCCTCATAGCAGTTAGAGTGCCCGCCATGCATTACGAGAATCGGTGTACCCTCCTTTCCAGTAATTGAATATTCGATTGTTTGACCATTTACAAAATAAGTACCGAGTACTCTTTCCATTAATCCCGCCACACCCTTTCACGTATTAGATAGACAAATTCATTCTTTACACAAATAAACCGTCCGTTAGATATATTTTAAAGCTGTTTTATTACAACCAATCATAACAGAAACAAATGAAACCAGGCAGAATTCTAATTGTTTTTTAAATAAAAATTCCATTCGAGATGAAAATTATATTTGATACATGTAGATAGCAATAAGACAAACTAGCGACTTTTTTGATGGGACAAGTAATCGCTGTCCCACTCCCAGTCAGTTACACTACGATAAATTACCGCTATCACAAGAACACTCCCCATCCCCCAGTGAAATCATACTTTATCAAAACTTTATGTTAACTATATGCGCAGCTTATTTTGCTTTGCTATTCTTTAAATTACCGAAAAGGAGCTGAGTACATGGTACAAGAAAATAATGAGAAACCTATTTTAGAAATTAAAAATCTAAGCAAAAAAATTAGCGGGCAAACCGTAATCGATCATATTCATTTTTCGATTCAAAAAGGAGATATCTACGGATTTCTCGGGCCAAACGGTGCTGGTAAAACAACAACATTACGAATGATTACCCGTTTGATATTCCCTGATTCTGGCGACATATTTATCGACGGGCATTCCATAAAGAATGATTCTGTTTTAGCCCTTTCCAGAGTAGGAAGTATTATCGAAAACCCTGCTTTTTATCTTCATCTCACTGCTAAACAGAATTTAAACCTGAGTGCTAAATTAGCTGCCGTCAACGTGCCAAAAACAAGAATCAATGAAGTTTTATCCATTGTTGATTTAAAAGAAGCTATGGATAACAAGGTGAAAACATTTTCTTTAGGAATGAAGCAGCGTCTGGGAATTGCTAATGCCTTATTGTGCTATCCCAGCTTAATAATACTGGATGAGCCAACGAATGGCGTTGATCCAATGGGCCTTCGGGAAATGAAAACATTAATTAAGCATTTGGCAGAAAAAGAGAAGATTACATTTCTGATTTCCAGCCATATGCTGCGGGAAATGGAGGATTTATGTCATAAAGCAGCATTTATTCAAGGTGGGAAAATCGTCGAAGAAGGAGATATCTCCGAATTGTCAGGAGTCTATCAGGTCACTAATTTAGAAGATTTATTTTTTGCATGTATAAAGGAGAAGTTAACGTAATGAAGAATATATGGACACTGACCTCATTCGAGTTCAAACGTACGCTGACTTCCAAAATGCTGCTTGTCTATACCCTTATTTTTACGGCAATGTATGTTTTAACAGGCATCCTTTTTCATGTTTATGGTGCGGATTCTACCGTAGTTGCTGGGTATGGCCAATCATTCCCTGTGGAAATGCTTCAATCCAGTTTAACATTTACAGCTGTTTTTATAGCGATTTATGTAGGAGAAGTTCTCATACAGGAACGAAATAAGGGTACCATCAAATTTGTTTTATTACGTTCTGTTTCCAGATTTCAATATTATCTTTCAAGAATTTTATCCATCCTTTTATTTTCGCTTCTTTTAACATCCATCATGCTTTTTATTGGTTATGTGGTTGGTATTTCTTTCTTTGGATGGGGAGATACGTTTGTTTTTTACTCCGTGGTTACAAGCGGATGGCACGGTGTAGGTGTTACGCTTTTAGCCGGATTAGCTTTTGGTTTTGCTTATTTCATTTTTGGATTAATCGCGTTATTGCTTTCACAGTTTATTCAGCGGATTTCTACGTTAGCAATGCTGATGGGAATATCTACACTCGTCGGACAATATATCATTATTTATGATCAAGTAAAACAATATGCGATTTATGAACACTTATTATTTTTCCACATTAATCTATTTGAAAAGTCCTTTTCCTATAGTGTCACTAGCTTTGGTGTACTTATCGCTTATCTATTGGTGATTGGAACAGCTGGATATTATCTATTTAAAAAGCAAGATCTGTATGTATAAGGGGGACGTATAGGATGCAACAATTAAAGCACGATGTATTTTATATCATCTATAATCGGAAATATCGGTTATTGATATTACTTACCATTTTATTGACAGCAGGATTAACTATTTACACTGCTGTTAATGTAAAGATAGAAGAAGATATTTTAATCCATTCATTTGAAAACTTTAGACAATTCTTTTGGTTACTCTGTGCTTATTTGATAGCCGATTTGCTTTCAACAGATTATCATTCGCAAACATTTAAAAATATTATTCCGAAATCATCCAACCGCAGCGATTACTATTTATCAAAAATAATGACTGCAACAATATTAGGCGTATTTATTTTATTGACACATGTTATAACAAGTTGGATAGTAATCGGTTCGGCTGCAGCAGGAATGGAATTAAATTACTTCAACATCTTCTATCTTTTCTTGGGAGCTTTTCTTTCTCTTTTCCTATTTTCAGCTCTATTGTCTTTTGTCATTACCCTTTCTGGAAAAGAAACAGTCACTATTGGCACGGGACTAGGACTTGTACTCCTGCAAATATTAGTAGAAGGTTTTGATCCAGCTATTTCAGCACATTTTCCAACGATGTATGTAGTCAGCTTAGACGATCTTATTTCAGAAAGCTTGTTAACGGCATTCATTTCGATTGGCAGCTATGTCATATTCACCCTTTTATTATTTATTGGTACAATAAAGATATTCCGTAAACAAGACCTTTTCATTTAGGAGGTACCGATGAATCAGAAAAAAATACTTATTGTTGAAGATGATACTGATTTAGCAAAAATGATAGAGAATTATTTATCCCGGGAAAATTATGATGCAGTAATTTGCAGACAAGGGGATAAGGCTCTAAGCACCATAAAACAATATCGACCGGATATGATTCTATTAGATTTAATGCTGCCTGAAATGGATGGACTGGAAATATTAAAGCAGATAAGAGCCTTCTCTGTATTACCAGTTATTATTATCAGTGCAAAGGAAGCAGAGGTAGACCGGGTGCTTGGTTTAAAAATCGGGGCAGATGATTACATTACGAAACCATTTTCGATTAAAGAACTTGTTGCACGGGTAGAGGCATTATTCAGGCGCTATGATTATACTGCATCCTCCCCTGTTTCAAGTAACATCATCGCATTTGATGATGTCATGATTGACCGGTCTTCGAGAAATGTAACAAAGGATGGAGCGATTGTTAATCTGACCATGAAAGAATTTGATTTGCTGGTATTCTTAGCACAGTCTCCCAATCAGGCTTTCCGTAAAGAACAGCTCTATGACAATGTTTGGGGAATACATGAATATGGAGATATCAACACCGTTACCATTCATGTACAAAAAATCAGAGAAAAGCTGGGGAACAGCAGATACATCACTACTTTACGCGGAATAGGCTACCGTTTCGACGGTGAAATACAATGAAGCAGCGTATTGTAAAAGAACTTATTTGGATGTGTATCGTTACAGCCTGTTTTCCGCTGCTGATTGCTTTTATGATGGTGCAGTCAAATATTATTTTCATTATTATCCTGATAACGACCCTGCCCTTTTTTCTATTCTCTGTTTGGATGATTGCCTATGTGAGAAAACGAATGATCGCTCCTCTCTCCATTTTGGCTGCGGAAGCTCAAAAAATATCTCAAGGGAATTTATCACATCGAATCTCCTACAAAAAAGACGATGAATTTGGACGCTTTATCACTGCTTTTGATCAGATGAGAAACACATTACATCTGCAAGAGCAGCAGCAGCAAACCTTCGAAAAGGAGCGTAAACATTTTATAGACAGTATTTCCCATGATTTAAAAACACCAATCGCTTCGATTTCTGCTTATATTGAAGCATTACAGGATAATATTGCGGAGAGCCCGGAGGAAGAACAGCGATATTTACAGGTCATTCAAAAAAAGATACATGTATTAAGTGACCTTTCCAATCAATTAAACTTAAGCTATGAAACGCCCGAAACGGTTCATTTGGAAACACAACCGATTAACTGCTATGAATGGGCCGTGGACTGGCTGGATAATATTCTTGTAGAATGCCAGACAATGGATAGACATGCCCAATTAGAAAATCATATTGACAGTAAGGATGATTCCAGTATCAGTATCGATGTTTATCAATTGGACCGGGCGCTGCAAAATATTCTAAATAATGCCTATCGACATATGAGAGATTTTCTATTGATTAAAATTAGTGTTGACGCTGCCTATTTTAAAATACACATAGTAAATGATGGAGCCCGTCTAAATAAAACGGATATCGATCGCATTTTTGAACGGTTTTATACGGAAGAAGGGCACAATGCTGAGGGGCATCTTGGGTTAGGTCTTTATATAACAGATACGCTGATTCAAGCAATGGATGGGGGGATAACGGCAGCGTTAAAAGGAGATCAAATCCATTTTGACATAGCATTTCCGATTGGAAGGGTTTAATTTGATTAATAATTATTCCTTTTGTGATATAGAGAAAAGCATTCAAAAGATTTTCTTCTGAATGCTTTCCCTTCTTTATTCCTTTTTATTTAATTCAAGAATAATTTATAACTATAAAACATGGATAACACCTGCTCGCCTGTTAAACAATCTAAATTTGTTATTTGAGCATGCTTCAAGGCCTTGTTAAACTGATTTTTTGTAAATAGCTTTTGATATTCTTTATTTACCCATTTATATACAAAATGTTGATACAAATCTTTGTCCCTGGATTGAATTTCAGATTCTTTTCTTGTAAGTTGAATAAAAACAGAATCAACTTTGGGTTTGGGATGAAAATAATCTCTAGGAATTCTTCTTAAAACCTTTATATCAACCTCAGGAAATATGAATAATCCTAAAGCCCTTCGATAATCTGTCAGCCGCTTCGCAAACCCTTCTTCCACAATCAGAAAGCAGAACTCGGCAGCACTTTCAAATACAATCTTTTTTATTATTTTTGTACTTATATTGTAAGGAATATTTCCGTAAATTTTATACGGCTGATTTCCTTTTGGAAACCTATAATTTAATATATTTGCATGGACAACCTGGACATTTTCAGAACGATTGATAGACTTTTGCGTCATAGATACAAATTTAGGATCTATTTCAACAGCAGTAATAAAATCACATATCTTCACAAGCTCTCTTGTGAAATGACCTCTCCCTGAACCAATTTCAATAACGGTATCCTGTTTATTAATATTTGTTCGAGATAATATCTCATGAATATGCTTTTTCGACGTAATAAAATTTTGACTGTCTTTTGGATTTATTCTGTTCATTATAACCCTCTATCCCATTGGTTATAACAAACTTTATTTACTGTTCATTATAACCATTTTGTATTTTTCTTGGTTTATAATGAACGTTTTTAACAACAGCAATGCTGCAAATCCCCATGCCTGCCCTCCTCTATCAATTTTTTAGAAGAACAGACGCTTATCTACAACTGCAATAGATGTAATTCCCATGGCAATTACCTCCAAATATAATTTTACAGATTGATTATAACAAAAGCTGGCAACGAAAAATAGTCTATCTCTAACATTCAGCTGTCGGCAATATTATCCGTACCTCCAAACCGCCATACCTGCTCTGTTTAATCACTGTCTCTCCCCCATGGGAAGAAATAATCTGTTTCACAATCAAGAGCCCTAACCCATGCCTAAGCTCACCAGAACGATTGCTCTCAAGCATATAGTGCGGTGTATTGTTTAAATGTTGAATTTGTTCCTCTGTTGTACCCTTACCATTATCCTCAACCGAAATAATACATTTACTTTCTCTTATAGCAATAGACAGATAAATGGTACAGCCATCCTCATTATGGTTCATACTGTTTTGAATCAGATTGCTTATCGCTCATTTACATCCTCATCCAAATGAAGCATTCCTTCCTCTGCCAGTTTTACAGCAAGGAATCCTGTTAAGAACTTGCTGATAGAACAAGCATTAAATACCGAATCATCATTCACTTTTCTGTTTCCTCCACCTTCCAGCTGGCCTTTATTTTCCGTTCTGTTGATTTGACCGTTTTCAAGCACTGTTATATTCAAGCTAGGAACATGATAAAATTTCATCCGTTCTTCCAGGTCCATGTTTTTCAGCTCCAAATTATCTCCTCCTAACCTAGTAATTTTAATACCTTTATACTAGAGTTTACATTACATGAGTTGTATTTCGCATTTATTTCATCATTTTAAGGATACTTTTGGAATGTTTTGTCATGCCTAGTAATCCAATCCCTTTTTTTGCGTCTTTCGTTAATTTCGCCCCAGCTATGTTTTTAATCTTTTCTTCCGCATTAGAATAATTACCAGCATTAAATATCGGTTGCGGATCATATTCAATTGCTAATTGAATCGCTTTGGTTTCCTCTTCTCCAGCTATTTTCTCCGATAAATACAAAGTCATATCTATCCCTGCCGACACACCCGCAGCAGTAATATATTTTTCTTGCTCCACGATTCGTTCTCTAACAGGAACAGCTCCATACTCACTTAGTAGATTGATTGGCTTCCAACGAGAGGTTACTTTTAACCCAGCGAGCAACCCAGCTGCAGCCAACAGCATGGATCCTGTACAAACAGACGTCGTCCAGCTTGTGGTTTTGTCTACTTCCTTTATCTATTTCAACACTCGATTATTTTTCATCTCTTTCATAAATCCAATTGTTGAACCTGGTATTACTAAAATATCCGCACTTTTCATTTCGCCGATACTATATTTCACATTAATATCAACAAAACCTGAATCTGCTTTTATTTCTCCCCTTTTTTCCGCAACAAAATATACTTCTGTATCGTCCATATTCCTTAAAACCTCATAAGGACCTATGGCATCAAGCATGGTTATGCCATCTTACACGTAAATGATTACTTTCATATTTCCCTCCATTTTTATTAAGACTCTATTCTGAAACATAATTCTTTAGGTTTCTGATTAATACATCAGCTATACATCTAATATTCAGACAGCAAATCTATATCGCAGCTAAAAAAGGATATACTTTTATAAAAAGCATATATCCTTTCATTTATGGTTAAATAACTATTAAAAAAGCAGATCTAATTGCAAATAATAAGATTGGAAACAACTATTTTTGACCATGACTCCAGCGTATCTAAATGTTGTTTCAGTTCGGTTTTTGTCATCCATAGCCCTGTAAGCTCCTCTTCCTCTGACTGAATATCTTTATGATTTAACACGATTTCATAAACAATCCCCAGATGGTCACTATCCACACCATCATTCGATTTGATAATACCTTTCATTTCCAGCTTTTTAACCATTTCTGCTTTTATTCCCGCTTCTTCTTCCAATTCGCGCCAAAGCCCATTCTCAATAGAAAGCTGAATATTTCCAGGCACTGCATCTTTTTCTCCAACGTGCCCTCCTAATAGCCCTTTTCTTCCAGCTAATCTGCTTTCTCCGACATTTGCTCCCCGCAAAATAAAGAAATATTCCCCGTTATACCGGACAATAACATAGGGAATTGGATGGCGTTGACTTGGATGGTACTCTAGTAAACTGCGTTCTGCAATTCTATAATCCATGAGAGGCAAATGCTTTGCTTTGCTGAATCCTAATGGAATTCTTTCTAAATCCGTTTCTTTGAAATATAAAATTTTTTCTTTTGTACTCGGTTTATTCTTTTGTAAAACGTCTGATTTTATCTTATTTAAACGTTCCCATTCCTTCGATTCAACAGGATATTGCGATCGTGCAATTAATATTTCTTCCATACTTTTTTCTCTTAGAGAACTTTCATCACTATCTTGAAATAAAGCATCCTCATTCTCTTTTATAAAAGCGTCCGTTGTTTCTTGTTTTATCATAATATCCCCTTTACCTTCATTACGCCCTACTCTCAGTACGCAAATTATTCCACCAGCTTATTCTGAAATGCATAAATCACAGCCTGAGTCCGATCTTGCACCTCTAACTTTCCTAAGATATTGCTGACATGAACCTTTACCGTTTTTAAAGCAATAAATAATTCATCGGCAATTTCCTGGTTTGCTTTTCCTTTTGTCATTAGCAATAGAATTTCCTTTTCCCGCTCTGTTAATTGCTCATGTAAAACTGTCTCCTGCTTTGTGCGCATACGGTTCATAATTTTCCCGGTGACTTCCGGCTCCAGAATAGACTGCCCTTCGTAGGTGGCACGAATCGCTTTGGCAATTTCACTGGCTTTCGATGTTTTCAACATATAGCTTGTAGCTCCCGCTTCCAATGCAGGATACACTTTCTCGTCATCTAAAAAGCTGGTAACGATTATAATCTTCGCCTCAGGCCAGGATTCAATTATTTTCTTCGTTGCTTCGATTCCGTCCATTTCCTTCATCACAAGGTCCATTAAGATAATATCCGGGCGGAGCTCTAATGCCAGTTCAATTGCGCGGGAGCCGTCATCTGCTTCTGCAACTACCTCAATATCCGGCTGTGAAGAAAGATATGCAGATACGCCGATTCGTACCATTTCATGATCATCGACAAATAAAACGTTAATCATTCGTTGTATCCTCCTTGTATATTATATTTAAGGTTTTAGTCTTCCGACTGTAAAAGGAAAACCTTATGAACCTATGTCATTTCTTAT